>CACYQN010000013.1 GCA_902776565.1 uncultured Bacteroidia bacterium
ATCAACAGGAGGCCTAGAAAAAAATTGGACTTTTTAACTCCTAAAGAGGTGTTCTTTAATCTTATTATTTAATTTTGCACTTGCTTGTTGAATCTGCACCCAAACATTGATTTGCATTATCCCCACCTAACACCTATCTTTGCACTTTGTTTCATTTATGGATTCTGAGAAAAAAGATATTCGCGAAATTTCCAAGTCGGAACTGGAAAGTCTGCTTGTCGGCTACGGCGAGAAGAAATTCCGCGCTTCGCAGGTTTACGACTGGATATGGAAGAAAGGTGCAGAGACTTTCGACGAGATGAACAACATTTCCAAGCCCTTGCGCGACAAACTTGCTGACGAATTCTGCTTCCGAAACGTAAAGTGCATCTATACGGTGTCGTCGGTTGACAAAACTCACAAGTTTCTTTTCGAGACCTGCGACGGCTATCGTTTCGAAGGCGTACTTATTCCAAGTGCCGATAGGGTAACATCTTGCATATCAACGCAAATAGGTTGCCAGATGGGATGCGCTTTCTGCGCTACGGGACAGCTCGGATTCAAGCGGAACCTTACTTCGGGAGAAATTTTCCATCAGGTATTTTCGCTCAATAGGCTGTCGGCTGAAATTTTCGGCACACCTCTTTCCAACATCGTCATTATGGGAATGGGCGAACCGCTTATGAACTACGAGAATACGCTCGCTGCAATCGACAAGATATGTTCGCCCGATTCGATGGGAATGTCGCCACAGCGGATAACAATGTCAACCTGCGGAATAGCTCCGCAAATCAAGCACCTTGCCGACGACGGCATACGTTTCAACCTTTCCATTTCGCTTCATTCGGCAATCGACAGCAAGCGCAACGAGATAATGCCCATAAACCGCAAGTACAACCTAAAGGAACTTTCGGAAGCAATAAGTTATTTCCACGAAAAGACCGGCACCAGAATCACTTACGAATATCTTATGCTCGGCGGAGTGAATGACAGCCTTGACGATGCCCGCGCACTTACCGAGTTTACAAAAGTGTCGCCTTGCAAGATTAATATCATCGAGTACAATCCGCATCCCGACGACACTTTCCGCAGGACAAACAAGGAAACATTAGAAAATTTTATTAGGCATATTGAGAGTCGTAATATTGTTGTAACTATCAGAAAATCAAAGGGAAGTGATATAGCAGCAGCCTGCGGTCAGTTAGCCAATATGAAAAAATAATTTCTTGCTTTACAAAAAAACATATATCTTCGCACCTTATTTACGTAAATAGTTTTTGAAATGAAAAGAATATTTTTGTTTGTTCTAACGGTAGTTTTGTGCGTTGCAGCTAATGCACAGCAGAAACCGACAGCCAATTTTGGATACGACAAGGACATTGCCCTTGACGAGGGAAACGATTACGTGAGAATGATTGGAGGCGACTCCGACGGCTTCTATGCAATCAGGATGGATGCCGAGGACAAGTTGTGGCTCGAATATTTCAATGCCGCATCGCTGGTAAGGGAAACCTCTGCCCAGATTATTCTTCCTGTCATCGACGGAAACCAGACCACATACGTTGAATCGTTCTACGTTGACGGTCAAGTGGTTCTGTTTACGCAGGTAGAAGACTTCCTGAAAAAGGAAAAGCTCCTTTACATACAGGAACTTGGCAAGAGCGGACAGGTTATGGGTGAGCCGAGGGTTATCGGAAAGCTCACAAACCAGAACATGGCAGCCGACTTCAACGTTTGCCTCACTCCTAACGGTCAGAACATGTTCGTATGGTACAACCGTCCGTTCCAGACCTACAACGAGGAGCCGTTCTACTTCAAGATGTACAACTCGAACCTCAGGGAAGTATATAACAAGCAGGTAAAGCTTCCGCTTGTAAAACAGGCTTTTGCTGTTGAAGACCTTAAGGTTACAAACAGCGGTAGCGTATATATGCTTGTTCGTGTAAGCCCGAGCGAAGCGCAGTTGCAGAAGATGAAAATCATCACCTACGACTACAAGATGCTCGTGTTCAACCCTGCAATGGAAGATGTTTCAACATTCGACGTAAAGGACAAGAAACTCGTTCTCGTTGATGCAATCTTCGGTATTGACGACAACGACAACATCGACGTTTACGGATTCCTCGTACCAAAGGGCAAGACTACCTATCAGGCAATCTACCATCAGAAGTTCGACGTAAAGGAAAAGAAAGTTGTAAACGCAAGGGATTCGAAGAAGGCTTGCTACACTTTCCAGAAGACTGAAGTTCCAGCTTTCAACGCTGATAGACTTAGCAAGATTATGGACCAGAAGTACGACTATCAGCTTCTCGACGTCCTCTATCTTTCCGACGGGGGTTCGGTTGTTGTTGCCGAGCACAAGAACTACTGGAAGGATTCGATTTTCGACCCGCAGACAAGAGAAACAATATACAACGAGTACTACCGCTTCAACGACGTGCTTGTTTCGTACTGCAGCCCTCTCAACAATATGGAGTGGATGGTAAGAATACCGAAGAGCCAGTATAGTTTCAACGACTACGGAAAATATTCATCTGTAGCAACCTACGCTATTGGCGAAAAGGTATTCCTTTTCTACAACGACAATCCTAAGAACCTTGCAAACCTCGAAGCTGGCGAATCGAAGGCAAACCTCAACGGCGACAAGTACAAGGAAGCATCTTCGCCCGACCGCAACGGCTTTGCAATGGCAGTTTCTATCTTCTCCGACGGTGCTGTTTCGGGTCAGGCTTTGTTCCCGAAGAGCAACAAGAAGAGCAAGATAATTCCCGAACTTTTCCAGGAATACAACGGAACACACTACATGTTCACCCGCAACGGTAAGAAGGGTAAGTTCGCAATGTTCAACCCTGAATAGGAATAAACAGAAACCATATAAAATAAGGGCGAGTAGCCCTTATTTTTTTACATAAAACATTATATTTTTTCCAAGAAAAGTTATAACAGGCTGATTATCAGTAGTGTTTTTTTTATTATACTTATATAAAAATCGGAATTTTTATGTAAGTTTGTGTCCGGATAAATTTTGTTAATGATAAAAAACATTACTATGAGATATTTTTCGTCTATAATTCTGCTCATTTCTATTGCAGCAAGTGTTTATTCGCAAACTCCAGACATATCCTTGTTTGCACGACCAAATACGGTATGGAGTGTAGGTAGCTATTCTTCAGCTCAGCCTCCAGATTATCCTTGGTGTGTGTACTATTTCAAATTGTGTGAAGCTTCATCAGAAAGCAATGTGTATCAAATGAAAGGTGGCGGAAGTTATGAGGGGTATTCTCTTGATAATATAGACGAATGTCCTGTCCTTTTCAATGTCCGCATTACCGAAGATAGTTTACTATATTTTGAGTATCCTAATGAAAATCCGGCACTGATTTTTGATTATAAGGCGCAAGTTGGTGATACAATAACTCTTAATGGCTTTTTAGAAAATACGTATTCTGTTTATAAAATCGTTGTATGCGATTTGGATACAATTGAAAACGAGGGCAATCAGTATAAAATGTGGACACTCGCACCAGCATACGTAGAGTACGCAAATGGAGAAGAGGAATGGGTCGGCGGTTGTTCTGACAATTATTGTTCTTCCCTATGGTTTTCGGGAATTGGTAGTGAATGTGGATTTCATAGTGAATACAATATATACCCGTTGCCAGGCTGGACAGGTGGCGGTTTCGAGGTGTTGTGTGCTTGGTTCAATGGTTCTATGATTTTCCACAACTCAATTCAGTACCACTCTGGATATGAATATTGGAGCACTTATTATCCTCGAAACTACTGCACGATGGAAGATGTTGAGGCGTTGACAGAAAACAAATCATTAGCAGTTGAAAATATAAGCATTTCCCCAAATCCAACCAACAATATCCTGCACATTGAATTGCCTGATGAGATTTCATTCCCATGCGAAGTTTCTGTTATAAACGAACTTGGCAACATTGTAAGAAATTTTGTTTCAAACGCGAATACAACCGAAATTGATGTTTCTGAACTTGATTCTGGGATATATTTTGTAAAGGCTTTTGCAAGAGGAAAGTTTTACATAGGCAAATTTTCCAAATATTAGAGATGATTATCGCCTTTGCCATAATAACAATAATATATTCGCTGCTGATTTTGGCATTCTGTTATCATTGGTGCGACGAGGACAGTTCTTCGCCAAACATTACCACCACTGATACTCCTTTGGTAAGCGTAATCGTGGCTTTCCGCAACGAGGAGAAAAATCTTCCAGCACTTGTCGAAAGCCTTTTGGCACAGTCGTATGGCAAACTGGAAATTATACTTGTAAACGACCACAGCGATGACAATTCGCTGGCAGTTGCAAAATCGTATCATGATTCTCGAATTAAGGTCATAGATGCATCCGATGAGGTTGTGGGCAAGAAGGCGGCATTGAAATTAGGCTACGAAAAGTCATCTGGCGAAATACTGTATTTCACCGATGCCGACTGCATTCTGAAAAGAGAATGCATAGAAACAATCATCGCGGAAATGCTTGACAAGAAATACGCAATGGCGTGCGGACCAGTTTGTTACTCCAACGGCAAAGGCTTTTTCAATGGCATAGTGCAGTTGGAATTTCTTTCGCTCACGGGCAGCGGTGCGGCAGGCTTCTTTATGAACAGGCCTTTTATGTGCAACGGTGCCAACTTTGCCGTCGAACGGAAAGTCTATGCCGAAGCCGACCTAAACAAGAAATATTCGTCGGGCGATGATGTTTTTCTGCTTCATTATACAGACAGCAAATACAAGGTCGGGTTTGTTCAGAACGAAAAATGTATAGTCGAAACTCAGTCTCCCGAAGGACTTGGAGGATTTTTTGCACAAAGGGTAAGGTGGGCATCGAAGGCTGGCGGTTACAAGAATCCGTTTGCAATCTTCGTTTCCGCGTCCGTTTTCCTAATGGCACTGACACTGATAGCCTCATTCGTTGCAGGCTGTATCTGTCCGATATATTTTATAGTGTTCTTCTGCCTGCTGTTTATGAAGAATGCCGTTGACACGTATTTCATTGTTTATGTTTTGCATTTCTACCGCCGTGGAAAACTCTGGTGGGCAATTCTGCCGCTCACGCTCTTACATCCGCTATACATAGTTTCGGTAGCCGTGGCATCGCTATTTTATAGGCCGAAGTGGAAGGGAAGAAGGATTGCGGTGAAATAATTCCCCAATCCAACTTTTTCCATTAACTTCGCGCAAAATTTCGGAAATGCTATCAATCGACAATATAACCATTCGTTTTGGGGGATTTGAGCTATTCTCCAACATCGGATTTATGATAAACCGCCGCGACCGCATAGGTTTGGTCGGAAAGAACGGCGCAGGAAAGTCCACCTTGCTGAAAGTCATCTGCGGAATAGTAACGCCAACCGAAGGAAGCGTGTCGAAGCCGTCGGGAATAACCATCGGTTACCTGCCACAGCAGATGGCGCTTGCTTCAACGCAAAACACTGTGCTTGAGGAAACCAAGAAGGCTTTCGACAATATCGCCGAAATCCAGCGCGAAATCGACCGCCTTGCCGCCGAACTCGAAACCCGCACCGACTACACTTCCGAATCGTACATAAAGGCAGCCGAAAACCTTGCCCACCTCAACGAACACTTGCAAATCGTCGGCGTGAACAATATGGAACCCGAAATCGAACGGATTCTAAAAGGCTTGGGCTTTCTGCGCAACGACTTCAACCGCAAGATTGCTGAGTTCAGCGGCGGCTGGCGCATGAGGGTGGAACTTGCAAAAATCCTTCTGCAAAGTCCCGACCTCATTCTTCTCGACGAGCCTACCAATCACCTTGATATTGAGTCAATTCAGTGGCTTGAAGACTTTTTGCAGGCATACAAGGGCGCCGTTTTGCTAATTTCGCACGACCGCGCATTCCTCGACAATGTAACAACCCGCACCATTGAGATAAACCTCGGAAAACTATACGATTACAAGGTTCCGTATTCAAAGTTCAAGGTTTTGCAGCAGGAACGCCTGCAACAGCAACTTGCCGCCTACGAGAACCAGCAGAAGCAAATCAAGGACACCGAGGAATTTATCGAGCGTTTCCGCTATAAGGCCACCAAGTCAAATCAGGTTCAGTCGCGCATAAAGCAGCTCGAAAAGATGGACATCATCGAAGTGGATGACCTCGATAACGCTGCTATGCACATAAAGTTCGCACCGGCACCGCGCTCGGGCGACATTGTGGTCGAAACCAAGGAACTAAGCAAAAGCTATGACGACAACCTTATCCTCGATAAGATTGACCTTGTGATTGAGCGTGGCGAGAAGGTTGCTTTCGTCGGACGAAACGGCGAAGGCAAGACTACTTTGTCAAAAGTCATCATCGGTGAAACCGAGTATTCGGGTGAACTGAAAATCGGTCACAACATAAATATCGGTTACTTTGCACAGAACCAAGACGAACTCCTTGACCCAGAACTGACTGTCTTTGAAACACTTGATCGCATTGCCGTTGGCGACATACGCACAAAAATCAGGGACATTCTCGGTGCATTCCTTTTCTCGGGCGAGGACATCGACAAGAAGGTGAAGGTGCTGTCGGGAGGAGAACATTCGCGACTGTCGCTGGCAAAACTTCTGTTGCAACCATACAATTTGCTTGTGCTCGACGAGCCTACCAACCACCTCGACATCCGCTCAAAGGATATTCTTAAGCAAGCACTCCAGAACTACGATGGCACGCTGATAGTAGTTTCGCACGACCGTTATTTCCTTGACGGGCTTGTATCGAAGGTTTACGAGTTCAAGAATAAGAAAATCCGCCTGCATGTGGGTGGCATATACGATTTTCTGCGCAACAAGAAAATTGAGGATATGCGCGAGATTGAAATAAAAGACCGCAAGCTTGCCGAGGCAAAAGCCGAAGCAGGTATCTCCGACAACAAGCAGAAGTATCTTGAAAACAAAGAGCTGAACAAGCGCCGTCGTGCCATACAGAACCGCATCGACAAAGCCGAAGCCGAAATCGAAAGGCTAGAATCGGAAATTGCTGGGCTTAACGAACTTATGTCGAATCCAGCCATCGAACAGCAGAAGTTGGAAACCGCCTACAAGATGTCGGGCAAGCTGAACGAGGAGCTCGAGCAGCAAATGAGCGTGTGGGAGGAGGCAAGTATGGAGATGGAGGTGTTTGAAAAGGGGAATGGGAGGTAAGTCTTCTCGTCATTCCGCAAGTTAGAACAATAACGCGGTACGGTACGGAGAGCGTAATTATTGTTCAACTGTGCGGAATCTCCCATTAAAACGTTTTTTGGGGAGATTCCGTATAGACAGGCTCACAAGCAACGTTCCTTATGCTGTTCGCTTTGTCTTACGGAATGAACTGTGTTAACTACCAAATATTTTTTGAAAAATTTTCATCATACATTTTGTTGCCAGTCATAATAGCGAATATTTGTTTTATAAGTTTGTTTACCAGTGCAATACGTATTACCTTGTTTGCCTTTCCCTTTTCCCGTAGTCTTTCAGCCAGTTCCGTACAAGATCTGTTGTATCGTTCTGCGGAGAATGTACACATATAAAGTTGCTTTCTAACCAGTCCCATGCCCATCTTGCAAATAGCAGCCCTGCCACAAATAGATTTCCCAGATTCGTATATTCTCGGAGATGTACCAATATACGATATTACTTGGCGGTAATTGTCGAAGCCTCTCATCGTATTCGTAAGCGCAATAAGCATACATGCCGTTGTCCTGCCTATTCCAGGAATTGACATCACCCTCTCAAGACTTTCCTTCTCATTTGCTTCCACCAATTTTGCTATCTCGTTGCTTATAAGTTCAATATCGTTCTTGAAATCGATCATATCTCTTTTGCACATGTCAACACACAGCTTTGACTTGCAACCGGAGTGTTCAAGCGATTCAAGTTTGTTCCTTGCTATTGAAAGTTGCTTCCGTTTGCTTTCCAGCATGGTGAAAAGCTGATGAACCTCTATGCAATATGTTTCTTTGGGCTTCCATTCTTCAAGTGCCTGAGATTCTGCATAATCAAGAATCAGGCTTGAGTCTGCCTTGTCCGTCTTTGTGCGTTTCATCAGCATACGCGAGTAGTTTTTGATGCACAGCGGATTGACTACGGAAACAAATATGCCCGCATCATGCAGGGCAACGGCTAGCCTGGTGTGGTAGATGCCCGTCGCTTCCATTACACATTTACTGTCGCTGGCGAGTCCCCTTACAAACCCTTTTATTCCATCACAATCGTATGTCCAGTCATGAACCTTGATTGTGTTTCCAGACCTGCAGGCAACTGTAAATTTATCCCTGCTGATGTCTATTCCGAAAAAAATACCTATTTTTGCCATAACAAAATGGTTTTAAACTCAGACAGAAGACTCACTGTCAATGCCTATCAATCCTAAATGCAGGTTTGTCCTAATGAACTGTTCAGGCTAAAGACAGGAAGATGGGAAAGGGGATTAGCATTCCGCAGAATCTTGGAGATTAATGACTAAGTAAATCTTATTCCCTTCCCACTTCTGTTTGAAAAATTAATAATCACTTTTACTCCATAAAAATAACATTTATTTTTACGCAGCAAATATAGGATGACAGGCATTATAAAAAGAATTTCCTCAAATTTTACCACCACTAATAATTTTTTATGTAAGTTTGCATTGTGAAGACTTCGAAGGTAAAATTGGACTATATGCCTAATGTGAATTTCCAGATTGTTGGTATATCGACATCGGAAATTGACTACAAGTTGGCGTTTGGTCTTGTCCGCGGATTTGGAATGGACTTTTACCTGCTTCCATACATCGAAGTGGAAAGGGAACAGCAGCAGACTATGTCGCTGTTCGACAATGTTGCACAACAAGAACCAAATACCTATTCGGTTTACGGAAACGCAATCGACAGTTTCCGAAAGTCCGACCTGCTGCTAATATCAAACAGGCACAACGGCATTTGCCTTATCGACGAATTTCACAACTTCGACTACCTTTTCATTGTCCGTGACTACAGTTCGTTCGGACTCGACAGGGCTATGACTGCTTTGCGCTCAATGGACTGTATTACAGGAGCATACCTCTTGCCATTTGAAAACATCAAGTCGAAAAAAAGCATCTACGATTTATGGGACTCATTGCAAAACAGACAATAAAAGGGTCGATTTACTCGTACCTCGGAGCATTCATAGGTTTTGTGAATGTAGCCCTGCTTATGCCGCAGATTTTCACCACCGACGAAATTGGTCTTACCAACCTGCTTATTGCTCTGTCGTCGATTGTGGGACAGTTCGGTTGCTTTGGCTTTACCAATGTGATAGTCAGATTTTTCCCATATTTCCGCGACCCAGAGCACAAGCACAACGGCTTCCCGTTTCTGTTGGTGGCAGTGGGAATTGTCGGTTCGCTGGTTTGTACTGCTGGATATTTCGGTGCACGCGACTACCTTGTGGCTCAGAACCTTGAGAAGTCGAAACTCTTTGCCGACTATGTTTTCCTGCTTCTGCCACTCATTTACATAACGATATTCTACCTGCTCAGCGATATCTATAACCGGATGTTCTACAATTCGTCGTTCGGGCTGTTTGTCAAGGAGTTCCTTCTGCGAATACTCAACCTCATAGGCATCGGGCTGTTCTATTTTGGAGTGTTGGATTTCAACGGCTTCATAATATATTATGTTGCTGCATACGGCGTTCCGACTGTTTTGCTACTTATTTTGCTCATTGTGCAGGGAAATATGTCGTTGCGTCCGTCGAAGAAGTTGCTCACGCGTGAATTTGTGCGGGCGATGTGCTCGGTAGCGTTTTTTGGTGTGATTTCGAGTTTCAGCGGGGTGTTTGTCAACCAGATTGACCGTTATTTCATCAACCACTACTGCGACCTGAGTGCCACGGGTGTATATTCCATCGCCTTTTATTTCGGCTCGATGATATTGCTTCCAGGGCGTTCGATAATAAGGATTTCGAGCACGGTGATTACCGAGTCGTTCAAGAGCGGCGACGACGACATGGTGCTGAAGGTTTATCGCAAATGCACCACTAACATGCTGATTATAGGCGTAATACTGTTTGCGCTGGTGTGGGGCAACATCAACAACATTCTGAAAATGCTTCCGCCCGAATACGCCGATGGCAGGCTGGTAATTTTGTTCATTGCCATTTCGCACCTCATACAGATGGCGGCAAGTGTGAGCGGTGAGATTATTCAGTACAGCAGATATTACCGCTATCACACGCTTATCATGTTGATGCTCATTGGTTTGATATTTGGGTTCAATGTATGGCTGTTGCCGATTTATGGCATTACAGGCGCGGCGGTGGCTTCAATGCTGTCCTTCCTTGTGTACTCGGTGGTAAGGATTGCTTTTGTAAGGCTGAAATTCGGATTTAATCCATTCTGTCTGAAGCATTTGCTTGTATTGCTTTTCGGCGCGGTGGCTTATGTGCTGTCGTGGCTGATACCCGATTTGGGCAACTTGATACTCGATTTGGCGGTGCGTTCGGCGGTAATCTGCATTTTGTTTGTCGTTCCTACCTTGTATTTCGACCTTTCGGAAGATATGAAGGCGATGTACAAGAGGGTTGTCGGTAAAGTTTTCAAGAGAAAATGAAACACTTCCTGACTTGCATATTGTTTTGTGTATTGGCATTGGGATGCTTTGCGCAGGATGAGTATGTGGATAGTTTGAAGAATGAACTGGCGGTGGCAAAAGAAGATACGGTTAAAATTGCAATTTATGAGGAACTTTTTGACTATTATTCGAAATTTGACAACAATATTGCTGTTTGTTATGCAGATACGATATTGTTGCATGCTTTTAAAAGCAAGTCATATCATTGGATGGCGGTAGGTTTCAGGAGTAAAGGCATTGTTAAGGAAAAAACGGGGAATTTCATAGATGCACTAAATTTGTATGAAAAGGCGGAACAAATAGCCAAAAAGATTAATGATTGTAGAGTTTTATATCAAGTTTATAATGATATTGGCAATATATATGAAGAGTACATCAACAATGATAAAGCGAAAAGATACTTTGAATTAGCTATAGAACATGCAAAAAAAATAGAAGATGACGAATGTTTGGCAATATCATTGGTAAACAAAGCAAACATTTATTATGCAAGTGAAGATTATGATACGATATTTATGCTATATGATAGTGCTTTAAATTTAGTTTCTGATGTAAATACTAAAGTAGCTGTCTACAATAATTTGGCTTATCTTCAATACTTTACTGGTAATATTGAAGATTCAAAGAATACTTATTCAATATTATTGCAGTCGCTTGACGATGTCACGGACAAATATATTTATGTTTCGGTACTAAATAGTATGTCTAGCATATACATACAGGAGAATGAGTATGGCAAGGCGTTAAATTGTCTATCTGAAGTCGATAGTATCTGTAATGAAAATAACTATGAAGAAGCAAAGGTTACACTTTTTCAAAGATACAAGGAGCTCTATGAAAAAATGGGAGATTATGAAAAAGCCAATTATTATCTAGAAGAATATTATTCTCTTGATGAAAATATATCTAATACGGATTTAACAGAAAGATTATGTAAACTGGAGTTCAGGTATTTGCGCGAAAAATTAGAACTTGAACTCAACCATCAGAAGACTCTAAATCTAATCCTCTTCTCCATAATCGCGATCGTACTAATTTTCATCGCTGTAATTGCATTTTTGCTTGTGAAGAAAAGTCGCATGAACAAGATGCTTGCAAAACTCAACGCCGACCTCAAGCAGCGCGACGAGGAAATCTCCTCAAACCTCGACTATGCACGCGAAATTCAACTTGGTTGTATGAGCAACAGTCTGACGGAAAGCAACTTGCAGATGTTCGTCCTCGACCGGCCGAAAGTCGTCGTAGGTGGCGACTTTTACATTTCGCAGACCAAAGGCGATGCCTCGTATGTGGTTGTGGGCGACTGCACTGGGCACGGAATTTCGGGTGGATTTCTGTCGGTGCTGGGCATAAAGTCGGTGTATGAAGCAATCGAGAAGTACGACACATTGCCCGAAATGGCGTCTTTCATAAACAATGAGTTCTGCGAAATTGTTTCATCTGCCGAAAACCTCAAGGGCGAGTCGCTCTGCCTGTCGATGCTTAAGATTTGTGGCAACGAGGTGCGTTTTCTTGGTTCCAAGCAAAAAATGTGGCTTGTTTCTGGCGACGGGTGCGACTGCTCGACTGTTAGCCAGTTAGTTTGTAAGCCCGAAGTTCGAGAGTACAAGTCGTTGAATGCAATAATGGGGAGTGCTGTAAATGAGGAATTTGCGGAAGAAATTATAAATGTCAAGTCTGGTGATGTAGTTTTCCTCTCCTCCGACGGCTATCCCGACCAGTTTGGAGCCGAAGGCAAACTGAAATATCCGCGTTTCCGCAATCTTTTGCAGGAATGTGCGCAGATGAAGCCCGATAAGGCAAAGTCGTTCTTGTCCGAAAAACTTGACTTGTGGCGTGGCGACTTGGAGCAGACGGATGATGTGATGGTGGTGGGGATGTATTTTTAGAAGAATTAAATCAAAAATCGTACTTCGTAAATCGCAAATAAAATTGTATTTTTGCAAAAAATAGAATTTTATGCAGACAATGCGCAGATTCACAGCAGGAATACAGTTGTTCGATAACATACGCGAACGCGAACTGATATATGTTGACAAGACCGACCTCGTTTATCAGTTGGCTCACGAATCTCAGTTTGTTTTTCTGAGTCGTCCACGCAGGTTCGGCAAGACATTGCTATGTTCCACTCTTAAATGTTATTTCGAAGGGCGCAAGGAACTTTTCACAGGCTTGGCAATGGAAAAGCTGGAAACCGAGTGGAAGAAATATCCTGTATTTCATTTCAATTTGAGTTTGTGCAAGAATCAGTATGATCTGCAGGGAATAACAAAAGAACTTGAACGACAGCTAAGACCGTACGAGGAAGAATATGGCAGAGATTTGAATGATGAGACACCTGGTGCCCGCTTTGCAAGTCTTATGGGGCGGGCATACAAACAGACAGGTCTCAAATGTGTTGTTATCCTCGATGAATATGATGCGCCATTGCTTGATGTGCTTGACGAACCGGAGAAACTTGCCGAGGTTCGCAAAATTATGCAGGAATTCTACCAGCCGCTGAAGGCTTGTGAGGAATACGAACATTTTGTATTTATCACTGGCATCACAAAATTTTCACAATTATCTATTTTTTCTACGCTCAACAATATCACCAACATAACAATGCTACCGCAATATTCTGCCATCTGCGGAATTACCGTTGACGAGGCGTTGGATGTTTTTAAGCCCGACATTCAAGTGCTTGCCGATGAGTATGAATGTACTTACGATGAAATGGTGGAAATGCTGAAAATGAAGTACGACGGTTATAAATTCTCAAGGAAATCACCTGATATTTTCAACCCATTTAGCTTGACAATGGCTCTAAAAAATCGAGACATTGACTCATACTGGTTTGGAAGTGGAACTCCGACTTATCTCTTTACACAGATGAAACGGTTCGGCACCAATGTGCTTTCTTTGGAAAACATTACTGCTTCTGCATCCGAATTTGATGCTCCAACAGAAAACATGGAAACAATTCTGCCGTTATTGTATCAGTCTGGTTATTTGACAATTAAAAATTATGATTTTAATACTAACCAGTATGTTCTTGACTTTCCGAACGCCGAGGTTCGCGTTGGATTTATGCGAAACCTATTGCCTGTAGTTGCAGAAAAAGCTAGTACCTTGCTTGCAACCAACACGGTAGCAAATATATATACATCATTGCGAAAACAAGACATAGATTCCGCGTTGCAGTATATTAAGGCGTTCTTTGCATCCGTTCCATATCTCGAACACGGCAATTCCAAGCTTGGCAATCTTACAACGCTTGAAGCATTCTACGAGACGATAATGTATGTGATTTTCAGTATGATGAACAATTATGTGCGTACTCAGGTAAAGTCAGCAAACGGTCGTTCGGATATTGTAATGTTTGTCGGCGATACGGTGTATGTCTTCGAGTTGAAGATAAATGGTACTGCCCGTGAAGCACTCGACCAAATCAACAGCAACGGCTATATGCTGCCATACGAAGCAGGAAACAAAAAGGTTGTGAAGGTTGGTGTCGCATTCTCTAAAGAGGAGAAAAATATCACTGATTGGATTGTGGAATAGGGATTCTTTCACGATGATGAAAAATCCTAGTTACTCCTTATTTTCGTATGGTATTATCTTAACCAGTTTCCCGTCTTTTATTTCTAGGATTTCACATAAAACCGATTTTGAATTACTCAAATGCCCCGGCCGAATTATGTCCTAATTCGTATTCACTAAATTTCTTCTTATGTTCCTTATATTTTTTTCTCGTTAACCAGCCATAGTAATATCTTCTATAAGAACGGCGATTTTGGCGTGCTCCTTTGTCTGGCTTATATCTGTTGGATTCATATTCAATCATTCTTTTTTTATCGATTATATAATCTTTTCTGACTTTTAGCATTTCGCAATATCCTGTCTGTATTACTTCATTATAACGCTCTCTTCCAATTATTTTGACGACATTTATGCTGTCGAGATGATCAGTTTGTATATTTATATCATATTCATTAATAATAAAAAAATTAGACCTGATATTCCTTATGCGGCGTTTTGCTATGGGGAAATAGCATCCTGTTGTTTTATTGTCCTTACTTCGGAAAGAATGCATTACCATATCTATAGGTTTTTGGTCATTGGTTGTTGTGTCGACATATTCCAGCGTAATAATAAATTCTCTATCAGAATAATATCCGTAATTGTTGTATGTGTATATGTATAAAGTATCAGAGGACAATTCTCTGTTATATTCGTATATAACCGTATCGTTTAAACGGTCATCATACTTCAGAATATATTTCCCCCTATGCTTATATTTTTCAAACTGTCCTTTTCCGTAGGCTTTCCCAGCATCGGTATCCCATGTATATAAAAAATAGCCTTTGTTATTATTAGTCGTTTTGTCAAAATATAGGTAATATGTTTCCCAGGCTCCAAATACTTGTCCCATTTCGTATTTAAAAGGGCCTTCTAAATTTTCGTTTCCTCCATAATATTTAGCGGGGTACTCTTGTGCTACGACAGAAAAAACAATACAAAAATGTATTAATATTGCGAATATAAGTTTCATTATTTTATTGTCATGTGTTTTCTATTATCATCATCATCAATTATTCCGATAGTGTTTTTATCGGTTGGATATACCCATCCCTTTCTATAACTCTGTAATCCTTTTTGCTTATAATCATAATTTTCAGAATGAGAAAATGCAGCGGCAGAATTGTGGCCAGCTTCGTGGGCTAAAATCTCTATTCGCGTAATAAATTTGATATCTAAATTATTTTTTATTAATTTGTTTATAATCATAAAAACTACCCGTTTTTTTGTCATATACTTTATTGTCATCAACAATTTTTAAAACCTTAGGCATACGTTTGGTTGGAGCCACTTTTATATTAGAGAAGTAACCAATAATATTAACAATATTGACACTATCTGGAACTTCAATGTGAATGTATTCAGATGAATAATGATATTGCGGTTCGTGTAATATGAAATTCTCGCCAAGTATCTTACGTTCAATTTTACAAAAGTCACTACTTTTCTTTTCTTTTTTATCAAAACCAGTCCAATAAGCTTCAACCGTTTTATAGTCGTTAATAATTGTATCAAACACAATAAACTTCATTGAAAAAGATGGGGAAACTATGCCGAGATAATCTTTTTCTGCAAAGTATAAATTTTCATCTGGCAAGTCGTCATCATGTTCGAATTCTATTGTATCTGTTAATTCATCATAAGTGAGTAAATAACGATTGTTTTTTATTCTGTATTTACCTTTTGCTTGCACACTAACAAGATCATCGTAAGTAACCTCATAATAAAAAAGTCCAGATTCTAAATTGCCATAAAAATAAAAACAACCCAAATCTTCATATCGTCTTATATTTTGTCTGTTCTCATCCCCTTGATGTTCAATTACATTCGATACAAATATAGTAGAAAGCAGTAATATTATAATTTTATTAATCATATCACTGTCATTTTTAATCTATTCAAATTGTCATTTATTATTTCAATAGTATTATCTTTTGTTGGATAATATATTCTTCCATGTTCATTACTTTGCAATCCAGTTTGATAGTATTTGTAATCTAGTTCTGAATGAGAAAAAATTTCTGCAGAATTGTGTCCTGCTTCGTGTGTTAAAACTTCCATTTTAATAAAACTTAGTATCATTGTGGCAAATATAGGGATTTTATGTTTACGAGCAATAATATTTTTGTTTGACTGATAAAAGAGCAACATTTGGAAGAAAAAGGCTTATGAATAGAAATTTTGGTTACTTTTGCAATTTGTTAAATGTTAGACTAATGTATTTCAAGATATTTGCATTTGCGATTTTACTTTTCTCGGTATCGCTGGCTAACGCTCAGGTCAACGGCGGATTTACCGATGATTTTTCGGATGGCGATTTCACAGCGAACCCGCAGTGGACGGGCGAAACAGCAAAATTCCAGGTTAACGGAGGAGAACTCCAGCTCAACGATTCCGAAGCCTCCACAGCAATGCTTTCGACCGAATGCCGAGCAATTGATGGCGCCGAATGGATTTTTACTGTAAGATACGCCTTCAATCCTTCCTCCAACAACTTCTGCGATGTCTATATAGTTTCCGACAATGCCAATCCGTTTTCGTGCACTGCCGGCTATTTCGTCAGGGTGTGCGGGGTTTCCACTACCGACAATGTATGCCTATATCGCAAAAATGCTTCATCGTCAAACAAAATCATCGACGGTCGCGCACTTACGCTAGGGACAAGCAACACTTTCAAAATCAAGGTTACACGTTCCATCGATGGCGAGTGGAAACTTTATACCGACATAAACGACGAGGGAACATACACCCTCGAAGGCGAAACCACCGATTTGACATACTCGGCATCAAGGTATTTCGGCCTTGCCTGCAAATATACGGTCTCGAATGCTGCAAAAATGTGGTTCGACGATATTTCCGTTTCGGGAACATACACGGTTGATACAGAGCCTCCTGCATTGGTTTCGGCACGCTTCACAAGCGAAAACAGCATTCTGCTCTCGTTCGATGAGGAAATCGACGAGGAAAGCATAAGTGCATCAAATTTCAGTATGGGCAACGGCATAGGTCAGGCAAGTTCTGCGACTTTGCAGGAAGGCGATGCAAGAAAAATTGTTCTAACATTCGGAGGCAGTTTCACAAGCGGTACCACCTACACATTGACATACGGCGGAATCTCAGATAGCGAAGGAAATACTTTGGCAACTTCCACTACGCAGATGACTTTCGTAGAAGCCGGAACTGGCTCGGTGGTTATCAACGAGATTATGGCCGACCCGACACCAGTCGTAGGTCTGCCCGAAAGCGAATACATCGAACTTTACAACAATTCGCCCGATGCAATAAACCTCGAAGGCTGGACTTTGAAAATCGGCACGACTTCGAAGACACTCGATGCATATACGCTGTATCCGTCGGAGTATGTGGTGATTTGTCGCACAGGCAATGATACGCTTTTCTACGACATTACAAATATTCTGCCCCTAAGCCTTTCGGCGACTGCGTTGACAAACGGCGGTACAACCATCACGCTGTACAACGAGTTTATGTCGGAGGTTGACAAGATTACATACTCGTCGGCATGGTACAGGAATGCAGGCAAGAAGGACGGTGGATGGTCGCTCGAACGCATCGACCCGAATAACCGTTGCGAGCAATCGACCAACTGGCGGGCATCCGAAAACGAAAATGGCGGAACTCCGGGAAGACAGAACTCAATTTTCGGACCAAATGTTGACGAAACGGCTCCGTCGATTATGGATTTAAGCATAAATTCGGCAAACGAACTGCATCTTACTTTTTCCGAAACCATTGATACAACAACGCTTTCGCTCGACAACTTTTCGCTCGACAACGACTACGGCAACCCCGTTTATGCAGGAATGGACGCCAATAATCCCAACTTGCTGGTGCTTATGTTCGGAGTATCGTTCGAGCAGAACCGCATCTACAACCTTACGGTGGAAAACATAGCCGACCTTTGCGGAAATGTCATGGAAAGGCAGACGGTGCAGTTCTCGACTGTTCCAGTTGCTTTCAACACAATAGTAGTCAGCGAGATAATGTCAAAGCCATCGCCAGTGGTAGGCTTACCTGATGCTAAGTATGTGGAGATTTACAACCGTAGCGACAATGCTGTAAGTTTGTCGGGGTGGAAAATTGCGCTTGGCTCAACGACTAAGGCTTTGCCGTCGGTAATCATAAATGCCAAGTCGTATCTGGTGCTTACCTCTGCCGACAATGCTTTCCTTTTCGAAGATTTTGAGAATGTCGTTGGTGTGGACGGTATGCCGTCGTTTGCGCAGGGAGGAACAACGATTTCGCTCTACGACAAGAACGACAATATAATCCACACGCTTACTTTCTCGTCGTCGTGGCACGACGACAATTTCAAGGCACAGGGCGGATATTCGCTTGAAATGGTTGACCTCGACAATCCGTGCGAAGGTGCAGCCAACTGGCGTTCTACTCTCGACCGTCGCGGTGGTACGCCCGGAACACAGAACTCGGTCAACGCAACCAATCCCGACAGGATTATGCCATATCCGACCGATGCCGAGGTGGTAAACGATACCGTGGTCGTGTATTTCAGCGAAGTTGTTTTGCCTGAAATGATTAGTACGCAGAATTTCAGTGTCGAGGAATTTGGAAATCCGACATTTGTGAAAATTATTGAGCCTCAGCTTACAGTTGTAAAAATGAAGTTCAACGCCGAAATACAGCGTGGCAAGGTCTATATGCTCAATGTAAGCGAAAATATTACCGACTGTAGCGGAAACAATGTCGAGGTTAATACGCAAATTAGGTTTGGAATTGGCGTGCAGGCGGAATACAACGACTTGGCAATAAACGAATTGCTGTTCAATCCTTATTCTGGTGGCAGCGACTTTGTAGAACTTTACAATCGTTCCGACAAGGTCATCGACCTGAAGGATTTGTGGATTTCGAACACCAACGACGACGGTTCCGTAAAGGATTCGTACCAGATTACAAATATCAGCCGACTGATACTTCCGCAGGAATATTGCGCTTTCAGCACCGACATTGCCGACCTTTACAATCACTATACAATCGAGCATTCCGAAAATCTCTACAAGGTCGCCAAGATGCCTTCGATGCCCGACGACAAGGGGACAATCATAATCACAGGTCGCGCCTTCGATACCATAGACATTGTTAGCTACAACAAGTCCCAGCATTACAGGCTGTTGAGTTCGCAGGACGGTGTTTCGCTCGAAAGGATAAACTACGATGTGCCGTCGTCGGACGAAAGCAACTGGCATTCGGCAGCGCAGGACGCAGGTTTTGCAACGCCCGGATATGTAAATTCGCAGTTCCACGAGATTGGCGAGATTGAATCGCAGATAACCTTGAGCAGCGAGGTCTTCTCGCCCGACAACGACGGCTACGACGACCAGCTTGTCATAACCTACAGCCTCGATGTGGCTGGCTACAGCGGCACTATTGCGGTGTACTCGACCAACGGCAGGCTCGTGCAGACACTTGTCAACAACCGCAGCCTCGGCTCTGTCGGTAATATCGTGTGGGACGGCTTCGATGCACAGAACCGCCTTTGCCCGGCAGGAATTTACATCGTGTATGTCGAGCTTTTCAACCTCGAAGGCAAGAAGATTGTGGAGAAGCACGTAGTTTCAATAAATTCGCGCGTGGACTAGATGCGAAAACTTCTGGTAATCATATTGATGTCGCTTCCTTTGCTTTTCGTGCAGTCGTGCGAAAATTCCTGCAACATGACACGGCAAATAAAACTTCTTACAGAACGCAAATGGATAAACGATACTTACATCGACTATTCCATAAATCAGGAATTTAGTGTAATTCCAGAGCAATATGAGTTCTCTGCTGACGGCTCCCTGACAAAAATCAAAAGCAATGACACTATCTATGGCAATTGGTCAATTCCAGAGTGCAATTATTTGAAAATAAATGCAATGACTTTCAAGATTGCAGAATTGTCGCGAAAAATGATGGTGTTGAGATATGGCGACAGCGACTTTATATATAGGTCTGTAAATTAAGAATTATCCTTTCGTCCCGAGATGCAAAATATTCTCAGCATAGCAACACGCCAAGAACTGCGCGACTGGTATCTTGTCAACGCCAAGCAGGAAACCGAAATGTATCTGCGGGTAAACCGTTCGTGGACGCCAAAGGAAAACACCGTAATGTATGTTGATGCTGTTGAAGAGGCGTTATGTTTCGGATGGATTGATTCAACCAGTAGAAAAATTGATGGTGTTGCGTATTCGCGTTTTTCACCACGGCGCAAAGGCAGCAACTGGACGGAACTGAACAAGGCGCGTTGCCGCAGGCTTATCTCGCTTGGGCTTATGACCGAGGCAGGAATTTCTGTTCTTCCCGACATTGACAAAAGCCACTTCAAGATTGACGACTGGATACTTTCGCAGTTGCAAGCCGATGCAAAAGTCTGGGAATTTTTACAGTCGTGTCCGCAACTGTTTGTCCGTGTGCGCGTTGACAACATCCGTTTCTACGAAAAGATGAAACGCCACGAAGATGCACAACGTCAACTTGACAAGCTAATATCATCGGCACGCTGTGGCAAGATTTATGGGGAATGGAACGACCGAGGTCGTTTGGATGACAATGGATGAATCTGCTAATAAAAAAGGTTGCTATATACGTGTTGACGCAATGTGCTTTTGTACTATGCACTCTGAGTCATTCCACAAGACAAAGCGAACCGACTAAGGAACGTGTCGTGTGAGCCTGTCTATGCGGAATCTCCATCGAAATCTCTTTTCACGGGAGATTCCGCCCACGTTCCGCATCGCGTTATTGTTCTAACTTGCGGAATGACAGTTCAGTAGCACATATTTTAGTCAACTTGTATATAAGTTCCCATTAAAAAATCCATCTATCCATAATTCTATCACCATTTTCGTTATTTTTGCGCCCGAATAAAAAAACATAAAATGAAAAAACTTATTACAATTGCATTCATAGCACTCAGCTTGTGCGCATCGACACAAATAGTTACATATCAAGACATTGTAAACCATGTGTCGGCAAAAGACCTTACAGGGAGAAAAGGTGGCGACAACATAACCGCATACACCGCTTCGGATGGAGTTACATACAAGCCGGGTTCTACAATTACATACGGCTACCCAACAAATGGTAAGTACTATGTGTATTTCAGGGACGTAACCTCGAGTATTCTCGGTTCGTTGTCGGAAGACGAATACACAACGGCTGCGCAATCGGCTGCAAATCAAGAAATTTACGAAAGGGTTGAAAACAGAAGCGGTGGTGTTGCTACAATCAAGAAGATTCAATGCCTACCAGTTGACCCATACAATAGGAACAACTGCGGATGCAAGATTTACTTAGTGTTGAACAGAGGTGGACTTGCTTGCACCAACTTTGAGGAAGCAATTGCAGTAGGCGAGATACAGACGAAGATGAACGATTCGGACGCTGCAATCCAGGAACTCAAGAAGTGGAAAGAAAAACTTGACCTTCAGATTATTACTCAAGAAGAATACGACGCAAAGAAAGCCGAACTTATGAAGTTCATCAAATAATATTTATGGATTTCTGTTCAGAACTCAAGATAGTTGTAGGCTCTTGCCTGCGACGTAATCTTTACAAGGCTCTGCCTTGAATATGCACCAATTTCACCGTCCTTCGGGATTTGTACTCCCGAAGGCTCGAATATAAGGATATTTTATCCGCCCAATCACAAAGCATTGTACCAATCCTATTTTTTTATTGCACAATAGAAAATAATACATATATTTGTGTCAATTATATTTAAACGAAAGGTAAGATTATGAAAAAGTCAGTTTTATTATCACTGCTTGTTGTAGCAATGGGAGTGATGGTATTTGTGGGATGCGAAAAGCCAGAGCCGATAGAACCGCACGATAGTGCTAGACAATCAACTATTGATACGATAGATACAGTTTGTACTTATACGGCAAGTGTAACGCGTATAAATATTAATCCGGATTTTGGTAGTTGTGCAGGTCGAATTCCAGACGAAGACTTCTTGATAGTAGACTATGACTATAACATGGAAGGAAATGACTACGATGCTTATTGGGTGCTTCTTATTAATGACGAAGAGAGATACGAAAATTTATTAGGATATTGTGAATATATGTACCCACATGAAATTGAACTTCCAGTAATAGATTTTAATAAATCAAGTGTTTTCCTTATGCTTGCTACAGCGCATTGCCCTTTAAATGATGAGATATGTTTTACAATTGAAAAAAGTGAGATACAAAAGAATATTATTGATGTAGTTGTACAGCAAGGAGTATGTCATGATGCTCGTGGGTGGATGGGTATATTCTATACTGATAGGAAATGCTCAGAAAATGATGAATACGAAATAAATATTAATAGGATATGGTAAATCTCAATAATGTTAAGAGATTAATAAATACAATTGTCTGCTTATTTCCTGTCCTTCGGGATTTGTAACCTTTAGCTCGCCCCTATGGGCAATCCCGAAGGTAAGAATATAAGGATTTGTAACCTTCAGCTCGTTGCCTTAAGCAACAATCCAATATGCAAATAATGCATTATAAACAACAACATTATTGCTCGCGACAGGATTGTAAAGGAATAAATAGGGTTTGCTTCGACAGGCTCAGCATAAATACATTTCATTTTAAGACGACAGATGCGGTTTTCGTGTCTGCCGTCTTTTTAATTTCTACGCCAGTTTTGCTATTTCGTCCTTGATTCTCGTCCAGCGTTTTGCGTCCATTGTAGCACCAACGACTTCGATAACGTTTCCTGCAATAATGTTACCAGTCATTACGCACTTGTCGAGTGACCAGTTGTTTACAAGACCGTATATGAAGCCTGCTGCAAAATTGTCACCGGCGGCGGTGGTATCGACGCGCTTTGCTGGGAATTCGGGCTCGCAATCCTTGTAGTTCCCGTGCTTAACCCACGCACCGTGCTTTCCAATCTTCACCACGGCAATGTCGCAAAGAGTAGAAATCATATCAAGGGCGGCTTCGGGGTCCTTGCCATCGGTAAATGCTGCGGCTTCCTCCTCGTTTGCAAAAACTATATCAACATATTTCTCGATGAGATAACGCAAAAATTCAAGATTTTCCTCAACCACATTGTAACTTGCCAAGTCGAGCGAAACTTTAAGTCCGTTCTCCTTCGCCAGCGACATAGCCTTTTCTATAAGCTCGTGGTTTATAATCAGATACCCTTCGACGTGAAGTATGTCGTAACCTAAAAAAGTAGTTGCATTAATATCGTCGGCAGTCATTTCGGCGGCTGCCCCAAGGTAAGTCGCAAAAGTCCGTTCCGAATCCTGGCTTACGAGAGCCACAGCACGTCCGCTCGGAGTTTCGCTCTTTATAAGTCGTGGCAAAACACCAGTACGCTTCATATCGCTTGCAAAAAAGTCGCCAACCTCGTCGGGACCAATCTTGCCGACATAACCTGTTTCGATGCCCATATTAGCAAGACTGCGGATTGTATTTGCGGCAGAACCACCGCTTGCCATAGTGCGCGGAAATGCGCTTGTTTCCAACTGTATCTTTTCGCTTAATTCACTATCAACCAACTGCATACTACCCTTTGGCAGATTGAGTTTTTCCAAAACATTGTCGCTGTCGATAACGGTCATTATATCAACCAATGCGTTTCCAAGTCCTATTACCTTTGCCATAGTTTCAAAAATTTGTGTTGCAAATATAGTAATCAATGGACAATTGACAATGGATAATGAAGAATTGATAATGGATAATGGACAATGAACAATTGATAATGGATAATGAACAATGGATAATTGATAATGGACAATGGATAATTGGCTAAATGTCTTTTAGCCTGTTAGCCTGTTAGCCTTCTTAAAACTGATAACTAATCTTCACGACTGGATTTGAGTAGATTGAGTACATCGATTCGTTGAAATTGTACATCACAGACAAAAGCATATAAGAGCGCTGACTTATAGGCACTTGGAATCCAAGTCCGAGCATAGGGGAAGCTATCCACATAGGTTCTTCTCCCGAAAATGCCGTGTAGAACCTGCCCATATTGGTGTAGGAAAACTGTCCGTAGATGAGTATGCCCATATCGGTTCTGAAAAAAGGGATAAGGTCGCCGAGGCTCTTTATAACAGTGAAACTGGCGAACACCGAACCTCCGAAAATGCTACCCTTGAAGTTGTATTCTTCCGAATAGACAAACACATAGTCAATCCCGACTCCTGCCGAAAGCCTGTTTGTAATACGGTAGCCAACTTCGGGACTAAGCGAAATCTGCGTCACTGTTCCGAAACCCATGTCGAGGTTGCCGCCAAAAAATATACGCTGTACGGGTGATGGCGGAGGGTCCTTTTCGAGATACTGCGCACTGAGTCCCAATGCCAGCGACATCAATAATATGGACAGCAGTATCTTCTTCATTACTAATTCTTTATTATTGAATTATACAAAGCCTCCTCGATATTGGTACGTATGTTCTGTTTGATAATTTTCGTGTTTTCTGAACTTGTATAAACACGGTTGGTAAGAACAACTACAGCCATATTGTATTCGGGGTCGGCCCATACCAAGGTGCCGGTGTAGCCGGTATGCCCGAACGACTTGTCCGACGAACTTTTGCTTCCGTTCCCTTTCGAGCGGTCGGGTACGGGCTTGTCCCAGCACAAGGCACGACGGCAGAAGGAGGGTTCGTAGTAATATTCGGTGAATCGTTGCACGGCGGTGTCGGAAAAATACTGCACTCCGCCATACTTGCCCTTTTCGAGATAAATCTCCATTATCTTGGCAAGGTCGTTGGCATTGCCGAACAGACCTGCATGTCCCGACACACCGCCAAGCATTGCTGCCGCCTGGTCGTGAACGTGTCCGTGAAGCTGCTGCATACGGAAATAATTGTCGTACTCGGTAGGGACTATCTGTTCCCGCTTATACCTGTCCAACGGATTGAAACACAACGAATATGCGCCCAATGGTTGAAATACATTCTTGTAGGTATAGTCCACATATTCCTCGCCGGCAAGTTCCTTGATGACGTATGGCATCACAATGAAGCCAAGGTCGGAATACACATATTTGCCCTTGTTTTCCAATGCTGATTCGCGGATTAGACGGAACATTTCGTCCTTGTACGACTTTGCCATATAGAGGTCGTCGGCAACCTGAATGGAATACTTGTCCGTCTTGGTGTCGCTGTAAATCTTGGGATACATTTCCTCGTCCATGGTCTTCTTGTAGAAAGGAATCCACGAGCGCAGCCCTGCCCTGTGCGTAAGCACCTGCCAGAACGTAAGATGCGACTTGTTTGAATTCTTCCATTCGTGATAATAATCGGAAATTTTATCGGTTATCTTGAACTTGCCATCGTCGTAAAGCATTATTATGTCGGAAGTCGTGGCAATGACTTTTGTTAGTGATGCAAGGTCGTAAACATCGAAATCCTCAACTTCGTCCTTTTCATCGTAGGTATGATAGCCCATTGACTTGCAATATATTACAATTCCATTACGCACAAGTACCACCTGACCGCCCGGATATGCCTTTGTGTGAATGCCGCTTTTGAAAATGGAATCGACCTTGTGGATGACTTCGGAACTAACGCCAGCATCTTCTGGTATCTTCGAGTATTTGAGACGAATCTTGTAGGTCTTTTCGCCCATTCCTTCCCTGATGCTGTCGGTTGCCGACACGGGCATAATTCCACAGGCTGGGATTCCGCCAAACACCAGTTGAGCCGAAAAGTCGTTGGTAAGTTCCCAGTCGTTGTACGAGACGATAACGGCCTTTGCCTTGTCGATATTCTTGAAATATGCCAGTCCGTAAGGATTTGCAAACAAATCGAGGACAACGTTTTCGCACGAGCCGAGCAATTCGTCAACGGCATCCATCGTCGCCTGTGAGATTCCGAACTTCTTGGATGCTGCACGCTGGTTCTTTCCGTGGACACTAACGATAACAATGTCGTACGAAGCAAGTTTTTTCTTCCGTTGCTCAGCCGAGAGAGCTTTCAAATCCTTGGAATACACAAAGTTCTTAACATCGGCATAATAGCGCAGACGTTTCTGGAACGAGGTTTCCTCGGTGCTTTCGAACGACACCGAAGCAATCTTCACCGAGTCGAGATGCCTTATCGGCACAATGGAATCCCTATTTACGGCAAGCGTCAAGGCATTTTCAATCAGCCGCTGCTGCATAAGGCGAGCCTTTACATCGTTAAGGTCGTTGTAAATATTTTTTGTTGATATTGGTTCTATACCTTTGTCAAGTCCGAGACGTAACTTTGTAAGCAACACGCGGTTGCAAGCCTCATCAATGTCGCGTTCCGAAATCTTGCCCTCAGCGATTGCCGACTTCAACTTTTCAATCACGTCCTTCACATCGGTAGGGAACATAATCATGTCGTTGCCGGCGAGCAGAGCCATCACATCGGCTTCGTTGCCCTTGTAGTTGGTCGTTATGCCGCCCATATTCATCGCATCGGTGAATACCATTCCGTGGAAGTTCACGTCTTTGCGCAAGACTTTCTTCACAGCCTTGGGCGACAGCGAGGCGGGCATATTTTCGGTAGCATCGATTGAAGGGATGAACAAATGAGAAACCATCATACCACCAACACCTTTCTCCGACAGATAGCGAAATGGATACAACTCGATGGAATCCAAACGGTTGCGGTCGTGAGTGATTACAGGCAGAGCCTTGTGCGAATCGACGTCGGTATCGCCGTGACCGGGGAAATGCTTGCCCACTGCCAGCACGCCGTTGTCCTGCATTCCCTTGGCGTACATCCAACCCTTTTCGGCCACATTATACTTGTTTTCGCCAAACGAACGGTCGTTGATGACAGGATTGGAAGGGTTGTTGTTGACATCGATTACAGGCGCAAAGTTAACGTTGGCACCCACACGCTTGAGCTGACGTGCATATTCGGCTCCCATCTCATATACAAGTTCGTTGTTTGTGATAGCGCCCACGAGCATCTGCCGCGGATACATCACCACGCTGTCGAGGCGCATACTTAGCGACCACTCGGCATCCATACCCACCAGCAGCGGCACCTTGCTGACCTTCTGCAAGCGGTTTACAAGGTTTATCTGTCGGCCGGGACCACCCTGCATAAATATCACACCGCCAAGTTGGTATTGCTCGACAAGTTTTACGGTTTCGGAATTGTACGAAGCCGACTTGTTTGAATACACAGGAATCATTATCAGCTGTGCGATTTTTTCGTCGAGAGTCATTTTGCTCATCACGGAATCGACCCACGAAATGTCCATATTCCAGAACCAAGGCTCTTCGGTAGGAACATAATTGGTCTTTTCCACTTCGCTTATGGCGACTTTCATACCTATGCACGAAAATGCGGCTAAAAATATCAATACGGCTACTATCTTTCTCATTTTCTTACTATTTGCCTATTTTAACTGACAAAAATATGTAATTTATTCCGTTGTTTTTGAAGTGATACAAAAAAAGTACCAACAAAGAGATGTGAATGGCAAAATGTTTGTGGGTTCAATGCCTGCGGCGTTTGATGGCTAACGCCGTTTGAAGGTTTGATGCCTGCGGCGTTTCTATGGCTGACGCCGTTTCTGGGTTTCAATGCCTGCGGCGTTTGAAGATTTGAAGATTCGATAATTCAAGGGTTTAAAGTTCAAGGATTGGAATGTTTTCAAATTGTTTTTTGTATCTTTTATTGCCATTCAAAAAAATTCTTCTACCTTTGCTAAAAATTATAACGTATAAAATAGATATTTTATGAAAAGATTGATAGTATTAGCATTGGCTACGCTGTGTTTTTCGTTCGTTGCAAACGCACAAATTGGCAACTTGATAAGAAACAAGGTAAACCAGAAAGTTGAAGAAGGTGTAAACAAAGCCGTTGACAAGGCAGTGGACAACGCAATCGACAAAACTTTCGACAATACAAAGAAAGCCATCGAAAAGGAGAAAAACGATAACTCAAGTACGATTCAGGATGACCCGCACGACAATGGCGGTTGGACTTGCCCTGCTTGTGGAGCAAAAGGTAATACCGGTAATTTCTGCAAGGAATGTGCAGCCAAGAAGCCTGGAGACTCATCACAGAGTAATACTGCATCGAACGGGTGGAAATGCCCTGCTTGCGGACACGAAGGCAACACAGGAAAGTTCTGCAATGAGTGTGGAGCAAAGAAACCTGAAGAATCGTCAGCCTCGGCAACTTGGAAATGCGAAAAGTGCGGACATGCAGGCAACAAGGGCAAGTTCTGCGACGAGTGTGGTGCTCCGAAGGGTGCAGTAAATGTTGAAGGAAAGAAAAGCGACTTCGTCCCTGGTGAAATTGTAATTTTCGAAGATAAAGTTATTGGAGAACAAGTTGGGGAATTCCCTTCAAAATGGGATCTTGTAAGAGGAAATGCAGAAATTGCAAGAGTTGGAGGAGAATTAGCCATTGCAATGAATAAAGACGACAGCTGGATTTCACCATTGATGAAAGATGGTAGCAGAAATTATCTCGGTGATGTTTTCACTATTGAGTATGATATGCTTTTTGACGATACAGAAAAGAATGGTGCGCCATCCATAGAACTTGACATTATGAATGAAAAATCAAGTCGCGACAATGAGCTTTTCACTATTACATATTGGTTGGGAGGCGACAGGCACACTTTTAATTGCAGCTATTGTCTTTCATCGGAACCTTCTTTTACATACAAACAAGGTAGTTCTAGTTCTGAATCAGGAACTTACAATGATGGAAGATGGCATCATTATGCTTTGTCCTTCAATAAGAGAGCTATTAAGTTCTATGTAGATGGAAATAGAATTATCAATGTTCCTAATGCTAAGCCTGGTGCTGGTTGGGTAACATTGTTTGCAAGAGGAGGAAGCAAGGATACTTATATTAAGAACTTCCGCATCGGAAAGGGTGCTGTTGAACTCTATGACCGCAATGCTACTGACATGACTGAGGTTGAAAGAGCTATCGCTCAGAGTGGGAAATTCGTAACCAACAATATTCTCTTTGTAACAGGAAAGTCTGACCTAAAGCCAGAGAGCATGGAGGAAATCAAGAAGGTTGCAGAATATATGAAGAAGAATCCTAATGCGAGGTTCGAGGTTCAAGGTCACTGCGACAACCAAGGTTCTGATCAGGTAAACGACCCATTGTCGGAACAAAGAGCGCAGGCTGTTGTAAAGGCCCTTGTTGATTTGGGTTGCGACAGTTTCAATCTAAGGGCTGTTGGCAAGGGTTCACACGAACCAGTTGCCGACAATAGTACTGAAGAAGGTAGAGCCAAGAACAGAAGGGTTGAATTTGTGAAGAAATAAATGGCTCACAGGCTCGCAGGCAAACAGGCTGACAGTCTGTTAGACAGCAAGCCTATGAGTCCCAAACATATAAACGGCTTTAGCCATTGAAACAGCATAGCGAAAACGGTGTAGTGCTCACTTCGCCCCTTCGACTACCATTCGACTAACGCTCATGGGGCGACTCAGGGGCGTGAAACATAGAAACGCCGCAGGGCAACATGCTTTAGAAATCGAGGCTTAGCGACAGATAGAACATCATCTTTTGAATTTCACCGTTATTGATGCCCCAAGCCCAGTCGGCACGGACAAAATAACCGAAAAGCTTGCTTCTAACACCAACTCCGTAACCAGCAACAAGCGGGTTGTTCCTATTGTTCAATATCACAGTTACAGGATATTGCTCGTGATAGTCGTTCTCGTAGGCATTGTTTCCTCCATATGGGTTCAAGCCGCTCCAAGCCATACCGGCATCAAAGAAACCAACGATTTGGAAATTCTTTATAAACTCGTTGTTTATCGGCTTACGGCTGAAATACGAAATTACAGGGAAACGCAACTCGAAGTTTGTGACGGCAAAATTTGTCCCGTTGCGGATGTTTTGGTTAAAACCGCGCAGATTAGTCGCAACTGCTTGATATACATAATTTATTTCGGGGTCAATCTTGATGTTTGTATTGAACATCGGCTGTTTGGGAACTACATTTATCCAGTTGTCGATACCGCCAAGATAGTAGATTAGTTTTGCATTGCCGAAAGAAGCGCTGGTAGCCGCCCTGAACGCAAAAATCAGCGAACGGTGTATTGGCTGGTAGTAGCGGAAATCGGCACCGACAACTTCCATATCTGTCTTTTTCTTGTCGAACTGCATGAAAGCCTCGGCGAAAACCTTGAACCTTATGCCCGACAAGATGTTGGTTGCCAATTCTTTAGTGTTATCAAAAATGTATTCAGCCTTTATGCTTCCCCAGTAGTCGTAAGCATCTGGTCTTTCCAATGAGTTAAGGTCGGTAGCGAGGAAAACATCCTTGTTCTGCCTGATGTTTGCGGTAAACTGCATAGCATCGACCTGCGAGAACGGATAGCGCAGAATATAGAACACTTCGTGGGTCAACGATTTGGTGTAGTTTTTGTCGAAGTCGGAAACGACCTGCCTATGCAGAACCAACTGCCTGTTCCAACGATGCTTAAGATTCTCGATAGTAAGCAAATACTCGTTGCCGTCCATACCTACATCGAAGCGGAAACCTGCACTTATGCGGTAGTCCTCGAACAAGTCGGCAGTACCCACCTTGAATATCAAGTTGAAGCCCGGGTTGAAATAGAACGCACTTCCAGTATATTTCTGGTATGAGTTGAACAGATAGCTGAAATCGACCTGCGTCATAAGGTAGTTGGTGTAGAATGTAGTATGGTATTTCGATGTGCGTACCTTATTTACATCCTTAGGCTCCTGTTTCTTCTTGGTTACCTTTTCCAAAGCCTCGGAATCGAAAGAATAATCATTTATGTTTATCTCGTTGCCGTCTGTGGGGTTATTATCGGTTGGAATCTCATAGTTGCTTTCATCCGACCTCTTCTTTTCTGCTGCCTCGAAAAGGTTTCTTGTTACGGTATTGCTAACTTCAGTGTCAATTTCGGCAGATTTTCCTCTTTTTATGATACGGAATTTCTTATTGTCGCGATAGCTTACGCCAATATCATTTGAAAATTTGTCGTAACCGGCATTCTGTATATTGTATTGGTAATTAGAAAGTTGTGCTGTGTGGTATGTGTATGAGTAATGCATAGTGGTATCGATGAAACTTACCGCCGAATCGAGTTTTGTGGTGTAGAGGTTCTTGATTCCATTTTTGTCGGATAGGAAGAAATAGTCCTCTCCCAGCTTGAACGGCATTGTTTCGGAAGCGTTAGGCGTTTCGGTGACACGGCTTATTGACTTGCTGGCAATGTCATATACATATATATCGGTAAAATCTTGTGTTGCAACGGAATTGTCCTTTTTCGAGCCAAGTTTTTCCTCATCCCTGTTTGATGCGAACACTATCTGCTTCGACTTGTTGACATACAAGGGGTCGTAGTCGTCGGCCTCGTCAAAAGTAATGTTCTCGATGGTATTTCCTGGGATATTGTAGATAAAAATGTCCGACTGCCCGTTGTTGAATCCGGCAATCACAAGGTTCTGTCCGTCGGCTGAGTAATCGAACGAATTTATCTTTTCCATCGAAGGCATCTGGATTTCGTTTCGCTTCTTTGTCTCGAACTGATAGGTAGAGTAATATATTTCGCCTTTCTTTTCAATCATGAAGCCGAGCATTTTGCCCGACGGATGCCACCTTAACACGGGATATGTATTGTCGATAATCTGGTCGAGCTTATGTTCGCGCCGGAATATTGTCTTTCGCTTTTCATTGCCAAAGTCGTAGGTTTTAATCCAATATTTGCCGAACTTGTTTTCGCTCCAAGCCATCATGTCGGTGTTGGAATTGTACTGTGCCTGTGCATAAGTAACGTTTTTGCGGCTTCGTTTAAGCACATCCTTTCCCTGTGGTTCCCCGGTGGTAGCGTTGAAATCCTCGTATTGTGACCTGTAGTATTCGGTCCAGCTTTCCTGCAAAGTCTTCAGGTTTACACCGAGCACGTACATGAACGCATTTTCTACACTTTTGGTTATTCTTGTAAGATACAATATGTTTGAAATCACCTGAGGACCATAAGTTTTCGCCACGTAGTTCCATATTGCAAAGCCAATTGTTTCGGCATCGGTGCCCGACAGCTGGTTTATGTTGCTAAATTTGTTTGACAGGGCATAGACTTTGTTCAGGTTGTCGGCATCGGAGTCCCAGTCGCGCGAAACGTAGGCCACAAGTCCGCTTGTGTACCATTCGGGCATGCCGATAAGGGTATTATTTGCAATCTTGTTCTTTATGTTTGAACCGTAGATGATTTCGTTGAGAATGATGTTTGAAATTGCAGCCACGACCTGTTCGCGGAATTTCTGACGGTCGATTTCCATATAAACGAATGCGGTGTTGTCGATAACCTTGAGCGTCCCGCCGATGTTGTACTCGTCGGCATCGGTGTTAAGCCCGATATTGCTCTGCCTGAAGTCGGAAAGGTTCTGGAACATGACAAGAATCATTCGCTTTTCGAGCTTGTGGTCGAAGAAAGTTTCGAGCTGAGGAATCATCTCGGTTGCAATTGCACTTGCCATCTCGGCCATATCGCTGCCACCAGCGTAGAAATAGGTGTCGAATTGTGGATAGCGGTAGTAGTACCATTCAAACTCGTCGAACTGCACGCGGTTTTTGCCGAACCTCATCTGATGTCCGTTGTAGAACTGCGAAAATGCAGGCAGCGACAGCATGCCAAGCATCAGCAGAATCAATATTATCCTACCGCATTTCAAGTGAAACAAATTTGGGCGCAATTTACTAACATTTTGGCAATTTACGAGAAAAAAAACTAACGGGCAGGCAACAAAAAAAGGAACGCATTGTTGCATTCCTTCCCATTCCTTCCTTATGGTTATAAAAGTTACCTTATCAGTAGCAAGAATCCTTTGTCTTATTAGGAGTCAATTCGTAAGAAGCAGTCTGTCCCGAATTACGGGCATCATTTACAGTTGCTTGTACATCTTGTTCGTATCCCCAAAGATAAGTGACTGTGTTGCCAATAGTTATCTTCCAGCATGTAGCCTCGTTAGGATTTGTGTTTGTTGTTGGGGCATGGCACGACTTTTCATCGTTGGCAGGAGTTTCTTCATATTTTACCTGCAGGTATCCGTTGCTTCGAAGCGATGCAGCCTTACGTCTTGCCACTGTTTCGGTTGACCAAAGATATTGCTCATATCCTTGTCCACTCTTGGTACCTGTTATCTTCCAGCATTTCTTAGGCTGGCACTTTTCATTGTTTTCATCGCAGGCATCCATAGTTTTATGGTTGCACGAAGTATAAGAATATATTTCGTTATGTTGTGTGCGCATTTCGCTAATCCATTGGTTTACATTAGCTTCTGTGTCCCAGCGATATTCTATTACATTATTGTTTTTGTCGGTTATTTCCCAGCACTTTTCTGTAGCTGTAGTTCCTGATGGTTTTGCTGTTGGTTTCTGCGATAGTGTTGCCGTTGTTGGCTTAACTTGCTTTGATGGCTTGGTTGGCTTCTGTCCAAATGCATTTACTGTAACAAATGCCAAGGCTGTACAAAGTACAATCATGAATAATTTTCTCATATCCTATACATTTATATTAATAATGCGCAAAAATATGAAATAAATCCGTATGTGCAAACAAAAAAAGAGCGACAGCATTTGCCATCGCCCCTTATTATTATGAAAAAGATTCTTATTTTTTGTCCTTTCCGAGGAACGGATAACCGTATTCTGTTGGAGGACAGAAAGTTTCCTTAATCGAGCGGGTGCTAATCCATCTGTAGAGGTTGAGTTCGCTACCTGCCTTGTCGTTGGTCCCCGATGCCCTTGCACCGCCGAATGGCTGGTTGCCAACAACTGCGCCTGTCGGCTTGTCGTTGATGTAGAAGTTTCCAGCTGCGTGACGAAGTACGTTTTCGGCTTCGATGATTGCATAGCGGCACTTTGCAAAGATTGAACCTGTAAGTGCGTATGGCGAAGTTTCGTCGCAGAGGTGAAGAGTTTCGGTATATTTGTCGTCGTCGTAAACGAAAACGGTGATAACTGGACCGAACATTTCTTCCTGGATAGCCTCGTAGTGCGGGTCGGTAGTAACGATGATGGTCGGGTCGATGAAGTAGCCAACCTTCTTGTCGTATGTTCCACCGAGAGCAATCTTAGCCTTGCGCGACTTCTTTGCTCTGTCGATGTAACCTGCAATCTTGTCGAACGATTCTTCGTCGATGACTGCGTTTACGAAGTTTGTGAAGTCGAATACATCGCCAACCTTTACGGTCTTCATCATTTCCTTAACATTCTTCAAGGTTTCGTCCCACAACGACTTTGGAATGTATGCGCGTGAAGCAGCCGAGCACTTCTGTCCCTGGAATTCGAAGGCACCGCGTACGATTGCAACTGCGAGTTCGCGCGGGTCAGCCGACTTGTGAGCGAAGATGAAGTCCTTACCGCCAGTTTCGCCGACAATCTTTGGATATGTGTTGTACTTGTCGATGTTGTCGCCAATCTGCTTCCAGAATGCCTTGAAAGTAGATGTGCTACCGGTGAAGTGGATACCTGCAAGGTGTGGTGATGTGAAAGCAACGCTGCTGATAACCGAACCCTTGCCCGGGAGGAAGTTGATAACGCCGTCGGGCAAACCTGCTTCCTGGAAAATCTTCATCAGGTAGTAGTTGGAGAGGATAGCGGTAGTTGCCGGCTTCCAAATGGTAACATTACCCATCAATACTGGCGAAATGTTGAGGTTGCAAGCGATTGATGTGAAGTTGAACGGAGTGATTGCATAAACGAATCCTTCCATTGCGCGGTATTCGTTGCGGTTGAGTACCGAATTGTCGGAGATTGGCTGCTGAGCGTAAATCTTCGATGCGAAGTAAGAGTTGAAGCGAAGGAAGTCGATAGTTTCCTGTGCGCTGTCGATTTCGGCCTGCATCGGGTTCTTGCCCTGACCGAGCATTGTGGCTGCGTTGATTACATATCTGTATTTCTTCGAAAGAAGTTCGCCGATACGCATCATGATGGAAGCGCGTTCAATCCAAGGGGTGTCTTCCCACTGCTTCTTAGCTGCCAATGCAGCATCGATAGCCATCTGTACTTCCTTCTTGCCAACCTTGTGGTACTTTGCAAGCACGTGCTTGTGGTTTGTAGGCATAACTACAGTACCCATGTCACCGGTCTTAACTTCCTTACCGCCAATGATGCAAGGAATTTCGATGCACTGGTTGAACTGACGTTCGAGTTCTTCTTTCAACAATTGTCTTTCTGGAGTTCCGGGTGCGTAAGAGAATCCCGGTTCGTTCTTCGGCTCTCTGAATGAGAATAATGCGTTATTCATAATAATTTTATTTTGTTTTGTTAATTTTTTTGATTCGCAAACCTACATAAAAAAAATGACTTGTGAATATGTTTGATGAGATTTTTTTTGCAAAAAAAATGGCTCCCACGAATGAGAGCCAAGAAAATAAAGTCTAATTTTAAATTTTTGCCTACTTCAAGATTTTGAACTTGCCGAACAATGGCATAGGCTTGGTGCTTCCCTGTGCTGCATTAACAATACCGATGATTGAAAATACCAAGAAGCCGATATATATGAGCCAGCTTATAAGGCTCCACAATGTCAACAAACCGAATGACCATGAGTTAATAAGCAAAGATGTTACTATGGAGCTAATAATACCCCATGCAACTTCACAAATAAATATTATGAGACCCTGATTTGCGTGGAAACGAGCAAACTTTGATTCCTTTGCAGCAAATATTGGAACCAATACCAAAATTCCAATGTATGCAAGAATTGCAAATACTTTGTTGTTCTGTACATCTTCAGGTGTAACTTCTGTCTGTGCGTTGTTTTCAACAGGCTTGTTTTCGAGTTCTTCTGCCATAATTTTATCTCCTTTAAGTTTTGTATTATGAATAAATAATTTTTTTGCAAAGAAAATGAATATTCCGTTATGATGCAAGATTTTTTTTCGCGTTAATACTTTTTCACCTAGTTCTTTCATTTGAAAACTAATTCCCGCACCCTGAGCGTCAGTCGAAGGGTAAGGCACCTATTCAAATATTGCATTATGCTCGAAATACGACTTATACCACAATAATTATTTGTTGCTAACGTTTTAAATATAATGATATTTTTGCAAAAAGTTTTTTTGAAATGAAGCTTAGATATATATTACTGATTATCAATATATTTATCACCACAATTGCATTCGGGCAGAAGTTTACAATAAGTGGCTATGTGCAGGATTCGGCAAGCGGTGAGAAGCTTTTCGGAGCAAATGTGTATGATACGCGCTCGCATTTGGGCGTGGCAACCAACGAATACGGATTTTTCAGCCTTACCCTTCCGCAGGACAGTGTGAGCCTTGTGGTTTCGTACATCGGTTACGGTGCGTACAGCCACAATTTCTACATCGACCAGGACATTCGCATAAACATAAAGCTCAACTCGGCCAATATGCTCAGCGAGGTTGTCATTACCGAAAGCAAGTCGGACCAGATGGTGAAAGATGTGCAGATGAGCATTGTGCGTCTGCCAGTGGAACAACTGAAAACCCTGCCTGTATTCATGGGTGAAGCCGATGTCATGAAAACATTACAGCTTATGCCGGGCGTGCAGTCGGGCAACGAAGGTACGAGTGGCATATATGTGCGCGGTGGCGGTCCCGACCAGAACCTGATTCTGCTCGACGGTGTGCCCGTTTACAACGCCAACCACCTTTTCGGATTCTTCTCGGTGTTCAATCCCGACGCAATTTCGAGCATCAATCTCATAAAAGGCGGATTTCCAGCGCAATACAGCGGACGACTTTCGTCGGTAATCGACATTAGGTTGAAAGAAGGCAACGACAAGAAGTACGGTGGTGAATTTTCAATCGGCACAATCGCAGCCAAGGTCATGGTGGAAGGTCCAATCTGGAAAGACCACACATCGTTCATTTTCAGTGCAAGGCGCACCTATATAGATGTGCTTGCAGCACCTGTCATCGCATTGATAAACAAATATTCTGGCAATAGCGAAAAACTAAAGGCAGGCTATTATTTCTACGATGCAAACCTAAAATTGAATCACAAGTTCAGCGACAAGGACAGGCTTTTCCTGAGCGGATATTTCGGTCGCGACAAGGCCTACATTAAAAATGAAGAGGAGTATTTATACTACGACACCCTGTATAACGACAAATCCAACATGGGTCTGTACTGGGGCAACATCACCACTTCGATGCGATGGAACCACGTGTTCAACCAAAAGTTATTCTCCAATGTAACGCTCATATATTCGAACTACAAGTTCGACACCTATATGGAATACGACAACTTGGCGAACAAGCAGTCGATAGAAAAATATTCGTTCGACTATTTCTCGGGCATCAACGACTATGGCGCAAAAATCGACCTCAACTACTACCCTGCCTCAAAACACGAACTAAAACTCGGAGCCTCAACCACATACCACGTATTCAAACCTGGGGTGTCTGTGCTTAAGCAAACATTGGATACAACCGGTCTTGAAACAAAAATGGGCTCTCGCGAAATTTACGGCACCGAGATAAACGTGTACGCATCCGACAACATAACTATAACGGGACGACTGAAAGCCGACATCGGCATAAATTATTCAGGCTTCATTGTGAAGAAAAAATATTACCAGTCGGCAGAACCTCGCGTTTCTGCAAGATTCCTGATTACCGAAAACCTGTCGATGAAAGCAGCCTACACAAGGATGGCGCAGTATGTACACTTGCTCACCAACAGCACAATAGGTCTGCCAACCGACCTTTGGCTTCCGACCACCGACACCATACGTCCGCAACGAAGCAACCAGGTTGCACTCGGATTCGCCTACAACCTCAAGAACAAGTGGGACTTCAGCATCGAAGGCTTTTTCAAGGACATGAAAGGTCTGATTGAATACAAAGAAGGGGCAAGTTTCTTCGGGGTGTCAGACAACTGGGAGTCGAAAATAGAAATGGGACGCGGATGGTCGTATGGAGCAGAGTTGCTTGTTCGCAAGACCACAGGCAAAATCACCGGCTGGATTGGCTATACGCTGTCGTGGGCATGGAGGCAGTTCGACAACCTCAACTTCGGCGAAAAGTTCCCGTACAAGTACGACCGCCGTCACGACATAGCCATTGCGTTGATTTACAAGAAGAGCGACAAGTTTGATTTCGGTATGACTTGGGTATTCGGCACAGGAAACGCCGTTACACTTGCCTACGGTCGATACTATGGTCTGAACGGTTACGAAATCGGCGAATATGGAGGAAGAAATTCGTTCAGGGCACCAGCCTACCACCGCTTGGATTTCAACTTTAACTTCAAGAAACAAAACAAGTTGGGCGAAAGAATTTGGAGCCTTGGTGTCTACAATGCCTATTGCCGTCAGAACCCGTTCTACCTGTATTTCGGGTACGACAACAACGATAACAGATGTCTGAAACAGATAAGCCTGTTCCCGATTATGCCGTCAATAAAATTCTCACAAACATTCTAAAACCTGAAAGACATGAAAAAGCTGATATACATAATAATAGCCTTGACATTGGCACTCGCAGCCTGCGAAAAGACTCTTGATTTTCCGTTCGAGTACAAGCAGCCCAAATTGGTTCTCAATTGCGTGCTTTCAAACACAAGCGAAATAGAATTTACCGTAGGCCGAAGCATGCATATTCTTGACACAAAAGAAATTGTTATGATTTCCGATGCCGACGTGATAATATTCGAGGACGACAAGCCATTGCAGGTCGTGCCAGTTTCCAACGGCGACGGCACATACCATGTAGCATATATCCCCAAGGTTGGACATACCTACAAGTTCCAGGTTTCCAAGGACAAGTTCGAGACAATAGAGGCAGAGGTAAAAATGGGCGAAGCCACGACAATAAACAGCCTTAGCGGAAAGAACAAGTACGAAAGCGACCAAGACGTGTATTACTACGGAGCAGACTTTGACATCAACCTTAACTTCAACGATAATCCCAACGAGGAGAACTATTATATGATAAATGTTTCTGCTATACTTCCTGATGAGTTGGTGGAATATTTTAGAGATAACTATTATTCATACGAAATGTTGGACAGCAGTTATCGGCTTAACCTTGAATGCAATGATATGAATGTAAGCACAAGTTCCAATAACACATTGCTCTACTTGTCGGACGAAATAATCAGCAGCGGAAACTATACCATGAAGTTCTCGGCACATGACTACAGGGATATATATGGGGTTTTCTATGAAATAGAATATTACAATGATAATGGCAATGAAGGCGAAAACATAACGGAAGACCCTGAAATAGAAGACTTGCCATTCTACCGTGAATTTGAATACAGACTTATTGTTCATGTTAAGTCGATAAACAAGGACTACTATCAGTACCAGAAATCCTACGATTTATACGTTGAAAACGACGGCAATCCATTTGCCGAGCCAACCCTTGTGAAAACCAATGTGAAGAACGGTCTAGGATTACTTGCTGCCAGCAGCGAAGTTACCGATACAATCAAATTCACGATAAAGAATCCGTATCTGGAAGAGGAGGAGGAATGATTTTTTTGGGGGGGATTTGAAAATTCGAAGATTTGACGATTTGATTGATTCGATGATTTGTAGCGGCGCGATGCTTCGCGCCGGAATGTAAATATTTAACACGTTATTTATCAACAATTTACAAAATCATCATTTTTTGATGATTATTTTTTGATGAAAATGTAAAAAGTATTATTTTTGCATTGTCAATCAAATTGTTGCACGATGAACAACCCATTTGTAACCAACGGATATGCAGGACCGAAATATTTCTGCGACAGAGTGTCTGAAACACAGAATATAGTGCAGATGCTTACCAACGAAAACAACATTGCACTGATTTCACCACGACGGCTCGGAAAAACCGACCTTATATACCATTGCTTTGCGCAGCCGGAAATATGCGAAAAGTACCATACTTTTATCGTTGACATTTATTCAACAGCATCGGTTCGCGATTTTGTGAACATCCTTGGCAAAGCCGTTCTCGACAGCCTGAAATCCAAAGGCCGTCAGAGCTGGGAAAAGTTCATAAACGCCGTTTCTTCGCTCAGGCAAAATATCGGGTTCGATATGAATGGTTTTCCAACTTGGAGCATCGGGCTTGGCGAAATAGAGAATCCATCGGTATCACTCGACGAAATATTCAGTTACCTTGAATCTGCCGACAGGAAGTGTCTTGTTGCGATTGACGAATTCCAGCAAATTACACGCTATGCCGACAAAAACATCGAGGCAACGCTTCGGACTTACATACAAAAATGCATCAACACGCATTTTATATTTTCAGGCTCGCAACGACATCTGATGGGAGCAATATTCACTTCGCCGTCGCGTCCTTTTTTCCAGTCGGTTACAATAATGAACCTGCCGCCCATCCCGCTCGACAAATACACAGAGTTTGCAATCGATAAATTCAACGAAGCAGGAAAAAACATCGACAAGGAAGTCGTTGCCAACCTTTACGAAAGGTTCGACAGCATTACATCTTATATGCAGCGTATAATGAATATGCTCTTTGTAAGGACCCCAGCAAAAGGAACTTGCACTATCGAAATGATTGACAGCACAATAGAACAACTGCTTGATTTCACATCGGACACATACGAATCTATTTTGTACCAAATGCCTGAAAAACAACGTGATTTGCTGATTTCCATAGCATTGGACGGCAAGGTAAAAAATATTTCGGGTGGCGATTTTGTCAAAAGGCACAAATTGCAGTCGCCAAGTTCGGTTTTGTCAGCCGCAAAGGGACTTCTCGAAAAGGATTTCATTACCGAAGACAGAAACGTTTACTGCGTTTACGACAAGTTGTTTGAAATGTGGATAAAGAGAAAATATAGGTAGGATATTTCTATTTTTTTGTAAATTCGCACCCATAAACGAAACATAAAGACAATGACAGAAAAAATCATCATCCTCGACTTTGGTTCACAATATACTCAGTTGATAGCCAGACGAGTACGCGAACTTAACACCTATTGCGAAATACATCCCTACAACAAGATTCCAGCATTGGACGAATCGGTAAAGGGCGTAATTTTGAGCGGAAGCCCCTATTCGGTGCGCGATGAAAAAGCCCTCAAGCCCGACTTATCCAACATAAAAGGCAAAATGCCGCTTCTCGGCGTTTGCTATGGTGCACAATACCTTTCTCATTTCTACGGAGGCGAAGTCGCTCCGTCGAACTCACGCGAATACGGCCGTGCAAACCTCAACTTCGTCAACGCTAACGATGTGCTGATGAAGGATGTACCATCAAATTCGCAGGTGTGGATGTCGCACGGTGATACAATAAAGCAAATTCCTGAAAATTACGAAATTATAGCTTCAACAGCCGACGTAAAGGTAGCAGCATACAAAATCGGTGGCGAGCAGACCTGGGGCATACAGTTCCATCCCGAAGTTTACCATTCGACCGATGGCAAGACTTTGCTTAAGAACTTCGTAGTAGGCATTTGCGGTTGCTTGCAGTCGTGGACGCCCGATTCGTTTGTCGAAACTACCATCAAGGAACTTCGCGAAAAAATCGGTAGCGACAAGGTTGTTCTTGGACTTTCGGGCGGCGTTGACAGTTCGGTTGCTGCAGTATTGCTCAACAAGGCTATCGGCAGCCAACTCACCTGTATTTTCGTTGACAACGGACTGCTTCGCAAGAATGAATTTTCATCTGTTCTCGAATCGTACCGCGGAATGGGGCTTAATGTTATCGGCGTCGATGCAAAGCAGGACTTCTACCGCGAACTTGCAGGCGTAACCGAACCCGAACGCAAACGCAAGATTATCGGTCGTCTTTTCATCGAGACTTTCGACCGTGAAGCAAGCAAAATCAAGGATGTGAAGTGGCTTGCACAAGGCACCATCTATCCCGATGTAATTGAGTCGGCAGGCGTTCTTGGTCCGGCAGCAACAATAAAGTCGCACCACAATGTAGGCGGTTTGCCCGAAAAGATGAACTTGAAGATTGTAGAACCGTTGCGTCTGCTCTTCAAGGACGAGGTTCGCCGAGTAGGTAAGGCATTGAATGTCAGCAACAACATACTTGGTCGTCATCCTTTCCCGGGACCGGGACTTGCAATCCGCATAATCGGCGACATCACCGCTCAAAAGGTTGAAATCTTGCAGAATGTTGACGACATTTTCATTCAGGGACTTCGCGAAGACGGACTTTACGACCAGATTTGGCAGGCAGGAGCAATATTGCTTCCTGTGCAGTCGGTTGGCGTTATGGGCGACGAACGCACCTACGAAAATGTTGTGGCTCTCCGTGCCGTACACTCCACCGACGGTATGACCGCCGACTGGGTTCACCTGCCATACGAATTCCTTGCAAAGATTTCAAACAAGATAATAAACAAGGTGAAAGGCGTAAATAGAGTTGTCTATGACATCAGCTCGAAGCCACCTGCAACAATTGAATGGGAATAAAAAACATTTGTCAAAAATGATGGAAAAGCCCAAGGAATTAACACATATTGATTGTTTTTCTGGCCCCGGTGGAATTTGTACTGGTATGCAAGCTGCTGGATTTAATACTCTAATAGCTATAGAGCATGTAAAAAGTTGCTGTGAAACGTATTCTGCAAACCATCCAAATGTCCATGTAATTCAGTCGGATATAAGAGATGTTACTAAAAATGATATTGTTAACCACATACCTAAAGGTGGAGTTGATTTGGTAACATCAGGAATGCCATGCGAAACATTTTCAAATGCAGGGACAACTTCAAGGTCTTTTTATGATGACAGGCAATTTTTGTTTAGAGAAGGTATCCGAATTGCAAAACTGAGCAACGCAAAAATGATTCTTTTTGAAAATGTTCCTGCAATTGCGACAAAAACAGTTGCCCCAGATTCAAAAGAACTTATTGTTGATGTATTAAAATCTGAGCTCACAGCAGCTGGATATGGAAATTTCATTGAAGTTGTTTTAGATGCCACTAAATATGGTGTTCCTCAAAAGAGGAGACGTTTCTTCATTTTGGCAACAAGGTATAAAAATTGGAAACTTTCTATACCTGAACCAACAACAGAAAAACCAGTTACGGTAGAAGAAGCATTTAGAGGGCTTCCTAGTGTAATTGCGAACTCTGACACACCAGCAGAATATTACACAGGACAAGAATCCGAGTATTCAAAACTCTTAAAAAACGAAACTTTTTGGAAACACGCTAACACAGAAAAACTAACTTATCAAGTTCCAATGAGACATAAAGAGTGTACGCTTAAAAGATTCTCAATGTTAAAGCCTGGGGAAGGTGTTAAGGCGTTGTTTGCAAGATTATCTGAAAAAGAAATTGCAGAACTACAAAAAGAAAAGATATTGCCCCAAAAAATTTTTGCAAAGCGAAACATTAGACTGGAACTGGATAAGCCTTCGTTAACCGTAACAAGTCATTGCCTTGACGAAAATGTACACCCAACAGAAGATAGGGCTTTGACGGTACGAGAATGTGCTAGACTTCAATCTTTCCCTGATTATTATGATTTTTGCGGTGGTCCATATATGATTGGGCATGACAATAGATTGATTCAAGACAAATACGAACAAATTGGAGATGCGGTACCACCTTTGCTAGCATACGCATGGGGAATGACCATTTCGAAAATATTAAACAAATAGTGCTATGACAAAATCAAAAGAAATATTTGACTATTGCTTAAAAAAATACAATGACATTTTTAATGCTACAAGAGATAAACTCACAGAAGAAGCATTAAAAAGCAGCAAAAAGAAGATTCTCAACAATTCAAAAACAGAAGAAATAGAAAAAGCTGCTCAAAAAGAAGCAATAAAACAAAGCATAATTGATGGAAGACTTGTCTTTCCTAATGACATTTCTGTTTTGTGGAGTTTTATTTACAAAGCACACCTATATAGAAAATCAGGAATTACAGACCCTATTGTTGTACATAATGCAATTAGTGCCGAACAAAGTTGGAGATCATCTTCTGGACATGCATTCGAAGAAATGATTAAAGAATTAGGTACTACAGCATTACATGGCACTAATATTCAATTCATTCTTCAGAAAGATTTGAATATCCTTATCAAAGCAAACGAACTTGCTAATGAACCTCGCGATATTGCATGGTTAGAAAAGAAAATAAAAAGTGATACTTTTGATTTATATGTCATAAATATAAAAGATGGTAAAACTTATTGTGTAGGCTGCTGCCAGTGCAAAACAAGTATTAGAGATAGGGTTACCCGTGACCGCGAACCATCAATAGAAGCAATGAGGTGCTTTTTCTGGAGCATAGCATTCGTACTTGACGGAACAATGCTAAATGTTCCAAAATATATTGATATGGTAAATGGAAATCCAAACAGCGACTATGCAAAAAATGGATGGCACGGATTATACGATTTGTCATCATCAAAAAACAACGACAGAATATATGCTCTAGACATAAACTTTGACATTCTGCGAAATCATACGATTAAAGCAGTAGAATATTGGCATACGCAAAGACAATGGTTTAACCAAGATTGGCGTGCAGATTAATAACTATTGAATGGGAATAAGATTATGCCGATGAAACAAAACGAAAACATATCATACGCAGCTGCTCTGGAAGAATTGGAAAAGATTCTTGCCGACATGGAAAGCAACGAACTCGACCTCGACACGCTTAGCGAAAAGGTAAAACGCGCGGCTTTCCTCACGAAATTGTGCAAGACCAAGCTGAGAAGCACTACCGAAGAAATCGACAAGATACTGGAGGACTGGCAGAAGGAATAATAATCCACCCGTTGAGCTTCGCCTACTGCGGCGCACTGAGTTTGTCGAAGCGAGCCTGTCGAAGTATCGAAACGAAGGATTTATGACGCATAGCATATTGCACTGCAAATAAATATGTACACAAGATAAAAATAGTTACATTTGCAAAAAAATAATGGGAACAAAAAACAAACTTATTAAAAGATTTCTATCTAACCCAAAGGATTTTACGTTTGAGGAATTTGTGAGATTGTTTGCTATTTTTGGTTACGAACAAAGTAATAAAGGAGCGACATCTGGGTCAAGAATTGAATTTACAAATGGAGAAAATTCTTTTATGATGCACAGACCTCATCCGAAAAATATAATAAAATCCTACGTTATGAAAGAAGCTCTTTCTTATGTTAAGGACAACAAATTAATAGAAAAATATAATAATGAAAATAATGGAAAGGACGAATAACATGGGAACATTAAATTATAAAGGTTATATTGGCAGTGTAAATTATAGCGTTGAAGATGATTGTTTATATGGAAAAGTTATGGGGTTACCTAAAAACATTACAATTATTTATGAAGGTGAATCAATAAAAGATTTAAGAACAGATTTTGAAAATGCTATTGATAATTACCTGAATAGTTGTGAAGAAAAGGGCATTGCACCACAAAAAACTTATAGTGGACGTTTAAATGTTAGTATCCCTATTGACCTGCATATAAAAATTGCAATGCTCGCGATGCAAAACGGCGAATCAATAAATAGTTTTGTGCGTAATAGCTTAGAAGACAGTGTAAAAGTTCAGATGCAATAACTATGCGCAAATTATTCATCATATTAGCATTAACTTCAATATCCGCAGTAACCTTCGGACAGATACGAATCGCCCTAGGCAAGTACAGCGGTGGCGGCGACTGGTACGCAAATCCCACCTCTTTGCCAAACCTCATAAAGTTCTGCAACGAGAACCTCGGCACCAACATCGACCCCGAACCAGCAACCGTGGAGTTCGGCAGTGCCGACCTGTTCAACTATCCATTTGTACACATTACTGGTCACGGCAATATCATCCTCAGCGACTTCGAAGTCGAAAATCTTCGTAACTACCTTATCGGAGGCGGATTTCTCCACATCGACGACAACTACGGACTCGATGCCTACGTCCGCGACCAGATGAAAAAAGTTTTCCCCGAACTCGAATTCGTGGAACTTCCATACACTCACGAGATTTACCACCAGAAATACGATTTCCCGAACGGTCTGCCCAAAGTCCACGAACACGACAACAAGCCGCCACAGGGATTCGGCATAATTTATCAAGGTCGCCTGGTTGTTTTCTACAGCTACGAATGTGACCTCGGTGACGGCTGGGAATCGCAGTCGGTTCACCACGATTCTGAGGAAATACGCACCAAAGCACTGAAGATGGGCGCCAATATAATTAACTATGTATTCGAAAACTAAAAAACAATTATAATCATGAGGAAATTAATAGTCATTATCGCATTACTAACGGTAGCAATATGTAGCAATGCACAGTACAACAAGAACACTGTAAAGAACATAACCAACAGCTTCATTGCAACGCTTATGAGCGGTGATTTGCAAGGCACACTGGAATTTTTCGAACCGAACTATGTAGCCAGTCAGCACGACAGTTTTCTTGAAGGACGTACAGAGCAGTTTGTCGCAGAATTTCTGGCAGGAAGCTACAAGAAAGGCTTCTATTTCATTACCCCTGAACTCAGCAGAATAAAATCGATGAAGGTAAAGAAAACTTGCTGCGACCTTGAGAAGAACGAAATCTATGCCGATGTCGAGATTCTTATGGACTATGGCGTAAAATACACGGTTCGCCTCGAAATGCTTGTTACCGAATACGGCGACTTGCGCTTCATCGGTGCAGTAGGATAAGAGGATTTACGATTGTAGATTTAGGATTGACGATTACCTTGTAGCGACGCAATGCTTTGCGTTCGCACTTGCAATGCAATAACGGAATCTCTCGAAGACGGATTTGTTTTTTATCCATTGCGTTAGCAATACCTTGATTGCCGCCTTGGCTGGTGAGCGTTAAGAAAATCGGAGGAACGAAGCGTAAAAAATCAGTCTGTTCGAAGGCGGAGTGAAACGGAGACAAGTTTCTGATTTTTAGCGAAGTGTAGCCGATTTTTAGCGAAGCAGACACAGCGGACATGGTTTTTTGTTTACTTTTTTGCCAACAAAAAAGTAAAAGCCCCCGCGGCTGGAGCGGAATGTTAAAGCTAATAGTCATTTACATTTATGTTATCACATAACTCCACCCGGTGTGTCGGCTGTCACAATCTTTTCCCTATTCGGGCATAATTTTTGCATTGTTTTTCAACAAAAAAAATATTGTTATGAAGCGTTTGATTACATTAATATTTGTTTTTGCAGCATTTGCGATTGCTATGCCCAATGCTGGTTATTCGCAGGACGTCCGCAACTCCAGCTACAGCACAATCGGGCACATCGACAGCGACGGAACCGTCCGCAATTCCAGCTACTCAACCATTGGGCATATCGATAGCGACGGCACTATCCGCAACTCAAGCTATTCGGCCATTGGGCATATCGACAACGATGGAACTATCCGCAATTCAAGCTACTCGGCGATTGGGCATGTTGACAAGGACGGCACAGTCCGCAACTCCAGCTACAGTGCCATCGGGCATATCGACAGCGACGGAACTATCCGCAACTCAAGTTATTCAACAATAGGACATGCCAAGGGAATAAAACGCGAATGGGCTGCCGTGTGGTTCTTTTTCGATTTCTTCTAGAAAAACGCTAAGGAGACAATTTTCAAACAATTTGTCCAACTTTCCGATTTTTGTTCTATCTTCGCAATCGTTAAAAATTTTACAATGGAATATCGCGAAGAAAAGGATACAATGGGAATCGTAAGGGTTCCTGCCGAGGCATACTGGGGCGCACAGACACAGCGCTCGTTTCAGAATTTCAAGATTGGCGGACGAATGCCGATAGAGATAATACGCGCTTTTGCCGTGCTGAAAAAGTCAACTGCACGCGCCAACGAGGAACTTGGGAAACTGCCGACCGAAAAGGCTAACCTTATTGCTCAGGTCTGCGACGAAATTTCAAACGGTATGCTTGACGACCAGTTCCCGCTGGTGGTATGGCAGACAGGTTCGGGAACTCAGACCAATATGAATGTCAACGAGGTAATTGCAAACCGCGCTCACGTCATTTCGGGCGGAAAACTTACCGATGCAAAGAAAATCTTGCATCCAAACGATGATGTTAACAAGAGCCAGTCCTCGAACGATACTTTCCCGACGGCAATGCACATTGCAGCATTGAAGACGATTTCGTGCAAGACCATCCCTGCCGTTGAGAAATTGCGCGATTGCTTGAATGCCAAGTCGCAGGAGTTTGCCAACGTGATAAAGACTGGTCGTACCCACTTTATGGATGCTACACCTATAAGTTTTGGACAGGAGTTTTCGGGTTATGTGTCGCAACTTGACCACGGATTGAATGCATTGAAACATAGTTTGTTGCATCTGTCGGAACTAGCAATAGGCGGAACTGCTGTGGGTACAGGGCTTAATGCTCCAAAAGGCTTCGACGTTGCCGTTTGCCGACATATTTCCGAGGAAACTAGTTTGCAGTTTGTTCCCGCTCCAAACAAGTTCGAGTCGCTTGCTTCGCACGATGCCATAGTCGAAACTCATGCCGCACTGAAGCAACTTGCCGTAAGCCTTGCCAAGATTGCCGGCGACCTGCGCTATATGGCAAGCGGTCCGCGCTGCGGTTTCGCCGAAATCCTGATTCCCGAAAATGAGCCAGGCTCATCGATAATGCCAGGAAAGGTTAACCCTACGCAAATCGAAGCAATGACAATGGTCTGTGCTCAAATCATTGGCAACGACACTGCAATAACAATAGGTGGAATGAACGGTCATTTTGAACTTAATGTTTACAAGCCATTGATTATCAAAAACTTCCTTGAATCTGCAAATTTGCTTGCCGAAGCCTGCGTGTCGTTTACCGACAATTGCGTTTCGGGAATACGCATAAACGAGGAAAAGGTTGCGAAGTATATGGAAATGTCGCTTATGCTTGTGACCGCCCTGAACGAGAAGATTGGCTACGAAAAGGCTGCAATAATTGCAAAAACTGCTCACAAGGAGAACATTTCGCTTCGTGAGGCGGCATTGAAAACTGGCTTTATATCGGCTGAAGACTTCGATGAGGCAGTCAATCCGCGGAAGATGGTATAATTTCATTTTCAAGTTTAGCCAATAAGTAATATTTTTGCGCAAATTTTTTCTCATGTGTGGAATAACAGGATTCTACTCTATAAAGCACAATGAATTTGTCTCCCGCGACGAGCTGAAGGCAATGACCGATTGCATTGGACATCGCGGACCTGATGCGCAGGGGCAATATTACAACGATTATGTAGGCCTTGGACACCGTCGCCTAAGCATCCTTGACCTTTCTACCGATGCAAACCAGCCGATGGAATCGCACTCGATGCGCTACACCTGTGTGTTCAACGGTGAAATCTACAACTTTATGGAAATCGCATCGGAACTCAACATCGAGCTCAAGACCAACTGCGATACCGAGGTTGTGGTAGAGGCTTTTGCAGAATGGGGCATTACCTTTATAAATAAGCTCAACGGAATTTTCTCAATCTGTATTTACGACAAGCAGGAACATATTATGTACCTTTTCCGCGACAGACTGGGAATAAAGCCATTGTTTTACTACTGGGACGGCGAAAACTTTGCCTTCTCGTCGGAAATAAAGTCTCTGCTTAAAATAAAGAAAATCCGAGACAATCGTCAGCTTAACAATATAGCAATCAGTGAGTTCCTTAATTTGGGCTTTATTCCAGAACCCGACACTATTTATTCCAGCATAAAAAAGTTCCCAAGCGGCGAAATCGGCATCATATCCGAAAAAGGATTCCGTTCCGAAAACTACTGGGACGTGGAGGGAATAATACGCCGCAACATCATAAGCGACTACGAAGAGGCCAAGCAGCGCATACGCGAGACCATTGAGTCGGCAGTAAAGATGCAGCTTATCAGCGATGTGCCTTATGGAACATTCCTTAGCGGTGGTATCGACTCAAGTCTTGTAACTGCCGTTGCATCAAAGGTTTGCAGTGGAAAGTTGAACACTTTTTCCATCGGTTTCGCCGACCGTGCCCACGATGAGTCGGAGTATGCGCAAAAGATTGCCGAATATCTTGGAACTGCCCACCATAAATATACCGTTACCGAAAATGACGCGAAGGAACTTATTGGCGACATGCTTGAGTCTTACGACGAGCCATTTGCCGATTCGTCGGCAATACCCACGATGATGGTGTCGAGGCTTGCAAAGCAGGAAGTCACTATGGCGCTTTCGGGCGACGGTGGCGACGAACTTTTCCACGGCTATGGGGCTTATATCTGGGCAAAGCGTATGCACAACCTCGGCAAGGAGCCTTTCAAACAGGTTATTGGTGATTTGCTAAGTATTTCACCATCAGACAGATACAAGCGTGCTTCGTACATTTTCAAGTACAAGAACAAGGAGCATCTAAAGAGTCATATTTTCTCGCAGGAACAATACCTTTTCAGCGAACTTGAATTGTCTAAAATATTGAATCCCAATATTTTTGTTGATACAGGCGTTGAACAGGACTATTCCAATTATGTCCGCAAGCTTACACCCGAGGAGGCACAGGCAATATTCGACATACGCTACTATCTGAAGGACGACCTTCTTGTGAAGGTTGACCGTGCCTCGATGAAATATGCCCTCGAAGTCCGCGTTCCGCTTCTCGATCACAGGCTGGTTGAACTGGCATTGAATATCAGTCCTAAATTCAAGATTTCCAATGGGGTACAAAAATATATCCTAAAGGAAGTGCTTTACGAATATGTGCCCAGGGAATTTTTCGACAGGAAAAAGAGCGGTTTTTCCATTCCGCTGGAACGCTGGTTGCAGACCGACTTGTCGTACCTGATTGATGACTACCTGAACGAAGACATCATTGCAAGGTACAATCTTGTGAACTATGATGAAGTTCAGAAACTTATAAAGAAATTCCGTGCAGGTCACGGATACCTATATAATAGGTTGTGGTCGCTTATTGTTCTGCACAAGTTTATGGTAAAGAACGAGAAGGTGTAGATGACATCCCCGAAACAGTGCACACATCAAACTATTAGAAACTATTACTGTCCGCTAAAAAATGCTCAAGCAGTATAAGTCCCTTGTTAACACTATTTTACATAAGAATATTGATGATGGGGCTTGTCATTCCGGAAACCAGATTGAACCTGCGATACGGCACGAGGAGCAGCATGAAATCGGCTGTTCGGAATCTGTTAACCTATTATTAGAGAGCAGATTCCGTACAAACAGGCTCACACGACACGTTCCTTAGTCGGTTCGCTTTGTTTTACGGAATGACCAGAATGAGTTTAGCGGACAATACAGCGAAGCGATAAACTCAGAAACGGGCGTAGCCCATTGAAACGCCGTAGGCATAGAAACGGCTTTAGCCCCAGAAACGGCATCAGCCATTCAAACAGCGAAGCGAGAAACGGCGAAGCCATTAAAACCCAACTACTTGCTTATGTACTCGTTCAGTTCGTCAACCGACGAGGAGAAGTCGAATACATTGTTTACCATATAGTATTTGTTCTGGTCGAAGCAGTATGGATAAGCGTATTTCAGGAACTCCAGCTTGGTGTGTTCGAAGTCGAACAGGTTTGCAATTTCAGCCAACTGCTTTGCCGTCATCAGTTCCGATGCTACGATTTGCTTTGCAATTGTAAGTTTTGTCTGCTCGAAGTCTGCTTTCTCTATAGTGCGTTTTGCATCTTCAAAATCGGCATCGGAGCAAGGCATTACAACTGGTTCGGGAGCAGGGGCTGGTTGTTCCACTATTATAACTTGTGGCGGCTGATTTGGCTGTGGTGGATTCTCGTGATGATGATGTCCTCCGTGAGGTGGTTGTTGCGGAGGATACTGACCTTGTGGGGGATATTGGTGGTTTCCCTGTGGCGGGTACTGCTGGTTGTTGTGATGGTTGCCGTGCTGTTGGTTTGGGTATCCGTTTTGTGGTGGATAGGTGTTATTTCCGTAGCCGTCCATTTGGTTTCCCATCTGCACAATGTTCTGAATCATTTGTACGCCAAGTGTTACTGTTGCATTTATGGCGCGGTTGATAGATGTAAGCCTTATTTGTCCGCTTCGCTGGTCGCAGTTTAGCGAATAGTTGTTTTGACCGTGATGCAGACGCATGGTGGTTGTCATTTCCGAATGCCTGCGGTTGTCCATCACTATGCGAACCGAGTAGTCCCAGTCGGGATAAAGCCCGGTAATTTGTATTGAAGACTCCGGGTTGCGGTTCTGTTGCTGGCCATTTATGTAAATCCAGAAGCGTTCGTGCCTGTCGCTTTCAAATGCCAGTGATGTGTGCTGTGCAAACGAGTATGCGCTTGCTAATGCTATGAGTATGAAAAAGAATACTTTTTTCATGATGTCGTACGATTAAAATTTTGCGGTGCTAAAGTAATAGTTTTTTTGCTAACTGCAAAATGCTATTTTTATGATGTTTCCAAAAACATTGACTAAATTTGATTGTAAATACAAAATATTAGGCGGATATTTTGACATAATAAAGTTGGAATAGTTGGTGCATTATTCTTGTGAAAAATTTGATGTCATCCTTAAAAGATACCTATTAAGTATAATTTAACTTAAAAACAATACCATTCAATCATAAAAAAGTATAACTTGCCGTGCTATTTTAAATTGAATTTTTATGAAACGACTGTTATTTTTAGTGGTCATCTGTGCAATGTGCAGCTTTGCATTTTCGCAGAACGGGCGTATCCCGCTGACCCCAACGGCAACAAAGAGTGGCTTGCTTCAATCCAACAGCATGTCGGGATTTAGCGCCACATTTTCGTTTAACTCCATCGAGAGCGAAGCCATTTCAAACGAAAAAGGCAATTTCTCCGAAATCTACATCGACGGTTCGTTCCCATACGGCGAAGTTGGTTCCCCATCACTTCCAATGATTACAAGGATGATTGCAATTCCGCAGGGTGCAACGCCAGTAGTCACGGTAAACGGATATTCCGAATCGGAATACGCGTTGGCCGACTACGACATCAATACCTTGTCGGCACAGCAGGCTCCTGTCCGCAAGGATGTTGACCCGACAACTGTGGAATATGTAGTCAACAATGCTGCATACGCACGCGACACCTACACAACCGACGAAATTGCATCGATTGAATATCTGGGTACAATGCGTGGTATTCGTATCGGCAAACTGACAATCCGTCCTGTTGCATACAATGCTTCCGCAAATACGGTTAAGGTTTACAACGATATCAATGTTACGGTTAGTTTTGAAAATGCCGACGCTGGACTTACGCAGAGCATGTTTGCAAGCACCTACAGCCCTGCCTTCAACAGCATCTACGACCAGTTGCTCAACAAGAGCATCTTCGGTCAATCAACAATCAAGGGCGTTTACGACGACCACCCCGACATGTACAACACTCCTGTAAGGATGCTGGTTATATGCTATTCAGGATTCAGAGGCAATTCTTCGCTCACCCAGTGGCTTGAATGGAAGTTGCAGAAAGGCTATTATGTTGACATTTTCTACACAGATGAAACTGGAACAACAGCTTCGGCAATTGCATCGTTTATCAGAACCAAGTACAACGCTTCGGTTGCTGCGGGTAATGCATATACCTATTTAATTACAATAGGTGATACTGGACAAGTTCCGCAGTATGCAACGGAGAGTGTTGATGAGCAATGCGCAACCGATTTAGGATATTCGTCTGTTGATGGCGACTACTTCCCCGATATGTTCTATAGCCGTATGTCTGTTGAAAACGCAACTCACCTTTCTAACTATATAGAAAAAGTTATAGTATATGAGAAATTTCAAATGTCAGATGGTGGCAACTACTTGAATAACCTTATTCTTGTTGGTGGTTGGGATTCAAGTTGGACTTCCAGAGTTGCTCGTCCTACAGTCAACTATGGAAGCACCAATTATTTCAATACTTCCAACACGACTTACGGTGGCTTTGAAAACGGTACACTCAACATAACCGTTTCAACAAGTTCTACGCAAGGCTATTCTGGAACTAACAATGGTTGCTATAATGGTATCAACAACGGTGTTGGTTTCCTAAACTACACTGCACATGGTGACAAGCAAGAATGGTATCAGCCTAAATTATCCGCTACACAAGTAGCTACGTTAACCAACAATGAGAAATATTTCTTTGGCGTTGGAAACTGCTGTCTTACAGGTAATTTCAACAATACGTCCACGGATTATTCTCCAGGTTCTGCAATAGGAACAAATGCTTGTTTCGCCGAAACGATGATTCGTGTTCCAAAGGCAGGTGCTGTGGCATACGTAGGCTGCTCTCCATACTCTTACTGGTATGAAGACTTCTACTGGGCAGTTGGCGCACACTCATACTCACAAGGAAACGCTCCTTCGACTTCGGCATCCACAATGGGTGTTTACGATGCAATGTTCGTAGATGACTATTGGAATTCAGCTTCTTCGTTGTTGTATTTGGGTAACCTTGCTGTTCAGCAAGCCGTAAGCAGTAGCTACACAACCTCAAATGTTACAGATGGCAACTGCAGCAATTCTGCAAACTACTACTTTAAGTTCTACCATACTTTTGGCGATGGTTCTGTAATGCCATATATTACAAAGCCGGAAGCTAACAATGTTACTCTTCCAGAATCGGTAATGTCTGGTGCAACTTCGATGACCGTAAACGCACTAGCTGGTTCGTATGTCGCAGTTACCGACAACGAATCGACAATCTACGGCGTGGCAGTGGCAAACGCTTCGGGCGTAGCAACGGTTAACTTCACCGAGGCAATACCAGGTTCGGGAACTCTTTATGTTGTAGTTACCCGCCAGCAGTATCAGCCTTATTTCGGTACTGTTTCGGTAATCGCTCCTAATCCTCCAACAGCCGACTTCACAGGTACTCCAACCACTATCCTCGAAAGAGAATCGGTAACTTTCACAAACACTTCGCAGTACGCTGCATCCTGTCAGTGGAACTTTGGCGACGGCCAGACTTCAACCGAAATAAATCCAGTTCATACCTATATGACTCCTGGTACCTATACAGTTAAATTGCGCGTTGAAAACACTCTTGGCAACGACACCAAGACCCGCACAAACTACATTACGGTAAATGCAAATACCAATCCTCCTGTTGCCGACTTTGAAGCTTCGGAAACCGAAGTTTCAATGGGTAGCACAGTAAACTTCACCGACCTTACTGAAAATATTCCTACTTCGTGGGAATGGACTTTCGAAGGCGGTACTCCCGCAACATCTACAGAGCAGAATCCGAGCGTTTCATATAGCGAACCTGGCGAGTACACTGTTACTTTGGTTGCTCACAATGCCTACGGCGAAGATACCGAAACCAAGACTGGCTACATTACCGTCTTCTATCCCGACATTGTAATGAGCAACCAGAATGTTTATGTCTGCGGTGGAACTTACAAGGATCCGGGTGGAGATGGCGACTATGATAACAACCTATCTTATACACAGACAATATACCCCGCTACCAGTGGAGCAAAGGTTAGGCTGACATTCACCGAATTCTCGCTCGAAGCAGCTTCTAGTTCAGGTTGGGGTAGTTCTGCAGGTACTTGCTACGATAAGTTATACATCTACGATGGTGTAACTACATCGACAACCGCAGTTGTCAATGGCGTATGCGGAACCAATAATCCTGGCACAATAACAGCAACTAATGCATCGGGAGCACTTACAATAATGTTCTCCTCAGATGGTTCGGTTGCTTCATCTGGCTGGGTTGCAGAAATCAGCTGCTACATACCGGGACCGGAAGTCGAGGTACAAGACTACACTCCGACAACAGCACGTTTCAACACTACCAACGACCTAAATGTGACATTCACTAATACGGGTGTTGGTTCAACCAGTGCAAACACAACAGCAACTATCTCTACAACAGATGAATACCTTACACTCAATAGCACATCGGCAATACTCGGCGCAATTGCTAGCAACGCTACAGCAATTGGAACATTCAATTTCTCGCTTGCCGAGAATGTTCCCGACGGTCACGTTGCAACAATCAATGTTGAAATCACCGACGGAAGCAGCACTTGGAACGAAACGATTACAATTACCGCTATAGGTCCGTCATGCAATGCTCCTGCAGGTTTGCAGGTTTCAGTTGACAATACCGATGCAACAATAACTTGGGACGCTCAAGCCGTTGCACCGCTTACCATTAGCGACGATTTTGAAGGTCACGAGGCATTCACAATCAACTCGTCCGGTACTGTAGGATGGACTTATATTGATGGAGATGGAAGCACAACAGGTCGTATTAGTAACTATAATAGTTGGACAAATGCAAATGAAGAAATGGCATTCATTGTATTTAACCCTTCACAAGTACAATATACAAACAATACTTCGCAAACATTGGCTTCAAGAGCACGTGTAACTGCTAACTCTGGCAGTCAATTCATTGCAAGTTTCTATGCTGATCCTGCACCAAACGATGACTGGATAGTCTCCCCAGAACTTAATTTTGCAGAAGAATTTACTTTCTCATTCTATTGCAGAGGAGGACACAGTAGCAGTTATACAGAAACATTTGAAGTTCTCTATTCTACTACAAACAATGATCAATCTAGTTTCTCAAACTCTTTGGGAACAGGAAGTGTAACTGGTGGAACAAATGTTTCGTGGACTCTTAAGTCATACACTGTTCCTGCTACAGCTAAGTATGTGGCAATACATTGTACATCAAATGACCAGTATTATTTCTGCGTTGACGACATAACAATTAGCGGAAATGCAGGTTCTGGTGTAGCTGCTGTTAACATCTACGACAATGGCGTTCTCGTAGCTTCGAATGTTACTGGCGGAACCTACACTGCAACAAACCTTTCTGTTGGTGAACACTGCTTCAGCGTTCGCGCTGTCTGCAACGACGACAGCGAATCGCTTGCTGCTCAGCAATGCGTAACCATCGAAAGCAACTTGCCAAGATACAACGTGACAGTTAATGCTGGCAACGGCGGTTCTGTTACTCCAAACGGCGAACAAACCGTTTACGAAGGCAACGACTTCACATTTACCGTTGCTCCAAACGACTGCTACGAAATTGCTTCGGTAACTGTTGACGGAAACAATGTAAGCCTCAATGCAAACAATAGCTACACAATCAGCAATGTTACTGCAAACCATACAGTAAACGTAACATTCAACCAGATTACCTATACTATAATGGCATCGGCTGAAAATGGCGGTACTATCACTCCTTCAGGCAACACGACAGTAAACTGCGGTGAAAACCAAAACTACACAATCGCAGCAAACAATGGCTACAGAATACTTGATGTAGTGGTTGACGGTCAGAGCGTTGGCGCAGTTGAAAGCTATTCGTTCGACAATGTTACTGCAAACCACAATATTTCTGCTACATTCATCGCAGTTCTCAACATCGACATCAATGCCGATGCAGAAGGTGGTTCTGTAACTCCTAACGGAACACAGACTCTTGATGAAGGCGGAAGCTTCACTTTCACCGTTACACCCGACAACTGCTACGAAATCGGCAACGTTACTGTAAACGGAGTCGCTGTAACTCTCGATGCAAACAACTCGTACACAATCAATAATGTTACTGCAGACCAGAACATCAATGTAACATTCAATCCGATTACCTATACAATTGAGGCATCTGCAAGCAACGGCGGTACAATCAATCCAGCAGGTAACACTACAGTAAACTGCGGTGAAAACCAGACCTACACAATCACAGCAAACAACGGTTACCGTATCGTTGATGTAACTGTTGACGGACAGAGCGTTGGCGCAGTTGAAAGCTATTCGTTCGACAATGTTACTGCAAACCACAATATTTCGGCTACCTTCATCGCAGTTCTCAACATCGAGATTAATGCTGATGCAGAAGGCGGTTCTGTAACTCCAACCGGAACACAGACTCTTGATGAAGGCGAAAGCTTCACTTTCACCGTTACACCCGACAACTGCTACGAAATAGGTAACGTTACTGTAAACGGAATTGCTGTAACTCTTGATGCAAACAATTCGTACACAATCAACAATGTTACAGCAGACCAGAACATCAATGTAACATTCAACCAATTGTCATACACAATTACAGCTACTGCTGGAAACGGTGGAACAATCAATCCTGGAACAACAACCGTTAACTGCGGAGGCAACCAGACTTACACTATTGTTCCAACAGAAGGCTATATGATTTCCGATGTTACCGTTGACGGACAGAGCGTTGGTTCGGTAAGCTCATACTCATTTACAAATGTAACTGCAAACCATACTATTTCGGCAACATTCGTTGAAATTCCAGACAACCATATCGTAGTAGTTGTAAATGCTGATACGGAAGGTGGTACTGTTGATCCTACTGGTTCGCAGTCGATAGAGCAGGGCTCCGACTTCACTTTCACCGTAACTCCGGATGCTTGCTACGCAATCGGAACTGTTACCGTAAACGGTACAGCAGTAACGCTTGATGCAAACAACTCATACACAATTCAAAATGTAACTGAAGCACAAGAGGTAAATGTTACTTTCACTTCTATTACCTACACTGTTACGACAAATGCTAGCAATGGCGGTTCGATAGAGGTAGAAGGTGGCAATGAGGTTGCCTGCGGTGAAAACAAGACATTTACCGTTACTCCGGAAGCTTGCTACACAATTGGTACAGTTACCGTAAACGGAACAGAAGTAACCCTTGATGCAAACAATTCTTACACAATCGAAAATGTAGGTGCAGACCAGACGATTGTTGCTACTTTCAACCAGATTTCATACACAGTTGCTGTAAACGCTGGCGAAGGAGGAACGATTACTCCTGCTGATGGTGCAGTTCTCTGTGGCGAAAACATCACATTCACAATTTCAGCAAACGAAGGATACGAAGTTGAAGATGTTGTGGTTGACGGACAGAGCCGTGGCGTTATCACAAGCTACACATTTGAAAATGTAACCGACAATGAACACAGCATCGCAGCAACATTCACACAGATTGTTGTTCCAGAATGCAATGCTGTTGAAGGTTTGGAAGTTTCGGTTGAACCTTATGGTAACTTAATCAGCTGGGACGCTGTAGAAAATGCTGTATCGTACAACATCTTCCGCAACAATGAGACAACGGCTCTTGCAAATGTTCTTTCGACAAGCTATGTCGATGTGAACGGAAATGCAGGCGACAGATACCACATCGTTACTGTTTGCCAGTACGGTGAGTCGGATGCTTCCGATGAGGTTGAGGCAATACCTACATCAATCGACGAAAACAGCATTTCGGTTGAACTTTACCCGAATCCAACCGACGGTAAGTTTATGATTGAATGCAACGAAATGGCAACCGTTGAAATATTCAACATGGTTGGTCAGATTGTCGAAAGGGTAGAGGTTAGCACGAATGCAATAACCGTTGATGCATCTGCTTGGACAAGCGGAGTTTACAACGTAAGAATTACAACTTCCAATGCAAGCATAATTGTAAAGCAAGTTGTAAAGCAATAAGGCAAAAACAAAAAATATGAATAAAAGGTGGTGGCTTTTGTCACCACTTTTTTTGTCATATAAAAAGATGGTCATTTTTGCCTTACAGGTTGTTAATTACCAAAACCTTACCTTTGAAAATCGCTTTTGTTTCAAAAATATTATACGCATACAAAATATTTATGCTATATTTGAAGCCGTTTTTAAAACTAAATATAAAGGAATAACTATGGATAAATTCATCTCAGTAGAACAGGCCGTATCAATGGTGAAGGACGGAATGACCCTCATGATCGGCGGATTTTTAGGTGTTGGTTCAGCCAACAAGGTATTGAAGGGAATACACGATGCAGGTATCAAGAATCTTACAATCATCGGTAACGATACCGCTTTTGTTGACAAGGGCGTTGGTATCCTCGTTGCTAACCATCAGGTTAAGAAGGCTATAGTTTCGCACATCGGTACAAATCCGGAAACTATCGCACAGTTGAACTCCAAGGAACTCGAAATCGAATTCGTACCTCAGGGAACTCTTGCAGAACGTATCCGTTGCGGTGGTGCTGGTCTTGGTGGCGTTCTTACTCCGACCGGACTTGGTACTGTAGTAGCAGAAGGCAAGCGCGTTATCAATGTTGACGGCAAGGATTACCTCCTCGAACTCCCGATTCATGCAGATATGGCATTGCTCGGTGCAACCGTTGGCGACGAAACTGGTAACCTTGTTTTCAAGGGTACAACCCAGAACTTCAACCCGATGATGGCTATGGCAGCCGACGTTGTTATCGCCGAAATCGAGAACATCGTTAAGGTTGGCGAAATTGCTCCTGAAGCAATCCATACTCAGAACATCTTCGTGGATTATATTGTAAAATAAATAACAAATAGACGCCCATGGTCTGTCTTTAAGTAAAGACGCGCCATGGCACGTCTCTAACGAATAGAACAAATGGAATACAGAACAAAGATTAGACTGCGCATGAGCGCAAAGGATGCACACTACGGTGGCAATTTGGTTGATGGTGCTCACATGGTTCACCTGTTTGGTGATGTGGCTACCGAACTTCTCATTATGCGTGACGGCGACGAAGGCCTTTTCTGCGCATACGATATGATTGAATTCAAGGCTCCTGTTTACGCAGGCGACTTCATTGAGGCTGAAGGTTGGATTGACCGCGAAGGCAATACCTCACGCCACATGATGTTCGAAGCTCGCAAGGTTGCTGTTGCTCGTCCCGACATCTCAGCATCGGCTGCTGATGAACTCGACGAACCTATTCTCGTTTGCCGTGCTTCGGGAACTTGTGTTACACCAAAGGATTGTCAAAGAAAAAAATAAGCGTACGATATGGAAAAACTGATAATTACCGCCGCTATTTGCGGTGCAGAAGTTACCAAGGAACAGAATCCTAACGTACCCTATACCGTTGAGGAAATTGTACGCGAAGCAAAGTCGGCTGTTGACGCTGGTGCTGCTATCGTTCACCTGCACGTTCGTTTCGACGACGGTACTCCTACCCAGAGCCGCGACCGCTTCCAGGAATGCACCGAGGCTATCCTCAAGGTTTGTCCCGATGTAATTCTTATCCCATCTACTGGCGGTGCAGTTGGTATGACTCCCGACGAGCGTCTGCAATCGACCGACACAAATCCAGTTCCCGAAATGGCAACCCTCGACTGCGGTACCTGCAACTTCGGTGACGAAATTTTCGACAACACAATGCCTACAATGCGTGCATTCGGCAAGCGTATGATTGAACGCGGCATTAAGCCCGAATACGAATGCTTCGAAATGGGACACCTCGATACCATCCTCACGATGGCACGCAAGGGACAGGTTCCCGGCGACCCGATGCAGTTCAATTTCGTACTTGGCGTACCAGGTTGTACTCCAGCAACAGTTGCAAACCTCTGCTGGCTTGTAAACGGCATTCCTGCTGGTTCTACATGGACAGTAACAGGTGTTGGTCGCAATGCTTTCCCGATGGCAGCAGCTGCTATAGCAATGGGCGGAAACGTTCGCGTTGGTTTCGAGGACAACCTTTACCTTGAAAAAGGCGTTTTGGCAAAGTCGAACGGAGAACTCGTTGCAAAGGTGGTAAGACTTGCTAAGGAACTTGGTCGTGGAATCGCAACTTCAGCAGAAGCAAGACAGATTCTTGGACTGAAGGCTAGATAACTATAAATTTTAAATTGTTAATGACAAAGGTCGTTCCAGCAATGGGACGGCCTTTTTTTGTTTTCATTGACAAAAAAATTTTGATTTTATGATATAATAACAAGATTTTAATATTGTTACTTCACAATAAGTATTAACTTTGCACCTTTGAGTTTTGTAAATTAAGTTAAATTAAAATTTAAAACATGAGAGAATTATACTTGAATGTTTCTCAGCATTTCCTTGCTGGAAAACTTGCGGAAGGCCTTAGACGGCATTCGCAGAAATTAAGGGCTGTCGTTGCTGTTATGGCGATGATGGTGATGTCGTGCGGATTGTGGGCACAGATACAGGTGGGCGATACTTTGTGGTACGAAACTTGGACTGGTGGGACCGCAGATGAACTGCCTAGCAATTATTCATTTACAGGAACAACCATTTACGGAGATGCCGAATTGGTGTATGCAAGTACAGATAATGGTACTACTATTACCAAATTGTACAATGCTGTACTTGCGGGTGGAACAACCCCTGAATTATTAATTGCCAAAAGTGCTGGAACGTGGACAATTTCAAATATTCCTACAGGGGGAGCTACTGAAATGGTATTGTCGTTCCTATCTAACAAGACAACTTTCTCTGTAACTTCGGAAACCGAAGGCATTGAAATTACAGGTTCGCAAAAGGCATGGACAATAACAGCAGAGCCGACAGTTACAAATTTTGAGATTGTGATTGCAAATACAGGTTCAGCAAATGCTCGTATCGACAACATTGTGTTGACGGTTGTTACCGTTGCTGCTGACGAGAATGTTGTTTTAACTCCTACTTTTTCACCAGTTGCAGGTACATACAACGGCACACAGAACATTACAATTGCTTGTGCAACCGACGGTGCAACTATACGCTACACTCTCGATGGCACCGACCCGACCGAAACTTCAACCGAATACACAGCAGCAATCGAGGTTTCAGCCAACACAACCATCAAGGCTAAGGCTTGGAAGAACGGCTTGACTGCTAGCGAAATCGCAACCGCTGAATATGTAATCACAAACTACACTCCGCTCGATGCTCCGACATTCAGTCCGGTTGCCGGCACATATACTGGTGCTCAGAACATCACCATTACGGCTGCCGACGGTGCAACTGTCCGCTACACTCTCGATGGCACCGACCCGACCGAAACCTCAACCGAATATACCGCAGCAATTGCAATCAGTTCAAGCAAGACCATCAAGGCTAAGGCTTGGATGGACGGCTATCTGCCAAGCGATGTGGCTACTGCCGACTATGTAATAGAACTCCCAACTGTTACTTTCAACAAACTGGCTTCTCACACTCAGATTACTACCAGCGATGTATATATGATTGTTGATGTTGCTTCAGGTAGGGTTCTTACAAGTGCAAACGGTTCAAGTTCTGCACCAACTGCTGTTGAGGTAACTATCGAAAACAATGCAATAACAGGTGCTATTCCATACGAACTTCAGTGGAAATTTGCAGAAGAAGAAGGCGGATATAGCATTTATCCTGCAGAAAACAATGAAGTTTGGCTGTATTCTACAAGCTCAAACAATGGTGTACGCATAGGAACAAACGAAAACAAAGTATGGGAAATAGATATTACCGATGCTGGTTCGTCATATCATGGTATGAAGAATGTCGCAACATCCCGTTACCTTGGTGTATATCAGAATCAGGATTGGAGAACTTACACAACCATCCACGATAACATAAAGAGCACCCAGATTGAATTCTTCGTTCTCGGTGAAGCTCCACAACCAATTGCTGAGCCTACATTTAATATAGTTCGTCCGGAAGCATATCCTGCTAATACTCCTATCGAAGCTGTAGTTACTGTTTCATCCGAAGGTAATCCAGATATGCTTTGCGGTGCAAGCTATGTTGTTACAAAGGACGGACAGCCTATTGAAAATATTTCTGACTACGGAACACTGTCATACTCGGTACGTCTTTCAGACAATAATGTAGTGGAAAAGAATGTTACAACAGGTTCGGGAACAATAGCTCCAGAAATCATTTATGACGGAAATACCTATAGTATAGGTGCATTCACACTTGGTATATTCGACACCTACTGCATCAACAGGAACAGACCGATTACTTTCAATGCAAACTTTTCGCAGCTTGGCACTTATACGGTAGAAATGAATCTTTTGTCTTGTGCAAATTCAACAGAAACCGACCCCGCTGCTTTGTATCTTGCAGGAATCCCAGAAGATGAATGGATGCTAAGCCTCGGAACTTCTTTCGTAGATGTTAACTGTGGTGGCGAGGAACATATCGACTATATAGCTCAGACTTGCAAGAATCCGACCATAATTACAACTCAGTCGTTTGATATATTGGTTGTTCCTGCTGCTCCAGAATTCAGTGTAGAACCAGGCGAACAAGGTGCTCCAATCAATCTTGCTATAACTTGCGCAACTCCAGATGCTGTCGTTTACTACACTACCGACGGTACAATTCCAACTGAAGAGTCGGCTGTTTACAGCGAACCACTGGCAATAAGCGCAACTACAACAGTAAAGGCTATCGCTGTAAAGAACAGCCTCACAAGTGCAATGACAGAAGGAACCTACATATTCCCGATTTTTGTCGAAAATATTGCTGCAATCTATGCTCTTGAAAACACTACTGGAAACTACAAGCTTACAGGTGATGTGACTTTTGTTTTCCGCAATGGCAAGAACATTTATGTAAAGGATGCTACTGGCGGTTTGCTCGTATTTGACCAAAATAACATAATTACCACCGAATACAATGAAGGTGATGTAATTTCTGGCGGAATCTCTGGAACATTCAGCATGTATAACGGACTTTTGGAATTTGTTCCGCAGGCAAATACTGCTGTCTCAACACAGAACAATGGCGCAGTTGAACCGGTTGTTATCACTGTTGAACAACTTCTTACAAACAACTATGTATCGCAGTTGGTAAAGCTTGAAGGCGTTGCTTTTGCAAATGGTGCAACTTATACTGCCGGCAATACTGGAAGCAACCTTACTTTCACTCAGGACGGCAACAGCGCAATAATGAGAAACAATTTCAAGACTCTCAATATGACTGTTACAACCGACAACAACTGGAATATTACTGGTTTTGCAACAATATACTCTCGCAATGGTAACACCGATATTCAGGTTTATCCTCGTGGAAACGAAGATTTGCAGGAAATTCTTCCTCCCGCTTCTCCTGTTTTCACTCCAGAAGCTGGCTCACACACAGCAAGTGTAACCGTTACCTTGGCTTGCGAAACCGAAGGCGCAACAATATATTATACTCTTAACGATACCGATACAGAGGTTGAATATACTGCCCCGTTGACATTCACAGAGACTACAACCATTTATGCATTTGCTGAAAAGGACGGTTTGCGTAGCGCAGTTGTTTCGGCAACCTACACCATCACCGATATGGAAATCGTTGCAACTCCGACTATCACTCCTAACGGTGGCGATTTTGAAACTTCTGTCGAAGTAACATTGGCTTGCGAAACTGCCGATGCATCTATTTACTACACCCTTGATGGCACCGACCCGACTACAGAATCGACTCTTTACAATGCTCCATTCACATTGGATGCAACAACTACCGTAAAGGCAATCGCTGTAAAGGAAAATATGCAGAACAGTACAATAGCTGAGGTTACTTTCACAAAGGTTGAGCCGGCTGTTGCTGTAAACTACACTCGCATCACTTCGCTCAGCCAGTTGCAGGATGGCGACAAGGTTATCCTTGCTGCTCGTCGTTACGATAGCATTCCAAGCACCTACTATGTTGCTCCTACAAGAATTGCAAACAACAGATTTAATGGCGTTGAAGTAACAGCAGAAAATGAAATCATTACAACAGAAGTTGATTCAGTTGTATGGACAGTAAAAGAAACAGACGGTGTGTATAAGTTCGTAAATACTTCTAACGACACGCTCGGTTATGGCACCAGCGGCACAACTTTCACTAGTGCAACCAATAAAGAATGGACTATTGTAGAATATACAAATGTTTCAACTGCATTAATCCCAGGATATACTGGTTATAAGATTACAAATGTTGCAAACACAGGACGCTCTGTCGCTTTAAGCGCAAGCAACAACAATGTATTTGGTGCGTATGCAAATAGCAATGCAGAAAATAATAATGCAGCACAATACAATTTCGCACTTGATTTCTTCGTTGACCTTGGCGACCACGCTCCTCTTGTTGCAACCCCGACATTCTCGGTTCCTGCTGGAAACTATTCAGAAGTACAGAATGTTGAAATCCTTTGTGCAACCGAAGGCGCAACTATCCGCTACACTCTCGACGGAACCGACCCGACAGAGGAATCGGCTGAATATACCGCAGCACTCACAATTACAGAACCTACAACTGTAAAGGCAAAGGCTTACAAGCAGGACTGCATTGCCAGCGGTATTGCCGAAGCATTCTACAATGTAAATATCACTCCGACAATCACTGTTGATGCAGAAACTTTGAGCTTTGAAAATGTAAACGAAACAAAGACCGTTAACGTTTCAAGCTTCAACCTTACCGAGGACATAACCGTTACCGTTTCTGAAAACTTCACCGTTGATGCAGAAACCATAACAATGAACACCGATGCAACTTTGACAGTAACATTCGTAGGCAATGCAGTAACAAACGGCACACTTACACTTACAAGTGGTGAAACTGAAGTTACAGTTGCACTTGTTGCAACACCGCTCGTAGCTTCCGAAGGTTGCTACTATCCAATCGCCGATGCTCTTACCGACTGGTCTGGCGACTATCTGATTACCTACACCGATTTGTCAGCAGAAACTATCAATGCTCTCAACGGAATCCACGAGAACAATTATGGTTTGTACGAGAATGTATATGAGTATTATGCCGACGGTATAATCGCATCGAACCTCAACACCGAAATATGCAAGGTTACAATTGAGCCTACCGAAGATGGCAAATACTCAATGTATCTGAACAGAAACGGATATTTGGGACTTAGCAGCGATGGTAACAAGTTGTACTCGAACAGCACGTTTACAGCAGAAAGGGACGAATGGACAATAACCGCTGAAAATGGCGTTGTAACTCTTACAAGCGTAAAATACCCTGCTCGTCAGTTGCAGTGGAATAACGCACAGTCGGGACTTCGCTTCGCTTGCTATACAGGTGGACAAACTCCTGTTACTCTCTACAAGCTCGGTGCTATTCCTGCAGTTGCAACTCCGGTATTTACCCCTGTAGCTGGTTACTACGAAGAAGCTCAGAATGTAACAATCACCTGCGCAACCGAAGACGCTACCATTTACTACACAACCGATGGTTCTGCACCGACAAACGAATCGACTCAGTACACCGGAGCAATCGCAGTTAGCCAGAACACAACAATCAAGGCTATTGCAATACTTGGTGACGATGAAAGTTTCGTAGCAACAGCAAGATACACTTTCCCGAACTTTGTCGAGAACATTGCCGCTTTGTATGCAGTTGAAAATACTACCGACACCTACGTTCTCACTGGCGATGTAACATTTGTTTACCGCAACGGCAAGAATATGTATGTAAAGGACGAAACTGCCGGTTTGCTCTTGTTCGACCGCAACGAAGTAGTTACAACCGAATACACCGAAGGCGATGTAATCAGTGGTGGTATTACCGGTACTATCAGCATGTATCACGGAATGCTTGAATTCATCCCGACATTCAACACTGCAGTTTCAACCCAGAACACTGGCGCTGTTGTTCCTACCGTAATCACTGTTGAACAGCTTCGCTCGAATGCATACGTTTCACAGCTTGTGAAGGTTGAAAATGTAAACATTGCAGAAGGTACAACCTACGCCGAAGGTCAGACTGGTAGCAATGTTACCTTCTCGCAGAACGGTAGCGAAGCATTGTTGAGAAACAGCTTCAAGACCCTTGATATGGAAATTGGTGACAACACCAACTGGGATATAACAGGTTTCGCAGCAATTTACGACAGCGACATCCAGATTTTCCCACGCGACAATGACGATGTTACTCTCGTTACTTCAGTTGAAGGACTCACCGCTGAAATTGCAATCTACCCGAACCCGACAAGCAATGTCATCAACATCGCAGCAGAAGGCTTGAATGTTGAACGCGTTGAACTTGCAAATGTTGACGGACAGATTGTTTCTAGCGAAGAAGTTGCTTCGGATATGATTACAGTTTCGCTCGAAGGACAGCCAGCTGGCATGTACTTCGTAAGAATCTACACTGCAAACGAAGTAATTGTAAGAAAGGTCACGAAGTTCTAAATTGTCCAGATTTTAGATAGCGGAAAGGTCGGGTGTAAACTCGGCCTTTTCTGTTTCTATGACACACAAAAAAGAGACCGCTGGGAACGGACTCTTTTTGAAGTAAGTAAAATTTATGTTAACGATGTTGTTTGAAATGGTTTGATGTTGTTTAAAAATTATTTTGTTAGAGACGTTGCGCGCAACGTCTGTTCATTGAAATTGTTTGATATTGTTTGAGGTTGGTTCTTGTAGTCGTAGGCTCCAGCCTACGACTTATCGTTCACAAGGCTCTGCCTTGAGTTTAATTATTTTTCGTCAGCACCTTTCCCAATCCTTCATTGGAAAACCCTACATCTTCGCAGTCCAGTTCGGTGGCATCAATAGAACCGACGCCTTCGTTTATGAGCTTTGCAATCTCGGCTTTGCCCGAAATGCTTACACTTCCAACGCCCTCGTTGTCGAGGCGGACATAGTTTGCATCAAGCACTTCGACACTGATTTTGCCTACGCCCTCGTTGTCGGCTTTCAGGCAAGAAACCGACAGTTTGCTCAACTCTATCGAGCCAACGCCCTCGTTCTTCACTATCAAAGTGTCGGCACGAAGCGAGTCGCAGGTAATGTTGCCAACGCCTTCGTTCTTGATTGACTTGCAAGCGGGCGAATATACCTTGATGTTGATTTTTGTATCGCTGTTTCTGCGAAGTCTGCCCGAAATGTCGATGCACAGAACACCATCGTCAACATCGGTCTTTATGCGGTCGATATAATTTTCGGGAGCCGAAATCTCAACTGCCGACTTTTCGGACTGCACATAGACGATGTTGCAGATGCCTTCGTTGTCGATGGCATCAAAGGCCTCCAAGTCGCGAATCTCGACCTTCTCGGGTTTGTTAGGCAAAGTAGTTATCTCGTTGTCCTTTACCGAAAAACAAGTCAATACGCCTACAACCATCAGTATAAATATTACAGCTAATCCACTGAATAGCATTATGTTAGTTTCCTTTTTCATCTTTCTTTGCTTTTAAAAATTCGTTATAATATTCACTCAATTCACCTATTTCGATTCCAAGAAGCTCCATTTCCTGAAAAATGTGCGGAAGTTCCTTGTTTACAAACCTTTCGCGACGGAGTTCCTTGATTTTTGCAATGGCATCTTCGGCAGCGAAATATCCAACGCCCCGCTTGTTGGTGATTATTCCGTAGCGTTGCAGGAAATCGTAGGCGCGAAGCACCGTGTTGGGGTTCACCTCGAGCTGTACGCCGAGTTCGCGCACCGAAAGTATCCTGTCGTTTTCCTTCCACCTGCCCATCAGGACTTGCTCGCACACATAGTCGGCAATCTGCTGGTAGATAGCCTTCGATTCTGAAAAGTCCATACTAAGCCTCCGTTTCCTTTAACCTGAAATAACTCAAAACCCAGAAGAATACAGTCACACAGAGCATAAACACTATCAGTATCACATTTCCGTATTCAATTTTGTCGGCTGTAACATACATTTCGTTAATGACCGTCTTGAAAATAAACAGCACCATAACAATTGCATACAGCATAAAGAACGCAGCCTCGCAAAGCAAAGTCTTTATAACCGCAGCCTTACGGAAATACACCGAGCCAAACATCATTATGGCATTGTTGAGAAGCAGGGCCAGACAAGCGTACCATATCGTGGACGAACCGACTATGCCCATATAATTGATGCTCTTGAATGTGAACTCGTCGTATATGAAGTAGCAGAAGAACGAACTTGCCCAGATTCCGAGGCACGAAGCTACAATGAGAAGAACTGGGTAGTAGAAGTGGCTGAGGATGAGGTTTACTGTGAGTTTCTCGCATCCGCTGGCAGGAAGCATAAGGTAGTTGATTGCCCTCTGCGGTTTCCCGAGCATGCCGAATATGCGTCCCGAATAGAGGATGAAGAAAACAAAAAGCAAAAACCACGATATGTCAGAAGTTTCCTGTTCCAGTGAAGTAAGCATCTCGACAGCGAATATTATTGCTGCCACGATGACATCCTTTTTCCAGTTTTCGCAGAAATAACGCTTGAAAAGTAGCCCTATACGATAGAATGATAAATTTTCCATAGCCATACCTTTTTAATTGTTCAACTTAGTTTCCATTTCACTGGCAAACCTCGATTTGCCGTTTTCGTTTTCGGTGAATATTTCGCGCATCTTTTCCCTTGCCGAAATAGCCGCGCAGAACAGCAGTTCCATGTCGAACTTGTCGTCGGCTTCGTCGATGTGTGTGCAAACGGCCACCTTGCCGGCAATGTTGTCCTCGCTGTAGAGTACCTTGCCCTGAGCCGACAGTTCGTTGTACTCATCGGCCGACAAAACCTTGAAAGTGAGGCGGTCGCAAATGGTGTTGATGTCGGCGTTGAGGAGGATTTCGCCACGGTCGAGCACCAGCACGGCGTCGATTACATTCTGAAGGTCGCGTACCTGATGCGTGGAGATGATGAACGCCTTGTCGTCGGTAATTGCCGATGCCACCACCTTGCGGAAGGTGCTTTTCGACGGGATGTCCATTCCGTTGGTAGGCTCGTCCATAATTAATAACTTGGTGTTGGTTGCAAGCGCAAAGCTCACGAGCACCTTTTTCTTCTGTCCGTGCGACATCTTTGTCAGCTTCTGCTCCATATCGACGATTTCAAACTGGTGCAGATAGTTCTCGAAGTCGCTGATGCTGAAGTTCGGATAGAACGGTGCGTAAATCTTTGCATACTCGCGCACGCTTACTGTCGGCACATCCATTTCCTCGGTGACGAAGTAAATGTCGGCGAGCATTTCCGGATTGCGCTTTTCTGGCTTCATTCCAAATACCGAGACCGTTCCGCTGTTGCAGAAGCGAAGTCCCGAAATAATTTTCAGCAGGGTTGTCTTGCCCACGCCGTTTTTCCCAAGCAGACCGTAAATGTGTCCTGCCTCGAGCGAAAGGTTCAGGTTGTCGAAGATTCTTCTCTGCGGCACATACCCGAAATTCATGTCTTTAATCTCAATCATACCTATTTATATTATAAACATTATTTTGTTTTTGTTTGTTAGTGTATTAGTGAAGTAATACACTGCAAAAGTATAGCATTGTTTGGTATCGGCAATAGGAAAAGTGTAATAATAGACGAAACAAATATTTACACATATTAAGATGTGATATTGTTGTATAAATGTTGATTAATCATTGTAGCGACACAATGCATTGCGTCGCCACAATATGCAACAAAAACTGGCATCAGACAGGAAAAGATACCGCAATGTTATTTGCCCCTCCGCCCTAAGGTCCTTAAAAACCTTAAAGGCGTTAAACTTGGGCAAAAACGTGCGGTAATGTGTGTTGAGAAATTTTCTGCACTCGAAAAAAAATCGTCAATCGAAAATCCCAAATCGCAAATAATTTTTACCTTTGTTCTCCTAAATTTTATTCACGATGAAGAAACTATTATCAGTAATGATTGGCTTGGTCATCGGTGCTGTATGCTTTGCACAGGCATTGGTTCCAGTTGCAATCAACGGCGGAAAGAACGCCACCGAAATTGTCGAAAACACCAGTTCGACTTTGAGTTTTACAAGCAAGCTGTCGGAATTTTCGCTGACACGCACAATTGAAAGCGGAGAAATCTACTCCAAGATTGCCATCGACGGCTATATCACAAACAACCAGATTGGCTATCCGCAGTTGCCGGTAATGGTAAAGATGATTGAAGTGCCTATGGGCGCCGAAATCGTTACCAATGTTACGGTTAACTCCGAAAAGGTTGTAAGCCTTGCCGATGCAGGATTCGAGCAGGTGATTGTACCTTGCCAGCCATCGCTTTTCAAGAACCAGAAGAAGGAAGATGTTCCTTTCGAGAAGAACAAAATCTATGCTGAAGGCGGTCTGTATTCGCCTGAAATGGTTACAATCGAGGAAGCAGGCATTATGCGTGGCATCCGTCTGATAAAGGTCGTTGTAAGTCCGTTTGCATACGACATTGCCGACAATGCGCTTACCGTCCGCGACGACATTTCGGTTACCCTTTCGTTCCGCAATGCCGACCAGCGTAGCACAGCCATCAAGGACAGCAAGTATTCGCCGGCTTTCGAGGCATTGTACAGCAAGATTTGGAACTACAAGAGAACCCGCGATGCCGAAATGCACTACCCGATAACTTACGCCATCGTTGCCGACCGTATGTTCGAGGAAGCATTGCAGCCGTTCATTGCTTGGAAGACCAAGAAGGGTTTCAAGGTCGTAACGGCCTACACCGATGAGATTGGTCGCACCGATGCTGCTGTAAGGACTTATTTGCAAGGTCTTTACGAAGCAGGTACGGCAAACGACCCGGCACCTTCGTATGTGCTTTATGTAGGTGATACCACCCAGATTTCGGTTCGCAAGACCAGCATTTCGGGCGAAAGCCACTACACCGATGTATATAAGGTATGCTTCGACGGCAACAGCGACTACATTCCCGATATGTTCTATGGTCGTTTCTCTGCTCAGAATGTGTCGCAGCTCACACCGCAGATTGAAAAGACCTTGATGTTCGAGCAATACACTTTCCCAAATGCTTCGTATCTTGGTGATGCAGTGCTTGTTGCCGGTTACGATGGTAGCATTCAGTACGACGACATAAATGGAAACGGTCAGATAAACTATGCAACCCAATACTATTTCAACGATGAGCATGGAGTCAATGCTACGGTTTATCTGTCGCCACAAAGCCATTCCAGCGGAGCGACAATCAAATCGCAGATTAGTGATGGTGTTGGTTTCGTAAACTATTCGGCACACTGCGACGAGAACGGTTGGCAGGACCCGGAATTCAATGTAAGCGATGTGAACAACTTGCAGAACGAAAACGAATATTTCTTCAGCATAGGCAACTGCTGCCTGTCAAACAAGTTCGACAAGAGCGAATGCTTTGGTGAGGCTCTGCTAAGAAAACCAGGCAAGGGCGCTGTCTGCCATATAGGTGGAACTAACAGCACTATCTGGGACGAGGACTTCTACTGGTCGGTAGGTTCTATGCAGACCATCAATGTAAACCCGACCTACGAAGCCACCGGACTTGGCGCTTACGACCATCTGTTCCACGAGCGCGGTGAAGCTCCGTATGTTTCGGCTGGCGAAATAGTTTTCATCGGCAACTTCTCGGTAAACTCCACAACTTCCAGATACATAAAGTACTACTGGGAAATTTACACCCTTATGGGCGACCCGTCACTTATGCCGTATGTTGGCGTTCCGTCACAGCTTACACCAGAATATTCGAACATATTGCCTATTGGTTCCACATCGCTTGATGTAACAGCCGAAAACCTTTCGTACATAGCACTCAGCAAGGACGGCGTTCTTCTTGATGCACAATACACTGGCGAAGGCACAAGCGCAGAACTTACATTCCCTGCACTGACCGAAACCGGAGAACTCGACCTTGTTATCACCCGTCAGTTCCGCGCGCCATACATACAAAAGGTGATGGTTGTGGCTGGCACCAACGAAAACGATGCCGCATTACAGTCAATCGTTGCTCCAGCATCGGCAATGTCGGCACAAGAGGCAACTTTCCAGCCACAAATTACTATTATGAATCTCGGAACAGCAAATTTAACTTCATTAACAGCTTGGTACAATATTAGCGATCCTGCAGGTATGCCTGAAATTGACCCGGTTTTTGTAACAACAACTTGGACTGGCAACCTTGCACAATATGAAACAGCAACTATAACATTTGATGAAATAACACTTGAAACTGGTGCATATAACTTCAATTTTGCTGTTGAAAATCCAAACGGACAGACAGATGAAGATATGAGCAACAACACCAAGACCCGCAATGTACTGGTTTCGTCAGGCAATGTTACAGTTACATCTGTTTCGGAACCTAACGGCGACTATTGCGGTTATCCTCAATTAACACCGACAATCACTGTTAAGAATGCCAGCGATTTTGTTGTAACCTCGGTTACTGCATCATATACTTGCGGTGATTTGAGCGCACAAAAGACATTCGAGGTAAGCATTGCAGCAGGTGCAACAGCAAACCTCGCTTTCGACCCTGTTGTGATTCCAGAAGGCGAAGGCACAATTTCGTTTGTTGTAACAACTGTAAATGGTGGTGCAAATGAAAATCAAACACCGAGGACATCAAACTTCAACCTCAAGTCGCACGACGGCGAAGGTTTCCGTCTGAGCCTTACTGCCGACTACAACGGCACCGAAACTTCATGGGAAATCTTAGATGCCGACAATAATGTAATATACAGCGGTAATGCTGGTGAATATACTGGTACTCCAGTAGTTACAGATTTCTGTCTCGGTGCTGGCTGTTACACTTTCAACCTGAAGGACAGAGGAGGAAACGGACTTAATGGTTTCTATGGATTTTTGGCAACTGGTGATGCTACTTTCACTAACCTGAACACCAACGAAACGCTTCTTTCGGTTGATGGTTCGGAAAGTTTCTCGACAAAGACAATAAACTTCTGCATAGAAGGAACAACCGAAAGCACTATCGAAACAGCCACAGCAATGTCAATCTTCCCGAACCCGACAAGCGGAATGCTTAATGTGACATCAAACGAAGAAATTGACAGCATCGAAATCTTCAATAGCGTTGGCACAACCGTTGTAAGCAACAATGTTGCAGGCAATAGTTCTGCAATTGACATGAGCAACTTGCCAAACGGAATGTACTTCGTTCGCGTATCGACTGCAAACGGAATTGAAACCGTAAAGGTGGTACTTGAAAGATAAGACGGCTTTTTGCCGATAAGGTTCTTCCTGCCTCTCGAGTCATTCAAGAGTGGCAGGAAGAATTTTTTTATTGGTGCCATAAAAACACGGCTCTTTCATTTAACCGCCCCCTTTAGCTCCCTGAGCTTCGGCTGCTGAGCCTGTCGAAGTATCGAAGGGGCGAAGGGTAAGGTTAATACGCATTTTATCATTTCGTCACCTTGACTTCTCTTCGACCACGCTCAGTGCGGCGCGACAAGCTTACTTCGACTGGCTCACTTCGGCAAGCTCAGTACATAGTAGCACATCGCAGCCAGCGGATTTATTCAAGTGCTAACTGTTTGTATCATAAGTAAGAACATTGTCCAAATGAAAGGACCGTGGCTAAAAAATATATATATTCTTCATTTTATTTCTCTGTACAGAAAATAATTTGTACTTTTGCTCCCGAAAATTGAAATTATAAACTAATAAACGAGGAAAAAATGAAAACTTCAGTAAAAAAGAATTTAGTATCGGAATTATCTCTTGGCGTCACCAATTTTGTGTCGCGTCGCAAATAGAGATACAGCAAACCAATTTTGACATTTCTTTTTCGTCCGTTTTGTCGTGACGGAGAAGATAAATGTGGTTGTGCTAGAAAATATGCCAATTGGGTAAATTTGGCTATGTTATTCTATATGTTATAGTGTAACGATTAAGATTTATTGATTGAAAAATAACGAATTATGGATATTAGAAACAATAAAGGTGCAGTTACCAAAATATATGCAAAAACCATAGAGGATGCTTGCCTCGAACAGCTTAACGGACTGGTAAACAATCCAGCCTACGAGAACGAAACCATCCGGATAATGCCCGACACTCACACGGGGAAAGGCAGTGTAATCGGCTTTACATCCACATACGACGATATGATTATCCCGAATACCGTCGGGGTTGACATTTCGTGCGGGATGCTCTGCGTCAATCTAGGCAAGGTCGATATTGATATGCAGGCGCTCGACAACCTCATCAGACTAAAGATTCCATCGGGATTGTCGGTACACGAAGGCAGAGTTACCACCTTCAAGGAACTTGAAAAGATGAATTGTTTCCGCAACCTGAAGGATTCAAAACGTATTATTCGAAGCATAGGCACTTTGGGCGGGGGCAACCATTTTATCGAACTCGACCGAAGCGAAAGCGGCGACATCTACATTGTCATCCACACTGGTTCGCGAAACTTGGGCAAGCAGGTCTGCGAATATTACCAGAAAATCGCTGTTGACCTATGCCACGGCAAGGAGCAGCTCTACGAGGAACGCGAGCGCATAATCCGCGAGTACAAGCGTCAGGGACGGAGGGACGAAATCCAGAAGGCTCTGCGCGGGCTGAAGTGCGAAACTGTGGAATGCAACATTCCCGACGACCAGTGCTACCTCTACGGCAAGTATATGACCGACTATCTGCACGATGCCGACATCTGTTCGGAGTTTGCTCACCTGAACAGGCTTACCATTGCCGACATCATCATCTCGAAGTATTTCAAGGGACAGTCGCTGAAGGACTATGAATGGTTCGAGACCTTGCACAACTATGTCGATACTAGGCACCGCATAATCCGCAAGGGTGCGATTTCGGCGATGGCTGGTGAAAAGGTCATTATCCCGATGAATATGCGCGACGGAAGTCTTATCTGCATCGGCAAGGGCAACGACGACTGGAACTGCTCGGCTCCGCACGGTGCCGGTAGGCTTATGTCGCGGACAAAGGCATTCGACACCATCACGCTCGACGACTTCAAGCAAAGCATGAGCGGCATATTCACAACTTCGGTCAACAACGACACGATAGACGAGTCGCCGATGGCCTACAAGCCAATGGACGAGATTCTCGAACTGGTAAAGGATACCGTGGATGTGGTTGACATCATTAAACCTATTTACAATTTTAAAGCATCAGGCGAATTGCCATGGAGGAAAGACAAATGAAAAAGGACAAGATAGACAAGGTTACTCTTGACATAATAAAGGCAGCCCGCAAGAAGTCGCGCGAAGAGGAAATCGCCATGTTCGGCAAGCAGATTTCGATGTACTACTGGAAAGGCGACAAGAAACGTCACGCACGAGGCGGAAAGCACAAGAAGAGGTATTGATAATTTGTAGCGGCGTAATGTATTGCGCCGCTACAGTTTAATTATTATGTTGCCACTTTTTGGCAATATGATATTCTACTTTTGCGTTGAATTTAAGTACATTAAAAATATTGCTAGGTCCATGAAACAGCCGTTTAAAAATAATTCTCTTCAAATTTTCGGGTTTGGAAAACTGACAGTAACTTTGTATCGTTTGAACCAAAACGATGAAAAATGACATTCATTTAATTGCTAGTAGTATTAATGGTTAATTGTTGGAATGATGGGAGAAATTGAAAATAGGGAAGCATATCTCGACCGTTACCCTAGCCTTATGCCGGATGAGTTTCGACAGTTGTGCTTTATGACCTATTGCGGAGAGATAAATAATCGGAGTAAGTCGGCAACTGCTTATCGCAAAAGGTTTAAGGTGAGCCAGAAACAATACGAGGAATGTACTTCTAAACTTCTCCGCTATGGTTATTTGCAGACCAATTCTTATGTGAAGCCTTGCAGGCAGTTCGGTGTGTTGGAAATACTGCTGCGTTCATACCGTGAATTGCTTGAAGCATTTGCGCAGATAAAACCCGAGAGGACAAAGTATGCCGAATATCTGCTGAAGGTCGTGCAACTTGTTGTAAAAGATGACTTTGTTTCGGCGGCAAAGGTCGCTCGCCCTTATGTCGGCATTAGTGTTCCGTTCAATTTGTTTAAGTACATACAGGAGCAGGTGCTTGCTGATGCACGTTACATCAATTTGCTGAATGAGTCTGAATTGGTGGAGATGGTTGACGAGTGTCTGGCAGAGAATTTTGCAAACGATGATATGACTGATGATTTCCTGCGTCAGCTTTACGACATAATTCCCGCAAACAATGTCCGTTGCAACGAATTGAAAGATGAGATTTCTGCCTACCGCTATTTTATGACTGGCGAGTTTGCAGGACAGTCGGGACGTCCGACTATGTGGTCGGATGCGGCGAAAGCGGTAAGGCTGGCATACAGTGGCAAACTTGAAGATGCCTACGATATGTTCCGTTCGGCTATCCAGAGGTCGCATAAGCAGAAGAATGCCTTTCCTGCACCTGTGCTGAATTATGTGTATGGCATTGTGCTGTATAGGCTTTGCCTTAACGATAAGAGTAATGGGAAGTACAGGCAGTCAATGGATGTATTCAGATATGCAAAGTTAGTACGTCTCGATGACGAAAACTTTTGTATTCGTCTTCTGCTGGAGGATATTGAAATGGAACCCTTGTCGGCGCAGAAGGATGTTAATAGGCGAATAAACTATGTCTTGGAACGGCATCAGGATGTTTTTTGCCGCACTTGGGCGCATTTGCTGTATGGTTTCTTTGGTATTAGGAATGAAAACTTTTCTGTACCAGTACATTCGGCGTGGATTATGCAGCACGAACTGTCTGGCTATATACCCATAGGTCCCGATGCGAAAGCTCGTATGCAATCGGTTTTTGGTGGTGCGCCACTGATAAGTTTGCTTCGCAAAAAGCAGTCGTGGGAAGTTGCTTTGGGCGACATTGCCCAAAAGGTGAAGCCATCCGTTATGAAAGTCGAGAAGCGTGTAGCATACTATATTGACGGGAAATCGTTGACTGCAGTTATGGAACAGAGCCGTTCCGAAGACGGAGAGTGGCACGACAGCAAGCTTCTGTCGTTGTCGCGGATGGCGCTTGAAGGGTATGATATTATGGATAGTACCGATATGCTGATTGCTTCAAAGTTAATCGGGGTAAAAAGTGGCGCAGAAACAGATGTCCTTGTGCCTTTGCTTGTCGGTACAGGACGGCTTGTTTATGGAAATCCGAATTCTGGTGACTTTTCGCCTGTCAATATTGCCGAAGAGAAGCCATATCTTGAATTTAAAGTTGTCAGGTCGTCCATTGAGGTTTCGTCAAATGTTGAGCAGGGCAGTTTGGGTGAAGCAAAACGGTACACGGTGCGAAGGGATTCCGAACTTCATTACACGTTGATAGCGACGAATGCCTTTCAGCGCGATATTATAAGGAAGTTGTTGCAAGTAGGTACATTTCCGTTGTCGGCGCTCATTAGTTTGCGCAAAACTATTGATAGTCTAAGTGGCATTATTGATGTCAAGGAAAGTATTTTCGACATTGCAATGCAGCCGGCAATTATGAGCAAGGGCTGTTTGTGCGTCAGGGTTCGTCCCGACAGGAATGATTTTTCAGTGACCGTTTCTGCCGTAGCTATGGAAAATGGTTCTGCGCGATTTGTACCGGCCGAAGGCGAGGAGACCGTATATGATGAAGCTGACGGACTTACTCACTGCATCAGACGCGATATGTCGCAGGAATATAATAACTATAAGGAACTGCACGACTTTATGAACGAAAAGGTTAATGCGGAAGTTGTATGTTATGCTAGCTATCGGATTTATGCAGTTGGCGGTTTGTTGCAGTTGCTGTCGTTCGTTTACGACAATCAGTGTCGCTATTTTATGGAATGGCCCGAGGGGCGACCGCTAAAACTCAAGGGTGTGGTACAGGAAAATGACATTGATATACTTGTCGAAAGCGGCAAGAACTGGTTTGAAGTTGAAGGCAAGGTTGCCATTGGTGGCAAACATTATACTCTCGACGAGCTAATCAAGATGTGCTGTTCGAGCGACATTGAAGGGTTCGTAAAGTTGAGTGATGACGAGTATGTGCGTATGAGCGAGAAACTCAAACGTCACTTGGCCAAGATGGAATCCTTGTATATGGGTTCGGGAGGACATAAGCGTGTGTCAAAATATCAAATCGGAACTTTTGCTGCTATGCTCGAAGGTCTTAATTGTCAAACTGATAGCGGTTATACGCGGTTGCTTGAGAAGACTAAGACCGCCTACGAGTTGACTCCTGATGTGCCTGTCACCGTCAATGCCAAGCTTCGTGGCTACCAGATAGAAGGTTTCAGATGGATGTGCCGTCTCGATGCTTGGGGCGCGGGTGCTTGTCTTGCCGACGATATGGGGCTTGGAAAGACCTTGCAGGCACTGGCTTTTCTGGCATATAAGGCGGACAGTGGTGCTTCGCTGGTGGTAGCGCCGAAGTCGGTTGTGCTGAACTGGGAGTCGGAGGCAAAACGTTTTACGCCCGGACTTAACGTATTTGTACTCAACAATCTGAAGAATCGCTCAGCAGTTGTCAATAAGGCTAAAGCCAACGACATAGTAGTGTGTACCTACGGTTTGCTGGTGACCGAGTCGGAAGCCATTACAAAAAAGCAATGGAATGTTGTCTGTCTTGACGAGGCGCACCAGATAAAGAACAAGCAGACGCAAGTTTCGCACGTGGCTATGGAAATAAATTCAGGCAGCCGTCTTATTCTAACGGGAACCCCATTGCAGAACAACCTTAGCGAACTGTGGAATCTTTTCCAGTTTATCAATCCGGGTCTTCTTGGAACGTGGATGCACTTCCGCAACAACTTTATGCTTCCCGAGTTTGATAACGAGCGCAAGATGATGCTAAAGGATATGACTCAACCTTTTATACTGCGGCGCACAAAAAAGGATGTCCTGACCGATTTGCCAGAAAAACTGCTTCATACCCAGTATGTTGAAATGACAGACAATGAATTTCAGGTATATGAGGAGATGCGCCGGCAGGCCGAAGTAAAATTCAAGAAGTACAAGACAAGGGAAGAACGGCGTGAGGCTAAGACTTTGGATTTGACATTCTTCTCCGAACTTATGAAACTTCGTCTTGCTGCTTGTTCTATGCGGCTTGTATATAACAACTGGACGGCGCAGTCGTCGAAAGTGATTGCCTTGCTGGAAATCCTCAACAACATTGCTTCCGACCCTGATAATAATATCGTTGTATTCAGCCAGTTTACAAGCTACTTGGAGATGATAAAGGTGGAACTTAAAAAGCAAGGTCGTCAATTCCTATACCTTGACGGGCAGACACCTTTGGACAAGCGGCAGGAGATTGTAAGTCAGTTTCAGGAAGGGAAATGCCATTTGTTCCTGTCGAGCCTGAAGGCTGGCGGACTTGGCATAAATCTGACTACAGCCAATTATGTGATTTTACTCGACCCGTGGTGGAATCCTGCGATTGAGAATCAGGCGATGGACAGGGCTCACCGAATCGGACAAAAGCGCGTGGTTACAGTAATAAGGCTTATCAGCAGCCAGACCATAGAGGAGAAAATCGTGCAGCTGCACGAAACGAAGCAGGCTTTGTCCGACGATATTCTTGACGGCACTGCCGAAACCTATAAGTTGACTTACGAGGATGTTATGGATATGGTTGCACCATTTTAAATATTCATGGGAAATGAAAGATAAAATTGAAAAACTATTGAAAGCGATGTGCGTAGGCACTTTTGAGCGCGAAGAACTTATCGGGCTTTCGTTGCTAGGAGCCTTGTCGGGCGAATCAATATTTCTGCTTGGACTACCTGGTGTCGGCAAAAGTATGGTAGCCCGCAGGCTGAAGATGGCGTTCAAGGATAGCCGAAGTTTCGAATACCTGATGAGTAGGTTCTCCATCCCCGATGAGATTTTCGGTCCTGTCAGCATAAGCAAGCTGAAGGACAGCGATTCGTATGAGAGGGTTGTCGATGGGTATTTGCCGACTGCCGATGTGGTTTTCCTCGACGAGATATGGAAGGCCGGTCCTGCAATTCAGAACTCTCTGCTAACCGTACTCAACGAAAAAATCTACCATAATGGCGACAAGGATATGCGCTTGCCTTTGAAAGCCGTGATTTCAGCTTCAAACGAATTACCCGCCGAAGACGAAGGTCTTGAGGCAATGTGGGACCGTTTCCTAATCCGCTATGTGGTGAAGCCGATTTCTGACAAGTGGAATTTCATTAGTTTGATTACAGAAAAGCCAGAAGATTGTGTAATTCCTGATAATCTGCAAATTACAACGGATGAATTTGATGAGATTCGAAGCGGTGTACAGAATGTAACTATACCGTGGGAAATAGGGGAAGTCATTTTTTCTATCCGTGAAAAGCTTGAGGATGAGAGGTTGAACCAGAAAACAGACAGCGACACCGATACCGCTTTGCTTGAACCTCCATACGTTTCGGACAGGCGTTGGAAAAAGGCTATGGGTGTTTTGCAGACATCGGCATTCCTGAATGGTCGTACTGCCGTTGATATGTCCGATTGTGTGCTGCTGGTTCATATTTTGTGGGATAACGATAATCAGATTTCTTCTATAGAAAAGCTTGTGGCTCAGGTTGTTGTCGGTAGTTTTATGAAATATAGGGATGATGTCTTGAGGTCGGTCGAGGGTATGGAATTTTCAAAGCCTGTTGGAGAGCCTATTTCCCCCGATGGAAAGCACTATGTTTTTATGGTTGGTAACGAGGAGATTCTAATTGCAAAAGATGATTATGAGAATCTGTCAACCAAGGAGATAAGTTATGCCCTATTGACCGATGACAGCCGTATGCAGATAAGCGGTCAGCCTACAAGCCTGCGTGTAAAAAAGACTGCGGACGGACTGTCGGTCAACAATTTTTCGTATCCGTTGAAACGAAATTCAAATCTGCGTTCGGGGTCGGTAAAGGCTATGCTTGATAGGGTTAACGGAGAAGTTGACCAGTTGGAGCAGTGTTTCAGGGAGATGGTTGACGCAAATATTTTCCTGCTTCCATATAACGATTGTGCGTTTCTGAAAAAGGCGTTCGGTGATTATCGGGAAAAGATTAATCGTAAGGGATATCGATGAAATATAGTGTGTTGATACGGAAGTTGCTGGTAGCATCTGAACAGGCTCGTTATAGCCACGAGGAGATTGCCGACAAGTTGAGTTACCGTTGTGTGGATGGTGCCGACATAATACGGCAGACACTTATGAACGCCGTTTGCGACCCGCGTTTCAAGATGCACGTGTCGGTTATTCCACGATGGAAAGTCGATGCGCAGGAATGGCTTGAGCGTTTTGCCGAAAGGCTGATGTCAATAGGTAATTTGACCGAAGATGTTGCTCTTTGCGAGATGAACGAGATGCTTGACGCTTGGTTAAGACGGGCTGTGGATTCTGCATATATTGTTGATAGGCAAAGTTTTGTGTGGTCGGAAAAAACTGGCAAAAGCGGTTTGCAGAATGTATTGGATGGATTTGTTGGTGAGTCATCGGGCGATAGTGATGGAAATAAGCCTGATTTGCAGAGGATTCTGGAAGCGGGCGAAGCATCATCTGACAATGAAGGAAACGGACAGGGACGAGGTTTCGGACAGGGGCATCAAAAGAAACTGGAAGACAATTACCTTAAAAATATTCCGCCGTCGTTGATTCGCCTGGCAAAGCTGATAGGCAGGTCTGGCGACGATATTATGTCGGGGACTTCGTTCCCGAATGCAACTAAAAGCGATATAGATGGCATTTCTGTCGGCAACGACCTTGGAAGTCTGCTGCAGTCGGAGTTGGCGTTGCTTTCCGAACCAGCTACACAAGACCTTTTTTATCGCAACTATGTCACACGGCGTTTGCAGGTGTTTTCATCGGCATCGCACGACACAAACAAGGGGCAAAAGCATAACGAAGGACCTATAATAATCTGTATGGATTCAAGCAGTTCGATGGACGGTATGCCTATTTTGGTGGCGAAGGCTTTGACCGTTGCCTTGTGCATAATAGCACAGCGTAAAAAGCGGAAGGTGATTGTCGTAAAATACTCCGATTCGTACGAAATGTATAAGCTTGACAACTTGGCGATTCAGAAGAAGGAGCTGATGGCGTTTCTTGGTAGTGTTGATATGGGAGGCAACAACGAGGATGGAATGTTCAGGTGGCTGTTCAATGAAGTGTTGCCCGATTTCGGTGAATTTGATACTGCCGACCTTCTGTGCATATCCGATTTCGGCTGGACTCCGATTAGCAGAGAAGTCAAGGACTTGATAGATTCCGAAAAAGCGAAGGGAATGAAGGTTTATGGTCTTAACATCGGTGAAGATTATGGTGCACATTCGTTTCTTTTCGATTATGATTTTGATGGCGATAGTATAACTCCAGCGGATGTCTGCGATTCGTTGTGGAGATTTTCGGATGGGGTTTGCGAAGAGGAGACTGAAGAAAATAACAAGTAAAAGGTTCTTGAATTACAAGTTTTCTTGCAATTCTACAAAAATCCAAAATTTCCATTTTTCGTTTCCAGCCTAATGTACTATATTTGCAGTTTATTTTTAATATGGAATTTTGACTTTTACGATATGGCAAAGATTGAAAATCAGAATGAAAAAGCAATTTCCGAAAACGGAAAAAACGGCTTTGCTCTTGGAAAGAAGAACTATATCGCGCTTGCAATAGGCTTTGCAATACTTGTTATAGGCTACGCACTTATGTCGGGTGGTGCATCTACAGACCCCAACGTGTTCAATGGTGACGAAATATTCAGTTTCCGCCGCATAACGCTTGCTCCGATAGTGCTGATAATTGGCTTTGCAGTTGAAATTTTTGCAATTATGTGGCGTCCGCGCACTAAAAAAGACTAGCAGATGGATTGGTTAGAAGCATTAATACTTGGTCTTATACAAGGACTTACCGAATATCTGCCAGTGAGCAGCAGCGGACATCTTGCTATCGGTGCAAAACTTTTCGGGCTTAGCGGCGAGGAAAACCTGGCATTTACGGTTGCAGTACATGTGGCTACAGTGCTTAGTACTTTGGTAATATTGTGGAAAGAAATCGTATGGCTGTTCAAGGGATTCTTCAAGTTCAAGTGGAACGACGAGATGAAATATGTAGTCAACATTCTGATTTCCATGATTCCCGTTGCCATTGTGGGTTTTCTGTTCAAGGACACCGTTGAAGAGATTTTCGGTTCGGGACTGCTCGTTGTCGGAATTTGTCTGCTTGTAACAGCTGCTCTGCTTGCATTTGCATATTTTGCAAAACCACGCCAGAAGGAAAAAATCTCGATGCTCGATGCCTTTGTCATAGGTATCGCTCAGGCTGTGGCAGTTTTGCCGGGACTTTCGCGTTCGGGAAGCACCATAGCCACAGGACTTCTGCTTGGCAACAAGAAGGAAAAGTTGGCTCAGTTCTCGTTCCTTATGGTGATTCCTCCTATCCTTGGCGAAGCATTGCTGGATGTGCTGAAAATGGCAAAGGGAAGTGCCGATGCAGCGATGAATTCTATTGGATTTTTGCCATTGGCAGTGGGTTTTATCACGGCTTTTGTGGTTGGATGCCTCGCTTGCAAGTGGATGATAAACATAGTGAAGAAGGGCAAACTGATATGGTTTGCTGTGTATTGCGCCATCGTAGGCCTTGTTTCCATAATTTTCCTCAGCTAAATGGAATATTTCTCGTTCGACAGGTTGCCGGATTTTGAGACTGGCGAAGTCATAATCTTCGACAAGCCCTACTCGTGGACATCGTTTGACGTGGTGAACAAGGTGCGCAAGAAAATCAGCGAATATACGGGCATACGCAAGTTCAAGGTTGGTCACGCCGGCACTCTCGACCCGCTTGCAACGGGATTGCTTATTCTTTGTACTGGCAAGAAAACCAAGCTGATAGAGGAACTGCAGGGTGGCACGAAGGTTTATGAAGCCGAGTTTTGCCTTGGTGCGACAACGCCGTCGTTCGATTTGGAGACCAAGATTGACAGGACCTTTGATATTTCGGGCATTACCGAGGACGATGTTCGCAAGGCTCTTGCAAGACTTTGCGGCGAACGCGAACAGATGCCACCTGTGTATTCTGCTGTTCAGGTAAACGGAAAACGTGCCTACGAATTTGCACGTAAAGGTCGTACAGTGGAGCTGAAGCACAAGAAAATAACAGTTTACGACATCATGGTTAACAGGATGGAATTCCCGCTCATTGATGTGACAATAACTTGTAGCAAAGGTACTTACATCCGCTCGTTAGCCGACGAGTTTGGCAGAAGCCTCGGCAATGGTGCCTACCTTAAATCACTCCGCAGGACACGAAGTGGCGAAGCCGACATCAGCAAGGCTGTGAAGCTTGAAGAGTTTGTCGGATATATGGAACGGCTGATAGGGGAGAAATAACATTTATCATATTGCAAAGGATTCATAAAAAAACAATATATTTGCAGACATAAACTTTAATTATTTTAACCAAATGAGAAAAATTTTATTAATTATTGCAAGTGCTTTATTTTTAACACTTATGGGTGTGTCATGCTGCGATTGCGATTGTGGCGACAAGGGTAATGGTGAAAATTCTAACGCTACGACAGAAACGGTAGAAGAAACTAAGGGTACTGACGCTACTCAAACTACAGAAGCACCAAAAGCTCAGGCACAAGAGAAAAATTTACTTATTAAAAGGGCAGACATCGATAAGGTAAACAAATTCATCGATGAAGGAAAATGCGATGATGCTGTAGCTGTAATCAATAGCTGGACGGATAAAAGACCTGACGATGGCATAAAGCTCTTAAGAGACATTAACATTGGCGGTGCTTGCACCAAGGAAGTTGGTGATGCTATCAACGCACTGAATGCTAGCATAAATAAGTAAAACATTTCATTTATAGCGAATAAATTAGCCACCGATGAGGTGGCTTTTTTGTGTATAAGGTTACTTGTGGCGTAGTTATCTTGGAACAGCCGACACATCGGGTGGAGTTATGTTATAACATAAATGTAAATGACTATCAGCTTTAACATTCCGCTCTAGCCGCGGGGGCTTTTACTTTTTTGTTGGCAAAAAAGTAAACAAAAAACCATGTCCGCTGAGTCTGCTTCGCTAAAAATCGGCTACACTTCGCTAAAAATCAGAAACTTGTCTCCGTTTCACTCCGTCTTCAAACAGACTGATTTTTTACGCTTCGTTCCTCCGATTTTCTTAACGCTCACCAGCCAAGGCGGCAATCAAGGTATCGCCAAAGGCGATGTGTAAAAACGAAATCCGTCTTCGAGAGATTCCGTTATTAACATTGCCACTATAAATCTCCACCCACTTTTTCCGCTGTCCCGTTATCTTGTGCGTCATTTGCAATTAAACCAATATCTTTGTGCGGAAATCGGTATAGGTATGAAGCAGATATTTTTGATTGATTACGAGAATGTAGGTTTGGCGGGTCTTACTGGCATATCCAAGTTGGGAAGCGATGACGAGCTGGTTATCTTTTATTCGGGCGACATTTCGGTAGTAAAGGAGCTTTTAAGCGCATACAAGGACAGGGGTGTCAAGATAAGTTATGAATGTCTTTCGTATGCTGGAAAAAACGCGCTCGATTTTATGGTTTCGGTGCGTGCGGGATACGAGTGCCGTGCCAGAAGCAAGAAGGAAATCCATATTGTGTCCAAGGACAACGGGTATAAGTCGGCTTTGGTTTATGCAACAAAGCTAAACAAAAATGTTGTGGTGGACTCGTATGTGAATATAGCCAATAAAAAGCTGGAACCAGCCAAGATTGACTGGCAATCGGTGTTGCCGGAATCAAAAGAAGCCCGCAGGGAAAAATATCAGAAGCTACTTTCGGCTACAGATGTTCCGAAGAAATACCACGAGCAGTTGGTAAGTGCCTTAATGTCAAGCAGGACAATCGAAAGTTTCAAGACAAAAGTATGGAAGGCATTAGGCAAAAAGAATCTAGAGTATGTTGATGCTGTCTTGAAGTGCTATGGTTGTGTAGAATAGGTTCAAATGAGTTTGCGCATTACAAATGCTGATATTCAAGCGTGTCGGATATATAAATCCGACACGACAAGTGGACTATTATAATCTGCCGCTGGTTCGGTGCCCAGTCTGCACAACCCATTCGCCGCTTTCGAAAAAAAAACGCCGCCCGATGGAGCAGCGTTTTTCTTATTGTCAATTCTAAAATGTCAGACGTGCGCCGCCGGGTCAGGCATACCCATATAGGCATACTCATAAATCATATCGCCGTTAGCCTCACGGGTTGTGCCGCCGGCAGGGGTGAATCGTACACCGCCCTTGGCGTAGTAGCGGCAATACTGCATACGCATTCCGATGGCATCGTAGCGCTTGCGCAGCTCCTTGCCGGCCATCTCGTACATGTCCCAGAACTCGAGCTGGTCCTTCCACTCGACGTCGAACTCGGCACGCGAGCAGTCAGCGTTGGTGAAGACATAGTGGCTCTCCTTGGGAAACTCGCGGCCCTGATGCACCTCGGGTTCCAGACGCGTCTTGAGGTCGAAGTGGCCGTCGGTCATGAAGACCACTTTGCCGGTCTTGTTGTCCATCAGGCCGAACATAGGCAGCTGCTTGTAGCCGTACTGGCGGGCGGCCACGAAGTCGTAAATATAGATGGTATAGAGGTCGGTGTACATACGGCCCCACAGCCAGTGGTGGTAGAGGGCGAAGTGCATCGTGTTCATCCACTGGTGGTCGTGGTAGCCGAGTCCGCGGACCTCGTGCCACTCGCCATCGTAGAAGAGGCGGCCGCAGACCTGGTTCTTGGGCACGGCGAGGTCGGTGTGGTAGAACTCGTCGTTGTCACCAAAGGCCAGCAGCGAGGTGCCCTGGCGGAAGGGCTCGGTGAGGGCGTCGTAGTGCAGGTCGAGACCCACTCCGTGGACGGGCTCGAAGTGCAGATCGTAGTGCTTGAAGTCACCACGGCACCAGTGGGGACCCACCTTGGTGTCGCATTGTTCGCGGCTGAAGCTGCCCTCGGCGGCGGGGTAGACGATGTCGTCGCGGAACTCCTTGCCCGCGGGGCTCTTGATGTAGATGTTCACATGTGGCGAGTCGACCGGCTTGGTCATGCCGTCCATCGACTTGGGACGGTAGCCGACCATGAACTTGGTGCCGTCGTCCATCGTGCCGTCGAAGTACCACACCTCGCTGCCCACCTCCTCGGTGCGCGTGCGGCGTCCGTCTTCCCAGGTCTCCACCTTTTCTGGGTTGATGCCAAGGCGTTCCATAACTTTTTAATTTAAAATGATTAATAAAAACTTCTTATGCTTTATTTCACAATGCAAAAGTGCCACGAATAAATGACCTAAAATCTCGCTATCCAAGGCAAAAATGTCGAAATCCTACGATTTAGATATAATAATATATATTTTTATTCGTTATTATAGCCAAAACGCAATAACTATGGATATACGCAACCTTGATGCGCAGACGGCTCTCAACGAGCTGGTGCGCCACGGATACCGCCACGCGGGTGACTACGGTATTATGATGAATGCACGTATGCAGGCGAACGGTTTTTTCCGCCAAGGGCAGCCCTATCGTGCCGTTGACGGCCGTGTCGTGGTGGTGCAGCAGGGCAAGATGACGCTGGAGATAGACTTGGTGGAATACCGTCTGCAGGAGGGCGACATTGCGGTGATGATGCCCGACGCCTTGGTGATGGCCACAGACATCGGTGCTGACAGCGTGGCCAGTGCTGTCATCTTCCGTCGGCTGCCATCGCAGGCCGCTCAGGCGGAAAGTTTCGTGCTGTCGGGCGACGACGTGGCCTACAGCCGTGTGAAGCAATACCTTGCTATGATTTTTGAGCAATTCAACCGCAACACCGTTTTCAGTGATATCATTGTCCATTTCTTCGATGCCTTGATTCTCGATATGCTGAGTCTTCACACGGAGGTCATTGCATCTCGTGACGATGGTTTTATGCACCGATTTATACACTTGCTCAGTCAGGATGGTCGCGAGAAGCACCCCATCGACTTCTACGCCGAACGCCTCTGCGTCTCGCCCAACCATCTGAGCACCCTTGTGAGGAGTGAAAGCGGTATGACTGTTCTTCAATGGATAGATAGAGCCCTGGTGCGTGAAGCCAAGGTGCTATTGCATCACACACAGATGCCCATTGCCGAAGTGGCTGATACCCTTGGCTTTTCCACACCGTCGTCCTTCATTCACTTCTTCAAACAGCAGACCGGTACCACACCGCTTCGATACCGAAAGCAATTATTGAGATAAATACCGTAGCTGCAGAGCCAGATGTCACAACTGCCAGTGGCACGCGTGGAGCGGCCTTGTGTGTGGGCAATCAAGCGTGTCGGATATATAAATCCGACACGACAAGTGGCATTCAAACCCATAAACGTTGAACCATTTGAACTTTAAACGTTGAACCTTATATTTCTATTCGCTAATCCTGCATATTGCCCTCACTGGCAAACCGCAATCGCGAACCCATGGGTACACGGTTGCGTATTCGTTTTCGAGATAAAAAGTGCAATTCATTGCACAAACAGGGTCTGTATAGCTTATGTCGGTTGCCAGAGTACTTGTCCAGTAACGACCGCAAACATAATCGGCTAGACCTTCATCACTATAATAGCGGACGGCAGGCATGAAGATTGAGTTTCCGTTTTCGGCCTTAAAGGTAAGTCCTACCACATTGTTTATGGTATCTGTTGTTATTGTGCAATTTTCAATCAGTTCCATATAGTCATCTTCCGATGGTGTTTTCCATTGTCCGCCCCAGTTTACTGCTGCGGCGTCGTCTTCAGCTAAAAGTGATGCCAGTTCATCGGTGAAGCCTTCGTATCCGTAATCGCTGTATGGGCAGTACTTAGTAAGCTTTCGAAGAGTATCTTCACCTTCTACCACAATGCGTATATACGGGTAATTTTCGGTGGTATAAGTCTGTTTTTGCGCTGTTTCGGCCCATGCGTAATAGTTTCCGGCAGCTTCGGGAACATCGGCGCCAATGTTGCAGGTTGCCCATAAATTTCCGCTCGGCAATCCAAGGTCGATGTATTCGTGACCGTTGTGCATGGTTACAGGCCGTTCTTCGTTCCACTGTGCGTAGAGTGTCATGTCGGCAACCACCTTTATTTTCTGCTGGTCGGTGTAGGAAGTGCCAGAGCCGTCGCGCATTGTGTTCCATCCTGCAAACGAAAAGCCTTCGCGTGTGAACTTGTTGGCACTAAGTGCTTTTTCGTAGTCTTCGGTAAACAATTGCGTATCCATGTTTCCTTCGCCGCCGTTGGCATCGAAAGTTACCGTATAGGTTGTTACATTTGTATCGCAACCGCTGAATGCTATCATTCCTGCTACAGAAACGATGGCGAATAATAGAAATAATGATTTTTTCATCGTACTTTATTTTTTGAGCGACAAAGATATATATTTTATTGATTAAATTGTGTTTTTTGGGGATAGTTTTTGGAGGAAAGAGTATGAGGAAACAAATCAGACAAGACAAAGAGAAGGAAAGTATTAGAAGTTTTTTCTGTCCATTTTATTTTTTGCTTTTTTATTCAAAAAAACAACTTAGTGTATTGGTTGTTAATGGTTTAAGTGTGTTTATTTTCTGTTTTTATTTTCTATTTATTTTTTTTTGCCAGTTGATATGTCATATTTCTGTTAGCACCTTCTCGTTCTAATATTCCTTCAGTCGCCATTGAATAAACCATTTTACGGATGTCTTTTATATCAGCATCAGGGAGCCGTATGGCAATATCCGATATTTTACTTTTGGGGTGCAATCGCAAATCTTCTTCAAGTAGCATTTTTAGACGATGTGGCTCTACAGTTTTTTTAGATGTATTTGATTAATGGTGATTTTACTCACTTCATACGGATAAACACGTACACATTTCGCTTTATTAGGATAAAATAGCACCAGATTTTTTCCTGCATCTCTGACAGAACTCTTAAACTTTATGCCATCTGCTCCACGACATTTGAAAAATTCACAAATATATTGCGTTGGTACATATTCTAACTCTGAATCAAAGCTACGTAGAGGTTTTGACAAGTCGTTGCTGATGGCATCAAACAGCACACGACGTTTCACTTTCTGTTTGAAAACAATCTCGCCCTCATCATAAAATACATTAAAAAGATTGACTTTCTCTGTAAAGTCCACAATCTTAAGATTGTCTTCTTGGATAAGAAATTCACCGATATCAACCCTATCAAGATAATATGGTCTGACCTCATAGAATGGTGTCTTGTTGTCGTAGCATAGGTATAGATATCTTATTCCATTCGGATTTGCCCTACCTGGTGTTGCAAGTTCCGGTGTTTTTGGGGCCCCCATTTCATCTATACTGAAAGTGGGTTCTTCTTTGTGATGAACACGAGCACGGAAAAACTTTTCATTTTTGAACAGTATCAATGAGTCACTATCAATATTAAATTCATTGAAAATGTCAACAATCGAATCCATTTGACAAAAGAAGCGGGTATTTGTTTTCATTTCTGTCTTAACATCATCCCATGCTTGCAAATAATCCCGATATTCTGCAATATATCTAACTGGGTCATTGGGCTGAAAAAGACTGCCCAGCATGTCAAGAACTATTGACAACGATTTTTCGTCTACAAAAATAGGCCAGTCTTTTATCAAAGCGTAGGAAAGAGGCTTGCCGTCTTGTGAGATTTCATATAACGACAATAAAGAATTGAGAAAATCCTTAATGGTTTGATTATCATCCTCAACACCATCAGACAAAAAACCAACGATTTCGGAATCGGAAAAGTACTCACTCTTCATGTCCAACATATTCAATCCTCCTTTTCATGAAGAATTCTGTTCATTAGTTCAATGTGGTTCTTAATACTATATTTTTTGATGGCTCCTAGACCAGGATAGCCAGTAGCCGTAAGTTGCTGTATAGCCTGTGTGGTCGGTTTGCTATTAAAAAATGGCATTATCTTATTCTTGGCTTCTTCAAACTCGTTTCTAATATTGTTAGAACCATTCTTTGTGTCTGAAAGGAAATGATGAATATAGACCTCATCTTCTTCTTTCTGATATGTGATATGTATAGCGACCACTTGTGGAAGCACCCCTCCTTCTCTATAATTCTTAGCCAAAGAGGTGAAATCAGAGAAACCATACATGTTATAATCAGTTGCGTAATAACTAAATGTATCTGTAAAGAATTCGTCTATATTGTTACGGTATGCATTGTTGGATGGCTGTTCAACAAATCGATCTTCTATAGTAATCAATTTTTTTTCCATTGCGGCCAATTTGCGTCTCATAGTAGGACTCTGACTAAGATTCTGTACAGTAACATACGTTACTTTTGGAGATCTAATTAATCCATTGACTTTTTTATCATTCAAATCCACTCCTGAGAAAAAAATCAGCATAACATTACTTAAGTCATAGTTCGCAATTGTTTGTTCAATAGTAACCACGTTAGCATTGCCATTCACTTCAAATGCTGGAGCCCAATTTGATAATGTGATTCTATTTTCGACGAGAAATGTTTCAATATCAAAAGTTTTACGCTGGTAATCACCCATGCATGTATTTAGAACAATTGCAAACGGCATATTTGCTTTCCCCATAGCCTCAATACATGACATCATTGGCTTAATATCATTTTTAACTGGCTCAATAATAGGCATAATATGGTCGCCATAGTCTCTATTATAGGACTCATCAATAAACTCCTTAATGGCTTTGAATTCAAATAATTTTCCTCTAAGAAATGGCAAGTACATATTCAGATAATTTTATTGTTTAAACTTTTTGTTATCAAATCCAATTGTTTGTAGGAAAGGTGCATGCTTAGACATATCTGGTAAAGTTCATGAGGTGCATGTACTAAAAGGTTAAAACTGCTCTTCCTTGTTTCTATCGTTTCCAAAAATGCATCGTGGAGCAATTCCCCTTCTATGCTTTTTAAGATATCCTTGCATTCCTCATAGTGTTTATACTTGCTTTCAGATAATCTAGCACCTGCATAGTGCTCTGCGATGTATTCATATTCTTCGGCCCTAAGACAAGTCATCAGTACATCGACATCAATACGTTCATTTTTTTTAGCTGGTCGGACTTCCTCCATTGAAATCTTTTCTCTCGGTCCTTTACAGAAAGCTATGATACCCATATCTTCATCATAATTCTTCCAGTTGTTAATTTCGCTTTGTTCTATAACAAGATAACATTTGTCAAAAACGCGTCGATAGTCGTTCATTTGTCCTTCTAATCTATGGGGGGTATCGTAGCTAGTCTTTATTTCGTATGCACGGCTTTCGCCATTAAAGAATGCCAAGTCTGCAATTGAGTTGCCTACTCGGAATTCATTTATAAGAAGAGACCGTTTGCTTGCGTATTGTTTGCTTAGTTCTGATATTATCTCATTTTTGAAAACATACTCGCAACGGTAATTCATTTTCAGTGAAGAATAGAACCGATGCAAGCAGTCCATATAAGTCTCATTGTCGTTACGTCTATTTGCACGGCAAAGCAATGTTAACATTTCTGAGTCTCCCCAACGCAAAATATCAGTATACACACTCCGTCCAAAGGCTTGTGCGAACTGTCTAGATTTATATGCCTGAATCATTGTTGCCATAAAACAATGGGATCTCTAATTCTAACTATTTGCGTAATTCTTCAGAACCAGCCTAGATCCGATAAGCATCGGTACATATGAATCACGATGCAAAATTACTTTTTTTTTGATATTTATATGTTTTATGATGAAGAGTTTTATATTGCTTTTTGTCGATTCTTAATTCTGTTTAACTTCTATTCTTTCAATGGTAGGAGGCGCTACTTGACATATACAGGATAGAATTGTTCCTGTTAGTATTAAGAATTTGCTATAGATTGATTTCTTTTTCCCAATTTTCCCACAACTTGTGGAAGATTTTTAATCTCTTGTAAATTAATACTTCTGCTTCCCCGGTATCACCCCTCTCACCCCGCCTTTCGGATTCGCAACATCGCCTTTATAGCGTGGAATCAGAGTAAATCTGACACGCAAAGGTATATCTGTTATTTTAACTTATCTGGATTTCGGGAGAAATAATTAGTAACTAGTTTCGATAGATATTCTTCTTTGTAGAATTTGAAATCAAATTTTTTTACAGATTGGTTGTATTGATGAATATCTATTATAAAGTCAGATTTATTTTTCTCATTTTCATAGTTTAGTCCCAAGAAACGAATATTTCTTTTATGCGATTCCAATTTGGTGTCAGCAAAGTCATAAAAAGTTTTGTCTTTGAACATTTTGTTGTAAAAAATAGCAAAAAAACCTCGGTTTTCTTCCAATATTTTGAATGATGGTTGATTGATGTGTTCAATATCTACAATGTCATCCTTTTTTTGTTTTTTGTTTGATTGTATAAGAGAATACCCAGAGAAACGACCTTTCATTCCTTGTGACCAATCTTTATCAATTGGCAATTCTGGATTGAAAAAAGTCCCAGACAAATCATTTTTCAAATAGCTAAACTGGTCTGGAATCAAAAAATCGAAATCTTCTATTTCTGTATGCTTGATTTTTGTCTTTTTATTCATAAAGTTGATTCCTTCATGGGTAATATTCAATGTGTCATTATCAATTTCTCGAAGAAAATTATTTTTTATCAGATAGTTGAATTGAACATTAACAAAAGAATCATCGTTAATACCTAGTACTTTGAAAATTTCGGAATATTTTGTTTTCCCATTATTGACTAGGTCCAAGATTATATAACTAAAACGGTCAACCTCGATATCTTTCTCAACATAAAGATTCTGTTTGCAATACCAAAATGGTAAATCAATCTCAAAAAGTTTTTTTAGACGATAACCTTCTGTTTTATGGTCGTCTTTATGCACTAGCCATGTTTTCTGTTTCCAATCTTCTTTATTCATCGAACACTTCTTTCAAATTATCAAAAATTAAACCTTCATTCTTAAGTTTTTCGGTTATTAGTCTTAACTTGAATTCAGGGAAATCATCTGTTGGGTTAAATCCTGCCCGTTTTAGAATATATTCACTATCGCCCACAATAAACAGCATACGTTTAGCACGCGAAAATGCGACATTTATTCTTCGATAGTCTGATAAAAAACCGATATTGTCTCGACCTAGACTACTTCTTACTATATCATAGATAATAATATCACGTTCAGCACCTTGGAATTGGTCTACAGTATTGATTTCTATCAATTGTCGCTTATCATTGCTTATGAAATTGTTGTATTCAGAAGTATTTATTTGTTGTTTAAGCAATTCTACTTGCCCTCGATAGCCAGCTATTACACCTATAGAAAAAGGTGATTCTTTTTGCGGGTTATTAGAATATGAAATGTTGAGTTTGCCTAACAATTCTTTTATCGCATTTACATTGCATTGATTTTGTCGTTTTTCCTTATTGCTGTTATCTTGATGGTTCTCTATGTTTGATGTGCTTAGAAAAACAATTGATGTTTGTTTTTTTAGTTTCAAGCCGTGTTCTTTGCTTTTGTCATATCCCTCAATATCTGGATTTTTCAATTTCCCATCATAGAAAAATTCAGAAATTAGATTGCCAATTTGTTTAGGCATACGATATTGAATATCAAGCATTTTTACATACCGTCTATTATAATCTGACTGTTCAAATGCTTTCTTTATTTTTTCAAATAGACTTTCTCCAAATGTCTTATTAATATCAAGCCCTTCGTCTTCCAATTGGTCTTTAACATCATCCTCACGTGTTATGACTGGTGGTAATTGCTTGTCGTCTCCTATCATTATAATGTTGTGTCCCATACTGAGAGGCACAAGGGATTCTGCTGGTGTTGCTTTGCTGCTTTCGTCCATTATTACATAGTCGAATTTGAAATTGATTTTGCTGTACTTGCTACTTGCAATATGAATGCAAGTAGATCCAACAACATTTGTTTTCATCAGCATGGCAGTTAGAAAATCAATCTCTTGACAACCATTGTTCAACATTGATTTTTTTCTTTTGCCATCAGTGTCAGCATCAACCAGAGAATTGCCAATAAATGAAATCCAATCTTTTTGAATTCGCTTCAATTTTAAATACTCTTCACCAAATTGTTTCTCAAATATTTTTTCTGCGGTTTTGAAGTCGTTTGCTTTCTCAAAAAGTCTTTTAATGTAATTGGGACTATAATTCAAATGTTTGGTAAACTCTGGAAAATTATTCGATTCTCTTGCTTCTTCAAACTTTTTGAAAAGATTTCCTATTCCTTTGGTATTTTCTTGTCCTAAATAATTTTCTTCAAAATATTTATTTGACAATTTTTCAGTTTCTGTAATCCATCTTTTTAGTTTTTCTTCATAACAATGCGATTTCATTTTTTCTGAAACAGTATCATTTTCAAGAGCATTCTCGCTCGCTAACCTTATGAATTGAACATCATTGATATCAATTAGTTTCTCAAGGACATTATCAACGGCCAAATTGGATTGTGATGTCAGTAGTATTTTTATATCTTTTTGCCTCTTTACTAGTTGTCTTATAATTTCTACAATAACAGTTGTTTTACCAGCTCCTGGAGGTCCTTGAATCAAATATATTGGTTTATAACTGATTGATTCCAATGCAGATTCTAATTGTGATGGGTCTAATTTCTCATTGTATAGTTGAGTTTCAAAATCATCGTAATTTAAGTTGTGTACTCGACAATCTATTTTTTCTTCTGGTGTCGCAACAATGTCGCACAATTCTTGATTTACAACCTCTCTTTTCAAGAATTTTTGGCACGATTCAATTTGTTTTTTGAATTGACTAGTTTCTTGCCTAATATCTTCTGACAGTTCTCCTTGTTCCGGAAGTTCTTCGATGCTACATTTAGGATTTGATATAGAGATGGTTTTGTCAGCAGATTTCCATTCAAAAATTTCTCCTAATAAAGTTTCATCAACAAAGAGTTTTTTATGTTCGTTTTTGAGTGTTTTTATTTTGTTCCAACTGATTTTTACACTGTCATTCAATTTGAAGGTTATTTTTTGTCCATCTTTAGATAATTCTCTTTTTGTGTATTTTACATTAAATGCGTTATTTTCAATATAATCTTTTTCGATTTCAGGTAATTTTTGCCAATCAGAAAGTTTGTCTTTGTTCTGCTGGGTAAGTATTGCCAAGTTGTTTAATCCTTGGTATTTTTCTTCAAAGAAATCGGTACAATCATAGTTATTATAACTATCTTGCATTGTGAATAAGAATTCTGCCAAAAACGAATCTTCTTTTGAATTTATTTTTTCGTTTTTCTCGTTTCTACATCCGGATAAAGGGATAAAAAGGCATCCTTTGTTATCGACAAAATAACGGCCGCTGTAATCATCTGTAGTAAATTGTCCTGTTACTTGATTGGCTTTGGAGCGTTCGTGGTCAACAATCATCCATGTGTTTTTATTCATCGAACTGATAATCGGCTGAAAATCACCGTAATGTTCCGGTTGTGTTGCAACTTTGATTGTGCGATAATCTTTCCTTTTTATGGAAGGCAATTGCTTGAGCAAATCTATCAGTTCACTATATTTAGAGAAGCGTGCTATGCGATTTTCCGCCAAACAATTCTCCGTAATTAAGTCGGTGATTTTTTTGTAACGGGCTGAATAATTGCTATTTATAAATCCTTTGAATGTTTTAACTAATGAATATATATCATCTTGAAGTCTAGGACTTGACTGACTTCTGTTTGATAAGTATTTTTTTGTTTCGGGAGATAAATAAATTTCTTCCAAGATATTATCTGTAGCGAAAATGTCGAATAGTTTTGCGAAAAGCAATCTTGCATCTCCTTTTTCATCTACCCGTATATACTTTGGCGATATTATGAACTTTTGAGAATTATCACTCGTCTTGAACCAATTGAGACCTTCTGCAATATTAATAATGTAGGGAATGTCGATATTGCATTTGTTTATATCATAATTCTCAATTCCAAAATGTTCATATACAATGTAGTAAAACTTATATTGTTCATCAAATCCTGTTTCTATAGTTTTTACGAATCCTGATATGTCTTTATTGGTTAACGACTTTACTTCATTTTCAATAATGCGTTTTAACATTCTTTCGTTAGTTTCTTTGCTTCTGATAATTAGGATATCAAATAGCTTACCACTATTGTCTTCACATTTTTTGTAGAAATAAAGATTGTCGCTCAATTGTTTTGGCAGTGAGGTTATGATGTAGTTGCCAATTGATTCAATATTGTCCACAAAACTTGTCATACCTATACGAATTTTATTGATAACATTTTAGATAGTGACAAAAAAAAGGTGTAAGCATTTTTCTTTGTTTACACCTTTTTCCTTTTTTATAAGTAGAAATTTATTTTCAACAACTTATTTTACCTCCTCAAAGTCCACATCCGTTACTTCGTCGTTGTTGTTGCTTGAGCTGCCCGACGACTGCTGCTGCTGTCCGCCCATGTTGGTGTTGGCCTGCTGCTGACCTGCGCCTGCACCGGCACCAGCGTTCTGGTACATGTTCTCAGATGCTGCGTGGAAAGCGTTGTTGAGGGCTTCCATTGCCTTGTCGATAGCGGCAACATCCTGGCTCTTGTGAGCTTCCTTCAAGTTGTTGAGTGCGGTTTCGATAGGAGCCTTCTTGTCGGCTGGAATCTTGTCGCCCAATTCCTTGAGTTGCTTTTCGGTCTGGAATATCATCGAGTCGGCCTGGTTAATCTTGTCGATTCTTTCCTTTGCAGCCTTGTCGGCGTTTGCATTGGCTTCGGCTTCGGCCTTCATACGCTTGATTTCGTCTTCCGAAAGTCCTGATGAAGCTTCGATACGGATGCTCTGTTCCTTGCCTGTGCCCTTGTCCTTTGCCGATACCTTCAAGATACCGTTTGCATCGATGTCGAAGGTAACTTCAATCTGCGGAACGCCACGCGGTGCTGCTGGAATGCCGTCGAGGTGGAAACGACCGATGGTCTTGTTGTCGCTTGCCATCGAACGTTCGCCCTGCAATACGTGGATTTCGACTGATGGCTGGTTGTCGGCTGCGGTCGAGAATACTTCCTGCTTCTTGCAAGGTATTGTGGTGTTCGATTCGATGAGCTTTGTCATTACGCCACCCAAAGTCTCGATACCGAGTGACAACGGGGTAACATCAAGAAGCAATACATCGGTAACATCACCTGTGAGGACACCGCCCTGGATTGCAGCACCTACAGCCACAACTTCGTCGGGGTTAACGCCCTTCGACGGAGTCTTGCCGAAGAACTGCTTTACCTTTTCCTGAACTGCCGGGATACGGGTTGAACCGCCGACCAACAGAACTTCGTCAATATCCGATGCCGAGAAACCAGAGTCCTTCAATGCCTGCTGGCAAGGAGCGATGGTGGCGTTGATAAGACGGTCGGCCAACTGCTCGAACTGCGAACGGGTCAAGGTCTTTACCAAATGCTTTGGAACACCGTCAACCGGCATAATGTACGGCAGGTTGATTTCCGAAGATGTCGATGACGACAATTCAATCTTTGCCTTTTCGGCAGCCTCTTTCAGACGCTGGAGTGCGATAGAGTCCTTGCGGAGGTCAACGCCGTTTTCCTTCTGGAATTCGTCTGCCAGCCATTCTATGATAACGTGGTCGAAATCATCACCGCCGAGGTGGGTATCGCCGTTGGTCGATTTAACTTCGAAAACGCCGTCGCCAAGTTCAAGGATTGAAATATCGAATGTGCCGCCACCGAGGTCGAATACTGCAACCTTCATATCCTTGTTCTTCTTGTCAAGACCGTATGCCAAAGCTGCTGCTGTAGGCTCGTTGATGATACGCTTTACCTTCAAGCCTGCGATTTCGCCAGCTTCCTTGGTTGCCTGACGCTGTGAGTCGCTGAAGTATGCAGGAACAGTAATTACTGCTTCGGTTACATCTTCGCCAAGGTATTCTTCAGCGGTCTTCTTCATCTTCTGGAGGATGATTGCCGAAATTTCCTGCGGAGTGTAGTTGCGGTCGCCAATCTTAACACGCGGAGTGTTGTTGTCGCCACGAACAACTTCGTAAGGAACGCGCTCGATTTCCTTGGTTACGTTGTCGTATCTTTCGCCCATGAAACGCTTGATTGAGAAAACAGTGTTCAATGGGTTTGTGATAGCCTGACGCTTTGCAGGGTCGCCGACCTTACGTTCGCCGTCCTTCAAGAAACCTACAATCGAAGGGGTGGTCCTATGACCTTCGCTGTTGGTGATAACAACAGGTTCGCCGCCTTCCATAACTGCCACACATGAATTGGTGGTACCTAAGTCTATGCCTATAATCTTACTCATAATTTTATGTTTTTTTTTGTTTTACAATTTTGAAAAATTCACGACTTCAATATGGCAATCCTTGTGCCAGCGGAATGAAAAAATGTTGACAAAAACGGCTGTTTTTGTTTTTAATATATTGAATGTCAGTGTATTATAAGGATGTTGAGATTTTTTATGGCGAAATCCTTCATGTCATACCAAAGGTTTTGCCGTGCTTTTTTGGCACAAAAAAGATTGATTTTTTGAAATTTGGTGTCAGTGTGGGTGACAAAATGGCAGTAGCATCGCGCCATGACTGCTTAACAACCTCGGAGAGGTTCCATATTTATAGAAAAACAGATGCATTTTTGGAGCGCTGGCGCATGTTTTTGTCTGGTTGGTGAGCTTGTCGAACCACAAAAACTGTGACAGCGCACAATTGGGCGGACAATAATTAAATATTATAATTATCAGATTTTCGTTTTCTTCGTTTCGGCTACGCTCAACGGGCGGTAATTATCAATTATCCAATTGTTCATTGTCAATTGTTCATTGTCAATTGTCCATTGTCCATTGCTTTCTCATCAACATTATTCCCGTAAACAAACAGAAGAAAATTATTCCATTGAATGCAACCGTTATCACATTCTGGGAATAAATTTTATAATAAATATTATAATAATAAAAATTATAATTATCTTTGCACTATAATAATTATAGGTCATGAAAGTAAATAATCCGTTCATAATAACGAGCAAATATGTCTCGAAGGAATATTTTTGCGATAGGGAGAAGGAATCTGCGGAATTGGTTGGGAATATACGGAATTGGCGTAACACGGTCTTGGTTTCACAGCGAAGAATGGGCAAGTCTGGGCTTATTGGACATGTATTCTCGACACCAGAAATATCAAAGGAATACGAAACATTTTTCATTGACATATACGATACTACCAGCCTTGATGACTTTGTGTTGCTTTTGGGAAAGGAGATATGCGAAAGGCTTCAGTCGCGTGGAGAAAAACTGGTGGAAAAGTTTCTGATGACAGTGTCCTCCGTGGTAGCGTCGTTCAGTGCCGACCCGATAAGCGGTATGCCGTCGATAGATTTGAAGCCAAGTGCAACAAGTTCGGCAGGAAAATCATTGGAACAGATATTCAAATTCTTGGAAAGCAGTTCAAGGCCGTGCGTGGTCGCAATTGACGAGTTCCAACAGATAGCCGACTACCGTGATGGCAAAAAAATTATTGCAACTTTGCGCAAGCTTGTGCAAAACTGCCAGAATACCTGCTTCATATTTGCAGGAAGCAACCGAAGAATGATGGGACAGCTTTTCAATACGCCTTCAGAACCATTCTTTATGAGTTGTACGCCACTGTATTTGGATGCTATTGCGATTGATAAATACACGGATTTTGTAAGCGGGCACTTCAAGAACAATGGGAAAAAAATCGAGAAAAAATGTATCGAAACCGTTTACACTCTGTTTGATGGACATACTTGGTATATGCAATATGTTTTCAATAGGATTTTTGAAATTACAGATGCTGGGGAAACAGCCAATTTGCAGTCGATAGAAACAGCAATAATCAACATTTTTGATATTTTCGAGCATGTTTTCCAGGAAATGTTGCTAAGGGTTTCCGAAAAGCAAAAGGCTCTGTTGATTGCCGTCGCCAAAGAAAACAAAGTGAAGAATATTACTGGTTCGCAATTTATTTCGACCTACAATCTGAAGACGGCAAGTGCAATCCAAGGTGCGCTTAGACCGCTGATTGAAAATGAAACTATTACGAAAGAAGTTGATTGTTATCGTATTACAAATAGGTTTTTCTCGCTTTGGATAGCAAAAAGGTATTGATTTTATAATAAATATTATAATAATAAAAATTATAAATTATTCATTATCAGATTTTCGTTTCCTTCGTTTCGGCTACGCTCAACGGGCGGTAATTGTCAATTATCCATTGCTAATTATCCATTATTAATTATCCATTGTCAATTGTCCATTGTCCATTATTAATTGTTCATTGTCAATTATCCATTGCTAATTGTCCATTATTAATTGTTCATTGTCAATTGTCCATTGCTTTCCCATCAGCATTATTCCCGTAAACAAACAGAAGAAAATTACACCATTTATTATTGACAGCATATCCTCGATGCAGAAGAAGCAAAGTGTTATTATGCACCACCAGACCATTGTGCCGTTTCTCGATTTGATGGCCGTGCGGAACATTGCGAAGAACAGCAGTAGGAGTGAGGCTATTCCCAAAATCCCAAACGAGGCAAATGTACGCAGAAACTGGTTGTGTGGCGAGCAGGTGCCTGCGTAGTTTTCGCCCATGCGCAGTTTCATTTTCTTTTCCATTTCGGCATACACATCGCCTTGACCCGTACCTATGAGCCAATTCTCGGAAATTAGTTCAAACGCCGATTCCATGCACTTTATGCGGATGGTTGTTGATTCGGTTCTTGTGCGTGGTGTCACTTCTCCGTCGTGCTGTGCCTGAAGGCTTTCCATCATAAAGTCAAGACGGTATTTTACCATTGGCAAAGACAGGAATGCTGGTATTGAGGCAATTACAGCTAATGTTATGGTTATAGAAAGCCATTTGGGTACACTTTTCGACAATAACAGCTTGACTACAATATACAAGACGTATGTCGCCAGAATGAATATGGTAATCTTCGACGAGAGCATACCGATGAACGCGACAAGAATAAGCGAAACAATTATTTTAAGAGCCAGCAAAAGTTTGTTGGAATTGGAGTTTATTATGCTGTGCGTTAGGATTATCAGCGAAAATAGCACATAGTATGAATGATGGTGAGGTGAAGCTATGAGCTGTGTGTAAAAGAATGCGTTAATATCCTGTGTTTCTGCATAATTCAACGATGCCTTTATTATGCTGAAAATCATTATTGTAAAAACTCCTGCAATCAATGAAATCTCAACAAGCTGAAGTTTCTTTTCGATATGGTTTTGTCGGAATGCAGTTGCGATGAAGGGAAAGGCGAACAGCGAGAGTGCCGTTTCGGTGTTGTGGAGGGCAGACCTTACATCCTCCGAGTATGTTATTCCTATAAGGTACAAGACGAATGGAAATATCATCGCCCAGAACCCTAAAGTTTTTGCGGAGTCCTTTAATGCTACATAGTTGCGTGGCCTTATAAGAAACAACAATCCAAGGATTGCGATTACGACCGGGGCGTACCACACATATACAGGTATAAGGAATGCAACCGAACAAATCAGAGCAATTTCCAAAATATCAAGGTAGTATCTCAGTCTATCTGTTGCCATTCAAGTCCTGCAAAGTAATAAAAAAACGGGAAAATGCTTCCCGTTATATTGTAATTTCTGTCGTGTTTAATATTGGTGCTGACTTATGTACCTGTTGAGTTCGCTTACCGACGACGAGAATGTAAATACTTCGTTTACCTTATAGTAGAAGCGTCTGTCGTAGCAGTGGTCGAAAGCAAATTTTGCAAATGTGAGCCTGTCGCTGTCGAAAGTAAACAGACGGCAGATTTCCCTTACCTGCTCCGAGCTGATGCAGGTCGCTGTGCAAGCCTGCTTTGCTATTGTCATCTTGGTGCTAGAGTACGGAGTGTTGTTAATCATTCGTCTCAGGTCGCTGAAATCTTGGTCTGACATAAAGAAACGGCAGTCGGGATTGTCGCTCTGGAAATAGCCGTAGCCACCTTGTGGTGCGCCGTAAGGCTGTTGGTAGGCTGCCATCTGGTTGGTTATGTACCTGTTAAGGTCGTCAACCGATGAGGAATAGGTAAATGCTTGTCCTACCATATAATATCTGTAGCGGTCGTAGCAGTATTCAAAGGCGTATTTTGCAAAGTCGAGCCTGCTGCTTTCGTACGAGAACAGGCGGCAGATGTCCCTTATCTGGTCGGCTGTCATACAGTTGTATCTGCAAGCCTGTTTTGCCACGGTAAGGCGCGAACTGTCGAAATATTTGGTTCTTATCTGTGCCTTTAGCGAATTGAAGTCGTTTTGTTGCATCGGGAAATGGCAGCGAGGATTGTCGGTTGGCCCGTAACCATTGTTCCAGTAGCCGTTGTTGCCATTATTGTTTCCGGAGCCATATCCATTGTTTCCGTAACCGTTGTTTCCATGGTTGTTGTTTCCATAGCCATTGTTTCCGTGATTGTTATTGCCGTGGCCATTGTTTCCGTGTCCGCCATTGTTTCCGTGTCCGTGGTCCTTGGTTTCGGTAGAGCCGTTATTGTCCTTGATTACAGTATTTCCGTTGCCACCCTGGTTGTTGGAATGCGAACGGCTTGTTGTGCTGATGGTTTTCATCGAATATATGTTTTCGCGACCCTTGACAAGCTGAATCTTTATTTCCTTGTCGTTGCTGCTAACCGAATACGACCTGCTAAAGGTAGGCACGCCACTACGCTCGAAGACAACCCTTATGGCAATGGTTTTACCATTGATGTTTTCGGCTTTTACATTGGTTGCGGCAGTTTGGTTCTGCTTGACGTTGTTTAGGTACAATGTGAACTTGTCTCCGTTATCTGTGTAAAATACAAAATCGTTGGTTTGTGCGATGCCGGCAATAGTCAACAGGCACAAGATTGCGATGGAAAATAATGTTCTCATGTTCAAATATTTTATTGTCGCAAAGGTAAGAAAAATTTTAGATTTACGATTTACGATTTTAGATTGATGCCGACAAGATGCAAAAAGGTTTACATTATTGAGTAAAAAGTGCCTACATTGTCCATTATTAATTCCGTTATCCTTCGTTTCGATACTTCGACAGGCTCGCTTCGACAAGCTCAGTGCGCCGCAGTAGGCGAAGCTCAACGGGCGGTAATTGTCAATTGTTCATTGTCAATTGTTCATTGTCAATTGTCCATTGTCAATTATCCATTGTCCATTAAAACATATAAGTCAACCCCACCAACGCATTGAATCCCTGTGCGCGGTAGTTGTTCCAGATGTAGTAGCGCTGGCAAGCAATGTTGTTGAGATAGAGGAATGCACTGAAATTGTCGTCGAACTTGTATTCTCCGAACAAGTTCACATCAACCACTGCCTTCATCTTCTTGGCGTACTGCACACCAGCAACAAATTCCTTTGCATAGCACCTATTCAAGAAATAGCCTTCCAAACCGAACGAAATCTTGTTGGTTAGACGGTACGAAGCCCTTAGGCTGACATCCAAGTCGGGCATCTGCCACGGACGCGCATCGGCAATTTTGGGAGAATTGAGCACTGTCGGGTCGCCCAACTTTATATAATAGTAATAGTGAGCCTTCAGCATAATGTCGAGTCCCGGAGTAAGGTCGCGCATCGAAAGTTCGGCGTAGGCACCAACACGGTCAACATCCATATATTCCATCTTGAACTTGTTGTGCAGAGGAATGGTGGTATCGTTGACAAAGAAAGCCATATTATTAATATGCGAATAGTTGGCATTGATATGCAAGTAAATCTTTTTACTTATGATTGCTTTCAAACCTAGGTTAGCCTCGTGCTGATAAGTTGTATTGTAATATGAAGGATAACTATTAACAAAAGGATTAATTGTAGTGATAAACTCAAGGTTATTATTTTCCAAATGTCCACCATAGCTCACATACGGAAGCAATGTATTACTTATATTCAATTGTGCATAGACATCCGGGAACAAATAGAATGACGGATCATTAGCACTTATCAAATCAAATACAGCCTTAGCTCCTGCCTTTATATTCCATTTTTCGTTCTCAAACTTAAAATATGGCTTTGCACCTATAAACATATCATTTTTAGAAGATATCCTGGGAAGTGGAGCTCCACCATTTGCTCCTACAATATTAGGATTTGCGTACGCTGCCATCTTGTTGGCATTGAACAGGTAGTCAATATCAAGTCCGTAGCTAGCATTTTTCACCGAACGACCTATATTTGCAACAACATCAACCTTGTGCTGCCAGTCCTTGGTCTTGGTAAAGAAGTACTGATAACCAGCACCAAACTTGTAGTTCCAGTGCTTGCGGCCTGTCTGTTGCGACTCGAATGTCATATTTGCACCCACACGGTTGAAACGCTGTTTCTCGACCTCGTCGCGGGTATCAACATAATCAAAGGTATCCCAGTTGATAGAATCGGTATTGCCGTAAACCTTCGGGTCGTAGCCGTAGTAGCAGATTCCGTTCGACGAGAAATAAACCTTGCCCGACAGTACTGACTTTGCAAATATTTTCTTTCCAAAAGCCTCGATGTTGCTGTCGTCGTAGCCCGAATAAATCTTCTGGTTGAGACGATTCTTGATTTTACCAAAAGATGAGTGGTGCTGGGCGGCAATACCTATTGAATAGTTCTTCTGTCGTTTCGAGTTGACATACAATTCGGCAAACGGCGAAATGTAGTTTCCGTAGCCAATCTTTACCAATCCTGTATTGAGCGGCTTCAGTGCTTCGCCCTTTACGGTAGCAGCGGGAATCTTGCTCGGCGTGAACGATGTGCGGTACATTGTTGGCATTACCGAATACTCGAATTTCGGTTCTACCTTAATCGTGTCGGCAATTACCGGGAGGCTCTGTATTCTGCTTGCGTCCTTCAGCACCGGCGAATACTCGTTGTAAATTACTACGGTCTGCTCTTCGAGCGTATTGTTGTCCTCTTGTGCCATTAGGCTGCCAGCAGCGACAGCAAAGGCAATCAGCAAGGTCAAATATTTCATATAGCTAAGTTTTCTCATCGTTTCCATGTTTATTCGTTAGTTTTCTCTTCCGAATCATCCTTTATTTCAATCACAGGAGCTTTATTTTCTTCTTGTGGGAATTCATCTTCAGGCATTTCGATTTCGAAATCCTCGTCGGGGAACAATCCGCCATCCGAATCCTCTTCCACAAGGTTTATCTTAAGCTTCAAGATTTCTTCTTCCTGACGGGCGGTTTCCTCGGCCTCGAATATTGCCGACAATTTTTCCTCGGCCTCGTCCTTTATGCCGTCGGTCTCGTTGTCGTAGTTGCTAAGCACCGACTGCAGGGTGTGCTTTGCCGAGAAAATGTCCTCCTCGTCGAAATAAATCTGAGCCAGAAGTATATAGCTCTTTGCCAACCAGTAGGCGTGCGGTGTGCTCGACTGTGCAAAGTCGTAGATGATTTCCTCGGCTATGCTGTCGTTGCCATTCTCGTAGTTGATTGATGCCGTCATGAATTTCGATTCGGCACCTTCGTAGCTTACGACTTCCTGCGAAAGTTTTTCGTAGAGCGACAATGCACGCGACTTGTTGTCCTTAGCATAGAAAGCCTTTGCCATCTTGTACTGTGCCTCACGGACATTCTCCTCGTTGGACCTGTCGCTGTCGATTACGTCCTGAGCCGCCGTAATCACATTGTCGTAATTCTTAGCATTGTAGGCGCAGCGCAGACGACCGAGAACTGCCACCTGCTTGGTTGATTTGTTTTCGGCAATCGGGAACAGCTTGTTATAATAATTATAGGAGTCTTCCCAGTTTTCCTTGTCGAAAAGCAACGATGCCGACTTTAAGGTGCTTTCTTCGGTATAGCTGTTTGTAGGAGCATCGGCAACTACGCGGTAACTTCTCAAAGCATCATCCTTCTCGTCGAAGTAGAAATGCAGTTCTGCCTTGTAGTAGTTGGCCTCTATAACGTACTTGCCCTTGGGGAATTCACCCAGATATTTTGTAATCGAGTTGAGTGCATCGCGGTATTTCTTGTCGATGTAGAGTTTCTTTGCTGCAAGCCAGATTATTTCGTCCTGCTCGTCCTTGCTGATTTCCACACCCGAACCTTCGCTGTTTGCGTACTCGATGTAAGCATCAGGCTTGTCGAGCTCGAGATAAATGGACTTAATCATGTCGTTAGCACTGCTGGCATCTTCGGTTCCTGGGAACTCCGCAATTACCTGCTTATAGTAGTTGAGCGCATTGTCGAAATGACGGCGGTTGAACTCGATTGCACCAAGGCTCGAAAGTGCGGTACTCTTGTTTGCTGAATGCGGATATTCTGCTATGAGCATCTCGTAGTAGTACTTTGCCGAATCCTCGACGTTGAGGTCGGTCTGGTATGCACGGGCAATTCCGAACATTGCATTGCTGGCGTATTCCGAATTTGGATATTCGCGAAGCAGACGCTGCAAGGCACCAATCTTCTCGTTTGACATCTTAAGTCCGCCGTATGTGAGCGACAACTGGTAGAGGCTGTAGTCGGTCTCGACCATACCAATATTCACAGCTTTCTTGTAATATTCGGAAGCGGCAGTAAAGTCGCGGTTTATGTAGTAGCAGTCGGCGATACGGTTGTAGGTGTCGTTGATGACAACATTTTCGGTAGTATCGGCAATCTTCTCGTACTTGCGGAACCATGAATTTGCAACCGTGTATTGCTTCTTGTCGAAATATGCATAACCAAGATTATAGTGCGCACGTCCGTACTCTTCAAGGTTTATCGAACCTAATGCATTCACAAACTCCTTGAACTGGTCAACCGCCACATCAACGTTGCCGAGCCTGTAGTTGGCTTCGGCCTTCCAGTAATGTGCAAGCGATTCGAGGTCGCGGTTGTACTTGCCGTTGGCAATCGACTTGTCAAACATGTCTATTGCATCGGCATATTTCTGCGAGATGAACAATTCCTGTCCGCGTATGTAGGTCAGGCGCTGGTAAGCCATATCGACCTTCGAGTTCTTGTAGTCGAGGCTTTCGATGGTTGCGATTGCACGCTGGTAGTTCTTTGCGCTCATGAAGGCATCGAGCAGATAGTCGTAGGCGGCTTCGGTGCGCGGACTATTCGGGTATTCCTGTATGTAGCGTGTGAACGCGCTTATCGCCTCGTTGAACGGCGACAGCGACAACTCGAAGCAAAGTTGTGCAAAGTTGAACAAGGCATCTTCCTTGATAACCTGATTGTAGTTGTACAGCGATGCCGTCTCGAATGCCCTGCGGGCTTCGAGTTTCTTGCCGGTCTTCAGGCAGCAGGCGCCCATAAGGTACGAAGCATTCTGCCCGATTGTGTCCTTGGTGCGTGTAATCTTTCCAAAATTCTTTGCAGCCTCGTCGTACTGACCAGTGGAATACTGTGCGTAACCAAGTTCGTAGTAGTCGAAATCGGTAGCCGACGAATTGGCTTCCATGTAGCGTTTCAGATAAGGAATTGCCTCGGCGTACTTCTTGGTGCGCACATACGACAGACCGACAATCTTTGCATTTTCGGGTGCCGCACCAACAAAGTCCTCGCCGTGTTCACCTGCATATTCAACAACCGAATTGTAATCCTGCTGCATGTAGTAAATCTGCAATATGTAGAACGGCACAATCGACGAGAAAGTAGGGTGGTCCTGCAGTTTCTTGAATCCGATGAGCGCTGTCTGGTACTGCTCGCTGATGTATTTTATGTGCGAATAGAAATACAACGACATAGTTCCATAAAGTCCGTCCTTGTCCTTTACCTCGTAGAATGCCTTTGCAGCCTCGTCGAAGTCCTTGCGGGCAAACAGGCAGTGACCTTTCTTGAAGAAATATTCGGTCTGGTCCTCCTCGTTGAGTTCGGTATATTGCACGCGCTTGTACCAAGCAAGGGCGTTTTTGTACTTCTTGTCGCGGTAATAGACATTTGCCATGGCAAACGAAGCCTCGTTGATGTTGTCGCTTTCGGGATGACTGACGGCAAAATTGTTGAGCTGGTACTCGGCATCACGGTTGAACACATGCATCGAGCACATTGCGAAGTAGAAAGCGGCATCGTCGCGGTACTTCGAATTGTCGATGTCGGTGCTGTTCATTATCTTGAAAAATTCATTCTGCGCCGACACATACATTCCCTTGTCGTACAAGTCCTTGGCCTCGCGATAGGAATATTCCGCGCCAGTGTATTTCATGGTCTTCTGCGCCGTGGCGGCAAAGGTCGCACACAGGATAAGAAGCAAAATCGCTATGTTCCTTAGTTTCATATACACAGTAATATTTTTATAATAACGTGTCTATCAATACAATATTGTCCAAATTTATCAAAAATCAAAGGTATGCTTTTTGTAAAGTCCAAAACAAATGCAATACCTCTTTTAATTAACACGATGTTGTTTATTACTATCAATCATAATGTTGCGTATATTTGTGGGGCGAATACTACTTTTGTAAACTTACTTATACAAAAATAATTATGGACGAAAATAGCACTCTGCTCGTTGATGTCAAGGGCTTGAACGTTTATCAGGAAGACAAGCTTATATTGCAAAACGTGAATATGCATGTCGATGTCGGCGAGTTTGTTTACCTCATAGGAAAGGTCGGAAGCGGAAAAAGCAGCCTCCTCAAGACCTTGTATTGTGAACTTCCGGTAGCCGAAGGCGAAGTTAGTGTCGTTGGATACGACCTCAAGAAGATAAAGAACAGCAAGATTCCGATGCTACGCCGCAAAATCGGTATGGTTTTCCAGGATTTTGAACTGATGAACGACCGTTCCGTGTATGAAAATCTGCGCTTTGTTCTTCGTGCAACAGGCTGGAAGGACAAGCAGGAAATAGAGACTCGCATAAACGAGGTGCTCAAGAGCGTTGGAATGCTTGACAAGAAGATGTCGATGCCTGCACAGCTTTCGGGTGGTGAACGCCAGTCGGTAAGCGTGGCACGCGCACTGCTCAACAATCCGCCGATAATCTTTGCCGACGAGCCTACAGGCAACCTCGACCCCGAAAGTGCCGACGTAATTGTGAATTTGCTATACAAGCTCTGCGAATCTGGCAAATCGGTGCTGATGGTAACCCACAACCACGGATTTTTCCGCAAATATGCCGGCAGAATCTACACCTTCGGCAACCAGACCGTAACCGAACAGGGCGACAACAAGATTGCAATCGCAATCGACGACCTCGACGATATGGAAACACCTGCGGTGGAAGCATTTGAAACAGAAATAGATTCAAATGTACAGACGCAAAATTTTGCGTCTCAATCAGAAGAACATCAGAGCGCCCCTTCGACTGACCCTTCGGCTGACGCTCAGGGTGCAGCTCAGGATGCTACTCAGGGTACGCAGGGAGAGGAAGCTCAGAGCGAATATCCAGAAATAAATTCAGATAATGTACAGACGCAAAATTTTGCGTCTCAATCAGAAAATCAATCAGAAAATATAGAATAATGAAAAGAGTATTTTTCTACATCATCGCATTATCATGCATCTCAATGTTTTTTGCATCATGCAAAAACGAAAACATAGAAGCCGACAACAAACCAGCATCCACCGCCGAATGTGGCGAAAGCGACCACCTTATTAACGCAACGCTGTGGATGCAGCATTCAGCCGAATACCGCGCCTGCTGTCTGCAGACCTACAAGCTTGCCAAGGTTGCTCTTGCCGAAAATCTGAAGGCAAAGCAGACCGACAAGCCAGCCGCCGTCGTACTCGATATCGACGAGACCGTACTCGACAATTCATACTACGAAGCATACATGGCTGCCGAAGCGACTTCGTTCTGTGACTCCACTTGGTCAATATGGACATCGAAAGCCGATGCAACCGAAGTCCCCGGTGCCATCGACTTCTTGAAATACGCGCAGTCGCTCGGCGTGGAGATAATATTCATATCGAACCGATACCCCGAAGAACTTGAGCCTACGATGGCAAACATGAAAAAACTCGGTTTCCCCGAAGTTCCTGCCGAAAATTTCCTTATGAAACAAAAGGATGCTTCGAGTTGCAAGAAGGAACGCCGCGAGAAAGTTTCTGAAAAGTATGAAATCATCATGCTTGTAGGCGACAATATGGGCGACCACTCCGAAATCTTCGACGAGCGCAAAACAAAGGGCGACATGCTTGCCGAAACCGATGGAATCATCGACTTGCTTGGTACTCGCTACATTGTTCTGCCAAATCCGACATACGGCACTTGGGAGAAACCGATTCTCGCCGACAAGGAAAAGACCGCACGTCAGAACCGTATCAACGCTCTCAAAACCTTCTAAACTTCATTTCGACCGATGCACAAGTTTCTAACACTTGAAGGAATACTTCTCATTATTGGGTATTTGGTATTGGCATTCCTGATAGTGTGGTTTATCTCGCTCTTCAAGTACAAGAACGACGACGAAACTAGGCGATATTTCTTCTTGGGCTTCGGCTTCAAGATGGCTTGCTGCCTAGGCTATGCCCTCATCTACGACTTTTACTATGGATGGGCTGGCGACACATATATATATTATCTGTCATCACAGCGGTTGGGTATGGTACTTTTTCAAGACCCTGCATCATATTTTAGGATAATATTTGACACGATAGATAGTAACAACATAAATACGCTTGCATCAGGACTTGCATATTATCCAGTATTGCGCGACCCGTCAAGATATGCAGTTCATCGCTTTTTATCCCCATTTGCAATTATGGGTGGGGCAAACTATTATACAGTAAATATCTGCCTTTCAGTTTTTCTATTTTTACTCAATTGGAAATTTTTCCAGTACATACGCACAAAAATCAATTGCTCGGACAAGGCTGCTTTCATTTGTGTGATGCTTATCCCATCAGTTGGTTTCTGGAGCTCGGCTCTTATGAAGGATAGCTTTACATTTACTTTCAACCTTGTGTTCATAATGTGCTTTGCAAAACTTTTCTTCGATAGGAAAATCAGGATTTCGACCATATTCGGACTTATTTTCAGTGCGTATGTATTAATGGAACTGAAGGTTTACATTCTTTATGCTTCTATTGCTGCATGTATGGTATGGCTAGGAAGCGGATATCTGAAGAAGGTAAAAAGCACACTTTTCAAATTTGTTGTTGCGCCGATACTTGTGCTGATAATTGCACTTGGCGGAATGTATGCACTTAGTTTTGTAGGCAGTAATGTCGGCGGGCACTATGGTAATGTCGATTCAATGCTCAGTCAGGCAAGTGTTACTCAACAGGACTTGAAGCAGGAATACTATCACGGACATTCTTTCGACATCGGCAACTTCGACGGCTCGCTAGGCAGCCTCATAAGTATGGGTCCTAAGGCTATAGTCGCCGGATTGTATCGGCCGTTTATTTTTGAGAGTGGTAATGCTGTGATGCTTTTGTCAGGACTGGAAAACACTGCACTTTTGCTACTTACACTTTATGTGTTCTTTAAAGCCGGTGTGAAATACACAATTAAGCAAATTTTAGGCAATCCGTTTGTAAGCATGTGCCTGTTGTTCTCTGTTGTGCTCGCACTTGGCATAGGTATTTCCACCTCCAACTTTGGAGCCTTGGTAAGATTCAAGATTCCGCTCATTCCTTTCTTCGCTCTAGGCTGGCTCGAAATTCTGTTTACAAAGCGTAAAGAAGCGGAACTAGCCAAAACGGAAGAAAACGAGTAGCTTAATCCACTCGAATCATGTCCTTTTCAAAGTCGCTGTGGAAATTCATGTTTTGCAGTTTCCATACCTTGTCGGGGCGGTACATGGTCACGACAAATTCAACTGGCTGTCTGTCGTACTTGAGAACATATACGTATTTCGCATACGACTCTCCGAGATAATACTTTCCAGCTAGTTCATATCCATTGAAATTTCCTAACAGTTTGCGCGAAGCCTCGAACTTTTCCTTCATTGCTGTAGTGCCGTCCTTGTTTGCTTCTAGCCACTCATTTGTGGAGAACAAGTAGTCGATAGCTTGGTTCACATCGTTGTTGAACATGGCAAAAAACTTCGACATGATGTCTTCGGGTGTATTCTGAGTCTGCGCCTTGGCGGTCGTGCCACCAGCCAGCATTGCGACTACAGCTACGATTATGATTAATGTCCTTTTCATCGTTGTGAATGTTTTATTTTGAATGCAAAGTTAGAAAACAAAATTGAATCCTTGAATCTTTTTACGCCTGCAACCACTTGTATTTTGCCAAACTATATATTGGCAGAAGCGGTATAAGAATTGGAGTTTTCTTCACATACACCTGATATTCCGGGTCGTTGGCATAGACTTCGTTCTGCCTGAGTTCCAATCTTCTTGCTCCGCTGAACATAACATACAAAATGCCTGCATATCCAATTGCGGCAATCACCCACTGCCATACGCAAAGGCTTGCGCCTATTCCGCTCAACAATGCGCCAGTCCATATCACGACCTCGCCCAAGTAGTTGGGACAACGAACAATACGGTAAAGTCCCGTATCAACAAAACGCTTCGGATTGCGCTTCTTGGCGGCATTCTTCTGTGCATCGCTGAGGGCTTCGAGCAATATTCCGCAAAGCATTACACCTGCACCTATCCACGCCCAAAGGTCGCAGACTGGCAGTCCTTCGGCGGTATTCGCCAGACGGAAAGCAACCGGACTTACCTGTGCGACATAAAGTATCGCACAGAACAACCATACGCTAACAATCACACCAATAGGCTTTTTCTTCTGCAACGACGGGTCGTAAAGGATTTTGCGGTAAGCTGCCGCCTTGCGTTCTCGCACAAGCAGATAGGTTCCCAACCTGCAGCCGAACACGAAAAACAAGGCACAAAGTGCTATTGTCGGTAGCGATACAGCACCACCAAACATTACTACCATTGCAACTGCAAGAGCAGCAACGCCATATCCATAACCCAAACTAAAGAAATAGATGAAATATTTCCATCCTACAGCCGAAACTGCGAGCGAAATTGCCAATAAGATAAGTAGATACATCATAGTGTTATATTTTATTTTTCCTGCGGCAAAATTAATGCCATTAATCGTTTCAAAATATCAATAATTTACCTTCACGCTAACACTTCCCGATTCCTCATCTTCACCGGCGTAATAATTATATTCGTATTCGATGCCGGTTACACGCTGGTAATCGTCAACAGTGTAGGTATATTTTATTATGGAGGTCGCCATTATCATGTGAGCGTCGCTATAGATATTTGTCTTACTTTCCATAGGCATAAACTTGGAAACCATTCCCTTCGGGGCAACCGATGCCGCACCAGGGAGAAATCCCGACTCTTCGGCAAACGCCAGCACATCAATGTTTGGACGGTCAACATCGCCATATTTGTAGAAAGTGCTGTCGAATGAGAACGACTCGTCGCACGAGGGTGAAAATACCTTTATAATATTTACATTTCCGCCATCCCACAAATAGCTGTTGCCGCAGTCCATTTCGTCGATACACTCGCTAAGCTTGCCCGACTTGTACTTGTAGCGTTGCACAATGCCTTCGCCTTCGGAAATGTATTCCGACTTCTTCACAAAGCCGTCGCCATCCAAGGTGAGTTCCAGTTTTTTCATCGCGCCTTCGCAGGTTATGATGCCGTCGCCATAAACTACTGAGGCTTCCGACAACCACTCGTCATCGGTACCGATGTTGCGGCGGGTAGTGGTCTTTATCAGTCGGTCTAGCTCATCATATTCAAAGGTTACCTTGCTATCTACAGCACCATCCTGATTGATTTCTATGCTTTTCACAAGGAATGACGGTTCTTCCACGACTTCCTCCACTATGCTGTCGGTTGCCTCGACTTGCGGTTCTTCGGTTTTGTTTTCCTTAGAGCCACCGCAGGAAGCAAAAAGGACTGCTACAAATACAAAAAAAGCGAAATGATTTATTTTCATTCTTACAAATTAATAATTGTTATAGGAGTTTCTACATAACCTGTAATCTTAGAACCGCTTTCGTCAAGGCAATCAACTTCAATAATGTAGTTGTTACCTTCTTTAGAAACGAAAACATATCCTGAATTTGCTTCTCTCTCCATAGCGGTGCCTGTAGAATAGTTGTAATTAATGTACGCTTCAACATTTTCACATGTTCCTAATGTAGCATAAACATTGTTGCTAATCATATAAGTACCTATCTCAAAAGATGTTGCATATAAGATTATTCCAAGTGCAGAGCCATTGCCTAAAAAACGGTCATAGTTTTGGTTAAAATGTATTTCGCCATTTAGTAAATAAATCTCATAAACATTTCCATCAACAGATTCACTACATAAAACGACAACATTATTCACAGGATAATGCGTATTGCTGACAACAAACTCGTTAGGGCGTTTTACAGTCAAGGTCATATTATATGAACTTGAATTTTTCTTTGTGCTTGCAATAAGAGTAACCGTGTAGGTGCCTGCACTTTCGTATGAATGAATTGGATTGACCTCCGAAGATGTTTTGCCATCGCCGAAATCCCACTGGTAAGTGTCTGCATCGCTTGACTGATTAGTAAAAGAAACGACATCGCCAACATAAATTTCGGTCTTGTCAACAGTAAATAATGAAGTTGGTTCTTTTGCACAACTTCCCAAAATTATGGCTGCTATTGCCATCAAAATTGCTATTCTTATACTTTTCATTTTTAATAATTTTTGTTCTACTTATTTAGTAATTAAGTTTCAAGGTGCAGACTGTTGTTTCCTTTTCGATTTCGCCATCGTAGTCGGTTTCGTTTTCATCCTTGATTGTTATTTCGGTTATCCTGCCGGTAGCGTCGTCTATTTTGTACTCGTAAGTGGTGTTCTGCTCTGTTTCCCAACCATCGACAATGCCACTGAAATGCGACTTCGAGGGAAGATATTCCGATGCCAAATCTTTTCCAAACGACGAAGCTCCAGGTGCTGAATAGAAGATTGTAAACACATCTATTGTAAACGGATTTTTAATGTCAGTATATTCAAATTCCGTAGTCGATTGCGGTTCTTCCATGTCGTTGGTGTTGTAAACTACAGTATATTCGGTCATGCAATTATTTTCCCACTTGTATATAATGTCCTCGCTTGTGTAATATGGGTCAGCATTTGGACCGAAATCGCGGGTTATCCAACTAACCTTGTCTCCTTCGTAGTTGTACTTGATATTAATCTTTCCTTCTTTACCCATATCGATGCAACCTGTGGTCAACTTACCATCTGAATATTTGTAGGTAGTTGTAGCAGATTCCTCTTTGACCTTGATTTCGTCGGTAGCGTATGATACGGTATATTCATCGTATTCGTCTTTCTGGTTGATAAGGCGGCTCTGGTCATCGTACTTGAAATTAATTACGCCAACAGATTCTCCGTCATAAATTTTCTCTATGCTTTTGACAAGAAGGATATCCTGTGCTTTTTCGTCTGTGGTTTGTTCGGCCTGTGCCGACTCCTTTTCGTCTGCTGACTTTTTGTCGGCAGAATTGTTGCACGACAGCAACATAAGCATTGCTGCAGCTGCTAATAACAAAATGTTTTTACTCATAATTATTACTTTTTTTTAATGTCATTCCGCAAGGCAGAACAATAATGCGAAACGGAACGGGTAGCATCATATTGTTCGACTATGCGAAATCCCCTGTTTTGCACCATATTGTCCACAAGGGAGATTCCGCACAAACGAACTCACAAGGCTCGTCCCTGCGCCTGTTCGTTCAGTTTTGCGGAATGACGGTTACCATTCAATTAAAACTGTACCTTCGGTGCTTCCTGTGCTGCCTGACTAGCCTCGAAGTAAGCCCTTTCGCCGAATCCGAACATCTTTGCTACCAAGTTCTTCGGGAACTTTATCACAAGGACATTGTAATCTTGTACTGCTGCGTTGAAGATTTCGCGCTTAGCTGCGATTTCGGCTTCAATTTCCTTCAACTGGTTCATTAACTGCGTGAAGTGAGCATCGGCCTTCAGTTCGGGATAAGCCTCGCGCACTGCAAGCAAGCGGCTCAAAGTGCTTGATACATTATCCTGTGCTTCCTGGAACTTAGCGAATGTTTCGTTGTTGAGTTCGTCGGCGTTGATATTGATTGATGTTGCTGTGCTGCGTGCTTCGATAACAGCCGTCAAAGTTCCCTGCTCGTGAGCTGCGTAGCCCTTAACGGTTTCAACCAAGTTGGGGATGAGGTCGGCACGCTTCTGGTATGCTGCCTGCACATCGGCCCACGGCTTCTTCACTGCCTGGTCGGCCTCTACAATCTTGTTGTACGAACGCCATACATAAATACCACAAATAAGAAGTATTACAAAAATTACTCCTCCGATTAATGTTGCTCCTAAGCAACCGCTTCCATCTTTTGCCATAGTCTATAAGTTTTTTGTTTCTAAGTTTATGTGGGCTAACGCCCGTTTCTAAGTTTAAAGTTGTTTCTAAGTTTCTAGTTGTGTCGTGGCGCGCCGCGACTGTACAATGTTCCTGTTTCTGTTGAGACGCAAAATTTTGCGTCTGTACAATTTGAATGGCTATATGGCGACATCTTCATGCCTGTTAGCCTTTCGTTATTGTTTCAATTATCTCATCAATTCTTGCCTTCAGTTTCTCCTCGGTTGCTTCGTACTGGCTCGGACTTTCGAGCTTGCCCTTTACACCTATATAGAATTTAATCTTCGGTTCGGTACCCGACGGACGGACTGTAATCTTGCTGCCATCGGCAAGGTCGTACTGCAGTACATTCGACTTGGGCAGGGTGATGTCGTAGCAGAGGTCGCTGATTTTGTCGTACGACTTGCGTACAAGGAAATCGTGAACCATAACAACCTGCACTCCACAAATCGACTCGGGCGGCGTACTTCTGAATTTCTCCATCATAGCCTCTATTTCCTGCATTCCGCTTTGTCCGGGCTTGGTGAGCGACTTCAGTCCTTCGAGGTAGAAGCCGTACTTTATGTAGATGTCCAGCAGCAAGTCCATCAAGGTTTTGCCTTGTGCCTTCATTCGGGCAGCAGCTTCGCACACCAGCATCGAGGCGATTACTGCGTCCTTGTCGCGAACACAGTCGCCAGCAAGGAATCCGTAGCTTTCCTCGCCACCGCCTATGAACTGCATCTTGCCGTAGTTCTTTTCGATTTCCTCGGCAATATACTTGAAGCCAGTGAGCACATCAAGGCATTTTACGCCGTAATCCTTGGCAATCTGCGGAATAAGCTCTGTAGTAACGATAGTCTTAACGATGAATTCCTTTCCTTTCAGACGACCTTCGGCCTTGAAACTGTCGAGAAGATAATGCACAAGTATCGATGCAGTCTGGTTGCCGTTGAGAATTACGAACTTGCCATTGTGGTTTACCACTACGCCAAGACGGTCGCTGTCGGGGTCGGTACCGAATACGATGTCGGCTCCAATCTGTTCTGCCTTTCGGATTGCAAGAGTGAGAGCCTCGCGCTCCTCGGGATTCGGTGACTTTACAGTTGGAAAATTGCCGTCGGGAACTGCCTGTTCCTCAACAATGTTGACATCGTTGAAGCCAATGCTCTTCAGTGCCTGTGGCAGTACGCTTATGCTCGAACCGTGGATTGGGGTATATACGATTTTCAGGTTTGCACTTGCATTGTCCTTTACATTGTGGCACAACGACTTCAGTGCTTCGATGTAGGCATTGTCAACATCTGCGCCAATTTCCACAACATTCTTCAAAGCGTCGTCGAACTTGATGTCCTCAACGGTGACTTTCCTGACATCCTCGATTATGCCCTTGTCGTGCGGCGGAATTACCTGACCGCCATCGCTCCAGTAAACCTTGTAGCCATTGTATTCCTTAGGGTTGTGCGAAGCGGTGATGACGATTCCCGAATTGCAATGCAGGTGACGGATTGCAAACGACAATTCGGGTGTCGGACGCAACTTGTCGAACAGATACACCTTGATTCCGTTTGCCGACAGTACCGAAGCGGTAATCTTTGCAAACTCGCGGCTGTTGTTGCGGCTGTCGTGGGCTATTGCACAGCTGATTCCCTTAGCCTTGTCGCAATGTGCAAGCAGATAGTTTGCAAGTCCCTGCGTAGCCATTCCAACGGTGTAGCGGTTCATGCGGTTTGTTCCTGCACCCATTATTCCGCGCAGACCGCCAGTTCCGAACTCCAAGTCCTTGTAGAAACTTTCGTTCAGCTGTTCGGGGTTATTCTCAATCATTTCGGCTACAGCCTTGCGGGTCTGCTCGTCGAAAACTTCACTTGTCCAGTATTTTGCTTTCTGTAATACGATATTATCCATTTTACATATTATTTGAAAAGTCAAAGGTAATGAATTATTGAATACGATGATATTTTTTGTGAAAAACTTTAAACAACTTCAAACAACCTCAAACCACCCCAAACCACTTCAAACAACTTTAAACCACCTCAAACAATACTAAACCACCTCAAACAACTTTAAACCATTTTGCATTCTCGCGATTTGCCAGTTCGACAAAAATTCTTAAGTTTGCAACATTATAAATTTAAGACACAACGCAATGAAAGAACAAGTATTAAAGGCAATGCGCGAGGCTGGCAAGCCTGTCTCGGCTGGTGAAATCACAACGGCTCTCGGTGCCGACCGCAAGGAAGTTGACAAGGCTTTTGCAGAACTCAAGAAGGAAGGCGCAATAGTCTCGCCAGTACGCTGCAAGTGGGAACCAGCAAAATAGTACAAGTAAACGGTTGGCAGATAAAATGTTGAAATAATCGTGAATATCGAAGACTTTCGCGAATTATGCCTGTCGCTGGGTGACGATGTGGAGGAGAAAATGCCCTTCACAGCATTCCGTTATGCAAGCGAAGTGCTGGCGTTTTATGTGCATGGGCATATTTTCGCGTTCTTGGACTGCAACAATTATGGTGTAGTTACGCTAAAATGTCAGCTGGAACGAATTTGCGATTTAAAGGCTCAATATGATTATGTCGGAAAGCCCTTCAATCTGCCACCAAAATATTGGATTGGGATAAATGCAACTATCGCGCCCGATGATTTGCTTTGCGAACTTACTAAGAACTCATACGAGATAGTAAAAACAAAGTATAAGGTCTAATATTGAGAATTTTACGAGAATGCATTGAGTGTGTAACAAAGATAATTGTAGTGCAGCATCGCAAGATTATACATATAGATATGGATGCGTTCTTCGTTTCTGTCGAGGAACACGACAATCCAGCCCTGAAAGGTCATCCTGTGGCCGTTGGATATGACGGCCCGCGGGGCGTTGTCGCTACTGCAAACTATGTTGCGCGGAAATATGGTGTACACTCGGCATTGCCGATCTCAACTGCACACCGCTTGTGTCCCAACCTGATTGTCGTGGAGGGTCATTATCAAAGGTACAAGGAGGTTTCGCTGCAAGTTCACAAGGTATTTCATGAATATACCGACATCATAGAGCCTCTGAGCCTCGACGAGGCATATCTGGATGTTACCACCAACAAGAAAGGCATTGCCTTGGCGGTTGACATTGCCCGCGAAATCAAGCAGCGTATCTTGGAAGAAACGGGGCTAACAGCTTCGGCAGGAGTGAGTTACTGCAAGTTTCTCGCCAAGGTTGCCAGCGACTATCGGAAGCCTAACGGACTATGCACAGTTCATCCCGACAGGGCAATTAAGTTTATCGACAAGTTGAAAGTGGAGCAGCTTTGGGGCGTGGGCGAAAAGACAGCGCAGCGAATGCACTCGTTGGGCATTTTCACGGGCAAGCAACTTCGGGATGTGCCTCTTGCGATACTTACTTCCGAGTTTGGAAAAATGGGACGAATATTCTTCGACTTTGCCAGGGGCATTGACAATCGTCCTGTGGTCACCGAGTTTGTTCGCAAATCGGTAGGCTGCGAGTGTACATACGCCAACGACCTTGCCAGTTACGAGGATATGGTTTTCCAACTTACGCCACTTGCCAACGAACTGGTACGACGAATCGAAAAGAACAATTTTAAAGGTCGTTCGCTGGTCTTGAAAGTAAAATATAATGATTTTAGGCAGACAACCCACAGCTACACAGGCAATTCCATTCTTAACGACATTGATGAGATTCTGCCCATTGCGAGAAGCCTGCTTGCAAATGTTGACACCGAGCGCCCTGTCCGGCTCTTGGGCTTGACGGTCGCCAGCCCTATTCTGCCAGAAAACAAAATCGCTGATTATCAGCTAACTTTTGATTGGTGTTAATAATAAGAAAAAGGAAATAATATGAAGAAAGTAGTAATCATTTCAACAAGTCTCCGCCCCGGCTCCAACAGCCACGCAATGGCGGAGCAGTTTGCCGAAGGAGCAAAAGCATCTGGGCATCGAGTGGAACTCATCTCGCTCAGAGGCAAGGAAATCAAGTTCTGCGTCGGCTGTCTGTCGTGCCAGAAGAGTGGTGCGTGTGTATTCAAGGACGATGTTCCTGCAATTATGGATAGTGTGCTTAATGCCGATGTAGTGTGCTGGGCGACACCAATTTACTACTACGAAATGTCGGGACAGATGAAGACTCTCATCGACCGTATGAACGCAATGTATCCCAAGGACTACCGTTTCCGCGACATTTATCTGCTTACCACGGCTGCCGAGAACGAGGAGTTTGTTCCAAAGCGTGCCGAAGGCGGCCTGACGGGCTGGATTGACTGCTATGGAAAGTCTGCCCTCAAGGGACATATTTTCTGCGGCGGTGTGAACGACCCGAATGATATTGCAGGGAATGCCAAGCTACAAGAGGCATACGAGATGGGCAAGAAGTGCTAATTGCTGCAAGATTATTCTGACGGACTTGCAATGTTGTGTATTGCAAGCCTTTTTAGGAACGGAAACAACAAAAAAAGCAACTGTATTGAGCAGTTGCTTTCGTAAGTAAGTAAATTTTAAGATTTTAATCCCCTTCGCCATTAAGCATTTCATATACTTCTTTTGAGGAGAAACTTCCTGCACAAACGAGAATCGAGCTTTCCTCCTTTTCCTGTGTGGCTATTATTAGTTCATGCGGATTGCGTTTGTCGGTAAAGATAAAAACAACACTTTCGCCACCATCGCGTGCGGTCATGAGTATTTCGTAGTTTTTGTCATTGCTTAAAACTTCTATGTCCTTGTCTATTTGACTCTTGCCCTTTGCAGTGTTCGAACTGATGATAAGCATTTTTTCTATGCCGCCAAGGTTGCTGAGTTCTGCATCCAAGACTGAGTTTGCTAGGTTAAACATTGCTTTGTTAATGCAAACATAATCCACATCTTCCATTTTGGCGTACTTTTCGAAAATCTTGTTTTGTGCCATTGCTGCAAATGCGCAGGCAATTATTGCAATTGTTATTATTAATCGTTTCATATTCCTTAATTTTTAAAGTTTTGACTGATTTTTTATCTTGTTAATTTTTGAATTTGTCTTTTGAATGGCTTCTTGTGCAGGCTGCTTGCACATTTGTATAGAACGGGAGATTATGCTGTTTGCTCTCTCAATCTGCATTGTTGCTTCTTCAACGCTTGTGCAGGTGTCGCGGAATGGCGATTCATTAGATTCTTGATTTTGGAACTGCATTATGCAAATCCCGACTATTGCGATAACGGACACAGCAGCCGCTATCCGATACCAGATTGTTTTTGGCGGTTTTTCTCGTCGGAAAACATTGCTTTTAGGTTGTCGTGATGCTGGTTCTGGATTTTTCTCCGTTTCCGAATCATTGAGATTGCCTACAAAAGCATTTATTTCCGTCGCAATATCGTCGGGTATATTGGTGTCGGCGATTTCTGACATTGATAGAAACAGTTTACGGTCGGCTTCAAGTTCGGTAGGAACATCGTCGGAACGGAAAAAATCCATCAGTTTTTCTTCCTCTGCGGGTGTCGTTTTCCCTTCGTAGAAGCGGATGAGTAGTGACTCGATATTTGATTTCGTTTCCATAGTCATAATGATTTAAAATTGTCCCTTAATGTTTTTCTTGCCCTAGAAAGCAATGTGTATATATTCTCTCGGCTAAAATGCGTTATTTCTTCGATTTGCTGTATTTCGAGTCCGTCTATGGTGCGCAGACGAATTACTTTTTGCTGGTCTTTCGGTAGCATACTTATCATTTTCATAACTTCGGTCAATGTGCTGCTGGCATTGATTGAATCTTCTGTTTTGTTGTCTAAAAGTATGTCTGCCAAATCGTTGTTTTCTGTATGTTTGCGTTTCAGTTTGTCGAAGCAGTTGTTGCGAACCATTGTCAGCACTAGTGGCAGTGGTGATTTGTCGCGGTCGATGCTGTTTCGTCGCTGCCACAATTCGGCATAAACATCCTGTACGCTGTCTCTTGCCTCGTCGCTGTTTCGCAATATGTTGTATGCGAGGGCGTACATTTTGCTGCTGAATGGTAAGTACATATTTGAAAACTCTTCGTGTGACATTTTCTAGTCGTTCTTAATCATCTTCCGCATGTAATACGATTGAAATCATAAAATCTTACAAAATTATATATGACAAAAAAATCAACTTGCTGTATTGCTTTGATTTACAACTATAAACAAAATCGTATATCAGGCAAAATTTTATATTCGGTCTTAATTTATTTTTTACCTTTGTAAGTCGTTACAAACAAAACCATAATATATGATAGACCAGATAATCAACTACAACAAGACTTTCGTTGAACAGAAAGGTTACGAGAAATACCTGACGGACAAGTACCCCGACAAGAAGTTGGCGGTGCTGTCGTGCATGGACACCCGATTGACGGAATTGCTTCCTGCCGCCCTCGGACTGAAGAATGGCGATGCGAAAATCATCAAGAATGCTGGCGGGCTGGTCATTTCGGCTTTCGATTCTGCGATGCGCAGCCTGATTGTAGCTATCTACGAACTTGGCGTGAATGAGATTATGGTGGTGGCGCACAGTCATTGTGGGGCTTGCCACATGAGTTACGACCACTTTCACCACGAAATGATTGCCAGAGGCATCACCGACGAGACCCTTGACACCATCCGCAAATGTGGTATCAACTTGGACCATTGGCTCGAGGGGTTCAAGGACACGCCAGAATCTGTTCGTAAGACAGTCGAGACCATCAAGACACATCCGCTTGTGCCGAAGGACATAGTGGTGCGTGGTTTCATAATCGACTCGGAGACCGGTGCTTTGGATGAAATAAAAATGTAAGATGCTAACAATATGATACTTTACTTCTCTGGTACAGGCAATAGCCTGGCAATAGCAAGACAGATTGCCGAAAAGGTTGGCGACAAGATAATGCCGCTGCGCGAGGCGGTTGGCAAGGATTTGACTGGCGAAAAACGTATTGGTCTTGTTTTTCCTACATATTGGCTCGATGCGCCTATTGCGGTGCGTGATATTGTGCCGCAACTTAATATCAGTCCTTCGTCGTACACCTTTGTTGTCATCACCTGCGGGGCGCAGACCAACAATGCGGTGTGGTCGGTGCGTCGGATTTTGCGACAGAAGGGCATAAAGCTTTCATATTGCAACAAAATCCGCGTTCCCGACAGTTCTGCGCTTGCCTTCGGACGAAATCCCAACAGTCAGGCATGGAAGTTTGAGCGTTACGCACCGCGCTTGGAGCAAATTTTGAACGATATTGCCGACGAAAAGCACGGTTTCCACTATGCAGGATTCGACCCTTTAGGCTGGCTGCTTAATCGTCCGTCCATCGCTGCTAAAACTCAGAACTCGACCCGTCCTGTCTGCAATACCGACAAATGTGTGGGTTGTGGCATTTGTGCAAAAGTTTGTCCGCAGAAAAACATCACCCTTGCCGACGGCAAAGCCAAACTAGGCGACAATTGCGCGATGTGTCTGGCCTGCTTGCATTTCTGCCCGCATCAGAGTATGGAAGTCAATGGCAAAGCGACACTAGCCGAACGGCAGTACCATCATCCGGAGGTTGAGAAGAGGGATATGGTTGTGTAAATCATGAAATCATTATCATTTTTTCTTACAAATATTTGCAACTTATAGGTTTCGTTTTCCCAAAAAGTATTATTTTTGTGGTGAAAAAACTTTAGTAATATGACTTGGAGATAGAACCATGACACAGGAAGAAGCAATAAATCGTTTAAGCCGTTACCAGTCGGATACTCCATCGTCTTGGCGTAAGGAGGAAGAAAAGCGTCTTAAGGCAAAATCCGATGGATGGTTACAGTATTCCCGTAAAATTGCCATAAAATTGGCGATTGCAATGAAGCAACAGAATCTTTCACGACAAGATGTTGCCGAAAGGATGGGTTGTTCTCCGCAGTATGTTTCGCGACTTTTGAAAGGCGAAGAAAACCTATCGCTCGAAACAATCTGTAAGTTGGAGAATGCATTGAATATTTCTATATTGCAGTATGAGTTTGCATAAATTTTTTCGGATTTGAAATCAAAATACGGCAAAATGCTCTCGATTAAAGAATACTAATACATGGCTCAATGGCGAAAAAATAAAATACAACGCGAAAACGGCGAATGGGTTGATGCTCAGTTCCCTGTAATTGTTTCGGCAAGTCGTAGCACTGACATTCCAGCCTTCTATTCCGACTGGTTTTTCCATCGGCTGAAAGTAGGCTACTCGGCATGGACAAATCCGTTCAATGGCGTGAAAAGCTATGTGGCGTACGGCGACACCCGGTTCATCGTCTTCTGGTCGAAAAACCCCGAGCCACTGCTGAAACACCTTGATTATTTGCAGGAGCGGAGCATTGGCTGTTACATTCAATACACTCTGAACGACTATGTTGCGGAAGGTTTGGAACGAGGTGTGCCATCGCTTGAAAAGCGGATTGAAACATTTCGGCAATTAGTTGAAAAATTAGGCAAGGGCAGGGTCGTTTGGCGTTTCGACCCGCTGATTCTGACGGATAAGATTTCGATTGACGATTTGCTTTGCAAGCTCGAGAATATCGGTAACAAATTGGTCGGATATACGGAAAAGGTGGTTTTCAGTTTTGCCGACATCGCCCTGTACAAAAAGGTGAAGGCAAATCTTGAGAAAAGCAAGGTCAATTATTCCGAATGGACAAAAGAGCAAATGGTTGACTTTGCCAAGCGATTGGTGGAATTGAACAAATCGAACAACTGGAACTACACTTTGGCGACCTGTGGCGAAGCGGTTGACCTTGACGGCATATCGCACAACCATTGCGTTGATGACAACCTGATGATTCGCTTTGCGTACAATGATAAGGTTCTGATGGATTTCTTAGGGGTGGAAATCAAGACCATTGAAAAAAGTTTGTTTGGTGCAGGGCCTATTCCCTCTAACGCCATTATGCTGAATGCCAACCAGTACGCCATAAAGCACAAGGACAACCGCGACAAAGGTCAGCGTACCGCTTGCGGATGTATGGTGAGCAAGGACATCGGCGAATACAACACCTGTCCGCACCTGTGTGAATATTGCTATGCAAATGCTAGCAAAGAGGTAGCGGTAAAGAATTATGAGCAAGCAAAATTAACAGATTGGAAATCAGAAACGATAACGGGGAAATGAAAATTAATTTTAACGCAAAAACAAAAAATAATAGGATATGACAGACATTAGCATTAAGACAGAACGAGTTTTCAGCATCTTTCATGAACTGAACCAGATACCGCGTCCATCGCATCACGAAGAGCGGGTGGCTGATTATCTCTGCAAGTTTGCAGAACGAAATCATCTGGAGTACGAACGCGACAAGGAAAATTGTGTCGTGATACGCAAGCCAGCCACTCCTGGTCACGAACAGGCCGAAACCATCGTGTTGCTGAACCACATGGATATGGTGTGCGTGGGTATGGGCGACCCGCTGAACGATCCCATTGAAGCCTACGAAGATAACGGATGGATGAAGGCGCGTGGTACATCGTTGGGTGCCGACAATGGTATTGGTCTGTCGATGGCTCTTGCTGTACTCGAGGACGATAGCATTGTACATCCTGCCCTTGAGGTCATCGCTACGACTAACGAGGAAGACGGAATGTCGGGTGCTTCGCAGTTGAGCAAGGATTTTCTGAAAGGCCGTAAGGTCATCAACCTCGATTCGGAGGACTACGACACCATCACGACCGGTGCCGCAGGAGCCTGCTTGCAGTTCCATAGCATTCCAATTAGCAGACAGTTGGCTCCAGAAGGTGTGCGTAGCTGGTATCGTATCCGTATGGAGGGCGGACTCGGTGGTCATTCTGGTGTCGATATCAACAAAGGCCGTTGCAGTGCAGTGATTCCTACAAAGTTCATACTGAAAGATATTTGTAAGGAAGAGTGGGTTGATGTTGCCAGTATTGAAATTGGTGAGGCAAATGCTTCAATAGCCTCGAAAGGGGAGATAGTGATTTGCATTGCCGATGAGTACTCTGAAATAGTAAGAAAAAGAATCAATACTATCAATCAGCGTTTATTCGGGGAATACCGCAGTAGCGATCCTGGCATGACATGTGGAATCGAGGAATGCGACAAACAGGATACAATCATTCCAAAGACAGTTATTAATGCCCTCGCAGGCTGTCTTGAGCAACTGCCGCAAGGCATGGTGAAGATGAGCGAGGCTATGCCTGGCACTGTGGAAACTTCAAACAATATCGGACGAATTGTTGCAGAAAAGGACCGCATTTTTGTTTCGACACATACACGCAGCTTTATCGACAACGATATGGTAGCGCTAAGCAAAGATATAGCAAAGACCTTTGCTGCTGCTGGTGCCAATTCCGAAGTTGTGATGTCTGCTCCAGCCTGGCAGGAGGACCAGCAGTCGTCATTCTTGCAGCTGGTAAGCAACACATTCCAGGATGTGTTGGGTTGGCGTCCTCGCATGGTAGCCATGCACTTTGTATTGGAAGCAGGCTTCTTTGTACAGCATTATCCGGGCATCCAGATAGCCAGCATTGGACCTCGAATCGTGGAACCACATTCTACCAGCGAGCGAGTTGAACTATCTACCATTCACGACATCTGGCAGGTACTGCTCGAATTGTTGAAGCGTTTGGCGTAGTTGTGGTGAAACTAATGTTATGATTGCGATTTGTTGGATTTGGACGGGGAGGTAAAGAATTACGAGCAAGAAAAACTAACAGATTGGAAAATCAGAAACGATAACGGGAAATGAAAAATCGGCAATTGGAATTGTCGAAATTATCGAGAATTTGTTTACTTTTGCAACATATATATTATATTGTTTTAAATTATTATTGCATCAGTAATAGTCCACTAAACGAAAAAACGATTAAAGGATAAATTATGGATATAAAAAAAGTAATATCGGACTATATGAATTACAGCTTTTCCTATACTGAGTGGTATGAAAAAGCATTATACGAGGATGATACTCTTTCGATAATAAACATTGGTACTGATTATGCTAAAGCAGAAATGTACGAACATGCTGTTACATGTTGGAAATATATCGCAGATAAGGGGTGCGGAAATCCTGATGTTTATAGCAATCTAGGAGTGTCGTATTATTACGGTAATGGTGTGGAGCGAGATTACAAAAAAGCCGTATCATACTACCAACGTGCGGCCGCAATGAATCATCCATTCGGGATGTACAATCTTGCTGTTGCATGTGAATATGGTAATGGTACACCAAAGGATAAGGGCAAAGCAGTTGAGTTTTATCGTAAGGCTGCAGAAAAAGGTGTAAACCAAGCTATTGATGCTTTAATTAGATTAGGATTGTATGATGAAATAAATGGCTTGGCTTTTTATGGAAGAAATATGAATGATGATTCGTTTTAAAGACTATTATTATGGCTGGATATTATTTTCACTTACCTGCAATAACGCAGTTGACAATTCCGCAACAAGCGGCATTGAATGAACCTCGACCAATAGCATTATCGGGTGGTCCAGGAACAGGCAAAAGTGTTGTTTCTTTATGGAGACACATAAATAATTACGAAAACAGAAAAAGAAGTTTATTGCTAACTTATACAACAACCCTAAAAGAATACCTAAAAAGATGTTGTGAAACCCAAAATACATCTGCTGCAACAAATATAGGGACATCGTATCGTAATCGTCCTCATCAAAATTGGAGTGAGATAATTGTTGATGAAGCTCAAGATTTAGAAAATGATTACTATGGAGACATAAAACAATATGGTAATGTGTCTTACGGTGCAGATGATTCACAGATTTTATATCCAAGCCATTGTTCAAAACAAAATGAGTTGAGAACTTTATTTCCATCAAATGTTCTATGTGTATTGAATAAAAATTTTAGAAGCACACAGAGGATTATGAAATTTGCGAAACAAGCTTTTCCGAATGCTGTTATTCCCCAGCAAACCATTAATGATTTAGCAAGCAATATAGGAGAATGGCCTGTTATGCTTATTTCCAATAACAAATCCAAACAAAATGAAGCATTGGTTCAGATAGTTAATTCTTTTAGAGCAGATGACCAAAATATTGCTATTCTATTGCCTTTTAAAGAAGAGAATAGTCTTTCTGTATCAAACAAAAACAATGTTAGATATTTCGAAGATATAATAAAAACAATAGGTGTTGAGTATAGTGTATATTATGAAGACCAAGTTCGTTTTCCAAATGGTTGTGGAAAAATTAGCAATATACATCTCACAACATTTAAATCGGCCAAAGGATTAGAATTTGACACGGTTATAATTCCTAACTTTGATTTATATCCAAAAGTATGTGAAGATAGCTATGTAAACAAATGGCAAGATTTTTATGTTGCTTGCACACGAGCAAGAAGCAATCTTTATCTTATAAGTAATTATGATTCTCAAAATTTAGATTCTGTAACAGACAAACAAAATTTATAATTATGAATACATATTATTTCCCAATACAATCAACATCACTTGCGCATTATTTGGGAGGTGCTTGCATTAAGGCGGCCAAATATTTCAACAACAAGCCACAAGACATTCAAGACAAGTATAACGATTTCCTGTTGCTTACAAGTAAAAAAGGAACGACAGAAACTGATTGTTGTCTGGAATTAGTATTAACCGATGATGAAATCAAGGATTTGATTGATGTAAAAGAAAATTGGTATTTGTTTGATACAAAGCCTCTTCCAATAACAAGAATAAAGAAAATTTATTTTTCAAATAAGGAGCAAAAAGATGTTACTATAACTAACATTACAATGAGTACCTCGTATGTACCTAGTAATTTGGTTGAAATATGCAAGTTTGACAACAATAGTAGTGATAGTATTCAAATACCAAAAGATTGCCAAGGTGTTGATCAAACAAATAAGATAAATCAATATGATAGATTTTTAGGAGCCTTGGCTTTGATGCGAATTGCTCACGAGCCATCTATGAATTATTCTCAGAATTACATCGCTACATTATCTTTCTTTAATCAGGAAATTGAAAAGCAATTAAAATCAAATGAAAAATTATCGTATGATAAAAAATTCCCATATAGAGGAATATTTAGCAATAATAATGGTTTTAAGAAAATATTACCATATTTAGAACAGCTTATTAATGAAGATTCATTAAACAGAATTGCCCAAGAGAACAATCAAGTTGTTAAGAAAGATAAAATTACAAGAATTATAGATGTAGAAAGTTTTGATGACACAGGGACTTATACTATAGCCATACTAAACACATACGGTGTCGGTGACGAATCTAGGAAAAAGAGAGTCGACGGATTAATTCAATCTAATTTTAGCACTTTGAAAGAAGGAAAACAAGAAGGTGTTGCTTTATGTTATGGTTATAATCGTGGCTATTCTGCTTTTACCAAAAATTATGGTGATGTCGCGTTCAAATACAAACTAGAGAGCCAATTGGACTACTACACAATTGAATCGGTATACCAGTATGTGTTTAATGGTATTGTATCATCCGATTTTCCATATTTGGATAGTTGGTGTCCAAAACTTAATCCTAAACTTTCTAAAATTGAAAAAAAATATTTGAATTATGTAATACTTGACGAAGTAATCATTGGTAAAAAAGATTCAAATGATTCTTCACCAAAATGGTGGAATGTTTTTTCTCAAAAATTAGAAAAAATACTTGGCTCAAAAGCTAAAGATATTTTGGAATCAATTAAGCCTATTATAGAAAATGATGTGTATAAGTGCATAAAAGACGAGGTACAAGAATCTTTTGGTAAAAATAATCAACAAGAAGTTTTATTGCAAAATGAATTGAATGCATTAAAAGAAAAATTAAGCGAAGCAGAGAAACAAAACAGAATGCTTCAAAACGAATTAAAATCCAGTACAATTAATAATTATCCGAGGTATCAAAGTGGCCCTGTTAGAAGCCAAGAGGTTGTTGCAGAATCTATTCCAGATTATGGAACAAATTCAAGGGAAGAAAAGTTAAAGGATGCTATAGTTAAGTATCAAGATTGCACATTGGGTGGGTTAAAGGCTAAGGCAAGAAAACAGAAGCAGAAAATAAACGATGATATAAAACTTGGCGACTTATTACAGAATTTGACAAATAATAATGATTTATTTTCATAAAAGATTTTAAAATGTCAATATTTGATTCGTTATATAATGCTGCTACTGACATTAGTTCATTAGATTCATTTTTAAAGAGAAACATTACCAACATTGCTGATTTTTGTTCTGAAAATGTTGAAACACAAAAAATAGAATTGGACAAATTTGAATATTTTGTCCTTTTCAAAACGAGTGTTATTAAAGATCTTGATTATTCGAAAAGCTACAATCGTGCGTTTGTTTATTACTTGGTGGAGTATTGTGAACGCTTCTGTTCTACATCTGCAATAGTGCAATTATACCAAATAATACAAGATAATAATCTTAACATAGGTTCTCGTCTTGACGCTGCAATGTTATATTTATACAACACACCTTCAAACGATGTGTTTGTTGAACGATTTGAGGAAATATGTGCTAAATTACAAATAGCTATCAACGAAGAAGATGATGATGACAAAAAATCAATTGCTTCCTTTTTGAACTATTATTCTTATGTAATATACAACACTTCACAAGACTTTGCTCAAAAGTTACAATCTAAATACACAATTGCTCTTGAGAATAAGAATCTTCCTTTTCTAAAAAACAATTTAATAAGAGAAAGCCTATCCCTTGATATTCAAGATTCGGGAAATACATACCAAACCATTCAAGCTAATATTGACAAAATATTAGGTAAAAAAGAGAGTGGTGATATTATATCCTATATAACAAACGATGATTTCTTAATTGAAACAAGTACAAATTATGCAGAATTACTAAAAAAAGTATCTCCCAAATTTCAAGCAATTAGAGACATTTCTGTCAAACAATTCAATCAATATGAGAATCAAAATGATATATTTTATTCATTGGGACGAGGTGTAAAAATATTAAATGAAGATGCTCAATTATACTCCTACATAAATAGTTATGGAAATATGCACGAAGCGAAAATGCTTTCGGCCTTACAATATTTACCTTTAGATGAACTTTATTGTAAAAACATTGAAATATTTGATTGGGCATGTGGTCAAGGTTTAGCTAGTACGATTTTATTCGAATACATCAACAACCATAAATCGAATTTGAATATTCGCCGTGTTGTTTTAATTGAACCATCAGAAATTGCGTTAAAACGGGCGGCTTTACATGTGAGACATTTCGATAGTCAATGTGAAATAAAAACAGTTTTAAAAGATATTGATTCTGTACAATTTGCTGATATACAAAGCAATACCAATGCTATTAAGATTCATTTATTCTCAAATATTCTTGATGTAGATGGTTTTTCATTAGAGCATCTTATCTCATTGGTTGAACAGACACAAAAAGGCAATAACTATTTTGTATGTGTAAGTCCATATATTACAGATGCAAAAACAGCCCGTATTGATGAATTTGTACAGCATTTTGCAAACAATTATAATTCTTACAAAACTTATTACGAAGTTGAAAATCAAAAAGGTGATTGGAAAAACAATTGGACAAGAGTAGTAAGGGTTTTCAAAGTTAATTTATAATAGTATTTTTACACAAGCATTTTCTCATGAAACGAACACTTCTCATTCTCCTCATTCTCGCTTTGTGCTTCGAGCCAATCCTCGCCTGCACCAACCTAATTGTCGGCAAGAAAGCATCAACCGACGGCAGCGTGATGTGTACCTACAACTGCGATGGATTCGGATTCTCGGGTTCGCTATTTTACAGCCCTGCCGGACGGCACGACAAGGACGAACTAATCGCCATTCACGGCTGGGGACCAGCTCACGAAGGACAATATGTTAAGCAAGTGGAATATACTTACAATGTGGTGGGACTGATGAACGAAAAGCAGGTCACTATAGTGGAAACCACTTTCGACGGGCGGCTGGAGCTTGTCAACGATGAGGGCTTGCTCGACTATTTCAGCCTTATGCGATTGGCTCTGCAACGCTCATCAACAGCTCGCGAGGCTATCCGCTGCATGGCCGAACTGGTGGACGAATACGGATACAACAGCAGTGGCGAGACAATTACCGTCTGCGACCCCAACGAGGCGTGGATTATGGAGATAATTGGCAAGGGCAAAGGCCGCAAGGGTGCCGTGTGGGTGGCTCTGCGTATTCCCGACGACTGCATCTGCGCTCACGCTAATCTCAGCCGTATCAGGCAGTTCCCGCAGGAACAGAAAAAGTCGTACAAAAGTATAAGCAGCAAGAACTTGCAGAATATAAACCGTCCCGAAGTGGAATGCGTTTACGCCTACGATGTAATCTCGCTGGCGCGCGAACTTGGCTTTTTCAGTGGCAACGATGCCGACTTTTCGTTCCGCGATGCCTATTGTCCAATCGACTTCGAGAATGTGCGCTATGCCGATGCCCGCGTGTGGAGTTTCTTCCGCCATCACTACAGCAAGGCCGAAATGGACAAGTTTCTGCCATATATCAACGGTGATTTCGACAAGTGCGACCATCTTCCGCTGTGGATTAAGCCCGATGCTCCGCTTTCGCTGCGCGACCTGCAAAACGACATGCGCGACCATTTCGAAGGCACTCCGCTCGATATGACCGCCGACATGACCGCTGGTCCGTGGGGAATGCCTATTCGTCCGCTGCCTATGCACTTCAAGGACAAGGACAGCATTGCGTATTTCCGCGAGCGTCCTATTGCAACCCAGCAGTCGGGTTTCACAATGACCTGCCAGATGCGCTCGTGGTTGCCCGACGATGTTGGCGGTGTAACTTGGTTCAATTGCGACGATGCCAATATGGTAGCCTATGTGCCTCTGTATTGCTGTATTACGCAAGTGCCTGATGCTTTTCGTCAGGAGAACAATCCGCGCAACGAGTTTTCGTTCGAGTCGGCATTCTGGATGAACAACTGGGTGGCAAATATGGTGTATCCGCGCTATTCGATGATGATTGGCGACTTGCGCACCGCACAGAAGGAGCTTGAGAACTACTACTTTGCCGACCAGGACAGCGTGTTGCTTGCCGTAAAGGGTAAGCAGCCGGCCGACCGTCGCAGTTACCTCAACCGCAAAAGCATCGAATACACCGACCTAATGATGCAACGCTGGGATAAACTAGCCAAGTATTTGATTGTGAAGTACAACGACCAGATTATCCGTCGCACCGACGAGAATGGCAACTTCCTGCGCTGGGGCTACGACACTCCCGGCTACGACCAGCAGTTTATCGATGCTATTGGCACTTCAACTGGCGACAGATATAAGTTGGAGAAGGTGATTGAAAGGAGAGAACGATAAAAACGAACTACGCAACACTTTTGGACGAAAGTCTAATCGACATTTGTCCAAATCATATATTTTTAGACTACTTTTGGACGAAAGTTATCATGACATTCATCCAAATCTTGTGATTTGGTGTTGGTGTTAATTTGCCTTCAGTTCTTCAGAAGGTGATTGAAAGGAGAGAAAGATAGAGAAAAGGCTTGTTATTTTCTATTTTTCATTCCTCCTGTGATGTTGAGTTTTGTTTATAATCAACTTTTGTGTTAGAAGATGCAGCAATTTCTTCTGCAAAGTTATTGAGCATAATACATTCCTCTCGGGTTATGCGTTTTGGGCTATCATTATAAGGCCATGGACTAAGTATTAGCAAATGCCCTGTGGCTACAGCATCAAACAAATTATCAGATGGCTTATAGTACTCATCCAAACCATTATTGGTAATGTAAATTATAGAATGCTTCTCTTTTAAAAGGATTGTCAATATCTCCTTCTCTTTTGAACTAATAAATGGCGACACCATAACTGTGCCATTGCGAGCAGAAACAATACAGCCGTTCATATAATCGCGGAGAGATTTGTCATCTCCTTGCTTCGCAGCATCCAGCAACACACGATGCACATGTACAGTCTTTCGAAATCCATTCATTAAGATTGCGATATTTCCCACAGCATTGTATTTTCTGCCATTAATTACCACATTGTGCTGCACGCGAAAGAAATCTGGCCTTAATCGTTTAGTAGCAAGCCGTTGTGGGTTCATCCGTATGTAACGAATCATAGAATTCAGTTGTCCACGATGATAAAGGGCGCGTATGAAAGGCATTTCTGTAAATATTGGGAACGGATATGGGCTACTGTGATTGGCACGGTCGGATTCTTTGTCAGCAAAGCCCGAATTTAATTCGGGTGAGTTTGACAAAGAATATTCGCGACCAAGTTTTTTTGCACCTTGCCAGAAACTGCGGACAACCATCTTGATGCTGTTTTTCATCTGCCGTGTAACATATATGACCGCATGCAAATGGTCTGGCATAAGACAGAATTGCAGGATGCGCACTTCAGGATAATAGTTAGGTATATGCAGCAGTTCCTCGACTAGGCTGTTTCCTAGTTTCGTACGCTCAACTTTTGCCTGAGCCGGATTGTTTCCAGGAATGACGAGCGTGCCCAATAATGGCTCTCGTGAAGGAATGGTGAGTGTGATATGATAGATGCCCACGCCCCTCCACACGACATTAGACCCATGCCATTGCCATTTGTTCTGCTCGTTTTCCATTGTCATCTAAGTTGCATTTCTTCTCAATAACAAAATAAAATATACACAACTCGTTTTCAGTCTATGCGGCAAATCAAGCGAATGTTTACTCTGCAAATTTACGAAAAACACTTACTTGTTTCGTTACAAACTTATCAACATTCGAAGTATTTTCAGCGGAATAGTAAATTCAACCCGTTACAATCCGTAACCGTTTTGTTGCCATTATCACCCTATTCCACTTTCATAACAAATCCGCCTCCCGGTGCCAAATGAATGTCAATCGGCGAGTCTAAATCGGTAATGTGTTCTACGCGGTAGTCGTTGCCTTTGCGGTGTGCGTTTGCTCCGTCGCGATAAAGGATTGCCTTGTGGTTTCCGCTTACAATGCTTGAGAGGTCGAGTTGCAAATTGCGCTCGGTCCAGTTGGTGATGCCTCCTATATACCATGTTGTGCCTTTGCGACGGGCAGTGACAATATATTCGCTGACTTCGCCCTGCAGTATGCGGGTTTCGTCCCAAACGGTGGGAATGGAAGCAAGGAATCGGGTAAAGTCCGGCTCACGCATATATTCGGTCGGTGCGTCGCAGAGCATTGCAATGGGCTGGTCGAGCACCAAGTATAACGCCAGTTGGTGACAGCGTGTGCCTTGGCTCATCGGTTCTGTCCAAATGGGTGAATAGCAATATTTTGCAGCATTGCGCATTGCGCCAGGCGTGTAGTCCATTGGTCCGCCAGCCTGACGGATGAACGGGATTTGTACATCGTACTTTACCATATCGAGTTCGGCAGGAGCCCACTTGAGGTTCTCAAGACCATGTACGCCCTCGAAATTTAGCACATTGGGATATGTTCGGTTGATGCCAGCAGGTATGTGCGCACCGTGGAAGTCGAGGAGAAGATGATTTTTGGCGCAGAGTTCTGCCGACTGGTAGTAGAACTCGTTGATTGCCTGATGGTCGCTGTCCATGAAGTCAACCTTAAATCCTTTGATGCCCATTTCGCTGTAATGCTTGCAGACATTTTCCATATCGCGCTTGAAGGCATAATATCCTGCCCAAAGTATTAGTCCTACGCCACGCTCGTCGGCATATTTTGCAAGCATTGGCAAGTCAATTTCCGGAACAACTTGCAGGAGGTCGGCCTTCATATTTACAGCCCAGCCTTCGTCGAGGATGACATACTCGATGCCATATTGCGAAGCAAAGTCGATGTAGTATTTGTAAGTGTCGTTGTTGATGCCTGCCTCGAAATCTACTCCGCTGATATTCCAATAGTTCCACCAATCCCAAGCCACTTTGCCGGGGCGTATCCAACTGATGTCGTCGAGGCGGCAAGGGGAAGCAAGCAGATAGGTCATGTCGTTCATTGCCAAGTCGGTAGCACTGCGAGCAACCATAGTTATTCGCCAAGGCATTTCGTCGCCTTTGGAAAGTTGTGCTATATAGTCTTTGCGAGTCTTGACAATCTCTTGCAGGTTGTTGTGTCCGCCTTGCTCTATCTGGTCGGGACAAGGAGCATGGTCACCACGCAACTGACCAGCAACACCCGTGCCTTTTAGATAAAGTCCCGGAAAATGTTCCTGATGGCTTTCGGTAAGGCAAACCTGAACACCATTGTCGGCATGTACAACCAACGGCAGGAATGCCAGACGGCGTTGGTCGAGTTGCGACAGCGTATTGGTGGTATAGATGTTTTCGAACGAATTGAAATATTGTCCAGTGGGATTTTTCTCGTCGAAACCACGCACATAGGGCATTGTGGCTTGCCAGTCGGCGGCAAAATTGTATTCTACCAGTTCGTTCTTTATGGTGCAGGCTTGGTCGGTGCGGTAGCGGTAGGCAAATCCTTCGTCGTAGGCACGGAAATCGACCCATAGGCCGTCCTTTATTTGCAGTGTGAGTTCGTTGTAGTGGTTTCGCATCTCGGCTTGGCGGTAGAAAGGCGACTTAATCATCTCGTCAACCGAACGGCGCGTGATTTTTTTCACTGGCAGACGGTCGGTAGTCGTTGTGCCATATACACGGTTGAGTGTCAGGCGAGAACGCTTTAGAATCTGTACTCCGTCGAGGGTTATGTCGTAGGATAGTTCGTCGTCGCTTGATGCCACGATATGGCTTACCAGCTTGCCGTCGGGAGAGGAGAGGATATAACTTTGTTCCCGTGCTACAGTCTGCAAGCCAATGAGTAGCATAACGAGTATCATACAAATCTTAAGGTTGTTGTTCATTGCGGTGTCTTTGTTTCGATGTTATGAGAGCAAAGATAAAGAAAAATATTGATTTTTATGCCAGTAAATAAAAGGAACTTTATTGTTTATAATCAACTCGTTGCTTGTGTTGTCTACCTTATCCTTTTCATGTCTGCATAGTTTATGTGCTTGCGTTTTTCTAGGTATTGGAATAGCATTTCGTTTGAGTGCTGGAATTCTTTTCCTTTGTGTTCGACAAAATTGTAAACGCTTGCCATATAACTGTTTATTGCTATGTTGTATTTTGCTTTTAGGTCAAGAGGCTTGCCGTTGTCGAGAACTATTTCAATGCTTTCGATTTCTTCGTACTCGTTGCGGTGCAATATGCAGGTGCAACCCGAGCAAAACATAGGGAAATCTTCTGTCTTGTAGCAAGCCATTTCGAGCATATCCATTATTTTCTGCCCACTAACCTTGTACTTTATTATAATGTTGTCGAACGGGTCCATCTTGTAGATGTCCTTTGCCGTGATTTTTCCTGCGGGAAGTTTGCTAAGTCTGACGCCTCCAGGATTTTGGAATGCAAGGTCTGACTTCGTAGTTTCGCGCATAACGTCGGTCATGAAACACCCTAACGATTCCTTGCTGTCGATGTCGGCATCGTTGTGACCGACCACCTTGCTGAATATATCGAGACTGCCGAACTCGTCAACCATCTTCTGTATCCTTTCGTCTTTCTTGGCAAAGTCCTTTACCGAGAAAACCTGTTGCGCCTTGTAGTCTATTTTGCCATTTGTGAAGTAGAATACGCTAACTGTCAAATAGTTGAGATTTTTGCCCGACTGGGTTATCATTGTGTTTCCAATGAGTTTTGTGCGCTCAATCTTCTTATGTGAATGACCGCCGAAAATGGCATCGAACTGCGGGAATTTCTTGGCAATTTCGATGTCGGCTTCCAATCCGCAGTGCGAGATTAGGAATAGCATGTCGCATTGTTTTCGCAGGTACATATATTCGGGCAGAACCTCTTCTATTGGTTTGAACGACACCCCTTTGGCATATTTCGGATGGAAGTCGGGAATTCCGTTTGCGCCTACTTGTATGCCACCGATGAACCCGATTTTCAAGCCTTTGTAGTCAATAATCTTGTATGGCTTTATGTTGATGCTATCGTCGAAGTAGGCATTGGCACAAACGTAGTCGAAATCGGACCAGCCAACAACATTTCGCAGGCCTTCAATACCAATGTCAAACTCGTGGTTTCCAAGGGTTGACAAGTTGAAATGCCCCTCGTTCATCAGTTGCGTAATAGGGTAGGATGGCTTGGGGTAGCGGTCGTTCACGGGATGACCTGTGCGGTTGTCGCCTGCCGAAATCAGAAGCAGGTCGGGATATTGTTTGCGCAGGGTGTCGAGCAGGGCGGCAAACTGCGCAAAATTGTCGATGTTGCCGTGCATGTCGTTCACCGAAACCACATACAGCACTTTTTCGTCGGTCTGCTGTGCGGTTGCGCTGTGAGCAAGAAGAAGCAATATGGCAAATGCCAGTGCTATAATTTTGGTTTCTATGTGCCGTATTGTATGATACATCCGAGTGCAAACATATAAAAATTATACATTGGTGTATTATACATTGATGTATAATTTTGCATATTGCTTATAATTAATGGATTATTCCGCTATTTTTCTCTTCAGCACTTCCACATCAATCGGAACTACGCCAACCTTTTCGCAGACAATTCCGCCGGCGAGGTTCGAAATGCGGGCAATTTCCTCTACGTCGTCAGTGGCGGTAAGCAACAACGAAGCAACGCTGATGACAGTGTCGCCGGCACCCGAAACATCGACGATGTCGCGTATTTGTGCAGGGATGTGGACATACCTCTTTTGTGTGCAGATGAGTATGCCGTTTTCCGACAAGGTTACCATTAATATATCTATGTTGTTCTTTTGCATGAACTCCTTGGCGTGAGGCTTCAGTGTTTCGGTGTCGGTACTGCGTTCAATCTTGCAACCTTCGCAGAACTCCTTGAGATTGGGCTTGAACATGGTAACGTATTTGTATGCGTCGAAGTTGCGCTTCTTCGGGTCAACGGTAACCTTGATTTTGTTCTGCCTGCATAACATTGTAATGCGGTGTATGATGTCGGGCGAAAGCAGCCCCTTGTCGTAGTCCTCGAAGACAAGCACGTCGATATGTTCGTTCTCGATAATCTGCGAAATGCGGAACATCAGTATTTCCTTCAGTTCGTCGGAAATCTGCGAAGCGTCCTCGTCGTCGATGCGAAGCAGATGCTGTCCTCCGCTTATGATGCGCGTCTTGGTGGTTGTCTTGCGGTTTTCGCTGCTGATGATGCCGTTGTCGGGAAGATTGTTTTCGTGCAGCAAGTCACGGAAAATCTGTCCCATATTGTCGTTGCCAATTACCGAGCAGAGGTAAACTTCGGCACCAAAGGCGGCAATGTTAAGTGCTACGTTTGCGGCTCCGCCGAGGCGATATTTCCTGTCGGCTACCGAAACCACCGGCACAGGCGCTTCTGGTGAGATACGTTCAACTTTACCCATCATGTATGCATCGACCATCACATCGCCGACAACTATGGCCTTTTTGCCAGATAATTTCTTGAAAAGTTCGCTGTAGTCCTGCATCTCTATTTTATTAGTTTTTTGCTGTCTATCCATTTTATTGCTTCCTGCTTCGTTTTCTTGTTCATCTTTGCGCTGTTCTTCACCACGAAGTCGAGCACCCACTTGTAGTTGCTTTTCGAGTAGTTTCTAAGTGCTGCTCCTATTGCACGATTTACTATTTCGCTGTCGCTACTGATGTTGGAGTTTATCGATTCTGCAAGCAGTTCGGTGTTTGTCTTGTCCTTGAATGTGCGCTGGAACATTATTGCGGCGGCTTTAAGCCACTGGCTTTTCGATGTAATCCAAGCTTTTATGAACTCGGAGGCTACGCGTGGATACATTTCGTAGAACTGGCTTACAACTTCGTTGGAGATGTATTCTGTAGTGTCCCATCCTGGCTGCGTAAGAATCAGGTTTTCGATGAACACGATGTCTGTTTTCTGCCACATTTTTGGTCGCTTGAGAAAAAGAGAAATGCCAAAGTAGAGGTATTCGCGTTCCTCAAACGAAAAAAGCTCCCTTATTATGCTTAGGGTTTCTCCGTACTTGGGAAGCGGATAGTTTTCAAAGATTCTTTTTGTGAGTTCGTTCAGTTCTACATTCTTTATGCCGAGGAACTTGAACTGCCCGTTTGTGATTCTGGACATAGTCTGCGCAGTAAGTTCGTCTCCGTGTTTGGCAAGTAAAGAATATATTTTTCTCGTGTATTCCTTCATCTGTAGCCGTTGTAAAATCGTTTTGCAAAGTTATAAAAAATATTTATTTCGCTTTTTGTTTTGTCATTTCGCTATAAAGTATTATTTTTCCCAAAAATTTCTAAGTATGAGTAGTCGCAAGGTCGGTTTCTTTAGGTTCGTAACTCTTTGGCCGCTGTCGCTTATATACAAGTTTATAGGCGATGTGCGGAATTTTATGTACGAAAACCACATATTGAAATCGAAGGAATACGACCTGCCGATAATTTCGGTCGGCAACATAAGCGTTGGCGGTACGGGCAAGACTCCGCACGTAGAGTATGTTCTCCGCCTGCTAAAGGACGACTACAAGACCGCTGTGCTGAGTCGTGGCTACAAGCGCAAGACCAAAGGTTTCCGCATTGTAGAGGCTGACGACGACTATACGCTTTGCGGTGACGAGCCTTTGCAGGTAAAACGCAAGTTCGACGATGTGGTGGTTGCCGTTTGCGAAAACCGTAACAAGGGCGTGGAAAAACTTCGCGAACTTTATCCCGACCTCAATGTAATTATCCTCGACGATGCCTTCCAGCACCGCAAGATAAATCCGGGCTTGCATGTCCTGCTAATAAACTACAACTACCCGATTGCTACCGACTACGTGATGCCGCTCGGCCGTCTGCGTGAATCAAGGTTCAACGTACACCGCGCTCACCTGCTGGTATATACCAACTGTCCGCTGAAACTTACACCGATGGACAGAAGAATACTAACAAAGGAAGTAGGTGTGCTTCCATACCAGCATCTGTCGTTTACGACTGTTGAATACGAGGACATAAAGCCTATTTTCGGCAATTCAAAGAAGATGAACTACGAGAAGATGAAGGATTGCAACGTGCTGGCAGTCACGGGAATCGCTCATCCCGAAAACTTTGTCGAGATGCTGATGCAGAAGTCAAGGGGTGTGGTTCATCTCCCATTTTCCGACCACCACAATTTTTCGGTGGCAGACATAGCCAAGATTAGCAAGGCTTTCGCCGAAATTAGCGGACCGAAGATGATTGTCGTCACCGAAAAGGATGCAGTGCGCTTGCGTACAAGCAAGTTTATTGATGACGGAATGAAACCCTATATGTTTTATGTCCCAATCAGGGTGGAACTGCTTTGCGACGAAGAAGAGAAAAAACAGTTTAACAATCAAATAATCAGTTATGTCAGAAACAACAAACGCTACAATAAACTTTATAACAGCTCGCTTTAAGGAAACACCCGAAGTGGGCATCATTCTCGGTACAGGGCTTGGCGGTCTTGTCAGGGAAATAGATGTCATTGATGAAATTCCGTACAGCGAAATTCCCGATTTCCCAGTTTCTACTGTCGAAGGACACAGCGGAAAGCTTATACTTGGACGCCTTGGTGGAAAGGTTGTGGTGGCAATGCAGGGACGTTTTCACTACTACGAGGGTTATTCGATGAAGCAGTTGGTTTTTGCAACAAGGACTTTGATTCGCCTTGGCATAAAGTACCTATTTGTGTCGAATGCGAGCGGAGGTGTCAATCCCGACTTTGAAATCGGTGACCTTATGGTTATTACCGACCACATCTGCATTATGCCCAATCCGCTTATCGGCAAGCACAATCCCGAAGATGGCGACCGCTTCCCCGATATGAGCTGTGTTTACGACAAGTCGCTGATTGCCTGCGCCGAAAAAGTGGCCGACGAACTTGGCTACAAGTTGCAGAAGGGCGTTTATCTTGCAACTACGGGACCGACATTCGAGACACCTGCCGAATACAGGTATTTCCGCGTAATTGGTGCCGACACAGTTGGTATGTCAACAGTACCCGAGGCTATTGTTGCACGGCAGATGCGAGTCCCGTGTTTTGCAATGTCGATAATCACCGACCTTGGCGTGCCGGGCAAGATTGTGGAGGTCTCGCACGAGGAGGTGCAGAAGGTTGCCGCCGTCGCCGAATCGAAGATGACGGAAATTTTTACAAAGATGATAGAAAGACTTTAATTTTGAATTATTACAATCATCACGCGACAATGATGGAGATTTCGGATAGTTTGATTCACACAGTTCCCCGTTCCGTATCACTGGTTCATCATAACTTCCGAAATGACTGGAACCGTCATTCCGCAAGGCAGAACGAACAGGCGCAGGTACGAGCCTTGTGAGTTTGCTTATGCGGAATCTCCAAAGATAAAAATTGTAATAATTATTTTGTGTTACAGAAATAGATAGTAGAAAAGATGGATTCGAAAAGACAGACACAGGTTGCAGGCTTGGTTCAGAAGGAACTGGCGAACATTTTACAGTTTAAGTTCAACGGATTGGTGCCGGGGCGATTGCTTACGATTACAGGAGTGAGAATGTCACCCGATTTGGGACTTGCAAAGATTTACCTTAGCATATTCCCGTCAACCGACGGACAGTCGATAATAAAGGAAATAAATACCAACGTTTCGCGCATCCGCTACGAACTCGGCAATGCCATTCGCAACGATGTACGCCGTGTGCCGGAACTAATTTTCTACCTTGACGATAGTTTCGATGAGGTGGAGCGTATCGAGAAGGCATTGAAGTCATAGTGTTGTTATCATTGAACAACAATGTTATTTTTATTTTACAAAAAAGAGTCCGTCATTCCGCAAAACAAAGCGAACCGACAAAGGAACGTGGCGTGTGAGCCTGTTTGTGCGGAATCTCCTATTGGTAATAGAATGAGATTCCGCATAGTCGAACATTACAACGCTCCCCGTTCCGTATCGCGTGTATGTTCTGACTTGTGGAATGACTGATTGAAAAAATATACGATTAATCTTAAATGTCCTTTCCGTTCTACATAGCATCACGCTATCTGGTGTCGAAGAAGTCGCGCAACGCGATAAATATAATCTCGATAATCTCGATAGCGGGCGTGGCGGTCGGTACTGCCGCTCTGATAATCGTATTGTCGGTTTTCAACGGATTCGAGGATTTGCTTATGCGCCTAAACAATTCGTTCGACCCCGACATAAAGGTGCTTCCCGCCTCGGGCAAGACTTTTGTTCCCGACAGCGACTTCGAATCGGTATTGCACGACTTCGATTTCGTTTCTTCGGTTTCGTACACCCTTGAAGAAAACGCGCTTTTGCAGTACAACGACAAGCAGGTGATAGCCACGGTAAAGGGAGTTGACGAAAATTTCTTTGCAACTACTGGCCTTGATTCTATGGTCGTTCGTGGCGATGCCTTGCTCTACAACGAAAGGGTTTCGTGCGCCATAATGGGTGCTGGGGTAGCATATTCGATGGGTGTGATTTGCGACTATCTGGAACCGCTTACTATAAGCGTGCCGAGTCGTACTGCCGAAATCAAGGGCAATTTCAGTGATGCCGCATCCGACTTACTTAATAATGTAACTCTTTATCCGTCAGGAATTTTTGCAATACAGCAGGAATACGATACCCGCTATGTGGTAATGCCCATTGACGAGGTGCGCCGTTTGCTTGAATTTGACGATGAGGTTGGTGCTGCCGAAATAAAACTCAAAAAGAAGGCTTTGCCCAATGAGGCTGTGAAAGAATTGTCAGCAAAACTTGGCGACAAATTCAAAGTTCTCGACCGCAATATGCAGCACGAATATTCGTACAAGATTATGCAGTCGGAAAAGTGGGCTATCTTTATGATTTTGATTTTCATACTGCTGATTGCTTCATTCAACATAATTGCCTCAATCACAATGCTTATCATCGACAAGCGCAACGACATTTCCATACTTCGCAGTATGGGTGCCGACGATTCAGCCATACGACGCATATTTTTCATCGAGGGACTGGGCATAAGTCTTGTCGGTGCGGTAATCGGACTGTTTTTGGGCGGAATTATATGCTGGCTACAGATGACATACGGATTTGTGAGACTAGGTGATGGAACTGGTTCGTTCATTATAGACGCCTATCCTGTTTCAATACATATTATTGACATTCTGTGGTCGTTTGTCGCTGTGATGCTAATTGGACTTTTTGCCGCTTGGATACCAGTGCGCTTTGTAACTAGAAGACTGAAAGATAATAATTAAAAAACTGATAATAAATGGAAAACTATAAGATTGCATTGCTTATTGACGCCGAGAACATATCGAACAAATATGCCGACGGAATACTCAACAGCCTGACAAAATACGGACGCGTGATTGTGAAGAAAGCCTACGTTTCGGTTGACGACAAGGGGGCTGTCACGCCAAATGCGTGGATAAACACCTGCAAGAACAAGGGTATGCATCTTGTTACCCAGACCAGAAATGCCTCTGGCAAGAATTGCGTCGATTCAAAGCTAATTATCGATGCTATGGACATTCTGCATTTAAACAATGATGTGGACTGCTTCTGTCTGGTATCGAGCGACAGCGACTTTACCACCTTGGCATCGCGACTGCGTGAGACTGGCAAATATCTTATAGGTATGGGCGAGAAGAAAACAATAGTTACCTTGCGCAAGGCTTGCGACGAGTTCATTGAACTTGAACGGGTAGAAACGGATGCTTCGCTCAACAAGTACCGCCGTGCAGTTGCCGAGGGTGAGGATGTGCCGCCTGTGTCGAAGGAATTTATTGCCAGTGCCGTGCGCAAGATGGTTGCCGACAATATGGCAAACGACAAGCCTACAAATCTTAGCGAAATCGGCACTCGTCTGAAAAAGATGTACCCCGACTTCGATTCACGCAACTACGGTTTCTCGCAGCTTGGCAAGTTCCTCGCTTCGCTCGACGGACTTAGCGTTGCTAATGCCGAGGTGGAACTAGTTGCAAAGAAGAAGAAAAGTAGCAGGTAATCTACAAGTTTTTCATCACAAGGAAAACTGCTAATGCAATGACAACCAGTATTGAGATTGTCAGATATATGATTGCATTTACCCTTGTTGTCTTGTCGTAGATGTTGACTTTTTCGCCGTTGAAGATGCGTTTCTTGCCGAGTAGCGATGCAGCAAGGAATATTCCAATTATTCCACCGGCAAAGGCAAAAATATAGCCTATAATTATTGTAAAATAACCTCCAAATTTCGGCTTGCGGACTTCTTCAAGTCGTTTCTGTCTAAATGCTTCCACTACTTCGTTGGAGACGTGCTTGCCTCGCTTTTCGAGCAGTGCCTGCGCCATTGCCGAATCCTCTTCGCTCCATTCGTCTGGCTTCTTTATGACATCGAGAAGTTCCTCGTCGTTAAACTCGTTTAGCAGAGAGTTTTCTTCGCTTCCGGCATTACTTATCCATTCGGCGATGTGGCTACGAAGTTCTGATTGTGCGCGTTCGAAGTCATCTTCGGCAACCATCAGCATGAACTTGTATTGCAAGGCATCTTCGGCAACCTGTACGCCGTATGCCGTAGCCAAAGTGTTGTCGCTGATGCTCTGCGGATTGTCAACCTTGTAGTCGATGTTGCAGTCGTCGAGCACATCGGTGAAAAATTTCATGTCTTCCTCTTCGCGGAAAACCCTGAGCAATATGTAGTTTTTTTCGTCTTCCATTGCGATTATATTTATTCGTTCCAGATTTCCCAGGCTTTGTCGGCCTGTTCGTATAGCATCGTCAGTCCGTTTGCTGTTCTTGCGCCTTGAGCCTCACACTTTTCCATAAATTTGGTCTTGCTTGGGTTATAAACAAGGTCGAGGCAGATGTGGTTTGCAGTAATGCCTTCGTATGGGATTTTTGGAAATTGCGATACATTCGGGAACATTCCGACGGGTGTTGCATTTATTATCAGCTTGTAGTCCTGCAAAGTCTTTGCGCTAAGCTTGCTGTATGGCAGTTCGTCGAGCGTGGATGGCAGTCGCGAAACGTTTGTCGATTTTACGTCCATTTCCGAGAGGACGAACTTTGCTGTCTTTGCCGAACCTCCGCTTCCGAGAATCAGAGCCTTGCATCCCGATGGAAGTTCAAGCATTTCGAATGTCTTGCGCAATCCGAAGATGTCGGTATTGTATCCTTTCAGTTGGGTGTAGTCGCCGTCGCGGGTAATCTTGATGACGTTTACAGTGCCGAGTTTCAGGACTATTGAGTCGAGTTCGTCAAGAAAGGGAATGATTGTTTCCTTGTATGGTGATGTGACGTTAAGTCCCACTAGCGACGGATTGCCTGTGATTATGTTTGTTACTTTCGATACTTCGGAGATTGGGAAAAGCGTGTATTTGCAGTTTGTGAGTCCTAGTTCCGCAAATTTCTTGGTGAAGTATTTCTGCGAAAGCGAGTGGCTCAGCGAGCCTCCTATAAGTCCGAATTGTCGTTTGCGAGTTGCCATGGGGAATATTTTTTGTTTCTATGGCTACGCCGTTTGATAGGCTTCGCCCGTTTATTATGTTTCTGTGTTTCTAGGTTTCTAAGTTTTTGTCACTGAGCTTCGCTTGCTGAGCTTGTCGAAGTATCGAAGTGCTGGTTGTTTGATGTTGTTTGAAAAATTGGCTTTCAGCCTTTTAGCCTTTTTGCCTGCGAGCCTGTTCGCCCATTATCTATTATCCTTTGTTATTTGTTCATTATCCTCTGCTGCTTCTTTCTTAGATTTCATCCTGTTTGCAATAGTTTCGGTTGCGATTATCAGTGCCGCACCTAATATTATAATAGCGACAGCGATAAAGAACTCGGCGTTCATCTCAGGCAGAATGTTGTCTTTTGCCATAGGAAGAGCTCCGTTCTCGTAGATTTTCCACGGCCAAATTATGGGAAGGCTTCCTACAATGAATCCTGTGAGAAGCGAAATGGTCATGTCGTGGTAGTGCTTGAAAATCCACGCCAATACATGGGCGAACGCAACAATTCCGACAACTACGCCAATCATTACGGGCAGTATTATTTTCATCGACTCGCCAAGATTATTGGTAAGCATGTCTATTCCATTGATTACAAGCGAGTAGTCGCCCATAAGCACAAGTATGTAAGAACCGGAAATTCCCGGAAGTATCATTCCGCTTGAACCTATTGCGCCACAAAGCATCAGGTAGAAGAAATTGTCGTTCTCTTGTGCGGTTGTTCCAAAGGCAATAAGCAGTGAAATGCCGATTCCGATTACAAATGCAACAATTACGCCCACATTCCATTTCTTGATGGTCTTGCCGACGTAAAAGATTGATGCCAAAAGCAGTCCGAAGAAAAGTGCCCAAATGTAGGTGGGGTAATTCTCGAACAGGTACTTGAACAGTTTTGCCACCGAAATCATTGCCACAGCTATTCCGAGAAGCACCTCGAAGAGGAATACGAAGTCGGTGTGTTTTGCAAACTCTTTGAACTTGCCTGTGAACAGCAGTTTTATTGCCTTGAAGTTAAATGACTTAAGAGAATTAATAAGTCTCTCGAAAATTCCAACTATGAGGGCGATTGTTCCGCCAGAAACTCCAGCGATTACATTTGCAACTCCCATTGCCACGCCCTTGAGGAAATTTACTATAAAATCTTTCATTCTAATACTTTATAATTTTTGTTGTTGCAGAACTGCCGTCGTGGAATATTGCCAAGACAAAGTAAATTCCACTTTCGTACTGTTCGACATTAATTTCTGCAAAGTTAGTCTCTTGTTCTATATAAAAAGTTTTCTCGCCGAGAATATTGAATATTGAAATCGAATTTATTGTTCTGTCGGAAGTTATGGATACGATTCCATTTGTCGGGTTTGGGCTTGCCGATAGTTTCGGGATATATGTTTCGGCATTTGCCGTTTCCAACGGACTTAGGCACGACTCGAAATTGCAATGTCCGTCCCAGATGGCTTCGGCGAAGTAGGGGCAGTCGATGAACGGATTACGGTTGTGCTGTAGTGCATAAACGGCATTGTTGCGGTCGATTTCCTTTTGCGACACGGGGTCGTTGTAGTGCCATTGTAGCAACATTTGCAAAGCCCACGGCTTGAGTTCGCTGCCTTCGAACATCGATTCTGAAGTCTGACCGAGGTTCTTGTTCTTGTAGCACACGCTCATGTAGAAGTAGGTACGTGCAAGGTCGCCCTTGTACTCGTCGATTGGCTCGAAAACGGTTCCCGAATATCCCGAAGCCGAGCAAGGTCCTATTTTGCTGCCGTTGCCCGAAGTGTATGTCGGATTTGAAACCTTGCCCAAAGGCAGATTTCCACGCTTGTTGTTTACCCATCCGTCGGTAGGATACACGTGGAAAAGGTCGGTTTTCATCGGAGTGGCATCGCCGAACCAGCTTTGAGGTACGGTGTGTTCGCGGTTGTAGCAGTCGCATTCGCTGTTGTAGTTTCCGCATTGGTCTGTGCCTAGTGTGAAGTTGCAGTTGGAATATATGTCCCAGATTTTGCCGTTGCCATTCAGGTCTGTCTGTCGGTATGCTGTCCATAGTTCGCTGTAACCCAAAGTAGTATGCGAGGATATAATAGAATAAAGTTTTTGTCGTAGCTCTTCGCCGCACAGGTCCCTTGCCGAGTCGTAATAGCCGTCAGGCATTTGGGCGTATGTAGTTGTAAAGCAAAGTAATGCTATGATAATCAATATAATATTCCTCATTTGTTAATGATATAATTTTATGCAAAGGTAATTGTTTTTTTCTGAAAACAACGGATGACTCTTAGCGAAATGAAATCTGTTGGATATGGATGTCGTTCAAGGATTGCATTTTTTTATTTAACAATCATTGCAAATTGGTATAAATTCGAAAAATTATCTAAATTTGCGCCCATAAAAATAACTCTAAACGCATTTCTTATATGGCGATTTTATCAAAGGACAAAGCATACGAGTGGAAATTCTCGAAGATTGGTGGAGTTACACGCGTTAATATTGAAACTGGCGAAGACATAGCCCACCTTGGCGAACTCGACCAGAAAATGTGGACGGTTCTGAGCTGTCCGACCAAAGGTCTTGAAATAGACGACAAGACTCTTGAAATCCTTGACCTCGACCACGATGGAAAAATCAAGGTAAATGAAGTGATATCCGCTTCGCAATGGTTGACTAAGGTGCTGAAAGACACGAGCCTGCTGTTGAAACAGGACAGCGTTCTCAACCTTTCGGACATAAATCAGGAAAACGAAGACGGCAAGAAACTTTATGATTCGGCAAAGCAGATTCTAAAGAATCTTGGTTTGGAAAAGGATTCCATATCCATTGCCGATACTTCCGACCGCCTTGCAATTTTCGCAAAGACAAGGTTCAACGGTGATGGGATTATTACAGAAAATTCAACCGACGACGAAGGTCTGAAGGCAACTATTAAGTCGTGCATCGACACAATCGGCAGTGTTACCGACCGCAGTGGCGACCCGGGTATCAATGCCGACCAGATTGAGGAATTCTTCACCAACTGCGCCGACTATTCAGCATGGAGCAAGGATGGCGACGACCGCAAGGAATCGGTTTTCCCATACGGCGAAAATACTGAGGCTGCCCTGAACGCCTACAACACTTTGAAGGAAAAGATTGACGACTATTTCCTTCGTTGCAAGCTCATAGCCTTCAACAACGATTCGACAGCAGCACTCGACGTATCGGTTGCACGTTTCGAAGCCATCAGCGACAAGAACCTTACAACTTGCATCGAAGAAATTTCCACCTACCCATTGGCACGTGTCGGCAACAAAAAGGATTTGATGCTCAACGAAGGCATAAATCCTGCTTGGGAAACTGCTTTTGCATCTCTCAAGAGCCTAATCTTCGACGTTGATTTTGCAGGCAAGGATTCGATTACCGAAAGCGAATGGAACTCGATTGGTGGAAAATTCGCAGCATACAAGGAATGGATGGCAGGAAAGAAAGGTGCTGTAGTAGAATCTCTCGGACTTGAAGCTGTCAACGGAATTCTCGCAGACAACCGCAAGGGAGAACTTCTTTCCCTTGTTGAGCAGGACAAGGCATTGGAAGGCGAAGCAAATGAAATCGAAAGTGTTGACAAGTTGATGCATCTGTACCGCGATTTCTACCTGTTGCTCAAGAACTTCGTTACATTCTCCGATTTCTATTCTCGTGACGATAAGACAAAGGCAATATTCCAGGCAGGTACGCTTTACATCGACCAGCGCAGTTGCGACCTCTGTATCAAGGTAAGTGATATGCCAAAGCACAATTTGACTGCAAGTTTCAGCGGAATGTACATTGCCTACTGCGACTGTCACTCGAAGACTAAGAACGAGAACATGACTATCGCTGCAGTCATAACAAATGGTGAAGTCAACAACTTGATGGTTGGCAAGAATGCCATTTTCTATGACCGTCAAGGTAACGACTGGGATGCAACTATCACAAAGATTATAGAAAACCCGATAAGCATACGCGAGGCTTTCTGGTCGCCATACCGCAAGTTTGCAAGGTTTATCGAAAACCAGATTAACAAGTTTGCAGCAAGTCAGGACGACAAGGTGACAAGCCAGGCAACTGGCTCGATGGAAGCAGCAGGCGACCAGATGGTAGCCAATGCAAGTAAGGCTGCGCAAAACGTACCGGGTTCCGATGCTAAGAAAAGTCAGGCGTTCGACATCGCCAAGTTCTGCGGTATCTTTGCTGCAATAGGTTTGGCTTTGGGATATATTGGAGGCTTCTTGGTTTCATTGGCAACGGGCTTCCTTAAACTTTCGTGGTGGCAGATGCCTCTTGCAATCATCGGTGTCATGTTGCTGATTTCCGGTCCAGCGATGATAATTGCTTGGCTCAAGTTGCGCAAGCGTAACCTTTCGCCGGTACTCAACGCCAATGGATGGGCTGTCAACGCACAGGCATACGTCAACATTAAGTTCGGTGCAACGCTCACCAAGATTGCCAAGTTCCCGCATGTAAAGAATGCAACCGACCCGTTCAAGCAGGGTGTTCCAGTTTGGAGAAAAATACTTTATGTAATTATTCTCCTTGGTATCATCTTCTGCGCATTGTACTTTACCAATGTTTTGTCGCGCGTAGGCTTGCCTTCGCCGTTCCATAAGGACGCACCGACAGAAGTTGTCGCTACCGATACGGTTCCCGCAAACGATACTACAGCCACTGTAGAAGCACCGGCAGAACCTGCTCCAGAAACACCTGCTGCAGAATAAAACAATCATCATTTAACGCAATAAAAGGCTGAGGTTGCTCAGCCTTTTTTGTTGCATGTATCATCATATAATAAAGTAAAGACGCAAAATTTTGCGTCTCCACAATTCCTTAGACAGCACAGCATACCACACATCCTATGGACAAAGCATACAGAATTATTATTGTCCGCTAAAGATTCTAAAAAATCGTGCAAAATGCATAGTGTCAGATTATTACATGGCTATGGAATTTTATGGGCTTGTATTTGGAGATACCTAACAACATCGGAGAGGTTATATATTTATAGAAAAACGTATGCATTTTTAGAGCGCTGGCGCATGTTTTTGTCTGGTTGGTGAGCCTGTCGAACCACAAAAACTGTGACAGCGCATAATTTAGCGGACAACAATAAAAAAAATAGGGAGGTTGCCCTCCCTATTCAAATTATCGTTTATGTAGATTTATCTTATTACATTGATTTTTACAACGCTTGTGCCAACCTTTACGAAATAAGTTCCTTCGCAAAGTCCCGACATATCTATGGTCTGGTTTTCGGTTGCATTGTTGATGCTTGCGACAACCTGTCCCAAAGTGTTTATTACAACAATGTTCTGTCCTTCAGCATTTGCGATGTTAATCTGGCCGTTTGTCGGGTTAGGATAAACCTCAATTGCATTTGCAAGCATTTCGTCAACCGAAGCATCGCAGTCGGCAATTATGTCGTTTACAGTAGGATAGTTCACATAGTACTTTCCGTACGAGTATTCAACAACACCTGCTACACTATAATATTTGTCGTCTTGAATTGTGTATGCATCGTTTGCAAAATTGTGGCTGAATGTAACTGTGTCACCAGCGGCATTTACGCATGTCCAGTTGCCGTATGGCATTGTGTGTCCTGTGCTACGTACGCATTCAACTCGAACATAGCAACCTTCGTAAGCTTCACTCTTGGCTTCGTTAACTGTTACATTTATAGGTGTAGCAACGCCTATGTCGAAAACTTCATAGTTTGCAACATTCTTCAACTCGGTAAGGCCATAATATTCGGTTACTAGAGCTTGTAATTTTACAGAGTCGCCAATGTTCGGGTTATTTATAGAGTCGAATACCCAGACACCGCTCCAAGCATCATTTGCATCCTGAATCGAATAACCCTTTACAGGACTATAAGGTGTATTTAAGAAGTTTGAAGTAACAACACCCTTAACCCATACGGTCTGGTCTTTCAATGGAGAATCACCGCTTTCATTGGTTGTGTACTGGATGTCGCGGATTGCTATGAAAGTAGGTCCTGCAAGATTAACTGTGAATGTTGAGGTAGCCGATGCAACTACTGTCTGGTCGTTTGCTACAAGGCTGGCATGAATAGTGTGTTCGCCTTCTGCAAGTCCAGTGAAAGCATGAGAGGTTGAGGTTCCCGAGATTGCGTCTTCATTGTCGATTGAGAACGAAATGTTACCATCGGTACCAACTTCGAAGTTGAAAACTTCTACAGTTGCGTTTACTGATGCAGAATAAACTGTGCTTCCGTTTGCTGGGTTGCTAATTGTAATTGATGGCACTGATGCACCAGCAACAATGTCTGATTCGCTACGTGGCTTGAGTTCCCAGATGCCATCCTGTCCGAACCAGTCAACAATACCAGTTACGGTGTACGATGTGCCAACAGTCGGAGTGTAGGTAAGGCCAAATACTACGATTGAAGTTCCATCGCTGATAGTCCATTTCTTTGCTCCGCCAATGTTTGTGCAAGTTCCAGTTACGGTTACCAATACGCTTTCGTATGGTTCTGCAATCTCGCTGATGCTTGCAAGTGTAAGTCCGTTGATTGGAGTTGATGCGCCATTGTTTATTATTTCGGTAGGAGTGAGTTCGGTAAGTCCGTTGTATTCTGATATTGCGCCGGTTACGGTAACATTGTCGCTGAGAGCTGGAGTCCACGAAGAATTGGTATTATAGATGTACAGTCCGCTCCAAGCTGCTTCGGCATCCTGAATGTAGAACTTGTCGCTGTTGAACCCAGTAACTGTTCCGCTTACGGTAACTGTCTGTCCATTGAGAGGAGAAGTACCTTCAGCAGATTCTGTGTATTGGATGTCGTGTATTGGAGTCGTAGTAGGACCGCTTAGGTTTACTGTGAATGTAGATGTTGCAGTTGCAACTACGGCATCATCTGTTCCGACAAGACTTGCATGGATAGTGTGCTGTCCTTCGGTAAGGTCTGCGAATGTATGTGAGGTTTCAGTTCCTGCTATAGCGGTTTCTTCATCAATTGAGAACGAAATGTTGCCGTCGGTTCCTGCTGCGAAGTTAATTACCTGTACTGTCGCAGTTACCGTTGATGTATAAATTGTGCTTCCGTTTGCTGGGTTAATTATTGAAATAATTGGGTCTGAGCCAAGGTAGGAGGCATCAATATAAAGTGCAATTGCTTGTTGGTTGGCATATCCAGATGCCTTGTAATATCTGAATCTAGTCTGGTCATCATTAGAATTGTATCTAAGGCGATTTCCAGAACAAATGATTTCAACACCACTTTCAGAAAATTCAATAGTATTCGAGAATGCTTCTGTCTCGCTGGATATTAATTTATTAACATTGGCAGTGTCGCCGATATAATATCCGCTTGCCGACTTGACCGAATAACCATCTTCAATTTCGTCCAATGTAAAGTAAAAGTCATTGTCAGTAACAGAAATGGACCCATCTGATATTGTGACAGGTTTGGTGTTTGCGGTAGCATCAAGTGTTGTTAGGCTACCATCGAAAGCAACATTACCTTCTTCGTACACAATTAAATACTTGCCACCGTCAACGAGCTGGTCGGTGCTTGCAATTTTAACGTAATTTGTCTGCGCAAATGCTCCGAACGATATCAGTGCCAGACAAGCAACAAAGAAAAATGATAAAATTCTATTCATAACTCTCTCAAATTTAAATTATTAATTTCTAATCTTATTATTTTCGTTTAAAACAAAAAAAGAACCTATCCGAAGATAGGTTCAGTATGAAGTAATTTCTACTTTTCAAGTATTTCGGGGTCAACGAGGATTCTACCGCAATATTCGCAAGGTATGATTTTCTTGCTCGACTTGATGTCCAACTGCCTCTGAGGTGGAATCTTGTTGTAGCAACCGCCGCAAGCGTCACGTTCAATGGTTACGACTGCCAGTTTGTTGCGGGCATTGTTGCGGATACGGGTGTAAGCAAACAACAGACGAGGTTCGATTGTCTGGGAGATTTCTTCGCGTTCTGCATTCAGTCTTTCTTCCTCGGTCTTGGTTTCAGAAATGATGCCGTCAAGTTCAACCTTCTTCATATCAAGGTCTTTGCGACGTTCCGAAAGACGTTCCTTAGCTTCAGAAATCATCTTGTTGCGATTTTCTATCTCTTCCTTGCTAACCCTAATGCTCTTTTCTGCCAGCTGCATATCAAGTTCCTGGTTTTCAATCTCCTTTGTAAGAGCATCGAATTCCCTGTTGTTACGAACGTTGTTCTGTTGTTCCTGATATTTCTTCATCTGGGCATCAGCTTCCATTCTCTTGCGTTCCGAAACAGAAATCTGCGCGTTCAAGTCCTTTATTTCCTGCTTGTAGTTGCTGATACGGGTTTCGAGACCTGCAATTTCGTCTTCGAGGTCGCGTACTTCCAAAGGAAGTTCACCGCGAAGGGTCTTTATTTCATCAAGTTTAGAATCAACAAGTTGGAGCTTGTATAAGTTCTTCAGTTTTTCGGTTACGGTAAGTTCGTTTTTCTTTTCGTTTTCTGTCATCTCAATAATTGTTTATCGGATTCGTATTTATGTCTGAAAAATAGGTTGCAAAGTTAATGCTTTTTTTCACAATAACGTCATAAAAATTTTCTTTTGTGAAAATGTGATTGCTCTATCATTTAAAATGATTATCTTTGTGAAGGATGTTCAAATGTTCAAAGACATGAAAAAGAGTTTCCTTATCGGTATTTTGGCGGCAACTGTAATTTTGCTTCTATGCAGTTGCTTTTATTTTAGTGGTGACAAAAATAAATTGAATGCCAACGAGTTCACATATTACCATTATAGAGTACACAATGGCTATTCGGGAATGTCGCGTGAATATGAAATTGAGTACAAGGACAGCGTTGTGACGGCAACAATGCGCGACTGCAATTTCATTATCGACTCGTGCGATGTATATTCGGTAAGCGACGTGCCGCGCGAGACTTTGGTGGAGATAGGGGAGATGCTTGTCAAGGCTAAGGTGCAAAACTGGGAAAGCAGCTATACGAATCGTGATGTCTTCGATGGCGACAGTTGGTCGATGGATGTAAAGTTCGGCAAGGACCTGATTTGGTCGGGCGGATATATGGCTTGGCCTGACAACGACCCTACTCGCGAGATAAACAAAATTATATACAATTTGTGCAAGCAGCAAAAGGGAGAGTCGGAATCAAGGCAGTAGCTTGTTATTCCTTCAACGTCAGTTTGCCTGAGCCAAAGTCTATAACTGCCTTATATTTCTTCAGGAAATCACTTCCTAATATCCCGACTATCTTACAGCCAATCATGGTTTCGTAGAGCGTGTTTATTTGCTCGAGGCTGATGAATACGGCTCGTTTGATGTCGGTTGTGAACTTACCTATTGCGAACTGCTTTATTTTCCCGACTTTCACATCGTCGATTGAGGCATTGAGGCTATAATTCTTATTCGTTCCCTTGAGTTCGTGCAGACGAACATCGGAGAAAAGTTCTGAACTACAGTCGAATACGGTGTTTGAACAGCCTGTGTCTATCAGCATTATAGCCCTAGTACCGCCAATGCTGCAGGGCGCAAATATGTGTTTTCCGCCACCTTCGAGTGACTTAATTGTTATTCTCGTCGTGTACGAGTTCTGTTGTTTCGGCTGTTTCATTTTCCTGTTGATTTTCTATTGGAAGTATTGCTGAGACATCGTCGTCTTTCGGTTGCTTGTCACTTTTTTTCTTGCCCAATACTATTATTAAAAGGCTGCACATTATTATGCTTGTCAGTACGACAGCATAACCGATTTCGGCGATTTCCTGTCCGTACGGAAGCCCTTCTTGCAAGGGAATGGAAGCAAGTATGGCAGGAACAAGTCCCTTAGGCATCATAATCGACATCAGCAGTTTGTCGTCGGGGGAGCAGTCCTTTCTTACCATCAGCCTTATTGTCGGGATTCGCGCCAAAATCACAAGGCAGACTATCATTGTGGAAATCAAGTATATCAGTGGTGTGCCAAATTCAATTACAATCCCGATGTAAACGAAGAAGTAAGTTTGCAGGACGAACACTATCTCGGAGAAAAAGTTCTTTTCGTTGTCGTTCAGTTGGGCGGTCTGAATCTTGAAAATCCGTTTCCAAAGCTTCATCTTGTCGAAATATTCCGAGTTGCCGAGCACTATGCCAAACGACAATGCCGCGATTCCGCCGTTGAGCCCGAGAAGTTCTGCTCCGCCATAAACGATGAAAACTATGGCAAAAGTGGTGAACATCGAGTTCTTGATTCCACGTATCCAGTTGAGCAGCAGGCTCCAGACAAATCCGCCGAAAAGTCCGAGCAGAATTGCCAGCAGAAAAGATTTTGCCATATTTGTAAAGATTGCCGTTGCTTCAAGGTTTCCGGCTTTCATGCTTTCGAGTACTGCCAAGCCGACAACGAGACAAAGCACGTCGGTGAATGCCGATTCCAAAAGCAGTACCGTTCCTGCCTTCTGCCCCATATTGAGCTGGCGGACCATTGGGATTACAACCGCCGATGAGGTTCCGCCAAGTATCGAGCCGAGGAAAAGGGCTGTGGTAAAATCAAAGTCGGCAAGCCACATCGTTATGCCGACTACTATGCCAACCGAAAACAAAAAATTGATTATGGTAACTAGAGTGGCAGACAGTATCGATGATTTCAGTTCCTGCAACTTCAGTCCTACACCGCTTTCAAAAAGTATTATAATAAGTGTTATTGTTGTGAAAACTCGACCTACCTCGCCAAAAAATATCTTGCTGTCGATAAAGAATCCTACTATTATACCAATAGTAATTAAAATAAGGACATTCGGTATCTTTGTCTTGTTGAAAAGCTTGTTTAGAAGGTGACTGAAGAATATCAGACCTCCCAAAAACATCACTATTAATGTAATTTTATCCATTTGCGATTAAACCTTTTCTATTTTCTTTTGTCTAAACAAATGTTTTCTGCCAAGCAGGGACGTTAAAAACGATTAGTAATTTGCTTTTTTCATAGGGTTCCGCTCGATGATACTCCATTATCGGGCGGATTTTTTTATAAGTCGTCCCTTGTTATCGCTTTTGGCAGAAATGCTGATATGTCGCCGTTGTTCTTTGCAATGTCGCGCACAATGCTCGACGATATGCAAGTGTGTTCGGGCAAGGTTAGCATAAATATGGTTTCGATGTTCTTGTCGAGAAGCTGGTTGGCATGACCAATCGAACGCTCGAACTCGAAGTCGGCAGAGGTACGCAGTCCGCGCAGTATGAAACTGATATTGTTTGCCTTGCAGAAGTCAACCGTAAGTCCCGAATAGGTTACGACTTCCACTTTTGGCTCGTCGGCGAACACTTTTTTTATCAGTTCTACGCGCTTTTCGCTTGGCAGCATTGCCGATTTTTCGGAGTTTACTCCTACGCCGACAATTATCTTGTCGAACATCGGCAGTGCGCGGCGAATAACAGACTCGTGCCCGACGGTTATCGGGTCGAACGAGCCTGGGAAAAGTGCTATTTTACTTCTTGTCATTTTCTGCAATTTTTGCCCACGAGTCCTTCAGTGTGACGGTGCGATTGAATACAGGCTTTTCGGGAGTTGAGTCCTTGTCGAAGCAGAAGTAGCCCTTGCGCTCGAACTGGAAGCTTGTCTCCTTGGTTTCCTTAATGTATTCTTCAACCTTTGCGGTAACAACCTTCAACGAATCCGGATTCAAGTAGGTGAGGTAGGTTTCGCCTTCGGCAAGGTCGTCGGGGTTTTCCTTGGTGAACAGACGGTCGTACAGACGCACTTCGGCATCGACGCAGGTGTCGCAGTTTACCCAGTGGATTGTTCCCTTTACCTTGCGGCCGTCGGGCGACTTTCCGCCACGGCTTTCGGGGTCGTAGGTGCAGTGCAGTTCGATGATGTTGCCGTCGGCATCCTTTATCACTTCGTTGCACTTGATGAAATATGCATATCTCAGGCGCACTTCGCCACCCGGTTTCAGACGGAAGAACTTGTTTGGAGCATCTTCCATGAAGTCTTCGCGCTCGATGTAGATTTCGCGTCCGAAGGTTAGCTGGCGTGTTCCTGCGTTCTCGTCTTCGGGATTGTTCTGTGCTTCGAGCTTTTCAGTCTGACCTTCGGGATAGTTGGTAATGACAACCTTCAGTGGGTCGAGAACTGCCAGAATTCTATAGTCGCGCTTGTTGAGGTCTTCGCGGATGCAGTATTCGAGAAGGCTTACATCAATCATATTTTCGCGCTTTGCAACGCCAATCTTCTCGGCGAAGGTGCGGATTGATTCGGGCGTATAGCCACGGCGGCGCAAACCGCTGACGGTAGGCATTCGCGGGTCGTCCCAGCCGCTTACATACTTGTTGTTCACGAGTTCGAGAAGCTTGCGCTTGCTCATTACTGTATATGAAAGGTTCAGTCGTGCAAATTCAATCTGCTGAGGACGTTTGCCTGTCTTGTCAATCTGGTCGAGGAACCAGTCGTATAGCGGACGGTGAACCTCGAATTCCAAGGTGCAGATGGAGTGGGTGATACCCTCGATGTAGTCGCTCTGTCCGTGTGCGTAGTCGTACATCGGGTAGATATTCCACTTGTCGCCAGTGCGGTCGTGCGGACGGCGGATGATGCGGTACATAATTGGGTCGCGCATGTGCATGTTTGGCGAGTTCATATCAACTTTGGCGCGCAGTACCATCGAGCCTTCCTCGTGCATACCGGCGTTCATTTCCTCGAGGCGCTTGAGGCTTTCCTCGGCGGGACGGTTGCGGAACGGGCTTTCAATACCGGGAACGGTAGGGTTGGTGCGCTGTTCGGCAATCTGGTCGGGGGTCTGCTCATCGACGTATGCCTTGCCTTCGCGTATAAGCATCTTGGCCCATTCGTAAAGCTGGTCGAAATAGTCGGATGTGTAGAGCAACTTGTCGTACTCGAAGCCGAGCCACTTGATGTCGGCGATTATCGAGTTTACATATTCGACATCTTCCTTCGACGGGTTTGTGTCGTCGAAACGCAGGTTGCACTTGCCGTGGTACTGGTTCTTGATGCCGAAGTTGAGGCAGATGGACTTTGCGTGTCCGATGTGCAGGTAGCCGTTTGGTTCGGGGGGGAAACGAGTGTATGTGCTAGTTACTTTTCCTGATGACAAATCGTTCTCGATGATTTGTTCGATAAAGTTCAGTGAATCCTTTTTTTCTTCCATCTTGCGAAATTTGTGTTAGTTAGAAAAACGCACAAAAATAATGCAAATTACGATTGGGGCGGAGAGTTTTCTAATTTTTTTTGATTTTGCTATTTCAAAAGAAAGTGCTACATTTGCGTTACAGAAAAAGTAGAATATTATGGCAACAATTACATTTAGTTACAATGCTCGGAACAAAACGGCTCAGGCGGTCATTAAATTTGTAGAGAGCCTTGGTATCTTCAAGGTGCTGAAGGATGATGAACCCAACGAGACTACTATAAAGGCTATTGAAGAGGTAAAGCGAGGTCATAAACTTGTCCGTGTGGGGTCGCATTCTAAACTTTTCAAAAAGTAATCCGTACGGAAATACTCATAAAAAACGGCAGACACCTTCGCATCTGCCGTTTTTGTTATTCGATAGGAATGTCTCGGTTGTCTTGTAATGGAATTTTATTCAAGGCAAAGCCTTGGATTGTTGTGTTGTAAGTTGTAGCCGTAGGCTCGAGCCTACGACTATCTGTGATACATAAAAAATTGGCAGAGGCGGGGAACCTCTGCCTTTTTTCATAATGATGAAAAATCTATGATGAAAATTCTATTCGACCCTATGACAAATTAAATGTCAATTTCGTTGCCTAGGGAATTGGAATTTTTTCCGCAATTATATTTGTAGTGCCTTTTTGTGGATATACCGAACTATTCACAAGTTATTTCTTCCTGATATATGACTAGGCTGCTTTGTCTTATTATTAATTCGTAATTACCTGGTTTTATATTGTCAATTGAATAATCAGCATCAATGAGACAAATACAATTGGCTTGAGATTCGTATATTAAACCAAAATCTACAATAATGGTTTGTTCATCAATTTCCGATTCTGCAATAACAGTGAAAACGCCACATGAAATACACATATTTTCAACCATTATTTGCAAATTTCCATTCTCATAATTCGTTGATATTGTTTCTTCTGGAATATCCTTTTGTCCATGTGATTTGCACTGAGTATATGACAGTGTTGTGTTGTGAGTTACTGGCGTAGTTTCTTCCTGCGGATTGGTGGCAGGATTTTCCGTTGTTTGCGATGCTATTGTTGTTGTCGTAGGATTTTCTACCTGTTCTGGCTTTTCGCAACTAACAAATGCTATCACGCCCATTGCTGCAACGAGAAGTGATATGATGAGTCTTTTTTTCATAACTTTTGACGATATTTGTGTGATTATTCACAAGTTATTTCTTCCTGATATTTAATTATATCAGCGTGCC
>CACYQN010000014.1 GCA_902776565.1 uncultured Bacteroidia bacterium
ACATTGTGTAGTCCTTTTGTGTACGCCTAACATACTTACTTTCTTTATTTTCCATTTCGTTACTATTTTTATTGTAACGCTATTTTAGGACGAGACATTCCTATAAATAAAAAAGAGCGCAAGCCGGGGAGACTTGCGCATCTTCATTAGGAGTTTTTGTTGTGTTTTATTCGTATAAGTATCTCTTGATACTCTTTTTGGGCGTTTTTTCAAATTCCTGGTCGCGAACCTGTATCTTGTTGATTTGCATATAGGCTGGCATTTCGGAATTTATTTGTTTCTGATATTGAGCAAGTTCGGTTTCAATCTGCTCCGACGACATTCCCTTTGTGAGGTCGGGATTCGGGTAGATGATAGAAACAATCTTTGCGGCACGGCTTACGACTACGCATTCAGAAACCAATGGGAAGTTGCAAAGTCTCGATTCTATTTCTTCAGGGTAAACATTTTGTCCCGAGCTAGTGAGAATCATGGTCTTGCTGCGGCCCTTGAGCGAAATGAAACCTTCGTTGTCGATGATTCCGAGGTCGCCGGTATGTAGCCAGCCGTCGCTGTCGAGAGCCCTTGCTGTTTCTTCTGGATTCTTGTAGTATCCGCACATTATGTTTTCGCCACGGAGAAGGATTTCTCCAATCTTGCCGGGTGCGCTCGATTCTACCTTTGCTTCGAGGCAGTCAACGAGTTTGCCTGCTGCATACAACTTGTTGGTTTTCCATCCGCTATATGCTACGAGAGGACCGCATTCTGTCATACCGTAACCTACGGTGAAGCGGAATCCTATCTTCTTGAGGAAGGTTTCTACTTCGCGGTTTACCTTTGCGCCACCGAGGATAAGTTCGATGAAGTTGCCACCGAATGCTTCTTCGAGGGTCTTGCGTATCTTGCTGTAAATGATACTACGGAGTCCAGGTATCTTGGTCATGAACTTGACTGCTGGCTTTTCGAGCGTCGGCTTAATCTTGCCCTTGTAGATCTTTTCAAGAATCAGCGGAACCGAAAGTATCAGCCTTGGCTTGTATTCGCCGAATGCCTTGAGGATTACCTGCGGTGAAGGCAACTTGCCGAGGAAAATGATGTGGCAGCCTTCGGTGAGCGGGTATAGGAAGTCGAAAGCACAGCCGTAGCAGTGTGCCAATGGCAGGAACGAAACCAGCTTGTCGCCGCTTACGAGGAACATGTTCTCGCGTGCGAACTTTATGTTTGCTGCCAGTGCGTTGAGTGTCAGCATTACACCCTTAGGACTGCCTGATGTGCCTGATGTGTAAAGGATTACGCCAAGTTTCTCGTTTGGCTGAGCTGGCAGGGTGAAGTCCTTTGCCGAAACTTCTGCCATATTTCTGCCGTAAGTGTGGCTTTCGCCGTTGCGAACGAAATAAGAGTCGAAGTTGTCGAGCTTGAATATTTCTTCGAGCAAAGTGAAGTTGCTGACATCCATCTTGTTAAGGATGTATTCCGAAATAAATGCTATGCGTGCATCGGAGTGGTTTGTCAGCGCGTATATATCTTTAGGTGTGAAGTCCTGCAGAAGTGGAACGATTACTGCTCCGTAGGTTGTTGCTGCAAGGTAAACACATCCCCAGTTTACCGAGTTTTTTCCTACTAGTACAATTTTGTCGTCTTTCTTTATTCCGCAGTCGCTGAATAGTTTGTGCAACCTTAATATATTGTTGCCTAATTGTCCGAAAGTGATTACCGATTCCTTGTTGTCGTAATCCTGAAGTGCTGGAAAATTCCAGTTGTTTACAATCGCGTTTTTGTAATAGTCAACAAATAATTCCTTAATCATTTTTCCTTTATTTAATTGTTTTTGAATTTTTCTTGAAATTTTGCGATGCAAAGAAACGGACAATAAAAGTGCTACTAAAATAAATGTGGCAATGAATTGTGTTACAGGTGCAAAACTTCGTTTTTAGGGGCGAAATTCTTCTATTAGGGGCGAAGTTTTTGTGCTGGGGTGAAAATCTTTTGCGCATTTGGGGCGAAAATTCGGTTCATGGGATTGGATTTTTTTTGTTGAGTCGCAGCGTGCCACGGCTGAAAGGAAGATTGTTGAGGTGTTGAGTCATTTCGTCGAGTCGTGGCGAGCCGCGACAGTACGGATTTTTGGTGGTAAGTTTTTTTTCCATTTTTCTGTTGTTTGGAATTAGCTCCCGTTGGACTATAGGTTGGCTTCGCCGAACTAAATGCCGTGGGTGTGGTTTTATTAACTTTTTCTTGTTAATTAAAGCGCTGGTTTGTAAATTTGCGCGTTTTTATTTTTATTAGAGGTATTGTTTCGTTTTGGCTATGATTGCCGAATGAAATTTAAGGATTTGAAACGAATAAAATTAATTTGATATGAGAAGAAAAATACGCTTAGGTATTTTGGTTTTGATGGCGTTTGTGCTGTCGGGTGCGACTGTTTTGGGACAGACTTTGGCTGATTATAAGTTTAATACGGGCACGAATGCTGATTTGTGGAAGACATTGTCAAACCCAACAACGATACTATCTACCGAGGGTGATTATTCTGTATCTTCGGTGCAGAATCTCGGTTTTACATTTAATTTTGGTGCAGGTGGCTATACTCAGTTTTCTGTAAATGCTGATGGTAATTTGAAATTTGGGGGAACTGTAACGGGAACTAATAATTACACTAATCCTTTTTCCTCTTCTAATGCTTCTGAGAATTCTCCGAAAATCAACTTCTTCGGGTGTGATGGTTATTTGCCATCGTCGTCTAATGGTGGATATGTAAAGTATCAGTTGTTTGGAACTTCGCCAAATCGCGTTGCTGTTATAGAGTTTTCTACTAATACATATAGCCAGAGAAGCAATAATTACAACTTCAAGTGGCAGGTGCAGTTGTATGAAAGTACCAACAGAATATTGATTGTTTACCCATCTACGGTTCCGTCAGTAAAGCCTTCTGTTGCCCGTCAGGTAGGTATGTGTACTGGTGCTAATGATATTATCCTTGTTAGTGCTTCTCACGTTATGACTCATTATACAAGTGGACAGGATGCATCGATAGCAGCTTCTACTTGGCCGGATGCAAACAGGTACTATTTGTTTGATCCGAGTGTTACCCCTATGGAACTTGGTGTTACATATTCCGGAACATTAGGGACTATGGGAGTATGGTCGTCATATACAAGTTGTGGTTACAACGAACCTGGTGAGGATCAGGTGTTTTCTTTTACGGCACCATTCACTGGATCATATACTTTTACAGCAACGGGAACTTCTGGGGATCCGGATTTCTTCTTGATGTCTTCGTTTGGAAATTCTGGAACAAATATCGGTAGTGGTTGCTGGGGGCAGGGAACAAAAACTTTATCATTGGCTAGTGGTACGACCTATTATATCATTGCAGATAATTATAGTTCTTCGGAAACAGCTGGTTATTCTGTTAGTGTTCAAGTTGCGCCAGCTACAATTCCATATACCTGCTCTTTTGATACAGATTCGGAATCTATACCATGGACTTTTGTAAATAGTTCTTATACAAATTATTGGACTATTGGAACCGCAACAAGTACAAGTGCTTCAAAATCATTGTATATCACTAATGACGACGGTTCGTCAAATGCTTATACGAATAATTCCATTTCTTATGTGTATGCATACCGCAAATTGAATTTTACTAGTACAGGCAATTATGTCGTGTCGTTTAAATGGAAAGCTCGGGGCGAAGGTGGTTGCTGGGATGCTATGTATGCAGCACTTGTGCCTTCAGGCACAGCCTGTCCACCTGCAAGCAACATTACCGGCAATACAAATTCATTGCCAGCCAATTATATTAATGTGGCAGATGTTTCGCAAAGTAACAATACGACAGGAGCATTCTTGTGGACTAATGATGATAGCGGATGGAAAATTTCAAGCAAGACCATAAATATTTCAGCAGCAGGGGAATATACTTTGGTATTCTATTGGAAGAATGATGGCGGTGGCGGTACGAATCCTCCTGCAGCTGTCGACGACATAGAGGTTTCTACACCTTGTACGGCTACCGCTGCAATAAGCGTAGGTTCGCCTATGGCAACGTCGGTTGCAATTACCCGTACGTCGGGCAGTGGTGTGAAGTACGATGTTTTGGTGTCAACTTCTTCAAATCCTGCTACGGCAACCGAATCGCCGGTCGAGATGACCTCGACAACCAAGACAATAACCGGGCTTACGCCTGCTACCCAGTATTACGCATACATACGAAGCTATTGCTCTGAATATAGGCACGGAGCATGGAGCAATGCTGTAGGTTTTGTTACAGCGTGCGATAAGACCAGTACATTAAGCGTTGATGTTCATGGAAGTAGTGAGGCATTATTGACACGGACATCTGGCGATGGTGTTAAGTACGATATTCTGGTTTCGACTTCCTCAAATCCTGCTAATGCAACCGAATCGCCAGTCGCAATGACATCGACAACTCAAACAGTAAGCGGTCTTTCTCCGTCAACCCGCTATTATGCATATATACGTAGTTATTGTACCCAAAATCTTTATGGTGCTTGGAGTAGCGGTGTTAGTTTTGACACAGGTAGTGCTTGTGGTACAGTTACGAGTCTTACTGCTACGCCGGATGTAAATATTGCTAGGATTTCGTGGTCATATTTGGGTTCTGTTTCGACATATCAGGTGTATGTGTCGTCTACACCAATGAGCGCAAGCGATTTGGAATCGGTATCGCCCGTAAATGCAAACACCAACAGTTATACGGCAACAGGTTTGAATTCATCGACTACCTATTATGCGTATGTACGGGCTATGTGCAATGCCTATGACGTAGGACCTTGGGCTAGCGTTCAGTTTACGACAAGAATGCAGGCTTTTTCTTTGCCATACGCTCAGAACTTTGAAAGCGGAAATGCTGATGGCTGGCAAATGAATAATGGAACTAACGGTTGGTATGTAGGAACTGCAACATCAAACGGAGGTTCGTATTCTTTGTATATTTCTAATAATAATGGAGCGTCGAATTATTACAATTTAAGCTCGACTTCATATTCGTATGCGTATTGCAGGCTGAACATTGAAGTACCTTGTGTTGTCAATGTGTCATTTGATTGGACTTGTTATGGAGAGGGAAATTATGATTTGCTTCGTGCATTTATGATTCCAGTTTCGTTGAATCCTACCCTTAGTTCTGCAAATGGAATGAGCGGTAATGCGAATACTGCTCCGACAGGATGGATTGATGTGTCGCAAAATGGTGGAAAACTTAATTGTGTGAGTGCTTGGCAACATAGTTCCAGAAACTTGACATTTATGGAAACAGGTGATTATTATCTTGTGTTTTTCTGGAAAAATGATGGAAGTGAAGGAACTCAGCCACCTGCGGCTGTCGATAACTTAAGCGTAGAGGTTTTGTCAACTTGTTTTGCTGTCGAAAATGTTAATATTTCTGAGTACGATAAGACTTCGGCGACAATTTCGTGGCAACCAGCTGGTAGTGCAACACAGTGGCAGGTTTTGACATCGACTTCGTCGTCTGCATCTTCGGCAACCGAAACGCCTGTACTTGTAAACAATACATTGACAACGATTTCAAACCTTAATTCGGGAACCGACTATTATGTGTATGTCCGTTCGTATTGTTCTGCGTCGGAGCAAAGTGCGTGGAGCAGCGGTGTTCATTTCAGAACTTTGGACAGGTGTGCTTCTGTGGAGGATTTAAGTGTCACCGATTATTCATTCACTTCGGTAAGTTTGTCGTGGGCAAGTTCCGATGCTGATGCTACGCAGTGGCAGGTGGTCGTCACAACTTCGGATGACCCGTCAACATCAACGCCATCGTTAGTCAATAGTACTACGGCAACGGTTTCGGGACTGACATCCAATACGCAGTATAATATATTTGTGCGTTCCAATTGTGGCGCGTATGGCTATTCCGACTGGGCTAGTACGCAGGTTGTACTACCTCCGGAACCCCAAGCTTTGCCATATTATGAGGACTTTGAGTCTGGGGTCCCAAGTGGCTGGAATTTATCAAACGCAACAAATGGCTGGTATGTTGGAACTGCAGCATCGAATGGCGGCTCAAGGTCATTGTATGTGTCGAATGACGGTGGACAGTCTAATGCGTACGATAACCATACATCATCCTATTCTTATGCTTATTTTACGATAAGTCTGGAGCAGGAAAGTTCTATAGGAATATCGTATGACTGGAGATGTGCGGGAGAAAGTACGTATGATTATTCGCGAGTGTTCTTTGTGCCGGCGTCGCTCAGACCGTCGTTTGTTGCAGGTTACTCGAATAGTATATCCTATAGTGGCGCTCCGTCTGGATGGATAATGGCTGATGAGGGTCGGTTGAATCAGTCTTCTTCGTGGAGCACTATGACTAAAGGCGCTGTATTGGACGAGGGAATGTATTATGTGGTAATATGCTGGTTAAACGACTATTCTGCCGGAGATAATCCTCCTACGGCTATTGACAATATCCGCATTGATGTTTCTTCTTGTGTTTTCGATGGAACTATAGATATTTCAGATGTAGGCAAGACTTCTGCAGTAGCATCGTGGAGCGAAAGTGGCAATGCTTCGCAGTGGGAGGTGTTGTTGACTACTGAGAGTAATCCTCTCCTTGCAACCGAATCACCGGTTCTTGTAAATAGCAGTACTTATAATATGTCGGGACTTGTGCCTGGAACAGACTACTATGTATATGTCCGTGGTTATTGTTCCGAATCGAGCAAGGGATTCTGGCAAAGAGAAGCCTTTGCAACCTTGCCGTCGTGTGTTCCTGTCGAGAGTGTATCGGTAGAAGACTTTGGTCAGACATGGGCAACAGTGTCGTGGACAAATGTTGACCCTGACGCAACAAGTTGGCAGGTGCTTGTTAGTCGGTCCTACAATCCGGAAGAAGCAACCGAAAGTCCTGTTTTGGTTAATTCCACCACTTATACGGTTTCTAATCTGGAGATGAATACAAATTATACGGTGTATGTACGTTCTTATTGTTCGGATTCGAACCAGAGCGAATGGTCGTCGGGCTGGGGATTTACTACATATCCGCCTTGCGAGGCTCCATACAACCTCCATGCTTTCGTTTCGAGCACTTCGGCTCAAGTATTGTGGTATAAAGAATATAATAGATTGGGTTCTCGCGTAGTACTTTCCGGAACAGAAAAAACAGATGAGGAACTGGCCGAATCATCTTCCGTTAGCCTAAGTTCAAATAGTATAACCTACACTGACTTGACCCCAGGACAGACTTATCATGTATATGCCGCCACCGAATGCGGTAATGACGAACACAGCGACTGGGTTCATTTCCAGTTTACTACACCGGAATTGGAGGCTATGCCGTTGCCATATACTCAGAATTTTGAGGACGGCGTGTTGGCAAACTGGGCAGTAAACAACGAATATGCGGCTTGGTCCTTTGGAAGTGCTGCTGCCAGCACAGGCGAAAAGTCACTTTACATATCTAATGATGGAGGTCGTAGCAATTCTTATATAGGAGGGGTAAGCTCTTGGAGAAATTACTATTCGTATGCATACTGCCGCTTGAATATCGACCATCAGGGCGCAGTGAGGGTGCAGTTCGATTGGAGATGCTATGGACGGAGTTATGTCGATTGTTTGAGAGCGTACCTTGTTCCAACATCGTTGAGTCCATATTTTAGTGGAAGTAATGGAATTAGTGACTCGAATGTTCCATCGGGTTGGATTCCGGTAACAAGCACACCGGCTCTTTCGGAATATTATGTGCATGGAGGCGGTTATGACTGGCAGACAAATACTTATGATTTGAATATTACGACAACAGGTGATTACTATCTGGTATTTTTGTGGATGAATTATGTTATGGATAATCACAATCCCCCAGCAGCCATTGATAACATAAGTGTTTCATATATTAGCGATTGCGTATTCTTTGGCGGTGTAACTGTTGACAATCTTACCAAGACTTCGGCTGAAATATCGTGGTCAACGGAAGGACCTGCTACGCAGTGGCAGATTATTGTCACCGAAGCTGATTCTCCAGAGTCGGCTTCAGAAACGCCTGTGCTTGTGTCTTCGACTCCTTACACGGTAACTGGACTTGATATGAATACAACCTATCATGCATACGTAAGGCCATACTGTTCTGCATCCGACCAAGGCATTTGGGTTAGGTCCGACAACTTTACTACTTTGCCACCTTGCGAACCTCCGTATGAAATTTCTGCTGTGGTAAGAACTAATTCCGTTTCCCTTAATTGGCAGCAGCCTTACCAGTACGACAACTTTAATGTTTACATTTCACCAACAACGATGACAGCAGAACAGCTTGCTTCGGCCGACTATGCAAATGTTACTACTACTTACTATTCAAAGACTGGACTTTCGGCAGGACAGACATATTACGCTTACATATCTTCGGCTTGTGCTTTGGGCGAAACAAGCGAATGGGTGGAGTATGTGTTCCAGACAACCCAAAGCGACTATGTTACTTTGCCTTATTATCAGGACTTTGATGGAAATGTAGTTGAAAATTGGAATTTTACCAGCGCAACCAACCGTTGGTTTGTGGGTAGTGCAACTTCGCTAAGCGAAGACAAGTCGCTGTATGTTTCTAATAATGGTGGACAGTCGAATGAATGCACTCGCGAATATTCTTATGCGTATGCATATTGCCAGTTCCATATTGACGATAGGTCGGTTGTAAATGTTTCGTTCGATTGGAAGTCCTACGGAAATTATGCTAGAGCCTTTATTGTTCCAGCATCGGCGTATCCATCATTCACATGGTCTAATAGAATTAGTGATTCAGATACTCCAGACGGATGGCTTTCTGTGTGTGGCGGTTTGTGGGGTATCGATACTTGGTGGCAACATTCTCAAGATGTAGAATTGTCTAATGCAGGTAATTACTATTTTGTTTTCTTCTGGGAAAATTCTGCATACGTGTACAATCCGCCTGCAGCTATTGACAACCTTTCGATTGTGCCGCTGTCAAAGGAGAACGATATAACTTCGTTTACGTTTGCCGGTATGATTGATGCTGTAATTGACTCAGATAGCCATACTGTAACCTGCAGTGTTCCGTATTCGATGAACTTGGGCGGTATTAAGCCGACGGTAACGGTGTCGGAGGCTGCTACAATAAGTCCCGCATCAGAAACTTACATCGACCTTAACTCTCCGTTTACTTACATTGTAACATCAGAGGACGGTACCGAGCAGGAGTGGACGGTAACTGCAACAAGGCTTCCCGTTTCTTCCGAAGCAGAAATCCTTTCGTTCTGGACGGACGGATTGTTAAGTGTTGACATCAATTCTGCAAATGCAACCGTCGATGCGGTTGTCAGCCGTATGTACGATATTAGCGCTTTAAGTCCGACTTTTGTTGTATCAAATCTTGCAACTATCAATCATACAAACGGTGTAGTTTACAATTTCTCGTCGCCACGGCAGTTTGTTGTAACGGCAGAAGACCGTTCCGTCAAGAACTGGACTGTGAATGTTGCCTACGGAGATTCTCCGCTTGGCGCCGACTGCGTGAATCCGTATGTTGTTGATGCAGAAACAGATTTGCCATACTCACATTCATCTGCTACGGCTGGACTCTACAATATGTACAATACCTATAATCTTGAGTATCCGCTTGTGCTGGAAGGCAACGATGCGGTATATAGGATAGACTTGCCGTATATGATGAGGCTTAGCATTTATGTATCTTCGGCAACTGATATATTCAACGTGTTTGTGATGAATTCGTGCGGAACGCTTGCTTCGTACATCGTTGACTATAGGACAGATATTTCCGGTTCTGAGACATTGACGGTTGACCTGCCAGCAGGTTCTTCATTTGTGATAGTTGACACATACACCGAATATCTTGAATACCAGATTCAGATAACGCAGATACCTTATTGTTATGATGTGGATAACTTGCACGCCACAAGGTTGCAGAACGAACTTGATGTTGCTTGGATTTCGTACAATGTCGGCGACAACTGGACTTTGAAATATGGCTTGGAAGGCTTCAATGTTGATACAGAAGGTACGCAGGTTGTTGTCAACGAACCGAGCTATGCAATTACAGGGCTTCTGGAATCAACAAGCTACGACATTTATGTGCGTGCAAACTGTGGTGCGACAGGAAACAGCGACTGGACGCAAATCACAACTTCTACCATTGCTTCCTGCCAGATGCCGGAGGATTTGGCTGTTGTCGGAATCACCGATATGGATGCTGAATTGTCGTGGGAAGGGTTCAATATGGCTCAGTGGCAGGTTCAGTACAAGATGGATGGCGAATCGCAATACACTTCACTTACCGTTGATGAACCTGCTTTGACATTGACAGGACTGCAACATTCTACGACTTACAATGTAAGGGTGCGTTCTATATGTGGCGGTTCATATTCCGATTTCGCCGAACTGGACATTACTACCGAATGTACTATAGTCAGGGAGTTCCCGTTTGTAGAGAACTTTGATGGTGAAACATTCCCGCCATTGTGCTGGTCGCAGGAAAGGACTGCTGCTGGTTCGGGTGCAGGACTTGGCTATGCGAACGGAGCGTGGATGCGTTCAACTTCTGCTACAGGCGACAACGCTACGCCGAAGGCTATGCTTGCCGATGCCAAGGCTGGCTCTGTTCATAATCTTGCTTCGATTGGAATTATGTTTGCCGAAAGTCTCAATGGCTACGATGTAAGTCTTGATGTATATCGCTCTGCAACATCGGAGGCTTCGGCGGAAGAGGGCGTTGAAGTATGGGTGAACTCATATCCCGACATCGTTAACGGAAATCCGCAGATGCTTGGCTTTGTATCGAAGAACTATCAGGTCGAAAACGATGGCGTTGATGCGGAACTTGAGCCTGGCTGGTATAATTACTCGTTCAATACAAGGGGATTGGTTGGTATTAGTTATGTGATACTTGTCGGAAAGGCAAACAATGCAGGTGGCGTATATGTTGACAACCTGAAAGTAGAAAAGACAGTTGACTGCCTTGCTCCGGGTAATCTTGTTGTAGAGTCGGAAGGTGAGAACAATGTCGTTTTGACTTGGTCCGATGCTAATGCAGTTCAGGGAACTTGGACTGTAAGGTATTCGCTCGATGGTGGCGATGAGGTTGAAACTTCGGTTGACGAACCTCAGTTGACAATAACTGGACTTCAGGCTGGTGTAACTTATAGCATCTCGGCGGAGATTCAGGGTGTATGTGCAGCAGGAATGGAAAGCGACTGGTATAGTACGACCATTGAGGCTACGACCAACTGCCTGCCGCTTGACTTGCCATACAGCGAGAACTTTGATGTTGCCGACGGCACTTTGCCAGACTGCTGGAAGTCTGCTGGCGATGGAAATATGGTTTGGTCGGTAAGCAATGGCGCAGTCTATAAGCCAACGGGTTCGAGACAGAGCGTTACGCATCTGTTGTCGCCAAGTTTCAATTTCAATGGAGAAAAATATCTGCTTGAGTTTGATGTTAAGCAGTCGTCACTGAGCGTTTCGCAACCGGATATGCTGTATGTGCAGTTTGTTACCGGAACAAGAGAGACTATCGGCAATGTTTCTATACAGAATGCTGCCGAAAACGGAATGTCAAGGATTTCGGTTGCTGTTCCGCAGTATTCAGGAATCGCGCATTTCGACTTTGTGCTTGATGGTTACCGCGAATGTACAATCGACAGCGTTGTCGTAAGACTTATGAATCGCGAAGCCGATATTCTCACATTTGAGATTTCGGAGCAGACATATTCGGAAATAAATGCAGAAACTGCCGAAATCAATGTTGGTGTTGTCTATGGAACCGACCTTACGGCATTGTCTCCAATATTCACGATTTCGGAAAAAGCAAGTGTTGATGTTGTTTCGGGCGAGCTGCGCGACTTCTCGTCGCCAGTCGTGTATGTTGTGACTGCCGAAGATGCTGATTATACAAGGGAATGGACAGTAAATGTCAGCATAGATGAAAATTCCTGCCCGAATCCAACGGTTGACGATATAAATATTGTTGCTGCTGCAGATTCTGTAGAACTGACCATTGCACAGGTTTACAACGAAACTTCATACAACCTGAAGGTTTCGTCGCAGCCGATTGACCCTGAAACCGAAGCTGGTGATATTTTTGATGGTGTTGTAGGAAATGAGGCGACGGTAACGGGATTGCGCTTCCATACCTATTATTATATATATGTACAGTCGAACTGCGGTGCATCGGGCTGGACAGAAACTGGCAGTTCTACTATATGTGGAGTTTACGAACTTCCATACACTCAGAATTTCTCTGCCGATACGGTATGCTGGAACATTGTTGATGCCAACAGCGATAACAAAACTTGGGCATTTGACAGTGGAGAGGCAATGTATTCGTTCTCGAGGACAAATCAGGCCGATGACTATCTTGTTTCGCCAATGTTGTCAATAATACGCAATGCCAAGCTGGAATTCAAATATCGAGTAGGCAATTTCTCGTATCCCGAAACATTCTCGGTTTATGTGGCAACCGATTCCGATACGACATTGCTTGAGACGATGACTGTCAGCAACGAGGAAGTAGGTACTTTCGGTCCTGTTAGACTTTCAGATTTTGCTGGTCAGGTTGTACGAATAATGATAAGGTGCGAGTCGGCTCCGTATATGTACCGTCTGTATGTCGATGACTTCAGTGTGGCTGTGTCCGATTACGTGCTCGATGTTTCTGCCGTTGGACGCGGTACTGTCACTCCGAACGGTATGGTTGAAGTCGTTCCTGGCGGAAGCGTTGATTTCTCTATTGTACCCGAAGAGCATAACGAGTTGCTGTCGCTGACATTGGATGGCGAAGATGTAACCGCCGACATTGTTGACAGCACATATACAATCTCTGATGTAAATGCCGAGCATAATCTTGTAGCTACATTTACCGAACGTTATGCAGTCACAGCCTCGGCTACCGAAGGTGGACAGATTGTGACCGAAGGTGTTACCATAGTTGATAGGGGAGAGAGTGTTTCGTATGTTGTAATACCTGATACCGACTACCGCTTAAGCGCAATAATGGTTGACGGGGAACCTGTTGACCTGGAGCCTGGAAGTTACATTTATACTCTCGAGAATATTGAAGCCGACCATACCGTTGTAGCAGTGTTCGATAGGATAATTTACCATACCATACATATTGCAGCTGGTGAAAATGGAACTGTTGACCCGACTGGAGCTGTGTCGGTTGTTGAAGGAGAAAACTTGTCTATAGTTGTTATTCCCGACGATGGCTACAGGGTACACGCTTTCGTTGTTGACGGACGTGATGCTCTCGATGAACTGGTGGCTAATGGATACTCCTATGCTTTTGTGAATGTAACCGAAAACCATAACGTGCGAGTTTCGTTTATGGAAAATACATACTACACAATTGTTGCAACTTGTGGTGAACACGGAACTATAACACCGAACGGCGTAGTTTCAGTATTGAGTGGCGAAGACCAGTCGTTTGCAATTGTTGCCGATGGTGGCTATCATATTGCTTCGGTTATGGTTGACGGAGTTGATGTAACTGCTGAACTTTCGGATGGTATCTATATTTTCACGGAAGTTGGCGAAGCACATACAATTAATGCAGAATTTGAACTAAATTCTTATACAGTAGTAGCTTACGCACAAGGAGGAACAATAACACCAAACGGCTCTATTGTGGTTAACCACGGGGATGACATAACATTTGAGTTCGCTCCCGATGAGGAATATGAATTGTTTAACTTTACAGTTGATAACCAGATAGTTGAAACTGGCGATGGTGTTTTCGTGCTTGATAGCGTGGCTCGAGACCATGTTGTTGTCGCTGTATTCGCGCCTATGAATATTGTTCGTCACGAAATTGTGGCTACGGCTGGAGAACATGGACGTATTTTGCCTGGTGGCCGCGTTCGTGTTATAGATGGCGAAAGCCAGAACTTCCAGATTGTTCCCGACGAGCATTACCATATTGCATCCTTGCTGGTTGACGGAACGCCAATAGATGTCGTTGACGAATATCAGTTCGAGAATGTGACCGAAGACCATACGATTTCGGTGACATTTGAGGCAGAAAAGCATATTGTTACGGTTAATGCAGGCGCACACGGAAGCGTGACTCCGTCGGGAGAAGTGTTGGTTGACGAGGGTTCAAGCCTTACGATTGACTTTGACCCGAATGTAGGATATGCGGTTTCTGAAGTGCTTGTAGATGGTGAAAGCGTAGAGTTTAGCGGTAATTCATATACTTTGGAGAATGTGCTTGAAGACCATGTCGTGAATGTAAACTTCGACTTGCTACCTATGTGGTCGGTGACTGCGGTTGTGGGGGCTCACGGCTCGATAGAACCCGAAGGTATCAATTATGTGCTGAACGGTGACGACATTGAATTTACATTTGATGCCGACGAAGGATATATGCTTGATAGGGTAGTGGTAGATGGTCACGAGGTCTCTGTGGGTGGAAATACCTATAGGTTCGAGAATGTTACTGAAGACCATTACATCTATGTGTCGTTCAGGACGCAGGCATACTTTATCACGGCAACGGTTCGTGCTCACGGAACTATCACTCCGTCGGGTGTGGTAGAATTGGCACCTGGTGCTTCGCAACTGTTTGTTTTCGAACCGTACATCGGATACGAACTCGATAGTGTTTTTGTTGACGGAGAATATGTTGTTACCGATGGAAATACCTACGAGTTTACCGAGGTTGATAGCAATCATACCATTGAGGTTACGTTCAGGCATATTGCAGTGTCGGTTGCCGATGAGGTTGTTGCTTCTGCATCGCTCTACCCGAATCCTAACGACGGTCGCTTTGTGGTTGACTTTGCAGGCATAAGCGGCGAGGTTGTTTACCAACTTGTTGATGCAAGTGGAGCTATCGTCGATGTCCGCGACATTTATGTTGACGACGGAATGACAATGGAATTCTATCACGACCTGAAGCCAGGTGTATATTTTGCTCGGTTTATTTCGGGAGACAGGGTATATGTGGAAAGGTTTGTAGTGGAATAGGATGATTGATAATTGTCAATTAGCAATGGATAATGGATAATTTGTGGCGACATGCTGTGCCATGTCGTCACAAAATGATGAAAAATCGAAAAAAAGGTTGCTCTTTTCTGGGGCAACCTTTTTTGCGCTTTTAAAACCATTTTAAAAATTTCTTAAAATTTCTTTTGCATTTTAAAAATCTTTATGTAAATTTGAACGATATTTCTGTAATTGTTTTTTGACGATGCAGAAGATGAAGAGAGTAGATTGTATATATGGTTGATTTTAAATGTAGTAGAGTATGGAGAGGTATTTATTAAGACTGGTCTTAGGCATAGCAATTATGTCGATTTGTATGCCTGTTTTTTCGCAGGTAAAGCTTTTTGACAGCGGTGTCACGAAGTTTTATGAAGACGGAACACGTATCACGTATTTCAAGATGGAGAATTTTCCTAATTCTGCCGAGATGCGCGAGTATGTAACGAAGGTTGTGCTCGAAAATCCTGATATTAATAGAGTTGCAATTTACACCAATGGCAAGACTTTCATGTATGATGCCTTGCAGCGTGTTGAACCCGACATGGTGGTTGATGCTGTAAACGAGGCATTATCAGAGTATAAGGCTCAAGTTGGCGATTTTCCGCCAAACGACCCGCCCAGCACAGGGAAACCTCAGTCGAATGTGACGGTAAAACCACATAAGGCCGATGTGGCTTCGCAGCCTGCTGGCAGTGCAAACCATAAGTCTGCTACAGAGGAAAAGTCGGCTCCGAAGAACGGTGAACGCCAGTTGGATGCCACCCCGGCAGAGGACGTGCGTCCGGCAAAGGGTGTTGACAAGGCTTCTCAGGCAAGCAATAACGAAAATAGTAGTAACAGATAAAATATACGGCTATGGAAAATATATATCATATAATTGTTAGTAAGATGATGCCGATGCGAAAGCGAATTCTCTCGGCTGTCGTAGCATTTGTGTGCTGTATGTCATTTGGTACGGCGTGGGGACAGGTGGTTGTTTTGTCTGAAAACTTTGAGCATGGCGGAAGTATGCCATCTGGCTGGACTCAGACATACTCTTCTCCGGAATGGCAAATGGTAAGTAGCGGTATTGGTACTTCAACACCAAGCAGTGCTCATGCTGGTACTTATTGTGCAGGAATGTATTATGACGATTCCGATTGCGATTTTAATGAGCTGCTGACTCCTTATATGAATTTGTCGGCATATTCAAGTGCAACATTGACTTTCTATCTGCATAAACAAGACTGGGCTTCAGATGCCGACGATTTGAGTGTGTATTACAGAAATTCAAATGGAGGTACTTGGACATTGTTAAATTCTTATACCTCAAGTATTAGTTCGTGGACTCTGCAAACCATAAATCTGCCAAGCCTTTCTGCTAATTATCAGATAAAATTCCGTGGCAACGCTTGCTATGGATACGGAATTTATATTGATGATGTAGTTGTGACTGGATACACTTCTGGCGGAGGTAGTTGCTCTTCTTCGTTCAATATGGCGTCGGGATTGACAAGGACAATCGAATGTGGAACTACATATTGCTTCTATGATTCGGGTGGAGAAAGCGGTCAGTACTCCAATAGTGAAAGTATGACTGCTACATTCACATCTACTGGTAGTATTACGTTGACATTCACTTCGTTTAATACCGAGTCAAGCTATGATAAGATAACAGTTTACGACGGAACAACTTCTGGAACCGTACTTTTGAACGAATATAGTGGTACGACTCTTCCAAGTCAGGTAACAGCTACAAGCGGAAGAATGACAATAGTATGGACTTCTGATACTTCTATTCCAAAGGATGGCTGGGTTGCTACGGTAACTGCAACAGGTTGCGGAGGCTCTACTAATCCTACGGATTGTATTACTATAGGAACTGGAACCACTTGCTCCAATGTTTATGCTCCTATTAATGATTTTTGGAATTATGGTTACAGGCAAATAATTTATCCTGCATCAAGCCTGACGGCAGGAACTATAACTTCAATATCTTTCCAGTATTGCTATACAACGGCAATGTCATCCAAGAACAGTGTAAATATCTATATGGGAACTACTACCCAGTCGGCATTCTCATCTACTGACGGCTGGATTCCTCTGAGCAACTTGACGTTGGTGTATTCGGGTGCAATGAATTGTACGACAGGATGGAATACATTTACACTCGCTGCTCCTTTTGACTACAATGGTACGGATAATCTTGTGGTGGCAATAGATGATAATTCCGGAAATTATGACGGTTCAAGTTATACTTTCTATTATACTACAGGTTCGTCAAATGTAATGTTGTATTACACCTCGGATGGTACTAATCCCGACCCGGCATCTCCGCCTACAGGAAGTTTTGCTGCAAATTATCCAAATACACAGTTCTGTATATCAAACGATTGTACACAGCCTACCGGAACTTTTGCTCTTAATCCAAGTACCATAAATGTTACTCAAGGAAATACGTATAATATCTCGAATTGCCTTACAAATCAGCTTTATCCTACAGGAACTCTTTCCTACACATCGTTGAATCCTAGCGTCGCAACTGTAACTTCTAGCGGTGTTATAACTGGTGTGTCCGAAGGAACTGCTACAATAAGGATAGAATACACATCTTCCGATTCCGACTATTGCAGCAAGGTGGTCAATCTCGTTGTAAATGTAACCGATGGTTGCGTAAGGATAGGTAATGGAACTTCGTGTTCGTACACTTACGGACCTGTAAACAATTTCTATAAATACGGATATTACCAGTATATTTTCCCGATGTCAACAGGGGCTGGTGATATTACTTCTATCGGATTCCAGTATTGTTACGAAACGGCGATGACCTCCAAGACGAATGTCAATATATATATGGGTCAGACTACAAATTCAGCATTTGCATCCGCAACTTCTTGGATTCCGCTGTCGGATTTGACACTTGTGTACTCGGGACCTCTTAACTGCTCGTCGGGATGGAACTCCTTTGCATTAACAACCCCGTTCTATTACGATGGAACAAGCAATCTGGTAATTGCTATCGATGATAACTCCAATGCTTATAATGGAACTTCTTACACATTCTATTATACGGCTGGTACGGGTAATTCTGTATTGTACTATTATAATGATGGTACGGATGTTAACCCGGCATCTCCACCTTCAGGAACTGTGGCTGCAAACTATCCGAATACAAAGATATGTATCGAGGATTGTACTCAGAGAACTTTGACTTTCAGCAATTCAAATGTTAGCATAACTAGTTGTACAGGAACAACTTCACAGCAATATACGCTTAGCCCTGTAACTGGCGGCGATGTTACTTGGACATCGTCAAATCCTAGTGTTGCTTCGGTGTCTTCGACAGGTGTAGTTACTGCTCATAGTTCAGGTACTGTTGTAATTACAGCTCGGGTATCTTCTTACAACGGATATTGCGGGGCATCAAGTTCTTATTCGGTTACAGTTACCGGTTCGTCTCATAGGTTGACTTACAATACAACTGCTGGATGTTCGGGTACTGCAAGTGCCGCTCCTGCAAGTGTAACAGGAACTTCGGCTGTAGTAACAGCAACAGAACCTACATGTTCAAGTTTGCCATATTTCATCGGATGGAATACCGCTTCCAATGGCACGGGAACACCATATACTGCTGGTTCTACAGTTGATTTGGGTTGTGCAGATGTAACATTGTATGCAATTTACTCTGACCAGCCGCCAGTAATCACTGGTAGTTCAGACTGCGAATCGGCTATGGCTTTCTGCGCAACAAATGAAAATACTGGTTATGACCTGACGGTAGAGTCGAATAACCCTGAGATTGAAAGCCTGGATGGTATGTGTTCGTTCTTCGACAATCCTACTTGGTGGTACCTGCGTGTATCTCAGTCGGGACCTATCCAAATGACAATATCTTCCTGCGGTGATGTCGATTTCGGCTGCTGGGGACCTTTCGATAACCCAACCTGCGACATTACAAACGACTTGTCAACACCTTCAGGATTGCCATTCTCTTATTATTCAAGTGCAGACCAGGCATCGTATTACGGACCAAGTTATAATGGCGTAACGCCAACGACTTCAACCACAACTTCTTCTGCAATTTGTAGTACATACGCTTTGGCAGAGCCTGTTGGCAATTTGGTCGATTTCGGCGGTTCAACTTCTGCTGTCGAATATTTGCAGATTCAGAATGCTGTGGAAGGCGAGATTTATGTACTGTTGGTCGCAAATTATGCAAACTGTTCTGGTGAAATTTCTATAACCCAGTCGAACATAGCCCAGTCGGGTGCTGGTCGTTCCGACTGTACCATTGTAAACGACTGTAACATTACGAGTGTTACAACAATCGTTGGCGACTGTGAAGCCGACCAGACATTTACGGTTAGCGGTAACATCAACTTTACCGACCCGCCGGTAGATGGTACGTTGACAATATCCGATGGTAGCGTTTCGCAGGTGTTCTATCCTCCTTTTGTAAGTCCAATTGCTTACTCGTTGAGCGGAATTGTTGGCGATAACCAGGAACATACCATTAGGGCTGCCTTCGTTTCTTCGTCCACAAACTGCGAGAGAATAACTTACATTAATGCTCCAATGTGTGAAATAAACTGCCCCGATGCTACGGTTGCAATGACAGGCTACACAGAGGAAATCGGCGGAAGATACTACTTTGACGTTTGCCTCGGTTCCGGTGTTAACATGGGAGGTGTACAGACTGGTTATACCAACCCGACTTGGAGATGGAGCGTAAATCCTCACGGTGGAATCCCGCCATACGTTGTAACAACACAGGACGCTTCATATACTCCCGATGCACAGCAGGGCTACGATATTTCTCTTACTGTTACCGAAGGTTATTGCTCGTCGGTGGCTCATGGTAGAATCCGCGTGTCGAACGGCTTGGATACAAATATCGACAACTTCGCTCTTGGTGATATATGTGTTGGCGATAGCCGTCCGATAACTGTCGGTGGTACAGGTTCCGACATCGAAGTCGCTCCGGAACCTTACTCAATTGAAACTTCGCTCGGTCATGCCGAAACAACATTCATTCCCGATGGTTTGAACTGTACTTCCCAGTGCTACGAGTCGTCGGTAACTTTCTACGATTTCGATGACGGCGCAGTGGTTACAAATACAGATGCTATAAAGTACGTAAGAATCAACACCGAGCATTCGTTCATCGGCGATATCCAAATAAAGATTACTTGTCCTGAACGCAATGGCATCCGCCGTTCCGCCATATTGCTTCCCGACTACTACAGCAACGACCCGAACAGCAATGTGTATAGCGGCAATGCAATAGATGCATATACTTATACTTGGCCTGATGTTACAGCAACAACTTCATGGCATGTGGGTTCAAGCTCTACGTCCTATTACACAGGCGACCATATGATTGGTCGTACTTATAATGCCCCTGAAGGTGCTACATATTCTGCTAATGGCTATACATATTATCTGTTGACATTCGCTACTGCTGAAGACGCTTGGAGTTTTGTGCATTCGTATCTCGAACAATATTACCCAGGCCACGAGTACACTGTCTATTCAATAAATTCAGGTTCATATTATGCAATTGCTTATACTGTTACCGACGACAATGGTACGACAAGGTATTATGTGTGGATGACAAATGATTCGACGACAGGAAATGATGCATATTCATTTACATCTCAGGCCGCTGCTCAATACTATGTTAATACGGTGTTGGGTGGAAACGGCGTGGTTTCTTCTTATACCGATACCCGCTATACTCGTATTTATTTCGGTGAACCGGACATATATGACGTTGTAGATTCTGAAAACTTGACGTCAGCCGAAATATGCGATGGCTCAAATCCTCACAACATCCCAGGTCATGGTTACGACTATGCTTGGACAAGCAACTCGCAATATACGACAGTAGGTTATGTATATGATGTATCAAATATGTCGGCAACAACTACTGTATATAACAATGGAACAGCATCGTCAAATACACTTCATCATGTGTTGCCGTCGAATGTTGAGAATGGAACCCAGATGTATCAGCCTTACCAGAATTTCGGTAGCCTTATTGGTTGTCCTCTCAATGGCGTATGGACAATTTCGGTTTGCGACAGTTGGTCGGCTGATAACGGTTACGTCTTCGACTGGGAAATTGCTCTTTCGGAAGACCTCTTGCCAAGCAACTGGGACTATACGGTTGAACTTGAAAGCGTATCTAACGACTGCGGTAGCATCTCTACTGTAAGTGGCAACAACATTATAGTCGCACCGCAGACCGCAACAAATGGTCAACAGTCGTGCAACATTATCCTTACCGACAACCTCGGTTGTACAACCGACATCCCAATGACCTATACGGCAGTTGCTCCTACAATTACCCACGTTACAACTTCTGGAAATGAACTTCAGACTGTATGCGAAGGTCAGCCGATAACCGACATCGTATATACCTTGGGTGGAGTTGCTACTGGTGCTGTTATATCGTGGTCACCAAGTACTCCTGACGGCGTTACTATGAATGTTTCCGGAAATACGGTTACCGTTTCGGGTGCTCCTGCATTACACGATACCTATAATTATACTATTACTACAGTCAGCCAGACAGGACTTCGCTGTACAGAACAGGTCGTGACAGGTCGTATAATTGTAAACGAAGGTAATATCGTGCCGACATTCACTCAGGCAGGTCCTTACTGCGAAGGTTCTACTGTAAATGCTTTGCCGACTACTTCTAACAATGGCATAACTGGTCACTGGGAACCAGATATTATGAACAGAACATATACATATACGTTTGTTCCAGACCCAGGTCAGTGTGCAACAATAACCACTATGCAGATTACGGTAAATCCTCTGCCAACGTTGCAATATACTTCGGGTGATGAAACCTTGTGTGGTGGAGAAACTAATGCAAACATTGTCTTTACTTATGGTGGTGGAGCAAATGGTGCCGATGTAATAAATCTTCCTGCCGGAATGACTTTCGAAACATATCCGTCCGAAAATCGCATAGTGATTTCGGGAGTGCCAACGGTCACTGCAGGGACATACCCTTACACCATAACAACAACTGGTGCTACAAGTCCATGTACTAACATTTCCGAAACTCGTAATATAACGATAGTTGACCCGGCAACACTTGTCCTTACAACCGGTACAGAAACGCAGACTATATGTGAGGGTGGCGAAGTCAACTTTGTATATACCTACGGCGGTGCTGCTGGTGGGGCAGAGGTTGTTGGCTCGTTACCTGCCGGTCTTACTTCTTCAGTTAATACGGCTAATCATACTATTACAATTTCTGGTCATCCGTCAGAAAACGGAACATTTACAGTGTCAACAACAAACGAAACTGCTCCTTGCGGTAATCATACATTGACGGGTAGTGTGATGATTAATCCTCCAGCCGAATTGACATTGCTTTCTGGAAGTCCGGATGCTGTCCTTTGTGTTGAAATTACTTGGACGCAAAATATAAGGTATTCGTTCGGCGGTTCTGCTACAGGTATTGACCTTGTTGCACTTAACAACGACCTGCCCGATGGTATAACAGCATCGGTATCAGGAAATGTTGTGACAATTTCTGGAACTCCTGCATTGACTGTTGAATCTGGCGATTATACTTATACTATAACAACTACAGGCGCTCAGGCTCCTTGTGAAAATGTAAGCCGGTCAGGTGTAATATCGATTTCTACAAATGCAACACTTGTGCTTACATCGGCTGTCGGTACCGACAACCAGAACATTTGTATGCCTGGTACCTTCACGAATATAGTTTATACATACGGCGGTGGTGCTACAGGAATTGACGAGGATGCTTTGAGAAATGATTTGCCCGCAGGCCTCTCGTTCACAGTCAACCACACTGCTCAGACAGTAACCATCTACGGAACTCCGACCGAAACAGGTGTGTTCCCATATACTGTGGTTACAACTGGTATAATACCACCTTGTAAAGCAGAAGAAAAGCAAGGAACAATAACCCTTCGCCCAAGTGCAGAACTTGAAATTGCTGGAAATGCAAATCAGAACTTCTGTCTTGGCGGTAGTTTGAGCGATATTGTATTCACCTATGGCGGTGGCGCAACTGATGTCGCAATAGTCGGTGGAACATTGCCGGATGGCATTAATGCTATTAGCGATGCAGGAAACCATACTATGACTTTGTCCGGTACACCAGTCCACGCAGGAACATTTACTTTCAATGTGACGACTACCGGTGCAATTTCTCCATGTACCGATGTCGTTATTCCTGTATCGATAACAGTTTACGAAACACCAGATGTTTCCATAACTGCTTCTGCTGATGAAATCTGCAACGGTTCGTCGGTATCTATGACATCCGTTCCTGCAACATTCACTTCATATCGTTGGACATGCAATACTACAAGCGATGCAACCCATACTATTACCAACGGTATGCCAACATCTTCTACATCGTCTTCGGTGAACGTCAGCCCGACGGTAACTCCGGGTAGCGCAGATGTTGTGTATGTATTGAGGGTTACAGATGCTAACACCTGTACAGCAACTGTTTCGCATACTGTTAACGTGTCCTCAATTGCTACAGCAGAAATTTCTAAGGTTGACAATACAAAGTGTATAGAACCATACAACGGTACTATCACAGTTAGCAACTTTGCTGGCGGTACTGCTGGTTCGACATATACGGTAACTGTTTCTGGTCATGCAGCACAGACATCGACTGGCACTGCAGTGACCTTCAATAACCTTGCACCCGGAACATATACGATTAGGATAACAAACGAAACAACTTCGGCAAACTGCTATACCGAGCAGGATATAATGGTAGGCGATACCCCGACAACTCCGACCGTATCTATTTCAGGTTCGCTTTCAATCTGCGATGGAACAAGCACTACGCTTACTGCTCACGGAGCAAATGGTCTGGCAGAATACACCTACAGATGGTCGAATGGAGCAACTAGTGCTGAAATTGTAACTCCAAACCTCTATGCACAAACTCCATATACGGTGACTGTTACCGATGCAAACAATTGTACGGCAGAAAATACCGTAAACGTTGTAATTGGTGATACACCAGCAGTGGAAGTTACTGCCGACAATGCTTGTCTCAACGATGCTATTGTTTTGCAGGCACATGTGTCGAATGCTGGAACAGGATATACTGTAACTTGGGAAGCAACTCCATCGGCAGCTGCCGCAGGCTTGCTTACAACTACAGGTGAACGCATCACGGTAACTCCGACTTCGGCAGATTCATATACTTACACGGCAACTCTGCATGCAAACTCATGCGGTACAAGTGGTACGTTTGATATTTCCGACGACGAGACTATAACCGTATATCCGTTGCCTACTCCAAGCATAACACCTTCAACCGCTGTAATAAATTGTAGCAACAATAGTCAGGTTTCTGCTGTTGCTGACGGCGGTGTTTCTTATGTGTGGTCTAATTCCACTAATACGGCAAACTCTACGTTTAATTCTGTCGGCTTCTATCAGGTGACTGTAACAGATGCAAATGGATGTTCGGCAACTACCGAAATCGAGATTACTGGTGATTTCGCAGAACCAAATCTTGACATTTCGCTGAATCCGAATACTACGGAAATTACTTGCACCGATAATTCTATAAAGATAATCGCTTCTACGGACACTGATGGTGCTCACCTTGAGATAAACGGTAGTACGGTTTCTAATCCGTATGTCCAAATGGTAGATGCTACTATGGTTGACCCGGTAACAGGTGTATATGTATTTGAAATCACTTCGGTTGCTCCTAACGGTTGTACTCATACGGAAACTGTAGAAATAACAAGAGATATCAATACGCCTACGGTTTCGATTAGCCAGCCAGCAACAACTACCTTGAATTGTACAACTGGTTCTATAAACCTTACTGCAATAGGAACCGGTACTATGGTATGGACTCCGTCCAATGTGGCAACACATGCCAACTATCCTGCCGATGGTAACTATATCGTAACAACAAGCTTTGATAATGGTTGTACAGCATCGGCAATGATACATATTGATAGGGATGTTACTGTTCCTGTACCGCATATTTCGCCTAGCACAACAGAAGAGCTTACTTTGAACTGTAATATACATTCGATTGCTCTCGTTGCAAGTGTCGAGTCGGGTAGTGCTACGTATGCTTGGTATCAGGGACCGCACGAAGCAACATATAACGTACTTGAACCTGGTGTATATACTGTAACAGCAACTTTGGCTAATGGATGTACTGCAAGTACTAATGTTGAAGTATTTGAGGATGCTGATTTGCCGAGTGTAAGCATTGTTCCGCCAGCTGTTCTTACTTGTACAACACAGTCTATTGAACTTACAGTTCAAACTAGCCCTGCTGGAATTGCTCTTTCGTGGGCAAATGGTGTTGACCCGACAAATATTACAGAGCCTGGACAGTATAGGGTTACGGCAACAGCACCAAACGGCTGCTCGAGATCGGCTGCAGTAACTGTTTCGCAGGATATTGTCAAACCGAATGTTGCTATAACTCAACCTGCAACCACAGTGCTGACATGCTACAACTCTTACAATAATATACCTATTACTCTTAATGCAACAACGACGACAGATGGTGCTTCGCTTTCGTGGACGAATGGAACTCTTGATGTTTTGGCTCCTGGCGTATATCCGGTAACGGCTATCGCTCCGAATGGATGTGACTCAACTACATCAATTGAAATAACAGAGGATGTTCAGTTGCCAAATGTTCTAATTGGAAACAACTCGAATACTAATGTGATAACTTGTGCCGGACCTTCGATTTCGGTAACCCTTATCGACGATAGCGATGCCGACATTTATACATGGTCAGGTGGAGAAAACACTACTGGTACTGGTAACTCGTTCACAAGTGCAGGAACATATTATGTTACGGCAACTTCTCCAAACGGATGTACTGCAATGGATCAAATTACCATTACTACCGATTTGGCTGAGCCGTCGGTTGATATTACAAACAATACAAATCCTGTAACAACAACTCTTACTTGTGATGTTTCGACAATATATGTAACGGCTGTCGGTTCTAGCCGCGTTGTTTCGTATCGCTGGTCGGGTGGTTCATATACCAACCAGGCACCAAACGAACTTACAACCATAGGTCACTATGTTGTTACTGTAACTGCCGACAATGGCTGTACAGCTACTAATTCTATTGACATTGATGAAACTATGGGTAGGCCGCATGTTGAAATTACTGCACCGAATACTACTCTTACTTGTGCAATAACTCAGGTGCCAATTACGGCATCTGGTGATGCTGTAAGCTATGCATGGTCTGGTGGTTTATATCCGAATGTCGCAGCAAATACCGTAAATGCTACGGGTACTTATACTGTAACGGCAACTGCTTCAAACGGATGTACCGCAGTTAATGCAGTAACAATTACTGAGAACATTACTCCGCCTACAGTTACCATAAGAAATGACGGCGGTTTCAATGAAATTAACTGTAATTCAACATCGGTACATGCTATTGCAACGGGAACAGGCGTTTCTTACACATGGCCGGGTGGATACGAAGGTGCTGAGATTAATTTGACAGTTTCGGGTACATACACAGTAACTGCTTATGGTTCAAATGGCTGCTCTAATACTGCATATATGGTTATTACCGAAGACCTTACTCCGCCAACACCGGTTATTACAAGTATCAACTCGGTATATACTCTCGATTGTAACCATGATGAAATTACACTTAATGTTGCTGGTGGTCTTTCATACGAATGGTCAACAGGACAGACTGGCTCTCGAATAACGATAAACACCCCAGGTACTTATCGTGTTACTGCAATAGGTCGTAACGGATGTCCGGGAGAATCAGAGATTGTTATTGACGAAGATAGAACCCAGCCGTCTGTACACATTGACAATATTACAGGTTCGTCTGATTTGACATGTACTGTTACTGAAATTGAGATAATAGCACAGGGTGGTACTTCATTCGCATGGAGCAACCAGTTGTGGGGCGGTGGTCCTCAACAGGTTATTAGAACTCCTGGTACATACAGGGTATCGGTTACCGGTGCAAATGGTTGTGTGGGTACAGATGAGATTACTGTAAGAAGCGATATTGATCCGCCTACGGTAGATGTCAATAGCATTACCGATTCTTTCGAATTGAATTGCAACGTATCGCAGATTAACGTTACGGCATACGGAAATGGAATCGAATATGCTTGGTCGGGTGGAGCTAACTCAACTGGTTACACAAATTCGTTTGTCGGTGCAGGTACATATACTGTAACTTCTACCGGTTTCAACGGATGTACTAATACCGCTACTTTCACTATAACCTCGAACCATGCTGCACCTGACATTAATATCTCGAACGAAACAGGTACTAATGTTATCGATTGTAACACTCCGCAGATTCATGTTGTTATGACGGGTCAGAATGCAACTTACCAATGGAGCGATGGTTATACTACAAGCGACCGTACGTTCTATTCTGTAGGAGAGTATTCGGTAACGGCAACAGGAACTAACGGTTGTACTGCATTTGCATCGATTGGCATAACTGAGGATACTGAGGAGCCAAATGTTACAATTACAAATAATACTGGTTCAACCGAATTGAACTGCTTTAATACTTCGATAGCGGTTACTGCAAATGGCGGTCAGTCGTATGTATGGGACGATGGCACAATGTCGCCTTCTAATACATTCTCGTTGCCAGGCACATATACGGTAGTAGCAACGGCTGCTAACGGATGTACCAACTCGACTGTCGTTGTAATCTCGCAGGCCGCAACATTCGCTGCCGAAATCTCATCGATAGGAACAATCAATTGTTATGGTGGAGCAACAACGGCTACGGTTACACCACTCGGAGGTAATCCTTCGTATAGCTACGAGTGGAGCGATGGTCAGAGAACACAGACGGCCGTAGGTCTTTCCGCAGGAAACTATACCGTTACGGTAAGTGATTCGGGCGGATGTAATGTAGCTTTGCAATGCACTATTAACCAGCCTATGGAACTTGTGGCAACAGTTGCTTCCCGCGACTTGATATGCGGCATTTCTCGTGGTTCACTTAGTGCAGTTGTCGTTGGCGGTACACAGCCTTACAGCTATATATGGTCGAACGGTATAACTGCCGTTGACAATACAGACCTCGCTGTCGGTCAGTATGCACTTACTGTATCCGATGCCAACAATTGTATGGCTACGGCTACCGCTCAGATAATGAGACAGGGAATCCTCTCTGTAGATGCTCATGTAACCCAGCAGATAAGTTGCCACGGAAGCAACGATGGTATTATCGCTGCAGAATGTCCAAATGCCGCTGCCCCATTGTCCTATACTTGGAGTACAGGCAATGCATCTCCTGAAATATACAACCTGTTCGCTGGTTCGTATATGGTTACAGTATCAGATGCTTGGGGATGTACTGGTCAGGCAGGAGCAAACCTTGTTTCGCCTCCAGAAATGAATCTCCAGACATATATTGAAACTCCATTGTGCCACGATTCTCAGGATGGTAAGATTATCGCTACTGCATTTGGCGGTGTTGCTCCATACTCATACTTGTGGAACACATCTTCGAATGAAACCGAACTCAACAATCTTGGAATGGGTACATATTCGCTCACTATTACCGATGCTGCTGGCTGTTCGGCAGTCAAGAGCGTAGTGCTTGAGGCTCCTGCCGCATTGATTGTCGAAACTGTTACAAACGAAATTAAATGTAACGGAGACAAAAACGGTAGGATTGAAGTAAATGTTTCTGGCGGTGTCGAACCATATAGTTATTCTATTGACGACCTTGCAAGACCAACAACTAATAATTTGTTTAGCAATATGATTGCTGGATACTATATGGTAAGGGTTGTCGATAATAATGGATGCGAGGCAAATAAGCCGACATTGCTAAGTCAGCCTGAAGCTTTGCATATAGAAACAGTGTACGAAGACCCGTTCTGCCGTAGCAGTCGTACTGGTAGCATCGAAATAAGGGTTAATGGTGGTACCGAACCTTATCTGTACTATTGGAACAACAGTAAGGCCGATGTTTCAATCATGCAGAATATTCCTGCTGGCGATTATGTAGTTGGTGTTATTGACGCCAATGAATGTAAGTCGGAAGAAATTACCATAACACTTACCGATGTTGATGTTCCTTGTTTGCGTATTCCTAATGTGTTTACACCAAATGGCGACGGTGTCAACGATGCATGGTTAATTGAAAACATTGAAATGTTCCCGGCTGCCGAGGTTTACATATTCAATCGCTGGGGTCAGTTGATGTTTACATCTAAGGGATACACAGAACCTTGGGATGGTAGCTATCGTGGACATTTCGTACCGGCTGGTACATATATGTATGTAATCGACCTGTTCAACGATGAAGAACCATACGAAGGTACGGTTACGATACTCTACTAAGAAATACTCTACTCTCATTTTTAAAGGGCGGAATCGCAAGGTTCCGCCTTTTTCTTTTTGACAGCAAAAAAATAGGTCGCCATCCGACGACCTATTGATATAAACTATTATATGGGATTATTCTTCTTCGATACCCTTTTCCCTTGCAGCACGCTTGCGTTCGAGCTGGTTGAGGATAATCTTTCTCAGTCGCATTGACTTCGGTGTGATTTCAATCATTTCGTCCTCGTTGATGTATTCCATTGCTTCTTCGAGCGAAAAACGCACTGGCGGTGCAATCTGAACCTTTTCGTCGGAACCTGCAGCACGCACATTCGATAGTTTCTTAGTCTTGGTGACGTTTACGCCGATGTCGTTGTAGCGTGTGTTCTCGCCGATAATCTGCCCTTCGTAAACCTCTTCGCCAGGGTAGATGAAGAATTTGCCTCGGTCCTGCAGCTTGTCAATAGAGTAGGGGATTGCCTGTCCTGTCTCGATGGCGATAAGCGAACCGTTACGACGGATGCCGAGTTCGCCCTTCCATGGTTCGAAAGCATCGAAGCGGTGCGACATTACTGCTTCGCCTTCGGTGGCGGTGAGAAGTACGTTTCTCATACCTATAAGTCCACGCGATGGAATGCGAAAATCAAGATTACTGCGGTCGTTGCGGCTTTCGATGTTTACGATTTCGCCCTTGCGCTGTGTAACAATTTCGATTACCTTTCCTGCAAAGTCGTCGGGAACCTGAATCGAGAGTTCCTCTACCGGTTCGCATTTTTGACCGTTTATTTCCTTGATGATAACGCGCGGTTGTCCGAGTTGCAGTTCAAAACCTTCGCGGCGCATGGTCTCAACAAGAATCGACAAGTGCAAAATGCCTCGTCCGTAAACAGTGAACTTGTCTGCCGAGTCGGTGTCTTCGACGCGCAGTGCAAGGTTCTTTTCGGTTTCCTTATAAAGACGGTCACGCAACTGACGAGAGGTAACATATTTGCCTTCGCGACCGAAGAACGGTGAGTCGTTGCTTGCGAAGAGCATGCTCATTGTAGGTTCATCTACTTTGATTGTGCTTAGCGGTTCGGGTTCGAGGTTGTCGCAAACGGTGTCGCCGATGTCGAACGACTCAAGTCCGAGCAGAGCGCAGATTTCGCCAGCAAATACCGGTTCCTTTGTCTTTTCCTTGGCAAGACCTTCGAAGCGGTAAAGTTCCTTTATGGTTGACTTTATGATGGTTCCGTCGCCCTTGGCTACCGAAACCACGTCGCCAGCCTTTATGCTTCCGCGTGTTACCTTGCCGATTGCAATACGACCGGTGTACGACGAATAGTCGAGGCTTGTGATACGCATCTGCAACGAGCCTTCGGGGTATTGCTGAGGCTTTATGGTGTCGATGATTACATCAAGCAAGTGCGAAACGTCGTTGGTTGGAGTCTTGTAGTCAGGTCCCATCCAACCTTGCTTTGCCGAACCATAGACTACGGGGAAGTCGAGCTGGTCGTCGTCGGCATCGAGACTGCACATCAGTTCGAAGACCTTTTCAACGGTTTCTTCGGGATTGCAGTTGGGCTTATCCACCTTGTTAACAACTACTATAGGCTTCAGTTTGAGTTCCAATGCCTTCTGCAGTACGAAACGTGTCTGTGGCATAGGACCTTCGAATGCATCAACGATAAGAAGTACGCCGTCGGCCATATTCAGCACACGTTCAACCTCTCCGCCGAAGTCGGAGTGACCGGGTGTGTCAATTATGTTAATCTTTACACCTTTATATCTTACCGATACGTTTTTTGAAAGGATTGTAATTCCTCGTTCGCGTTCAAGTTCGTTGCTGTCGAGTATCAGTTCTCCAACCTTTTGGTTGTCCCTGAACAATTTTCCCTGATATAAAATCCTGTCAACCAATGTGGTTTTGCCGTGGTCAACGTGTGCAATGATTGCTATGTTCCTAATGTCTTCCATCGTCTAAAAAAATGTGGGCGCAAAATTACAACAAATTTCCGTACCATTTCATATTTTTTTTGTGCTTTCGCTTTGGAAAATGCAGAGTGACCTGTTCTTTTTCTGTTGAAAAAACATTTTCTATTATAAAAAAATGATGTTGTCAAATCTTAAAAAAAATGTAATTTTGTCGCAATAAATAAATTAAATTACAGATGAAGTTTTTTATTGATACTGCAAATCTTGAACAGATAAAGGAAGCTCAGGCATTGGGCGTTCTCGATGGTGTAACTACCAATCCGTCGTTGATGGCGAAGGAAGGTATTGCCGGTAAGGAAAATATTATGAATCACTATCTTAAGATATGTGAAATCGTTGATGGGGATGTAAGTGCCGAAGTTATCAGCACCGACTACGAGGGTATAATCCGCGAAGGCGAAGAGCTGGCTGCTTTGCATCCGCAGATAGTTGTAAAGGTTCCGATTATAAAGGACGGAATCAAGGCGATAAAGTATTTCTCGTCGAAGGGCATCCGTACAAACTGCACTTTGGTGTTCAGTGTCGGACAGGCATTGCTCGCTGCTAAGGCTGGTGCAACCTACGTTTCTCCGTTTATCGGTCGTCTTGATGACAACTGCACCGACGGCTTGCAGCTCATAGGCGACATCGTTGACATGTATCAGCGTTACGGTTTCAAGACTCAGGTTCTCGCAGCTTCGATTCGTCACACAATGCACATTATAGGAAGTATGCAGATGGGCGCCGACGTGGCAACTTGTCCGCTCAATGCTATTCTTGGTCTCTTGAAGCACCCGCTTACCGATGCTGGTTTGCAGAAATTCCTCGAAGACTATCACAAACTGAACAAGTAGATGTCTGTTCTTATAAAGATACATCCCGACAATCCTGCCGAACGTCTGGTGAAGCAGGCAGTCGAAATTCTGCAAAAGGGCGGAGTGATAATTTATCCTACCGACACCGTTTACGGAATGGGGTGCGACATTACCAAGCCGAAGGCTGTTGAACGTGTTGCCCAACTTAAGGGAATTAAGGTGGAAAAATCTAATTTTTCGTTTATTTGCGAGAGTTTGAGCCATCTTTCCGATTATACCAAGCCAATCGACAATTCCATCTTCAAGATGATGAAGCGGAATCTGCCGGGTCCGTTCACTTTTATCCTTGAGGCAAACAACAATGTGCCTAAAATCTTGAAGCAGAATAGGAAAACTGTAGGCATTCGTGTTCCTAATAACAAGATAATCACAGAAATAGTTAGTATGCTTGGTAATCCAATCCTTACCACATCGTTGCGCATTGACGATGAAATTATGGAGTATCCTACCGACCCCGAGCTCATCTACGAGGACTATAGAAATAGGGTAGATGCTGTAATTGACGGTGGTGCTGGAGGTCTGATTGCTTCGACGGTGATAGATTGTACAGGCGATGAACCTGAAATTGTGAGGATGGGTAGTGTAGAGCTTGATATTTAATATGTTAAAATTTTTGAATAGTGATTATATTTTACTTAACTTTGTGAAATTAAATTGATTGTAATATGGTAGGAAAATTTATTAAGTTTTTTATGGTTGCTGTTTTGCTTTTTACGGCGACTATTACTATTGCAGGTCCGTTGGACCTTGTAGTTACAGTAAGTGAACGCGAGGCTCGTTTGTGCGAGGGTGATGATGCGATTTTGAAGGTATATGTTTCTGATACTACCGGAGAATTGACATCATTCACTTATAAATGGTATTATAATACCGACTTGGTTAGTGTGCTTGACGGCTCTTGGGTTCAAGTTCCAGAAGCAAACACAAGCATTCTTAATTTGTCGGATGTTTCGGCAACAACTACGGTTGGAAATGCTGGGTATTACTATTGCCGAATTTTTTATGACCCGAACGACACTGTTCTATGCAAAAATTCAGAAAAGATACACGTTGATGTAGCAACATCAATTCCTTCTATTGAAAGTGTTTCGGCTCCGAATTATGTATGTGAGGGTTCTGCCCTTAATTTGGTTGCATCTGGTGTTTCTGGATTTAATGTTAGAAACTGGTATTTGGGTGATGAGGTTGTTTCGCACGGAAACTCCTATCAGGTGGCTTCGGCTTCGCTCGGAGATGCTGGTATATATCGTTTCGTGGCAAGTAATGCATGCGGCGATAGCGTTTATGGGCCATTTGAGATTTCGGTTGTAGAATTGCCACGTATTACGACACAGCCGCGTAGTGCAGCTCTATGTGGTGGCGATAACCTTACTTTCAGGGTTGAGGCAACAGGAACCAATTTGCAATATCAGTGGTATTACAACAATGCACCTTATCCGTCGGAAAATACTTCGGCAACAACCAGTGCTCTTTTGATTGAAAATGCATCTCACGACCCTGCTTTCTATTCAAATACCTTCAATGTGCAGGTTTCAAATGTTTGTGCAACAGTGACTTCTATAAATGTTGGTACTATCATAAGCGAAGTGCCGAATATTGTTGGAAATCCAGAGCCTACAATTGTTTGCGCTGGAGAGGAAGTTACACTTTATGCCAATGCAACAACAAATTATCCTACTGATACTATAGTTTATCGCTGGTTCCTTGATGGCAATCCTTTCGAGGGCGGAACAACCAATACAATAACATTTGCAATGGATTCGGCTCACATGGGCGAATATTACTGTGAGTTCACAAACGGATGTGGAACTGTTCGTGGAAATAGTGCACAGGTAATAGTTAAGATGCCTCCGACAGTTGAGGGACAACCAGAAGATGTTTCTGTATGCGAGGGCGAAATGGCTCAGTTCTATGCAAAGATTACTGGTATTGAACCTATTACTTATATTTGGCAGAACAGCAATGGCGAAGGTCTTGACTATACTGATATTACAACTCAGAACGTATCTGGTGAAACTACTAGCACTTTGGTTGTTAATCCTTCTGCAGAAACTCACGAACGCTATTATTATTGTCTGGCAACAAACGAGTGCGGTTCGGTTCGTACCGACACTGTATTCCTGAATGTAAACCAGCATATTCGTGTATATCCGGATTTGCCTGCAGGCATTTCGCTTTGTTCTGGAGTTGACACTGTTATAAGCATTGCAGACCGTATATATCAGGGTGCCGACCTCATTGATGAAGATGAATTCGAGGAGCAGGGAATAACATTTGCTTGGCATAAGCAGGGTGAAACTGAAATTGTTTCGACTGAACCTTATTTGCATTTCAGCAATTTGACTGACGATGAGGCAGGCCGTTATGTTTGCGACATTACAAATGCCTGCGGAACAGATGATTTAGCTTCTGTTTTGATTACCGTTACATTGTCGCCGACAATTACTATGCAGCCACATGACCTTGATGTCTGCACTGGTGGTACGCTTAGCCTTTCTCTTACTGCCGAAGGCGACGGACTTAGATATGCATGGTATCGTAACGGTGAATATTTAGGTAACAATAGTCCGACATATACCGCACCTACCGTTGCAGCTCAATATGGTGGAACTTACTATTGCAAGGTTGAATCAGAATTTGATTGCCCGACAGCTTATTCCGATACGGTTACGGTTACCGTAGGAACTACGCCTACTATTACTATGCAGCCACAACCTGCAATAATGGCATTGTGCGAAGGTGCCGAATATGAACTTGAAATGGCTGCAAGCGGTGATGGCGTTCATTACCAGTGGTACAACAATGGTAATGCTTTGGAAGGACAGACAACTCCGAACTTGCACATTGACCATGTAACCAGAAATAACGATGGCGTTTTCTATTGCATCGCTTCAAATGCATGTGATGAGGCTCGTACAAACAATGCAACTCTTACAGTAAACAATGCTCCTGATATGACTTTAGGCCGTGACATTCACGCTTGCCGTGGAGAATCTGTAGTCCTTGAACCTCAGGGTGATGAAGAATATGCTCATTATTCTTGGAACCATGGTACATACGGCTATCAGCCTATGATTACTGTTACTCTCAGTGGAACATATTTCCTCGAAGTTTCAGATTCTGCTCACGGAAACTGCGTGGCTCGTGATACCGTAGTTGTTACTTTCCACGATTATTTTGACATTGCTTTCGATACTATGCCGATTGTAACTTGTGGCGAGTTTGTACTCGATGCTGGTGCTGGTGCTACTGAATATATGTGGAGTACAACAGAGATGACAAGTTCAATTACTGTCGGCATGAATGGCTACTATATGGTTACTGTCGATGGCGACGGATATGGCTGTACAACTTCGGCTGGTGTAGAAGTTACAATAGGCGAGGAACTTGTTATTGATTTGGGTGATGACATAACTGCTGCCGAACATTCTATCGTTGAAATCGCAGTTCCAAATCCCGACATTTACGATTCGTTCCTTTGGAATACAGGCTTTACTGGTCCAACTTTAACCGTTGATACTACTTTAAGTGCTGGTATTTATACCTTCTGGGTAAGAGTTTCTTCGGGTAACTGCTATGCATCAGATACAATAAGTGTCAACTTCCTCGAAGGCGGTTATGTTGATATGGAATCTATGCCGGTACTCAATATCTATCCTAATCCAGCAAGCGACTATGTAAACATTGTTTCTGAAAATGCTGAAATCAGCGAAGTACAGGTTTACGATATGGTTGGCAGGTTGGTTGTCAGCAGACAGGTTGCCGATGAATCGCTCATCCTTAATGTTGCCGGAATGGTTGACGCTACATATTTCGTAAGGGTAATCTATACCGATGGAAAGGCAAGTGTCAGCAAGCTTATAATAAATAGGTAATGAAGAAATCTAATATTAAGAACAGAATCAGAGGTGCTTACTTTACTTCGGTAGTAAGCATCTCGCTTGTTTTGTTGCTGCTTGGAATCGTCGGCTTGCTTATGCTCAACGCCAAGCAGATGTCCGACTATGTGAAGGAGAACTTGTGCTTCTCGCTTATTATAAACGATGATGTTTCCGAACCCGACATCAAGCAGTTTCAGAAGTCGCTTGATACACACGAGTTTATCAAGTCAACAGAGTACATAACCAAGGACGATGCTGCAAAGCAATTGCAAGAGGAACTTGGTGAGAACTTTATAGAGACATTGGGATACAATCCTTTGTCACCGACGATAAATGTCTATTTGAACTCCGATTATGCAAGTCCCGACAGCATAGCAAAGCTTGAGGGCTTCTTCCTGTCGAAGTCAAATATAGTAAACGAGGTTTCGTATCAGCAGAATCTTGTAAACCTTATTCACGATAATATCAAGAAGGTAAGCATTATCTTGTTGGCATTAAGTGCGTTGTTCTTCCTTATTTCGTTTGCTCTGCTCAACAATACCATTCGTTTGCAGATATATTCAAAGAGATTTATCATCAATACAATGAAGCTTGTCGGAGCAAAGAAAGGCTTTATTCGCCGTCCGTTTATTGCATCGGGAGCATTGCAGGGACTTGTAAGTTCCATAATTGCAATTGCCTTGCTTTACGGAATTATTTACTTTGCAAACTCTCAGCTTGAAAACATTATGGGTTCAATCGACCCGTGGATTATTGCATTGCTGTTTGTGGCTGTTGCTGTGATTGGAGTGTTGCTGTGCGTATTTGCGACATTGCTTTCGATTAACAAGTATTTACGTTTGAAAACAATAAATCTGTATTACTAATATGATACGCAGGAAAGAAGAAGCCGAAGTTATTGATGTTGAAAAAGCACAGGGTGGCAACGGCCATATTTTCAAGAATATGATGGTGAATGCTCCCGAGATGTGCGGCAAGGGACGTATGGTTGCCCGTATTGTTCTTCCGTCGGGAAGTAGCATTGGCGAACACCCACATACCGAGGATGCCGAATTGTATTATATCTTGAAGGGCGAAGCCGTTGTTACCGACAACGACAGGACCGAAGTTCTGCACGCTGGCGATGCATTGTTTACAGGAAACGGCAATCGTCATAGCATAACTAACAAGACCGATGAGGATGTGGAATTTCTGGCGGTAATACTTGGTTAATGGAACCTTTAAATTATCAAATAACAAAAAAAGCGACTAGAAGTCGCTTTTTTTTGTTAGAACATATTCAATTCAAGTTTTGCTTCTTCGCTAAGCATTTCGGTTGACCAAGGCGGGTCGAAAACAAGGTTTATGTTTACCGACTTTACGCCTTCGATGTTTTTCACTGCATCGCGTGCCCACATTACAAGGTCTTCGGCCATTGGGCAGTTGGGAGCGGTCATTGTCATGTCTATTTCAACGTCGTTGTTGTCGCTGATGTCGATGCGATAGACAAGTCCGAGTTCGTAAATGTTAATGTTTATTTCGGGGTCCTTTACTGTTCGCAAAGCTGCGATTATGTCCTGTTGCAATTCGAGTCGTGTCTTCATCTGCTTACTTTTTTGAGTATGCCAAAGCGTATATCTTTATCTGTTTTACCATCGACAGCAGTCCGTTTGAGCGGGTAGGGGACAAGTGCTGGGTAAGACCTATCTTCTCGATGAAGTAAAGGTCGGCATTTAGTATGTCCTCGGGTGTCTGGTTCGACATCACCTTTATCAGCAACGAAGCAATGCCTTTGGTAATGATGGCGTCGCTGTCGGCTGTAAAAACAATCTTACCATCGACGAACTCGGCGTTGAACCACACTTTCGACTGGCAGCCTTTGATAAGGTTGCTGTCGGTGCGGTGCGCCTCGTCGAATGCAGGAAGTTCGCCACCCAGTTCGATGAGGTAGGCGTACTTGTCCATCCAATCCTCAAAGACGGAAAAATCTTCGATTATTCCGTCTTGAATTTCATTTATTGTCATTTTCGGACTATAATATAGCTTCGAGTTTTTCTATTAACTGTGATTCTGGAACTGCACCGACAACGCGGTCAACAACCTTTCCGTCTTTCAGGTAGATAACAGTTGGCACGTTTCTGATACCGAACTTCATTGGCAGGTCGCCTGCTTCGTCGATGTCAACCTTTGCAACGATAGCCTTACCTTCGTAAGTGTTGCTCATCTTTTCAATATATGGCTTAATAACCTGGCATGGACCACACCAAGTTGCACCGAAATCCAATACTACTGGCAAATTGGTCTTGCCAATAACTTCTTCGTAGTTCTGTTCTGTAATTTCTAACATAGTCGTATTAATTTATTGTTGCAAAAATATGCTTATTATTGGCATTTACTGTTTTCCGTAACACAATATTTTTTAACATCGGATGTATTTGTTGTTAATATCTTCGAATCTTCAAATCCTTGAATCATCAAATCGTAAATCGTACTTCGTAAATCGTAAATAATCTTTACTTTTGCGTGTAAATATTTTTGCAATGGAAGAAGAAAAATACATAGTCCGTTACCTTGTGATTCGTTTCAGCAGCATTGGCGACATTGTGCTTACTACGCCAGTTGTAAGGTGTTTGAAACAGCAGGTCGAAAATGCCGAGATACATTTTCTCACTAAGCCTGCAAATGCGGGAATATTGGAGCCAAATCCATATATCGATGAGGTTCACACGTTGAAGAATACATACGCTGAAACCATTGATGAACTGTGCGAAATCCCTTTCGACTATGTAATAGACTTGCAGAAAAACCTTCGTTCCAAGCGCATAATCAACAAGTTGAAAATTCTGGATTTTTCGTTTCCAAAACTCAATTGGCAAAAATGGCTTGCGACGTCTTTCTTGAAAATCAACAAGTTGCCCGACATACATATTGTTGACAGGTATCTGATTGCCACCCGTCTTTTTGATGTTCACAACGACGGCAAGGGACTTGACTATTTTATTCCCGAAAATGAGGAAGTTGATACAAAGGAGGCTTTTGGCTTGGATGCAAATACCTATGTTGCATACGCAATCGGCGGTCAGCACGCAACTAAGCGTATGCCAAGGGAACTTATTTCGCAGATATGTGGTAAGTTGAATGCACGAGTCGTGCTTCTTGGCGGAAACTCCGATGTGGAAGCAGCCGAATATATTTGTGCCGAGAATGAGAACTGCATAAATCTTTGCGGAATGCTTTCGCTGTCACAGTCGGCTTCGGTGGTAAGGCAGGCGAAGTATGTTATTACGCACGACACTGGACTTATGCACATTGCGGCGGCATTCAAGAAGGACATTGTTTCGATATGGGGCAACACCATTCCTCAGTTCGGTATGACACCGTATATGGCAGGGGAGAAGTCCAAGATATTTGAAGTCAAGGATTTGAAGTGCCGTCCGTGTTCCAAGCTGGGTTACGAGAAGTGTCCGCGCAAGCATTTCCGCTGTATGAACGACCAGAACATTGATGAAATTGTAGAATATTGTAATAGCATGTACACCTAAAGTCATTTCGGAAGCCAGACGGAACACGCGATACGAAAGGGGAGCGTTGTGAAGACGGCTATCCGAAATCTCATAAAGTGTGTTATTTAATTATTAAATAGGTATAAAGATGAAATTTCAGTACAGGACGCAGGGAACCTGCTCGGAGATGATTGAGTTTGAGATTGTTGATGGAAAATTGCACAATGTGCAGTTTTATGGCGGTTGCCACGGCAATTTGCAGGGAATTGGCAAGTTGGTTGAAGGAATGGATGCAAATGAGGTGATTGCAAAGCTTGGCGGAATCCGTTGTGGCTACAAGGATACTTCCTGTCCCGACCAGTTGAGCAAGGCGATTGGTGTGGCATTGAAGAAAATGTGATAAAAAAACATCCAGAATACTTTGTAGCATAAAAATTATAATTAAATTTGGCATCGCAAAATTTTGGACTAATTAAAAGCCGATGGGTCCGATGGCATATAACTGGGCATATATTTTATGAAGAAAATTTTATTTTTTGTTGTATCGATGCTGATTGCAGGTGCAATGTTTGCCCAGACAGCCAAGCATGAAATACAATGTCTTGACGAGAATTTCCGTATGGAGAGGGCTACTCGTTCTGCTTCCGAGTGGGGTACTTTTACCAACTTTACGGCAACCGACATGAATGGAGTTTCCCACAATATCCAGAGTTATTTGGATCAGGGGAAATATGTTGTAATTGACTTTTTCTGCGCATGGTGCGGACCGTGCTGGTCTTATCATCAGAGCGGAATTCTTGAGAACTTACATAATACATATGGTCCTGCTGGAACTGGTGAATTTGTTGTCTTGATGATTGAATGTGAAACTACTAATACTGCCGCTCAGATAACAGGAACGCAAACTGCTAATACATACGCAGGTGCTTCTCAGGGCGATTTTACTGATGGTGGAACAAATCCAGTTCCGATTATTGATGCTACATCTAATCTTGCGGGAAAAGTTTCCTTGTACGAAGGATATGTGCCTTCAATTTATTTGTTCTGCCCATCTGGATATGTTCATGATGCTCACACTAACAGTTTAAATTCTGCCCGGGCAATATACAACTTTGCTATTTCAGGTTGTCCTGAAGAAACATCCTTGCCAATGGTTGACATAAATGTACCGGATAGGGTTGCTCTTGGTGAATCAACACGCGTATCATCAACGGTTGTCAGTGTAAGTGATGTAGTTTCATACCAGTGGTCTTTTGAGGATGGTTCCCCAGTTTTGGCTACTTCAAATAATGTAAATGTTGCATGGAATACTCTCGGTATGAAGACCGTAAATGTTACTGTAACAAACGAATATGGCGTAGCTACGGCAACCAAGGAAGTTGAAGTTTATGACTGCTCAACAGCTGCAATTGACGAGTTCCCGTTTACCGAGAATTTTGAGAATGGTAGTGGTTGCTGGAATTTCATTAGTATGAACACTGCTAATGAAGAAGAACTTGGTGTCCTTGAGTATTCCGATGGTATGCATGGCGCTGTGTTCAACAGTTATTACAGTGCAAACAACTATAACCAGTATATGATTTCACCCGAATTGGATCATATTGGAACACTTACTCTTACGTTCAAGTATAAGAAGAGTTCTAGCAATAGTACTGGAGAAAAATTCTATGTGAAGTATTCGACAACGGATGCGCAGACTTCAAGTTTTACAACTCTTGGTTCGATGGTTACAGCAAATTCAACGAGCTGGCAGACCTATACGGGTACACTACCTGCTAATGCAAAGTATTTTATGATTAATTATAATACCAATTATCAGTATTATTTGTTTGTAGATGACTTGAGCTTAACGGAAAATATTCCTAACTATACTGTTACAGCAACTCCAGATGATGCAGAACACGGTTCTGTAACAGGTGGCGGTTCGTATCCTATGTTAACCGAGGTTACTTTGACGGCCACACCTGCAGAAGGTTATGTGTTTGAAAAATGGAGCGATGACGATGCTACAAATCCACGTACATTCGCGGTAACATCTGATGTTACTCTTACGGCAAACTTTGTTGAAGCCGCTGCTACAACAACTCATACTCTTACATTGAATATTGACGAGAACTGCTCAGATATGGGAACTGTTTCTGGTGCTGGTACATACGTTGAAAATGCAAGTGTCCAGATTTCTGCTCTTCCGAATGTCGGCTATCATTTTACAGGATGGAACGATGAAAATTCTGATAATCCAAGAACTATAGAAATGGATACAGACAAGGAATATACAGCTTCATTTGCAATCAATCAGTATGAAATAACTGTTACTTCTGCAAATACTGCTCAAGGTACTGTTGATGGTGCAAATACCTATAATTATAATGAGATTGCTGAAATTTCTGCAACTCCAGCAGAACATTATCATTTCCAGTTCTGGAATGATGGTAATACAGATAATCCTAGAAACATAACGGTTACCGAAGATGCTGCATTTGTTGCATATTTCAGCATTGACCAATATGCTGTTACGACAGATGTTGATGATGCTTCTCATGGTACTGTTTCTGGTGCTGGCCAGTATCAATATAATGCAAATGCAATAATATATGCAGTTGCAAATCGTGGCTATGCTTTCACTCAGTGGCAGGATGGCAATACCGATAATCCAAGAACTGTAGTGGTTACCGAAGATGTGACATTTACCGCTTCTTTCGAGGATTTGCCACAATACACAGTTACTGTATTGGCTAACGATGATGAGTTTGGTACAGTAGAAGGTAGTGGCTCATACTATGAAGGAGAGATTGTTAGAATTAAGGCTATACCGAATGCTGGTTATGCTTTCTCACAATGGCAGGATGAAAATACACAAAACCCAAGGACAATTACTGTAGATGGAGATGCTACTTACACTGCTACATTTGTGCCTGCTACTACAATAGAAGGCATAGAAAATGCTGAAATATCAATCTTCCCGAACCCGACAACTGGCATTGTAAACATAGAAGCAGAAGGCTTGAACAAGGTTGTCGTTTATGATGTAACTGGCCGTATGATGATGTCGGTTGCTAACGAAAGCACAATTGACATTTCAAATCTTGAAGCTGGCGTTTACTTCTTCTCTGTTGAAACCGAAAATGGTTCTGCAATGAAGAAACTTGTTAAGGAATAAAAGGTTAGTTTTCATAATGCACGAGGTCGCAACTTTTTGTTGCGGCCTTTTTTTGTTTGTATAAACAAAAAAGAAACGCCTCGTTTCCGAAGCGTTTCCCTGTGACCCCTAGGCGAATCGAACGCCTATCGTAGGAACCGGAATCCCAAATTCTATCCATTAAACTAAGGGGCCAATTGCGTTTGCAAAGGTAATGCTTTTTTCTGTTGAGGAAAAAACTAATGTGAAGAAAAATCCGTTCCATGGGCGTAGTCGAAAGGTAGGATTTTTATTGTAAAATAACGTAACCTTCGCTTCTACACTTCGACAAGCTCAGTGAGCGAGCTCAGCGGGCGGAAAAGCTTCTTACCGCCAGTTCATACGACTTTAGTCCGAATCCCGTTACCACACCTTTGCAATTCGCTGCAATCACATTTTCGTGACGGAAATTCTCTCGTGCATAAACATTTGAAATATGTACCATGACTACGGGCAGGCTTATTGCTGCAACAGCATCGCGGATGGCGTATGAGCTATGCGAATATGCACCTGCATTGAGGATTATGCCGTTGTAATTTTCTGCGTCGGCTGAATGCATCTTTTCTACAATCTCGCCTTCGTGATGCGACTGGAAATAATGTATTTCGTGTTCGGGAAATTCCTTCTTCAACGATTCAAGGTATGATTCAAAATCCTCGTGTCCGTAAATTTCCGGTTCGCGACGACCTATGTTTCCAAGGTTAGGACCGTTTATGATAAGCAGTTTCATTAGTTTTTATTATTTTTGCAAACTTACATAAAAATCCGTGATTTTTGTGTAAGTAAAAAATAAATAAAATCCCATCTTGATTATCAAGATGTTGGATTTTTAATGTAAAAAACTTATTTGCGAAACAAGGTATAAATGAAACCGCGCGAAACAACACTCAAGGAATACGAGGCGTACATAATGCTTGAACGCTCTCTTTCGGAGAACACGCACATTTCCTACATGCAGGAACTGACCAAACTCGACCAGTACCTTGACAAAATCGGTTTTTCGGGCAATTTCGCCGAGGTCGATACCGATATGCTTCGCGAATACATACGCCATATTGCATCGCAGGACATTGCTGCAACTTCGCAGTCGCACGCAATTTCGGCAATAAAGTCGCTATATAAGTTTCTGCTTGTCGATGACCAGATTGATGATGACCCGACCGAACTTATTGAAACACCGAAACTTGCCCGTCATCTGCCTACTGTGCTTACCGTCGAGGAGATTGAAGCGATAATTGGTGCAATAGATGTCAGCACCGAACTTGGACATCGCAACAGGGCGATAATCGAAGTGCTGTACGGCTGTGGTTTGCGTGTGTCGGAACTAGTCGGGTTGCGGTTGTCCGACTTGTTTTTCGGCGAGGAGTTTATCCGCGTTGTCGGCAAAGGCGACAAGCAAAGGCTGGTGCCAATCGGTCACAAGGCAATGCAGGAAATCGACAACTATATGAAGTCGTTCCGCAACCACATTAATCCGCAGAAGGGCAGTGGTGACATTCTTTTCCTCAACCGCAACGGCAAAAAACTTACCCGTGCAATGATTTTTACTATCATAAAGCAGACTTGCAAGGCGGCAGGAATAGAAAAGAATGTTTCTCCTCATACTTTCCGTCATTCGTTTGCAACGCATCTCATCGAGCGTGGTGCAGACCTTAGGGTTGTGCAGGAAATGCTTGGCCACGAGTCGATTACAACTACAGAAATTTACACTCACATCAATAAGCAGACCTTGCTTGAGGAAATTTTGATGCACCATCCACGAAGCTAAAATTATGGAAAATATAGGTTCATTATTCGACAGCATTTCATCCCGCTACGACCGTTTCAACCATACGGCTTCGATGGGGATTGACCGTTTGTGGCGACGACGTGCCGTGCGTTCGTTGCCCGACTGCCGGCTTGTGCTTGATGTGGCAGCCGGAACTGCCGACCTCTGCATCGAAACAATAAGGCAGGGCAAGTCGCAAAAGGTTGTCGGCGTGGACATTTCCGAAGGAATGCTCGATGTTGGTCGTGAGAAAGTGCTCAGGAAAGGTCTGTCGGACAAAATAGAACTTCGTGTTGCCGATTGTGCTAGTCTGCCTTTCGACGACAATACTTTCGATGCAGTAACCTGTGGCTATGGAGTGCGTAATTTCGCCGAACTTGACCGAAGCCTTACCGAAATTTTCCGTGTACTGAAATCTGGCGGACAACTGCGCATTCTTGAGTTTACTTATCCCACAAACAAGCTGGTTCGTTTTTTCTACGATTTCTATTTCACTCGCATTGTGCCACGCATTGGCAAAAAACTTACCGACAATGGCGAAGCTTACATTTATTTTATGAATAGCGTGAAAAGTTTTGCCAAAGGACGTGATTTTATTGCCATTCTTGAGAAGAACGGCTTCAGCGATACTAGTTTTAAAAGTCAAACATTTGGAATTTCAACATTATATAAAGCATGCAAAAGATAAAACTTTGGTTTGGCGTTTGTCGTCCTTATTCGTTGTTTATTTCGGCTAGTCCGGTTATTGCTGGACTGCTGGCGTTTGGAAAAATAATTGACATACCTACGGCTGTGGTTACCTTGCTGTGCGCCATGTCGTTGCAGGTGTTTTCAAATCTTGTGAACGACTACTACGACTTTGTCCGCGGTTGCGACAAGGCTGGTCGTTCTGGTCCACAACGTCCTCTTGCCGAGGGTATTGTGAATGAAAAGCAGATGCGTACTGCCTGTATAGTGGCATTGTCGGTGGCGTTGTTGCTTGGCGCCTACCTTGTATGGGTTGGTGGCTGGGTGATTCTGCTCGTCGGAGTGCTGTCGGCTCTGTTTGCCTGGCTCTATACGGCAACGCGGTTTTCGTTGGCTTATTTAGGAGTTGCCGACATCATTTGTTTCCTGTTCTATGGACCGGTGGCTTCGGTAGGAACTGTTTTCTTGCAGTGTCACGAGTTTTCGCTTGCGGCGTTTTATGCAGGTTGTGCCTGTGGTTGTATTGCCGTTTGTGTACTGGCATCCAACAATATACGCGACATTGAAGATGACCGTGCTGTTGGCAAGCGGACTTTCCCCGTGCGTTTCGGAAAGACGGCGGCACAGGTCGGAGTTGCATTGATTCTTCTGGCTTCGGTGGCTTTTGCCGTGCTTGGTTTCGGAACATTGTGGCTATTGTTTTTGCTCGTTCCCGACATCTTTTTGTATGTCAAGCTTCTCAAGGCAGAGGGAAAGGCTTATAATATATGCTTGTTCCGATTTGTCTTGCTGGATGTGCTCTATGTGGTGGCATTCGGGGTGGCTTTTTGGCTATAATTTGTGAATTTTTTCCGAAATTGCTTGTCGGTATAAAAACATTAATTATCTTTGTGCCAACTTGTTAATAATTTTGTGATATGAGAAATTCGGAACATACCTTCAAGTCGGCTGATGGTGCGGACATATTCTATCGACGTTTTTTGCCCGATGGCGAAACAAAAGCAGTCCTACAGATATTTCATGGAATGGCAGAACATTCTGCCCGTTATGCCGATTTTGCCAACTACTTGACTGATAATGGAATTGCTGTTTATGTCAGCGACCATCGCGGACACGGGAAGACCATAACCGACATGAAGGATTATGGCGTATGGCCGCATCGCGACGAGTGGTGGCGCATTGTTGCCGACCTGAAGCACCTGAAGGATATTGCAACGGCAGAAAATCCTAATGTTCCGTATTTCGTGCTTGGACATAGCATGGGGTCGTTTTTGGCACGTACATTTATAACAAGGTACAGCACCGAAATTTCGGGTGTAATAATAAGTGGCACAGGAACTAATCCGACTGCCGTTTTGCGTTTCGGAAAGTTTATTGCCGATTTCGCCTGCACTTTTGAGGGATGCCGTTCCAAGGCAAAGTTGCTCGACAAACTTTCGTTCGGCGGATACAACAAGGGTTATAGTGCGCCATACCAGTGGCTTTCACGCGACGATTCGCAGGTGAAAAAGTACATTGCAGACGAACTCTGCGGTGGATTGTTTTCAAATTCGTTCTACCGTGGATTTTTCAAAGGCTTGATATATATTAATAAACGCTCATCTGGAGAACTGATAAACAAGAATTTGAAGATGCTCTTCGTATCTGGCGACAAGGACCCTGTAGGCAATTGTGGTAAAGGTGTTGAGGAGGCTGTCGATTTTTACCGCGACCTGCACATTGCAAACATACAATTGAAGTTATATCCTAATGCCCGTCACGAGATTCTCAACGAAATCAACAAGGAGGAAGTTTATAACGATTTGCTGAAATGGATAAACTCCGTTTGCTGAGCCTGTCTAAGCTTAGGAATCTAATCTTTTGACAGACATTTGACCATCCGACTCTTCGACTGGCGCTCAGGGTGCGGTGTTTAGTGTGCAGTGTTTAGGGTGCGAGAGCAACGTCGCTAATAGTTGTTGAAATCTTTGCACGATTCTCTTTCCTCCGCCATTTATATTTCTATAATTTTGCCAAAAATTTTATTCGATGAAAAAGTACATTCTATCGTTTGACCAAGGTACTACTAGTTCGCGTGCCATATTGTTCGACAAGAAGTTCAACATTGTTGGCATCGAGCAGCAGGAGACTACGCAATATTTCCCAAAACCCGGCTGGGTTGAGCAGGATGCCAACGAAATATACCGCAACCAGATAGCTACTGCACGCCAACTTATAAACAAGTGCGGCATTTCGTTTTCGGATGTTGCTGCAATTGGAATCACCAACCAGCGCGAGACAACCGTAGTATGGAACCGCAATACGGGCAAACCGATATACAATGCCATAATCTGGCAGGACAAGCGCACCGAAGACCTTTGCTCGAAAATCAGGAAAAAAGATTTTGGAAAATACATAAATGCCGTTACTGGTCTTGTGGTAGATTCGTACTTTTCGGCTACAAAACTGAAATGGATTCTCGACAATGTTCCCAATGCCCGCGAAATGGCTCGCCGTGGTGATTTGCTTTTCGGGACTATCGACACTTGGCTGATTTGGCGTCTGACAAGCGGAAAATGCCACGTCACCGACTGCTCCAACGCTTCGCGTACTATGATGTTCAATATCAAGACTCAGGAGTGGGACGAGAATATCCTCGATGAGTTTGACATTCCGCAGAACATGCTTCCAAATGTGGTCGATTCGTCGTGCGAAATAGGCATTACCGACAAGTTGGTCTTCGATGCCGAAATTCCAATCTGCGGTATTGCGGGCGACCAGCAGGCTGCGCTTTTTGGTCAGGCTTGCTACGACGAAGGCTCGGTAAAGAACACCTATGGCACAGGATGTTTCCTTCTTATGAATACTGGTAGCAAGGAAGTGCGTAGCGAATGCGGACTAGTCACCACAATCGCTTGGCGAATAGGAGGCAAGGTTTCGTATGCTCTCGAAGGAAGCGTGTTTGTGGCAGGTGCAGCTTTGAAATGGTTGCGCGACCAGATGGGACTTATCAAGACTGCTGCCGAGACAGAAAAACTGGCATCGGAAGTAAAAGATACTAATGGTGTGTACTTCGTGCCTGCATTCGCAGGATTGGGTGCACCATACTGGAATATGAATGTCCGTGGCAACATAAGCGGAATAACGGGAGGAGTTACTTACAAGCATATTGTCCGTGCCGCACTCGAAGCAATGGCATACCAGACAAAGGATGTGCTCGACGCGATGGAAAAGGATTCTGGAATCAAGATTACGGCTCTTAATGTGGATGGTGGCGCATCGGTTAACAATTTCCTTATGCAGTTCCAGTCTGACATTCTGCAGATTGATGTGCAGAGACCTAAGGTTGTTGAATCGACATCGCTCGGAGCAGCCTACCTTGCAGCTCTTGCAATAGGTTGGTGCTCGATGAAAGACCTTGCTTCGTCGCGAGAACTGGAACGTACTTTTACTCCGAAGATGAAAACAAAGGAAGCCAAGGAGAAATACAGCGGTTGGTGCAAGGCTGTTGCCGACCTTGAACGAAATTGCGAAAGGTAGAGATACAAAAAAAGCGGATGAAAATCCGCTTTTTTATTTTATAAAGGCACATTTGTCTTGTCAAAAAGAATGTCTTCTGATGTTTTGTTTGGAGGAAAGGTCAAAAAATCTTCAGAAATTTCAAGGCCCATATTAGAAACCAACTTTTCAACATTAGGGTTGTTGTCTTTCATGTCTTCCAAAGTTTGCATTTTTTCTTCTAAGAATGCCTGTCGCTCCTTTTCTCTCAAAGTAGGGTCTAGCTCCATAACAATCGAATACCAGCCCTCTGGCTTTAATACATCTTCAATTGGCGGGTCGGATGCTTTGTACTTGTTGTCAAGTGCTAAGTATGCATATTTTTTTGCCACGTTAGTGTATAAGAACCTATTTGAAGTGTTGTCTTTGCTCAAATCCTTTAATTCTTGGCTTTCAGAGATGTTTTTTGTAACATGGTAGTTCCAATCGTAAAACTGGCTAACAGTTTGCAGGCAGTTTAATTTCTGAAGATAATACAATGCAAAGCTGACATCTTGGAAAAGAATAGGTGTTATTTCATTGACATCGTCATCGTATGCATACCTGTCCAAATAAAAATTATTGTTGTCCAGACACACATCGTGGATTATGTTGTATAGTAAGTCTCTGCCTTCATCTTCCTTAATGCGTATTCCAGAGTGATAAGCGACAGCAAGGTATTCGATGGGGGAAAGCTTGTCCTTTTCGATGACGAAATTTTTATCATTCGCCATTCTCATACATATAAAGAAGTAGTTCCTTCTATGAGTAAACTTTTCGATATTCTCGGAAATGTATTCGGTGGGGAAGTGGCGTATTGCAATCCATGAGCATTTTTCTTCGTGGAATTGTTCCCAGAGTTCCTTTATCTTGGGTTCGAACGACTTGTCCCATAGGTCAAGAGCCATTGAGTATCCCCATTGCCTGTCTGTTTTGCCCGAATCAAGGAATGCAAGGATAATTTTCTTTTGGTCTTTCCAGTCGAGATATTTGAATCTCCATTGTATTTCTTTGCGCGATTCGGAGACTTTGCCACTTTTCTTGTCGATATAGTTTTTTATCAGTTGCGCAATGGGCGCATTCCTTTTTATGTTGTAGTCTTTCATATAATTAAGATTGGTTTATTGTGAAAAATATGGCAAAGACGATTGCCTTTGCCATAAATATTTATTTTATCTGAAAACTAAAGTTTTATCTCGGTTATTCAGCTTTTTCTTCCTTAGCTTCAGCTTCGGCAGCTTCTTTCTCTGCATTTGCCTTTTCTTCCAAGTAAGCCTTAATCGATTCTTCGGTGATAATTCCCTTCTCGACAAGCAGGTTGTACCAAGAAACAATCTTCTTGATGTCGGACATATAAACCTTTTCCTTTTCGTAGTTGGGGAGAACCTTCTCGAAGAAGGCTGCGAGTTCGGTGTTTGCCGACTTTGCTGTTACGTCGGTAATGGCACCTTTGTACTGGTTGAAAATGTTTACAAAGACATCCTTCAATGGAGTGTCGTCGTCGTATGTGTAAACGGTTATGTCTTCAAGTGTGCTTATGCGTGATGTTGAGAATGCCGGCATACGCTTGCCAGTGATTAACGATTCAACAATGACACTGGTGTTTTTTCTCGATACAAGCTTCAATAGTCCGGGCTGACCAGCTATTGACAAAATTCCTTCTAAAAACATAATTTCAATATCATTTAAAATTTGGAGTGCAAAAGTAGCATATCAATTTTTAAAACAAAGAAATTTTTTGCGTGTTTTTTTTAACAAGGTGGATTTTAAAAAATCTAAATTTGCGTGAATGGCTGTTTTTCAACAATTAACAATTATATAGCAAACGCGGTGTCCTTTATTGTTTTTCATTGTTCATAAAATTTTGATAGGAATACTCCCAATACGATAAAAAATCAGTAAGTTTGAAACTTGTTTCTGTTCGGCTCGGAATCGTGTCGGACTATTGTTAATGTATTGAAAATGAAGATAAAATTTATAGGTGCTACTCGCGAGGTTACAGGAAGCAAACACATGATAATTACCGATTCGGGAAAGAAAATTCTTCTCGACTGCGGAATGTTTCAGGGCAAGGGTATGGAAACCGACGCAGCCAACAGGGATTTGGGGTTCGAACCGTCGGAAATCGACTATGTGCTTGTTTCGCACGCTCATATCGACCATACTGGACTTATACCGTATATTTACAAAAATGGATTCAACGGAAAAGTTATTTGTACTGATGCAACCAAGGACTTGTGTTCCATTATGTTGCCTGATTCCGGCTTTATTCAGGAACTTGATATCAAGTGGTACAACAAGAAACTTTTCAAGCAGGGGCTTCCGCGTGTGAACCCGATTTACACCCACATGGATGCCGAGCAGTGCATGAAGATTTTCGTTGCGGTGCCATACGACAAGGACTACAAGGTCGATGAGGGCATAACCGTGCGTTTCACCAATAGCGGACACATGCTTGGTAGCGCAGTTGTTAACATTACCCTCGAGGAGAACGGCAAGGTCACAAGAATTGCCTACACGGGTGATGTCGGTCGTCCGCACAACAGGATTGTGAAGCCGCCGGTACCGTTCCCGCAGGCCGATATACTCATTACCGAGGCGACTTATGGCGACCGTATCCACGAGCAGGACAGGGAAACGGAACTCGATTTGTACAATGTCATTAACAACACCTGCGTGCAACGTGGCGGAAAACTGATAATTCCTTCGTTCAGCGTGGGACGTACTCAGGAAATCGTGTATATGCTCAACAATTTCTACAACGAGGGCATTCTTCCCAAGATTGACATTTATGTTGACAGTCCGCTGTCGGTGAATGCTACTGAAATTTTCAAGATGCACCACGAATGCTACAACGACCAGATAATTGAAGCAATGAAGAACGACCCGAATCCGTTCTATTTCGATACCTTGCATTACGTTAAGAGTGCCGACGAATCGAAGGAACTGAACACAACCAAGAAGCCGTGCGTAATAATCTCGGCATCGGGAATGGCGGAAGCTGGTCGGGTAAAGCATCATATTGCAAACAGCATCGAGGATTCGCGCAACACAATAATGCTTGTCGGTTACTGTGCTCCCGAAACATTGGGCGCAAGAATACAGGAAAAAGGGCTGCACGAAATTTCAATTTTCGGAAATGTACATCCGCTGAATGCTGATATTGAGAAGATTGAATCGTTGAGCGGTCACGGCGACTACATCGAGATGGGCGATTTCATTTCGTGCCAGAATCCCGACAAGTTGCGCAACATTTTCCTTGTTCACGGCGACTACGAGGCTCAGAAGTTCTATCGCGAGTACCTTATGAGCAAGGGATACAGCAATATTCAGATTCCAAAGCGAGGAGACGAATTTTATTATTAGAAAATGGACGAAAAGAGGCTTACGCCGCGCGACATATTGAAGAACTATCTGGAAAGCAAGTCGTTGAGGAAAACTCCTGAGCGCTTTGCCATCCTTGACGAGATATACTCCGATTCGGGTCATTTCGACATCGAGACTTTGCACGAGTCGATGAAGAAAAAGAATTATCACGTCAGTCTCGCAACCTTGTACAATAACATTGATATTCTGATAGATGCAGGTCTTTTGGTGAGACATCAGTTCGACAAGGGCAACACCTACGAGAAAACGATGGACAATATCAAGCACGACCATTTTATATGCCGTCAGTGCGGAAAGATATACGAAGTGTCGTTGTCGAAGGTCAATGATGTAAAGGACGAGGTGGTGCAGAAATATGGTTTCGATGTGGCTTCGCACTTCCTGACCGTTTATGGTATATGTAGCAATTGTAAAGAATTAAAAAACAGAAAATAAAACAGCAATGAAAGTAGATGTCTTATTAGGTATGCAGTGGGGTGACGAAGGCAAGGGAAAGATTGTCGATGTGCTTACACCGCAGTATGACATTATTGCCCGTTTCCAGGGCGGTCCGAATGCAGGACATACGTTGGAATTCAACAATATAAAGCACGTACTTCACACAATTCCGTCGGGAATTTTCCGACCGAAGGCAATGAACATCATCGGTAGTGGCGTTGTGGTTGACCCTGTGATTTTGCGTGAAGAGATTGAATCGGCTATGAAACTTGGTGCCGATTTGCATAATAATTTGTTAATCAGCAAGAAAGCTCATCTTATAATGCCGTCGCACCGTTTGCTCGACAAGGCTTACGAGGAATACAAGGGTGCAAGCAAGATTGGCTCGACTCAGAAGGGCATTGGTCCTACTTATACCGACCGCACTGCCCGTATCGGTTTGCGTATGGGTGAAATGTTCTCGCCTGACTTCTTGCAGAAGTACAACACCACAAAGGCTCACCATCTGAAAGTAATGCAAGGCTACAACTTCACCGAAACCAACGAGGAATATGAAAAGCAGTGGTTCGAGGCTATCGAATACCTTAAGACATTCAATTTCATCGATTCTGAAATTTATGTCAACAAAGCTTTGAACGAAGGCAAGTCTATTCTGGCTGAAGGCGCACAGGGCTCGATGCTTGATGTGGATTACGGTTCGTATCCTTTTGTAACTTCGTCGAATACCTTGGCGTCGGGCGTATGCTCGGGCTTGGGAGTGGCTCCGTCGAAAATAGGTAAGGTTTACGGTATAGTAAAGGCATATTGCACACGTGTAGGCAGTGGTCCGTTCCCAACAGAACTTTTCGATGCAACAGGCGAAACTTTGCGCAGGATTGGCAATGAATTCGGTGCAACTACAGGCCGTGCTCGTCGCTGTGGCTGGCTCGACCTCGTGGCTCTCAAGTATGCCGTTATGCTCAACGGTTTGACAGACATTATCATCACTAAGGCTGATGTGCTTAACGACTTCGATAAGTTGAAAGTTGCTGTGGCATACAAGATTAACGGCAAGGAAGTTGATTATGTTCCTTTCGAGATGAATGATGAGATAGAGCCTGTTTATGTTGAGTTTGACGGTTGGAAGCAGGATATTTCAAAGTGCCAGAATGAGGACGATTTGCCAAAGCCTCTCAAGGACTACTTGAAGTTCATCGCAAAGGAAACAGGTGTAAGAATATCGTACTTGTCGGTTGGCCCCGATAGGGTTCAGACATTAAAGGTTAATATTGAATAATATGGAAATTACTGAAGACTTTTTGAAGGAAACTCCGTTTGCAGTTACCGTCTGCGACAACGAAGGCATAATAGTATATATGAACGACAAAGCTTCTGCAACTTGGGAGGCTCGCGGAGGCGCTTCGCTTGTCGGCAAGTCGCTTTACGACTGCCACGGCGAAAGAGCTACGGCTATGATTCGGAATATGTTGGCTACAGGTAGCACCAATGCATATACCATATCGAAGAACGGACAGAAGAAACTTATCTACCAAAGTCCGTGGCACAAGGACGGCAAGGTGGCGGGTCTGGTTGAACTTTCAATCGTGATTCCGGAGGAAATGCCGCATTTTGTAAGAGGATAGGTGTGTTTTCATATCGTTTCCTGAATGTTATGCTGAAATTGTTCCAGCATAACATTTGTTTTGGCATCTGGATGATATAACAATCAATGCAAAAAAGGGTCTCGTCATTTCGGAAGCTAGTCGTAACACGCGACAGGAACGGGAGCGTTGTGAAGACTGCTATCCGTAATCTGTTAACGGATTATTATAGAACAGATTCCGTATAAACAGGCTCACACGACACGTTCCTTAGTCGGTTCGCTTTGTTTTACGGAATGACACGGTAGAGAATTTTATCGGACAACAATAATTCCCAATAATTATTATTTGCTCGGTGTGAAAAATGCATTATATTTGTCGAAAATAAAAATATATGTATTATGAAGAAGATTGTACTGATAGCGCTTATTGCTCTTTCATCCATTTGTTTCGCACAGACGAAGTCGATACTTTTTATAGGTAACAGCTACACATATTCTAATGGTGGCGTAGATGTAATGCTCAAGAACATTGCCTTGGCGGAAGGCGATACTTTGGAAACCGAAGCATTTACAGTCGGTGGAGCAAAATTCAGTGATTTTTGCAACAATCCCGAGACATTTGAGCGTATCAAGTCGCGTGCGTGGGACTATGTGGTTTTGCAGGAGCAGAGCCAGTTGCCAGCATTTCCGCCATCGCAGGTCGAAACGGAGTGCTATCCGTTTGCAAAGCAGTTGTGCGACTCGATACGAGCCAACGATTCGTGTACACAGATATTGTTCTTTATGACTTGGGGACGCGAAAATGGCGACCAGGGCAACTGTGCCAACTATGAGCCACTTTGTACCTACGACGGTATGCAGCAGCGTCTTCGCGAAAGCTATGTGCAGATGGCCGACGACAACAATGCCATTGTGGTGCCGGTAGGTTTGGCGTGGAAGTATATCCGAGACAACTATCCCGAAATTAACCTTTATCAGTCCGACGAAAGCCATCCGTCGTTAGAGGGAACTTATTTGGCAGCTTGTACTTTCAACAGGGTGTTATATGGAACTGGGTATTATTATGATAATTCTTATTGTCCAGAAAATTTAGATGGAAATACAATTAACAAATTATTTTCTGCATCATCTAATGCTGTGAATAGTAATTGGTCTGAATGTAATATGACAGAATCATTATTTGTGAATCTGGAAGGTGATTTTTTAACTAAATCTGGCTTTTCTGATCGTGTAACTGCTTATCTTTCAGTAGACTTTGATTCTTGTGTAGTAGAATGTGTCGGAGTTACACATACATATACTCAAGATTATTATGATGGTATTAGTAATCAAGGCGGATATAAGATGTTTTATATCTATTTAGGAGATTTTCTAGAAGAAGCAAATGTCAATGTGAGTTTATGCGCTACAGTTTATCGTGATGGTTGTAGTGTTACAACTTGTGAGGAAACTTATTATGCCTTGAGTGGAATTGATGATATCCAATCAGAAAATCTCCCTTTCGCAAATCCTGTTACCAATGGAAAACTTCAGTTTGATTCGGATGTCACAGGCGATTATGAAATCTATTCCATTGAAGGTCGTTTGCTAGATAGTGGCTTTGTTTCGGGCAACGAGATTGATGTGTCGCACTTGAAACAGGGAATGTATCTGTTGAGAATCAATGGAGTAGGGTATAAGTTTGTGGTGGAATAGGGGACAATCATCGCCCCCTGAGCTTGTATAATTACGCTCCCTGAGCTTGTCGAAGGGGCGTTTGCATTATTTTTGTTTCCTTCGTTTCGATATTTTGGCTTCAGTATAATTTGCGGATTTCTGTTGTCGGAACTAAAGGCTTCTGAATGACATGGCGCAACAATTTTTTTTGCTGTTACAATATTTTTCAAGCATTTGAGTTATCTTTGCAAAAAATTGTTTTGAAGAAACTTTTGCTGTCCATATTGCCGCTTTTGTTTGTGGTGTCTTCGTTCGCGCAGAGGGAGAGACCGTTGAACCTGCCTAAACTTGATGCCCAGACTGTGCATTTCGGCTATTCGCTTGGGCTTAATACTATGGACTTTACAATTCGTCCTGCCGACAGGTTTCTTACTCAGGCGCTTGATACTATTTATGGTGTCGAGGTAGGCAGGTTTGTTGGATTCAACATTAACATAATTTCAAATTTCAGGTTGGCGGAATATTTGGATTTCCGTTTTCTGCCGGGACTTGTCTTCGGTCAGCGCGATTTGCATTACAAGTGCTTGAAAAAAGGTGAGATATGGCGGCATACCATGATGATTGAATCAACATTCATCGATTTTCCTATTCAGCTCAAATACAAGGCGGCGCGAATAAGCAACTGGAGGCCTTTCCTTACTGCTGGTGCATCGGCTCGATTAGACATGGCGTCGCAGAAAAAGATAAAGCCTGAGGAATATCCGAAGATTCGTCTGCGCCGTTTCGATGTGTATTACGAAATTGGTGCTGGTGTGGATTTCTTCCTCGAATACTTTATGTTCGGCATTGAACTTAAGGCTTCGTGGGGAATATTGAACGATGTGGTTTACGACGGTTCGCAGTATGCAGGTTATTTCAAGCGGTTGAATTCCAGAATGTTGCTTATATGCTTCAATTTCGAGGGAGGAAAACTTGATTTCATAAGGAAACACAGAAAATAATGCTTCAGGAAGCCGATTTCATTTTTTATCCGGAACAACTTTACAACAGGGCTTTTGTCCTGAAATCCATAGTAAGACAGTTTGGTTGCCAAGAATCCGACATTTCTGCTTATCGCATTGTGCGCAAGTCGATTGATGCACGCAAAGGTGTAAAGTTCAATGTGCGCTTGCAAGTTGCAATGCAAGGCGATGATTTGCCCGACCTCTATGGTATTTTTGTTTTCAGGGATGTTTCTGTTTGTCGGCCTGTGACTATCATTGGTGCTGGACCTGCGGGTTATTTTGCTGCCTTGCAGTGCATTCTGTCGGGACTGAAGCCTGTAGTTTTTGAGCGTGGCAAGTCGGTTGACGAACGCAAGTACGACATTGCCGCTCTTAATTCCAGCGGTGTGCTTAATCCCGAATCAAACTATGCCTTTGGCGAGGGCGGAGCTGGCACCTATTCCGACGGCAAGTTGTTCACACGAAGCAAAAAGCGTGGCAATGTGACCGAAGTCTTGCAGCTACTGCATTATTTCGGTGCCGACGAGGATGTCTTGTTCGAGGCTCATCCGCATATTGGAACCGATAGGCTTCATTCTATAATGCGCAATATCAGGAACAAAATCATTGACTGTGGAGGAGAAATCCATTTTTCATCGAAACTTACTGGAATTAAGGTAGTTGCAGAAAGGGTTAATAGCATTGTCATCAATGGTTCAGATGAATATCCTTGCGAAAATCTAATTCTTGCAACTGGACATTCTGCTCGTGATGTTTACTATATGCTTAATTCTCAAGGTGTTCAGCTTCGAGAAAAAGGCTTTGCTATGGGTGTGCGCGTTGAGCATCCGCAGGCTCTAATCGATTCTATTCAATACAAATGCAAGGAACGCCCCAAGTTTCTTCCTGCTGCTTCGTATTCGCTTGTAAAGCAAGTAGATGGTAGAGGCGTGTATTCATTCTGTATGTGTCCTGGCGGCAAGATTGTTAGTGCAATTACGGAGGAGGAATCCATTGTGGTCAATGGAATGTCCAATTCTAGGCGAAACTCGCCGTTTGCCAATTCGGGCATTGTGGTCGAGCTGCGTCCCGAAGATTATGCGATGTGTTCTGACAACAGGGTATTTTCTGGCTTGGAGTTTCAGAAAAATTTGGAAACGCTTGCTTATCGCAATGCTGGCGGTGCGGCAGTTGCTCCGGCACAGAGGCTTACCGATTTTGTGACTGGTAAGATTTCGGGAAACTTGCCGTCGGTGTCGTATGAACCGCGAGTTGTAAGCAGTCCGATGCACTTTTGGATGCCAGAATTTTTGTCAACTCGTCTGCGCGAAGGTTTTCGCCAGTTTGACAGGCAGATGCATGGTTTTTTGACAAACGAAGCCGTAGTGGTGGGAGTGGAGTCGCGCACAAGCAGTCCTTTACAGGTTCTTCGCGATGCGGAGATGATGCGTAGTGCTTCTGTTTCAAATCTTTATCCTTGTGGCGAGGGCGCAGGGTATGCTGGTGGAATAGTCTCGTCGGCGATAGACGGAATGGAAGCTGTGAAGAGGATAGAAGTCTAATAGTCTGTTCAACTGGTCTTCCTATTTCATATAGAAGTTCCGCTGTCTCAAGGCTTCAAATACCATTGCAGAAACGGATGTTGAAACATTCAGCGAATCAATGTATCCTAGCATTGGGATTTTTATGCGATGGTCGGCATTCTCTATCCATTTTTCGGTAAGTCCTGTGGCTTCGGTGCCAAAGACAAGGGCGGTGCGACCTCTGTAGTCGTATTTGTGGTAAAATTCCGAGGCGCGAAGTTCGGCGGCGTAGCTTGTGATGTTGTTTTCTCGAAGCCACTTTATGCAACTCTCGAAGTCGGTGCTGACAACATTGTTGCTGAATACGCATCCGAGGCTCGACCTTACCGAGTTCGGATTGTACACATCGGTATGCGGGTCGCAGATGATAATGCCATCGACTTTTGCCGCATCGCCAATACGGCATATTGCGCCCAAGTTTCCTGGTTTTTCAACTGCTTCGAGGATTATGAAAAGCGAATTGTCGTTTACAGGTAGGTCTGACAGTTTCTTGTCGGCAATCTCACCTATAATATATAGTCCGCCGGTGGTTTCGCGGTACGAAATCTTTGAGAAAACCTCTTCGCTTACTTCATAAACTTCAGCGGTGTCGAATTGCTTGCCGACAAGATTTCTTGCATCTTTTTCGCTTATTATTTCGGGGCAGAATAGGATTTTCAAGAATTTTACATTCGAACTTACTGCGAGTTCTGTTTCCTTCTTGCCTTCAATAAGCACAACCTTGTCGGCTCTGCGTTCTTTCGATTTTGCCTGATATGCTGCAATCTGCTTTATTAGCGGGTTCTTTATGCTGGTTATTGTTGTCATTGCGAAAAAATTATGGGTGTAAAGATATTCTTTTTCAATGGAACATCAATGAAAAAAAATGATTGTCAACTTTGTGAAACCCCTACGGGGTTGGTGTATGATATTTCTGTAGATTATTTATATGCAACCTCTAACGAGGTTGTAATTAAGGCTTATCTGCAACATTTTGGTTATGAACAACCATGGGTTTGCATATAATCATCTTTAATACAAATGGTTAATATCGTTGTTTTATTATGCCTGTTAGGGCATGCATATAAATAGAAAAACATTCGTTTTTCAATTACCCCATTAGGGGTTTCATTATAAAAAATCTTGGAACATTGCTTCGTAACCCACAGAAACGAATTATTTTTGCAAAAATTTACATACTATGGAATATCAGTTGGTTGATGCAGGGCTTTGGAGCGATTACGAGCTTATTGACAGCGGTAATTTTGAGAAACTTGAGCGTTTTGGCAAGTATGTGATTCGTCGTCCGGAACCACAGGCAGTATGGGGCAAGGCTTTGTCCGAAAAGGAGTGGGGCAGTGCCGATGCCCGTTTTGTGCTCGATGTTCAGAATGCCAATGGAGAGAAAGGTCGCTGGACACGCCGTAATGTGCCCGACGAATGGACGATTGGCTACAAGCATGGCGATATGAACCTTTCTTTTGTGATGAAGTTCAACACTTTCAAGCATATAGGCGTTTTTCCGGAGCAGGCCGACAACTGGAATTTCATATACGACAATGTAAGGCGAATTGCGTCGTCCGACTGCAATGTGCTTAACTTGTTTGCATATACTGGTGGTGCGAGTCTTGCTGCAAGGTCGGCTGGCGCAAAGGTTTATCATGTCGATTCGGTTCGTCAGGTTGTAAATTGGGCTGCAGAAAACCAAGTGGCAAGTAAACTTGCAGATATTCATTGGGTTGTGGAAGATGCAATGAAGTTTGTGAAACGAGAGATTCGTCGTGGCAACAAGTATAGCGGCATAATAATGGACCCGCCGGCATTTGGTCGCGGACCAGCAGGGGAGAAGTGGATTCTTGAGGATTCGATTGATGAGATTGTTGGTCTGGCTTCGCAGTTGCTCAAGGAAAAGGATTCGTTTTTTATTCTGAATATGTATTCGATGGGACTGTCGGCTTTGATTTCAGACAATATTGTAAGGTCGCATTTTGGTAATGTAGATACGCAGTGTGGCGAGATGTTCTTCACCGACATGGCGGGGCGGAGGCTTCCTTTGGGGACTTTTGTAAGATTTTCAAGATAAGGTAAAAACAAAAAAAGCGAACTTCTGTTCGCTTTTTTTGTGGGTGGAAGAAGGGATTCGAACCCTCGACCCTCGGAACCACAATCCGGTACTCTAACCAGCTGAGCTACATCCACCATTTTGTGACTGCAAAGATACATTTTTTTTTAATCGCATAGGCTTTTTAGAACTTTTTTTCTGAAACTTTTCTGCGTGTGTGTATCTTGTTGGTACTAAGGGATATTACTCTTTCTTAGTAGCTTTCTTTGTCACTTTCTTTGTTGTTTCTTTCGGCTTAGTCTCCTTTTTAGCCGTCTTTTTTTCTTTCGTTTCAGCTTCTTTCGTTGACTTTTTTGCCTTGTTTTCCTTTGTCGTTTTCTTATCTTTGGCTGTCGATTCCTTCTTTTCCTTTTTCGGTTCTTTCTTGGTTTCCTTCTTTGCTGTCGATTTCGTTTGTGACTTTGAGGTTTTGCTAGTTGCCTTTACCTTGCTTTCTGCAATTTCTTCATCGTCATCAAAGTCATCGTCATCGTCGAAATCATCGTCGTATTGGCTCTCGTCATCATCCTCCTCATCATCGTCGTCTTCGCCATCGTCCTCAATGCCAGGACCGAAAGTCTTTTCTTCTGCGTACTTCTCGTCGAAATCGTCTTCGTCGGAAGTTTCATCTTCAAGGCCTTCTATTTTTTCTGCATTCAGTTCGTTTTCCTTGATGTCATCTTCTTCATCGTAGTCCTCGGAATCTGAGATAACAATCTTAACCTCGTCGTTGTTGATTCTTATAAGGTACATTTTGTCTTCTGTCTCGAAGGGCAATGCGCTTACGAGCATACCGTCCTTATTTGGATATTGAATCAACTTTTCTGCAAAGCCTTGTGGATAAGTAGCTTTTATAAGGTCCTTGACTTCTTTGTCCAGTTTGTCGTAGTCCTTGATTACCCTTGGTTTGTTTGTCGTTGCCATTGTTTTTCAGTTAAGTTTTTTGACGTTTAAAATTCAGCGGTAAAAGTGAAAAAAATTTTTCTACTACAATAAAAAAAATGAAAAAAAATCATGTTTTGCTAATGTATTGATAATTAATGGTTTAATGGTATATGAGTATTGTTTTACTATGAAAAAACATTGAATATTTTATGTGGGCTATGATTTTTACGAAAAACAAAAGTCAAAATATCTGACCTTAATGGTAAATTTCTATCTTTACATCGTCATTTTTATCGCAATAATTATGCAAAACAAATCGTCGAAAGAGGTTAGGAGCGAGGTGCTTCTCCAGAGTTCAAAAAGTTGGAATAACCAGCCTATGCCAGCTTATATGGAAGGTGTTCCGCAATGTACAATATTGAAGATAACTGTGCCTCCGCATTCTAGATTGGCAACGCATACGCATCCGATGATGAATGCCGGTGTTGTTGTGAAAGGAGAGTTGCATGTAGTCGATTGCGACGGAAATGAAATAACGCTCCACGAGGGAGAACCTGTGCTCGAATGCGTTGGCAAACTGCATTATGGTGAGAATCTGACCGACAGCGAAACCGTATTGTATATGTTTTATGCTGGTGTAGTAGGGGCTTCGTTGAGTGAAAAATAGAACTATTTCTTCAAGAAATCCCCAATCAACTTTTCAGCCTTGGCAAATGTTTCGTCTAACTTGTCGTTCACAAGCACGACATCGAACTTGTCGGAAAACGAAAGTTCGTAAACGGCCTTGTCGATACGGGTGCGGATGGCTTCCTCGCTGTCGGTGGAACGGTCGCGGAGACGCTTTTCCAAAACCTCGACCGATGGCGGCATAACGAACACTGCCAGGGCATTTTCACCGTAATACTTCTTTATATTCAGTCCGCCCTTGACATCCACATCGAAAACGACATTCTTGCCGGCAGCCGTAAGACGGTCAACTTCCGACTTGAGGCTTCCGTAGAAATGGTCGGCATAAACCTCCTCCCATTCAAGGAAATCGTTGTTCTCTATCTTCTTGCGGAACTCGTCGGCCGAGAGGAAATAATAGTCCTTGCCATCGACCTCACCTTCACGCTTCTTGCGCGAACAAGCCGAAATTGAAAAACTCAAATTAAACTCGGGCATAGCCAGCAAATGTTTCACTACCGTTGTCTTGCCTGCACCGCTCGGTGCCGAAAATATTACGACTTTTGGCTTCATTACAAAATATTTAGCGATTGTTCCTTAATTTTTTCCAACTCATCCTTCATCATTACCACTATTTTCTGCATTTCGGCGTGGTGAGCCTTGGAGCCGAGAGTGTTTATCTCACGCCCCATTTCCTGTGCGATGAATCCCAGCTTGCGACCAGCTGCATCCTCCGACTTTGCCGTTTCTATGAAATACTCGCAGTGTTTGCGCAGACGGACTTTCTCCTCGTTTATGTCGAGTTTCTCAAGATAGTAGATGATTTCCTGCTCGTAGCGGTTTTCGCTGTTCGAATCGTTGAGATTCAGCTCGTTGAGTGCCTGACGAATCTTGTCTTTGATAACAGAAATGCGCTCGGCTTCGTACTGCGGTACGCGTCCGAGAAGCGAAAGTATGGAGTCGATTTTTGCAAGCACATCCTTTTCGAGAATGCGACCTTCCTCCTTGCGGTACTCGCAGCAACGGTCGATAGACTTTTGTATTGCCGACTCAACTGCAGCCCATTCCTCGTCGGTAAGTTCATCGCTACCGTTCAGCTGAAGTTCGGGCATGCGGATTAATGACGACAGCAGGCTATTGTCGGTTTCGGAAATCGGCACATTGTTTTTGCGGCAATCGTCGGCAAACGACTTGTAGGCGGCAATCACGGCGGCGGAATTAATGGGGTTCACATTCTGCTCGTTTTCAACCGTTATTGTAAAATCAATCTTTCCGCGCTGCAATCCCTGCGAAAGCATACGGCGGATGTCGATGTCCTTTTCCTTGTATTGGTTGGGCAGACGGGTGGAAATGTCCGCCGATTTAGAATTTAGGGTTCTAATATCTATAGTAATCTTTTTTCCGTTGTATTCCAGAAGTTCCCTTCCGAATCCTGTCATTGAGTATATCATCAGCAATATCTTTTTTTGTCGAAATGCAAAGATAAAATGTTTTATGCAAACGCGCTAATGATTTTAGATTTTTTCGTCAGAATCGCATTCCCATTGAGCGATATTGTTTTCGATGTATTCGGCAATGCTGTTCATTTCGGCAGAATCGCGGATAATGTGGTCGTAGAATCGGGATTGCCAAGAAAAAGGAATGGCATTTTTGCGAGCAAATGTTGTTGTTGATATTTTTATTCCACGAATTACAGAGGCAAGATTTTTTGATTGGGGTGCAAATTTATTTATTGGTTCGTCATTTGTAGCGGCGCAATGCATTGCGTCGCTACAGATTTCCGTATTATATTGATTTTCGCCAATTATTATTATAAAATGCACATGGTTAGGCATTATTACGAACAATGGTATTTCTACATTCATATCTGCTCGAATTTCTGGTGTTTTGGTAATTTGTTCTTGTAAACATTTTCCGACTTCAGACAAATTCATTACACCATCGGTTATTTCGCCAAAATAATGTTCCTTATCCTTAGTACAAATTGTTATAAAATACATCCCGCCATTATAATTATGCCATAATGCGCGAGTTGTTATTCTGCGATATTGATTCCAATGATTTCCGTCAGGCATAAATCAGCATTTCTACACAATTCCCCCAATCACCAATGACCCAATTGCCACCAAACCTATTCCCACAGGGGCAACAAATTTCACCAGTATGGAAATGAACTTTGCAAACTTGACATTGCCTTTTCCGCCAGCGGTAAGCTCCTCGATGAAATTTTTCCTGCCGAAGAACCATCCCACATAAATCACAATGAGCAATGCCCCGAATGTAAGCATAATGTTGGCGGTGGTGTAATCGAACAAATCGAAGATTGTCTTGCCGAAAATTGTAAAGTCGCTCAGCAAACCGAACGACAATGTGCAGAACACACCTAAAAATATAATTACAGCCGATGACAGCAAAGTTGCCTTCTTTCGGCTCATCTTGAATTCATCGACAAGGAATGCAACAGGCACTTCGAGAAGCGAAATTGTGCTTGTCAGAGCTGCTACGGAGAGCAACAGGAAGAACAATATTGCAAAGATGTATCCACCCGGCATTGCCTGGAATATTGCCGGCAAGGTGATGAATACAAGTCCCGGTCCGCCAGCCGATTCTGCACCGAGGAAAGCCAAGGTCGGGAAAACCATAATTGCGCCAAGCAAGGCCACAACCGTATCGCAGGTTGCAATTTCTATCGCCGTGGAAGCCAGCGGTGTATCTTTCCTTATGTACGAACCGTAGGTTATCATCGTTCCCATACCTATGCTGAGCGAGAACGCGGCCTGTCCGAGTGCCATAAGCACTCCCTTGAATGTCAGACTGTTCCAGTCGGGCTTGAACAGGAATTCCAGACCCTTCGAGGCATTTGGTAAGGTGACGGCACGCACGCAGATGGCGATTATCAGCACAAGAAGTATAGGCATAAGCACCTTGCTGACCTTCTCGATGCCCTTTTCCACACCGAAAAGTATCACCAGCGATGTCAGTGCGACAAATATAATCATCCAGACTGTCGGCATTAGAGGCTGTGAGGTAAAGTCGCTAAAAGTCTGTGACAACGCCGCAACATCCTGACCAGCAAAGTCGTTGCAGATGGATTTTTTCACATATTCGAGAGTCCAACCGGCCACTGTGCCGTAGAACGAGAAAATCATCACAGCAGCAAAAATCCCCATAAGTCCCACGAGCCACCAACCGCCTTTTGGCGACAGGCGCTTGAAAGTTCCGTAGGCATTGCAACCAGCCTTGCGACCGATTGCGAATTCGGAAAGCATCACGGGCACACCTATTAGAAATACAAATATTAGATATACAATCAGGAATGCGCCGCCGCCGTTTTCGCCTGCTATGTACGGGAACCGCCAGATGTTGCCAAGTCCCACAGCCGAACCAGCTGCCACAGCAACCACGCCTAATTTTCCTGAGAAACTGCCTCTATTTTCTTTCATCGTCGTGAATTTTCGTAAAACAAAAGGATTTACAAAAATAAGTTTTTCTTAAAAAATAGCAAAACGACTTGACTACAATAGATAAAATTTTCTAAAAACAAAATTTGTTTCCGACGAATCTCTATTTTACAGAGTTTTACTAATGAAAGCAAGATGACTGCAAATGCTTGAGCAAGAATGTGTTTGTGTTGATGACAGATAGTGTTGTCAATTGTTTGAGAAACAACAATGTGGCTGCGAAATTTTGTTCAAAAAAAATGTTCACTTTTCCTTTGTGGAAATCAAAAAAAATATATATTTGCAATCGTTTTTTTAATAAAGTATAGATATGGCAAATATAAAGAAAGTAGCAGTACTTACATCTGGTGGTGATGCTCCGGGAATGAATGCGGCAATCAGAGCCGTTGTTAGAAAGGCTTTGCACGAAGGTCTTGAAGTTATGGGCGTAATGAGGGGATACGAAGGTCTAATCGCCGATGATTTTATCCCGATGGAATCGAAAAGCGTTGGCAACATCATACAGCGCGGTGGCACTATCCTCAAGACCGCACGTAGCGACAGGTTCAGAACCATCGAAGGTCAGCAGATTGCATACGACAACCTCAAGAAGCACGAAGTTGATGCTCTCGTAGTTATCGGCGGTGATGGTACGTTCAGGGGCGCAAGGGAATTCACCGAAAATTTCCCGTTCCCGGTAGTCGGTCTTCCTGGCACAATCGACAACGACCTTTATGGTACCGACATGACAATCGGATACGACACTGCATTGAATACTGTTGTTGAAGCAGTTGACAAGATTCGCGATACGGCTGCCAGCCACGAAAGAATGTTCTTCGTTGAGGTAATGGGCCGCGATGCTGGTTTTATCGCATTGCGTAGCGGTATTGCTTGTGGAGCCGAGGATGTACTTATCCCGGAAACAGTGACTTATCTCGATGAGGTACACGACAAGCTTGTGAAGTACATGACCGAAAAGAAGACTTCGAGCATAATCCTTGTTGCCGAGGGCGACGATGCTGGTGGCGCATACGACATCAGGAACGCTATGGCAAAGTACGGCGAGGAGTTCGATATGAGAGTGATTGTTCTTGGTCACATACAGCGTGGCGGTTCACCGTCGGCATACGACAGGTATCTGGCAAGCCGTCTTGGTGTTGCTGCAATCGATGCACTTCTCGATGACCAGCGCAGTGTAATGTGCGGTATGGTTCACAACGAAATTGTCCTTGTTCCGTTCAACAAGACCATCAAGCACCACAAGACCATCGACCAGAAGATGCTCGACATCGTTGATGTTCTGAACAGCTAAGATTTAGCAACATAATTTTTTGATAGGGTAGCAACTCCATATTCATATTGTATGGGGTTGCTATTTTTTTGTGTATAGGGTGGTGGGGTGTTGTGTTGTTGTGGTGTCGTTGTGTCGTGGCGTGCCGCGACGTGCCGCGTGCCGCGACGTGCCGCGTGCCGCGACCCACTATTAAAAAAAAATTAGTGCCCTAACGGGCAGAATTGCTTTGCAATCGACATAGTCAAATTCAACAAATTTGGTTCAAACCTTTAGCTCACGTAGCGAAGCAAGTAATATCCCAGATAGCCAATAAAATTGGATTCTATATACATGTTGACTAACACTCTTAGTCATTCCACAAGACAAAGCGAACCGACTAAGGAACGTGTCGTGTGAGCCTGTCTATGCGGAATCTCCATCGAAATCTCTTTTCACGGGAGATTCCGCTCTTTTCACGGGAGATTCCGCATAGTTGAACAATATTACGCTCCCCGTTCCGTATCGCGTTATTGTTCTAACTTGCGGAATGACACACGAGTGGCATAATTTTTAGTCAACTTGTATATAGTTACCATAAAATTTGTATCAATTTGTAATATTTCTCGCGCAGCGACTCCCTTTAATTCTCGCGTAGCGACTCTTTTTTTCTGAGCGTAGCGAAGAAGGGTATTCTTGGTTTTATACCTTTTGTGCTTGCATAGAATGTTGTTTTCTGTGGTATTTGTTTGAAAATATTAAATTTATTCAATTACATCTAAAATACCTGTGATGAGATATAATCGTTTCTTTCTCTTGACTTTCTTTCAAAAATCGTTTCTACATTTGTTGCTTGAATTTGTGTAAATGTGTATATTAATATAGGTGCGGGTTTGAGAAGTACCACATATGTTGTTAAGTGCTTGAAAATCCATACCTTATTTGATTGAATGTATTTTTAAATTTTTTTGTATATGAAGAAAATTCTATTGGCTACATTAGCCTTTTTGTGGTTGCTTACCGGCTTAGGCGGTAGGCTTGTGGCTCAGGAGAACATTGCGGTGTGGCAGTTCCCGCTTATGCAGGAGACTTCAGACCCAGTAAGTCCGAGCTGCGTATCCGACTTGATTCAAAGTACGGATTGTGAATTAACTGTGGCTACCGATGGGTGGACGTTTAGGGCTACCGACTACAACAATACCAATACGGTATTGTGTGGCGATGAGACTAACGCTACCACTTCCAAAGGTCTGCGACTGACTAACTCCAATGGTAATTTTACCGAGGCAAGCATTGTCTTCAAGATTTCGACTGCCGCTTATGGTAGCATAATGTTGAATTATGACCATAAGATTGGCGCTATTGGTGGTTACGAAACCGAAACTTGGTCGTACAGTACCAATGGTGTTAGCTTTACAGAAATGACATCCATTACTGGTGCAACTACCACTTATGCAACCGAGCAGGTTGATTTTTCTTCGGTTTCAGCATTGAATGGCTTGCAGTCGGTTTGGTTTAAGTTGACCGTAAGCGGTGCTACTGTTGATAACGCAGTTACTGCAATTGACAACGTTGTCTTCTCAGGTTCTCCTATGACTTGCTTGAAACCTGATATGACGGCTGTTGCTGACGATGCTCCGACAGAGGCTGTCGTTTCTTGGACTCCTGCTGGCGACAATGAAGAATCATATACTTTGGTATATGGCACTAGCTCGCTAAATGCAACTGTATTGAATACTCTTGTAAACAATGGCGCTAGTAATGTGATTGCTAATGCAACAAGCCCATATACTTTGACTGGACTTACAGCAAACACTACCTATTATATATATGTACGTGCAAACTGCGGTGGCGACGACAACAGCCTCTGGGCAAATGCAACTGTTACTACTCCTCTTGTATGTGCAGTTTCTGGCTTGGTATCTTCTGATGTTAGCGGTTCTACCGCTTCATTGTCGTGGACTAGTACAGGTGCAAGCACAATGATTCGTGTATTTACGGCTGAAAAGGATAATCCATGGGAAACAACCGACGGCCTTTTCCTTGAGGAAACTGTAGCCGGAACTTCATACGACCTTACTGGCTTGAGCTTCTCGACAACCTACTATGTATATGCTAAGTCGGTTTGCTCGGCAAATAACATTAGTGAAACTGTTTCTACTTCGTTTACAACCAATTTCGCAGATAATGTTAGTGAATTGACTGTGAACGATGGTACTGCAACAAATGAATATGTTCCTGTTTATGGTTACTATGTTGATGATATCGTAAAAAGCCAGTTCATTATTCCTGCTTCGGAATTGACAGGAATGTTATACGGAACAATTTATCAGCTTAAATTTTACTGCTCGTCAACTTCAATAAACTGGGGCAGTGCAAGATTTAAGGTTTATATTGGCGAGACAACTGCAACAACTCTTTCAAGCACTACACCAAACTATTCCGGTATGACAGAAGTGTATTCTGGCGCTCTTGGAGTAAGCAATGGTATGATGCAGATTGATTTGGCAACACCTTATGAATACGAAAGTGGAAATAATCTTATGATAGGTGTCTTGCAAACAACGACCGGTACGTATAATTCTTCATCTTGGTATGGTGTAAGCCAGACATCAAATACTGCTATTGGCGGTTACGAATATGATATTGGCTATCGTACCTTCCTTCCAAAGACTACTTTCACATATACTGCTGCGCCAGTGGCAACATGTCAAAGGCCTACAAGTTTGGCTGTTGACAATATTGATGTAACATCTGCAACGATAACTTGGCTTGCTGGTGGTGAAGAAACTGCTTGGATTCTCAAATATGGTCCCGAAGGATTCGATGTTGAAACTGCTGGAACTGAAGTTTCTGTAGAAACAACTCCTTCGTATGCATTGACAGGTCTTACTGCTGCTACAGTATACGATGTGTATGTGAAGGCAGTATGTTCTGTTGATGATGAGAGCGTATGGAAGAAAATATCATTCAATACATTGATATGTGCACCTGAAGATATGTGCGAAATAAACTATTCGCTTACTGACGGTTACGGCGATGGTTGGAACGGCAATGCAATCGATGTGATTGATGTCGCAACTGGTGTTACTTTGGCAAGTTGGACAATATCTGAATCTGAAGGTTTTTCAGCAACAGGACATCTTGCTATTTGCGACGGTAGGGCTATCAGGTTCGAATATGTTGAAGGCGATTATCCTGATGAGACATCGTATGTAATAACAGATGCTGAAGGAACTACAATATTTTCAGGCTCCGATGTTCTGTCATCGCCAGTTTTATATACAATGTCATGTCCAGAATGTTTGCCAGTAACAAGTCTTACTGTTTCTGGTATTACGGCAACATCCGCATCGGTTTCTTGGATAAGCGGTAATTCGGCATGGCAGTATCAGTTAAATGATGGTGAAATTGTTACTGTTGATGCAAGATCGCTAACTTTGAATGGACTTGTCTCTAATTCCGAATACACTATAGCAGTTCGTGCTATCTGCGGTCAAGACGAGTACAGCGGCTGGGCAACAGAAACATTCTCAACCCCATGTGATGCTATATTGATTGACCAGGATCATTCGTTTACCGAAGGTTTTGAGGATGCTGTTCGTCCAGGATGCTGGAGCGAGGCAACTTCTGGTTCGCACTATTGGGTATTTGACGAAAGCGGTACAAACAGTTCTTATTCTGGAGCTCATACTGGTGACTACAATGCTTCATATCGTCACAATACAAGTGGTGATGTCAATAAGTTGATAACCCCAGTGTTTGATTTCGGTTCTGCTACAAGTGGTATTCTTGAATTCTGGCGTAGAAATCCAAGTTGGGCAGGCGATATTGATGGGTTGGTAGTGTATTATCGTACATCAGTTGGTGGAGAATGGACTTCGCTCTCTTCATATACAAATGCTTCGTCTGGTTGGACTAAAGAAACTGTTACTTTGCCCAATACAAATTCAACTTATCAGATAGCATTTGAGGCAACTGATAATTATGGATATGGACTAGGTATTGACGATATCCTAGTACGTGTTACTTCTTCCGCTGCAGAAATCACTGCTTTCTCGTTTGCAGAGGATGCAGAAGTCGCTGTTATCAATAGCGCAGAAGCAACGGTTACTAGCGTGGTTTCTTATCAAACAGAAAGCCTAAACGGACTTGTTCCTACAATAGCAATTTCCGACTATGCTACAATAGCTCCAGCAAGCGGTGTTGCTCAGGATTTCACAGGTCCAGTTACTTATACTGTAACTGCTGAAGATGGAACAACGACTAAGGAATGGACTGTTAATGTTAGCAAGGTTGCTACTGCTTCGTCGGCTAAGGACATCCTTTCGTTTACATTCTCGGGACAGTCAAGCGATGCTGATATTGATGCAGAAAACCATACAGTTACTGCATACGCAGCTTGGAACTACGACTTTGCAAATAACATAACTCCGACTATTACAGTTTCGCCGCAGGCAACAATAAGTCCTGCAAGCGGTACAGAACAGAACTTTGCAACTCCTGTTACCTATACGGTTACAGCAGAGGACGAAAGCACTCAGCAATGGACAGTTACAATAATCAACGACCCGAATGCCTGTGTAAACCCATTGGCAAGCACATTCACGGCACCTGAGATTACTCCTACTTCTGCAACTATTGCATGGTGGCATCGTTACCTCGAAACTTCTTACAATGTTAAGGTTTCGACAACTGCAATGACCGATATGACTGCTACTGCCAATACTTTCGACGGCGTTGTAAACGACACAACCATAACATTGACAGGTCTTGCTGAAAATACATTGTACTATGTATATGTTCAGTCGGCTTGTGGAATCGAAACTTGGACAAGCTATTCGTTCAGAACTATTGTTACCCCGGCAACAATTCCTTATGTATATGCTTTCGAAGATGCTGCAGAAAATAATAACTGGGTTCGTCTAAATGGTGACCAGACCAATAAGTGGTACATAGGTTCTGTTTCAGGCAATGGCGGTAATGGTATGTACATATCTAACAACGGTACATCATACGAATATTCAAATACTCTTTCAACTATATCTGCATACAGAACAGTTAGTTTCCCTGCAAATTCAGACTATGTTATTTCATTTGACTGGAAGGCATACGGTGAAAGTTGCTGCGACTATTTGCGTGCTTTCTTGGTGCCTGCAGATGTTACTATAAATGAGAATTCTGACAATGGAATATCAGCAACAGCAACTCCTGCTGGTTGGTTTGATATTTCTCAGATTGGAAAGATGAATGTTTCGTCGTCGTGGCAGCATAGTGAAAAGACTTTAAGTCTCGACGCAGGTTTATACAATATGGTATTCTACTGGAGAAACGATGGTAGCGTTGGAACACAGCCTCCTGCTTCAATCGACAACATAAGCATCACACAGATTACCTGTCCTGTAGTTGCTGACATTGAAACAGACAATATCACGACAACTTCTGCTGATATTACTTGGACAGAACGCGGAACTGCTACCGCATGGGATGTTGTCTTCTCGGCTACAGCTCTTACCGATGAACAACTCGCAGCTGCAACTCCAGAACCTGTAAATGCAGCAAGCTATCAGGCAACAGGACTTACACAAAATACACCTTATTATATATATGTTCGCGCACACTGCTCGGATGATGACCAGTCTGATTGGGTTTCATTACAGTTCCGTACCGATTGCGGTGATATGGCTGTTCCATTCACTGAAGCATTCACCGACTACACTGCAACAACTTATTCTACCGCTGGTGTAATGGCTGATTGCTGGTCTTATATTTATAATGGTACTAACACGGCATACGCTCCGCATGTTAGCAATTCTACATCATACGCTCCTATGAGCGGTGCAGATGTAAATTATCTGTTTGCAATTGCTTCTAATAATACAAATATGGCAACATACGGAAATGACAATATCATCATGTTGCCTCCAGTTGAAGGTGGTTATGCAAGTAGAACCGTATCATTTGTTGCTAGGACAAGCAGTTCAACAAATGCTGCTGTGAAACTCGGATATATGAATGGTAATAGTTTCGTAAATCTGACAGATGTCGCATTTGCTTCTGCATCAATATCATTCTCATACGTAGTGCCTAATACTGTTCCTGAAGGTGCAAAGCTTGCTCTGAAATTCTCGGTATTGGCATCTGCTTCTTCAACAGTTTACTACGGTATCGACAATGTTGTCGTTCGCGAGACATCAACCGACAACACCATTCTCTCGTATGCTGCATCTACAGCTCAGGGCGATGCTATATGTGCAGTCGACAACGATGCCCACACTATTTCGGTTGAACTCCGCGCAGGTGCTACCGCTCCTGTTGTTATCGGACAGACAATCGTTCTCAACGATGCTAATGCAACAATACAACAGCAGTTAGCTGACAACTTTATTACTCCTCCTAACTACTTCCAGTGGTTTATGACTACTGCCGATACTACAGTTGTTTATAAGGTAACTGCAGAAAATGGTGCAGAACAGCTTTACAATGCTAATATAACAGTTGAATCATGTGCTGCTCCATCAACTTTGGTTGCAGAACAGACTTCGTTTACAAATGTAAACTGCTCGTGGACTCCTGCAGAAGGAACAACTGCTTGGAACTTCTACTGCTCGACAACACAGATGACTCCAGCAGGTCTTGATGCTCTCACAGCAAGCGACTACACAACCGTTACTACTGCTTCGGCAAGCGCTACCGTTGTTGGAGAAACTACCTACTACTGGTATGTACGCGCCGACTGCAGCGGAAGCTACAGCGCATGGCTTGAAGGTACATTCACAACTTGGGAAAACTGCGTTGCTCCTACAAACCTTGCAACAGAAGTTGTAAACGACAACAATATAGTTGTTTCGTGGAATGTTCAGGATAATCTGCCAACAGTTGAAACTGATTTTACTGATGACTTTGAAAGAAATGCTATTGCTGGCGGTCCGTTTACATATTCAAATGACGCAACTTATCCATGGGTAATAACAACTGCTGCCGCAAATGGTGGTTCTCATAGTATTAAGAGTGGAAACTATAATATCGGTTCTTCAACATCATCTATAAGTATTACAGTCAATTATCCTTCTGATGGAACCTTGTCGTTCTATGGTCGTGTTTCTTCAGAACAAACATCTGTTTCTTCTGATTGGGACTACGGAACATTCTATATTGATGGAGAACAGCAGGGGGATAGGATTGTAAACAGTACATCTTTTAGTCATTTTAATTATGATGTTCCTGCAGGTTCTCATACTTTTATGTGGAAATATAAGAAAGACGGTTCTGTTAACAGTAATGACGACTGCTTCTATGTTGATGACATAACTATGAACTATCAAGCTGCTTCATCTAGCGTAGTAGTATATAAGAACGATGCAGAACTTGTTACTCTTCCTGCAACAACTACATCATACACCGACGAAGGTCTTGAAGCCGGTAACTATTGCTACAAGGTTAAGACCATTTGCCGTGAAGGTAGCGAATCGGAATTCTCTGCTCCTGTATGCCAGGACATCAATGCTTGTATGGCGGTAACAAATCTTTCTGCTGCTTATATTACTGATAATTCTGCGACATTAAGCTGGACTAGGGGTAATACGGAAACGGCTTGGAACATGACAGTAAACGGCGGTTCGCCTGTTGCTCTAACCGAGACAGATGTAACTGTTAATGGAAATGTTATTACCTACGCTCTTGCTGGTCTTGAACCAATGACCGACTACACCGTTACAATTCAGTCGGATTGCGATGGTTCTGTAAGTCAGTCGGTTGCAACAGTAAACTTCACTACAGAGCGTGTTCCTGCAACTTTGCCTTATATCTGCGATTTCGAGGATGCTGTTGAAAACAATGGCTGGGTACTTGAAAGTGGTACACAGACCAACAAGTGGCACATCGGTACTGCAGCAAACAACGGCGGTGCAAATGGCTTGTACATTTCTAATGACGAAGGTGTAACCAATGCTTATAACACAGGCTCGACTACATTTGCTTATGCTTATAGGACTATAAGTATGGAAACAGGTGACTATGTTATTTCATACAACTGGAAAGCACAAGGAGAAAGCTCTTCGTATGATTTTATCCGTGTTTGGTTAGCTCCTGCATCGTTTGTATTTACTCCAGGTCAGGCTCCAAACGGTGGAACATCTGTATATAATTATGCTACAGGTAATAATCCGAGCGGATGGATTTCTCTGGACGAAAGTCATAGTTTGAATCAAGTTTCATCATGGCAAAGCCAGACTTTGACAGCCAGTGTTTCTGCTGGTACCTACAATCTGGTATTCATGTGGGCTAATGATGGTGGTGGCGGAAGCAATCCTCCTGCTGCAATAGACAACATAGATATTCATGCTCTTTCCTGCCCGACAGTTGGCGACCTTGCTGCTGCACCTGCAAATATTACAAGCAACTCGGCTGTAATTACTTGGACAGAGCGTGGTACTGCAGAAGCTTGGGAAGTTGTTGTATCGGCAACAGAAGTAACCGACTTGGCATCTGCAACTACGATTCCTGTAACCGAGGCTTCGTACTCAGCAACTGGTCTTGATGCAGAAACAACCTACCATGTATATGTACGCGCTAACTGCGGTACCGATGAAAACAGCGAGTGGGTTTCATCTACTTTCTCGACAGTAGCTGCTTGTGCAACACCCGATGGCTTGGAAGCTTCTTATATAGAAGCAACTTCTGCAACGATTATTTGGAACGGCTACACTGCAACTCAGTGGACTTTGGAATACAGAATCGGTACTACTGATACTTGGACTCCTGTAGAAGGCCTCGATGAAGCTTCTTACGTTCTTACAACAACAACCAATACAACCTACAATGTAAGGGTTAAGGCTGTTTGCGGTGTTGACGAAGAAAGCGACTATTCGGCAGTCATAAGCTTTACAACTCCTTGTGTGGCAGTAACAGATTTGCCGTACATAGAAGATTTTGAAGGTTTTGAGGCAAGTACAGTACCTTCTTGCTGGGACAATTCAGCATCGACTACTTCTGATGCAGCAAGCAATCCTTCATATGTATGGGGTGTGTACTCCTATGGTAATAACAAGATGCTTCGTATGTACAACTTCCTTGTACATAGCGGTACAGCACTTATTAATTCTCAGCCAATCAGCATACCTTCAGAGGGAGCATATATGCTTACATTCGATTATTCTAACCGTGCTAATTGTGGAGCATTTACATTGAAGATTTCAACCGATGGCGGTTCTTCATTCTCTGCTTTGGGAACATATCCGGCTGCATCTTCTACTAATACAACTGACCCAGGTACGTTTACTGCAGCAGAACCAATCTCATTGGCAGCATACGCTGGCCAGACTATAGTCTTGCAGTTCTTTGCAAATGCAAACTATGGTTCAGGTTCAATCTTTGTTGACAATATTGTTATTCATGAACAATCATCGGATGCAGAAATTGTTGCATTCTCATTTGCTGAGGAAGTTGAACCTGCTGATATAAATAGCACTGATGCGACAGTTACAAGCGTTGTAGCATACTCTACCGCAAGCCTCAACGGACTTGTTCCTACTATAACCGTTTCCGACTTTGCAACTATAAGTCCTGCAAGCGGTGTCGCACAGGATTTCACTGCACCTGTTACTTATACTGTAACAGCAGAAGACGGAACAATCAAGGTATGGACTGTAAATGTCAGCAAGATGGAAAATGCTTCAACTGAAAAGGACATCCTTTCTTTCTCATTCAACGGACAGGTTGGCGAATCGGTAATTGATGCTACTGCTCATACCGTTAACGCTTTTGCAAACTTGAATCTTGACCTTGAGTCGCCTATAACTCCTGCTATTGAGGTTTCGCCTCTGGCAACAATAAGCCCAGCAAGTGGTGAGGCTCAGACATTCTCAGCACCTGTTACATATATTGTAACTGCTGAGGACGAAAGCACACAGGAATGGATTGTTACCATTACTCAGGACTCTTCATCTCTTGCAAGTCTGCCTTACAGCTGCGACTTTGAGGATGCAACAGAAAATAGCAACTGGGTTCTTGATAATGGAACTCAGACCAACAAGTGGTTCATCGGTACTGCAGCAAGCAATGGCGGTGCTAACGGCTTGTATATCTCCAACGACAATGGAGCAAGCAACACTTATGGAGCATCCGCTTCGTATGTTTATGCTTATCGCCAGATAATTGTTGAAGAAGCTGGTCACTACGACATCAACTTCGATTGGAAGGCTAATGGTGAATCTACTCGCGATTTGCTCCGTGCATTTGCAATTCCTACAACTTTAGGTTCTAATATTGCAGCTGGTAATGCTAACGGAATGACTTCTACCAATAATACTGCTCCTTCAGGATGGATTGATGTGGCTAATCCGCAAGGCAAACTTAACCTTCAGACAGCATGGCAGCACAGCGAAAAGTCTGTAAGTCTTGATGCTACAGCTTACAACTTGGTATTCTTCTGGAAGAACGATGGTTCTGTTCAAAATATGACACCTGCTGTTGTTGACAACATCAGCATCGAACGTTCTACATTCACAATCAATGCATCTGTAGGCGGTGAAGGTTATGGTACAATTGACCCGTCGGGTGAATTTACTGTTGCCGATGGCGCTACACAGACATTCACTATGACTCCTTGGGACGGCTTCGCACTTTCAAGCTTTATGGTTAATGGCGTTGAAAGCTTGTCGCAGGTTGTAAACAACACTTACACAATCGAAAGCGTTGATGACGATTACACTATCGTTGCTACATTCGAACCGGCACTTACAATCACTGCAACTGCTGGTAACGGCGGAAGCATCGACCCGTCCGGTGCTGTATCGGTTGGCGCAGGTGCAAATATTGCTTTCACTGTTACTGCTGATGAAGGCTACATCATCTCGAGCGTACTCGTTGATGGTACCGACGAGCAAATTGCAGAAGGTTCTATGCTTACAAGCTTCAACTACACATTCTCTAATGTAACAGAAGACCATACAATCGCTGCATCATTTGCATCTGCTCAGCCTCATGTTATCACAGCAACTGCTGGCAATGGTGGTTCTATCTCACCGAGCGGTCAGGTTCCTGTTCCTTACAATGGTACTCAGGCATTCGAGTTGATTCCTAATGAAGGTTACAGCTTGTCTGGTTTGACTGTTGACAATGTTAATGCAATGTCACAGGTTGAAAACAACACCTACACATTCACGAATGTTATCGCAGACCACACTATCAATGCTAACTTCGCAGTTAACAACTACAACCTGACAGTACATTATGTATTTGCCGACAACACAACTGCTGCTCCAGACCACACCGAATCGTTTGCATTCGGCGCAGAATACTCGGTTGAATCTCCTGTAATCGCAGGTTACACTGCCGACCAGTTGACTGTTGCAGGCACAATGCCAGCTCAGGATGTTGACGTAACTGTTACCTACAATGTAAATAGCTACACTTTGACAATACATTATGTATATGCTGACCAGACAGAGGCTCGTCCGGATTACACTGCACAGGTTGCTTATGGTGCAGAATATTCGGTTGAATCTCCAGTTGTAGAATGCTACACTGCCGACCAGTTGACTGTTGCAGGTACAATGCCGGCTCAGGATGTTGAAGTAAATGTTATCTACAATGTCGACACCTACACTTTGACAGTACATTATGTATATGCTGACAACACTGAAGCTGCTACAACATACACCGAAACGGTTGCTTGTGGTGAAACTTACTCGGTTCCATCGCCTGTAATCGACGGCTACACTGCCGACCCGGCTGTTGTTGAAGGTACAATGCCAGCAAATGATGTTGACGTAACTGTTACTTACAACGAAATTGTAACTCATACCTTGACAATACATTATGTATATGCAGAAACCAACGCTCAGGCTGCTGCCGACCATACCGAAACTCTTGCAGAAGGTGCTGCTTACTCAGTGACATCTCCAGTAATCGACGGTTACACAGCAGACCAGACCGTTGTTGCAGGTACAATGGGAACCGCTGATGTTGAAGTTACTGTTACCTACACAGCTAACACTCACACTTTGACAATACATTATGTATATGCAGAAACCAATGCTCAGGCTGCTGCCGACCATACCGAAACTCTTGCAGAAGGTGCTGCTTACTCGGTAACATCTCCAGTAATCGACGGTTACACAGCTAGCCAGACTGTTGTTGAAGGTACAATGGGAACTTCGGATATTGAAGTAACCGTTAGATACACTTCTAACACTGTTCCGACTTACACTCTGACAATACATTATGTATATGCAGAAACCAACGCTCAGGCTGCTGCCGACCACACCGAAACTCTTGCAGAAGGTGCTGCTTACTCAGTAACATCTCCAGTAATCGACGGTTACACAGCAGACCAGGCTACTGTAGCAGGTACTATGCCGGCACAGAATGTCGAAGTAACTGTTAGGTACACTGCTAATACTGCTACTACCTACACAATCACTGCAACTGCAGGAAACGGTGGTGCTATCAATCCTAACGGAACTGTAACTGTAAACGAAGGTGCTGACCAGCCATTCACAATCACTGCTGATGCTGGTTACCGCATTGAAAGCGTATTGGTTGACGGCGCAGATGCTATCAGCGAACTCGTAAACAATGTTTACACATTCGTAAACGTTACATCTAACCACACTATTGCTGTAACATTCGCACCTGTTTCATCAACTACCTACACAATCATCGCAACCGCAGGTTCAAACGGTACAATCACTCCTAACGGCGTGATAACTGTTGCCGAAGGTGCAACCCAGACCTTCAGGATTGCTCCTAACGAAGGCTACAGAATTGCAAGCGTAATGGTTGACAACGTAGAGGCAATAACAGATGTTGTTGATAATGAATACGTATTCTACAATGTTACTGCAAACCACACTATCAATGTTACCTTCACCGATGGTAATGCTGTTGACGAATACACTACTGCTTCGATGTCGGTTTACCCGAACCCGAACAACGGTATGTTCAGCATCGACTTCAGCAGAATCGAAGGTGATGCAACCTACCAGCTCATCGACGCTCGTGGCGCAGTTGTTGAAACTCGCGACATCAACGTGATGGACGGTGACACCATGAACTTCAACCACGACCTCCGTCCTGGCACTTACTTCGTAAGAATAGTTACTGCCGACAAGGTTTATGTTGAACAGATTGTTGTTGAATAATCAATGCAATCAAAAATAGAAAAGGCTGCTTTCGGGCAGCCTTTTTTGTTTTTGATGGTGTCTCGGTTTGAAGCTACAAACATTGAACTATTGAACCTTGAACCCATAAACTGCGTCAGCCCATCAAACGCCGTAGGCATTCAAACGGCGAAGCCATTGAAACCGTCCCTTCGACAGGCTCAGGGAGCTATATGCTTTGAAACGGCGCAGCCATTCAAACGTGAACGGCGTAGCCCTCAACGAAGTTAAACACTGAAACAAATAGAAACGCCGTAGGCATAGAACGGCGAAGCCCTCAACGAAGTTAACCTTTAGCTCGGCGCAAGCCAAACCCAGAAACGGCTTTAGCCATTCAAACGGGCGTAGCCCAAGAAACTTAGAAACGGCGCAGCCACAAACGGCGTCAGCCATTTATTTCTTCCCATACTTCCACATCTGCCAGCTATTGAAAAGGTTCTGCCAGATGGAATATAGGGCAGGGAAGACCGAAGCAAGCGGATTGAGGTAGGTGTTTGCCATCCAGATGCCCATAGCCGTGTTCTTTTGACCGAGCAGTTGTCCGCCAGCCATTTTGTCGCCGTACTTCTTGCCAAGCCATTTGCCCAATCCGAACTGTATCACGCAGAATATCAGCGAGGCAATCCCCAAGGCGATTATGCTTCCGAGGTTTTCTTTGCCGTATAGGAACATGAAGTCGATGGTCTGTCCAAGCGTAAATAGCAGAGCCAATGCCCACAGGTAGAACGATACGCCCTTTATTCTGCAAAGGAATCCGTTGACTTTCGGAAGCCAGTGCTGCATACATAGTGCAAGAATGAATGGCAATGCAATTATTGGACTTACTCGCTTCAGTATAAGCCAGAATGAATCAAGGAACGGCATTTCCTGCTGTTGTCCGATGAATGAAAAGTATATTGGAGCCACAACTGCCACCATTAGGTTGCCGAGAATGGTGTAGGTGGTCACAGTTTCGCGGTTGGCACCAAGCATGCACGAGATAACAACTACCGATGCCGCCACGGGACAAAGTACACCAGCCAGTATGCCTTCGGCTATGGCATCGCCGCCACCAAACAGCATCACAAGCCAGTAGCTTCCCATACTCACGACAATCTGGAAAAGCATCAGCCATACATCGAGCATCGTAACCTTGAGTTTCCTGACATCAACCGCGGCAAAATTGAGCAGAAGCATGGCGAATATCAGAACCGGCACGTATGGTGTGAACATGGCGCAGTACTTGTGAAGCAACAGCCCGAGGACTATTGCAATGGGTAGTACAAAACTGCGAAATCTGTCCATTATTCGTTTGTTGTTTTCGGGCGCGAAATTAATAATAATGTTCTCATAATAATCATTATCAAATTAATTGTTCATTGTTAATTGTTCATTGTTAATTGTGGCTCTAGTTTTACAAACAACTGAAATTATTCTGATTTTTTTGCCAACCCTTTGCCGTCATTCCGTAAAGTAGAACGAACAGCATAAGGAACGTTGCTTGTGAGTTCACTTATACGGAATCCCCGTTCCGTATCGCGTGTATGTTCTGACTTGTGGAATGACGGTCTCTGTTTTTTTTTAAACGCAATGATAATCTGTTTGTTATAAAAAACTACAAAAAATCAGTTGAATATCAAACTATAGCCTTAATTGTTAATTGTTCATTGTTAATTGTCCATTGTCAATTATCTATTGTTAATTAATTTTGCAAAAAAAAGATTATGCAGAAACACAACATACCCGTACTATTGCTTACCGGCTACCTCGGAAGCGGAAAAACCACATTGGTAAACAACATATTAAGCAACCAAGAAGGCATTAAGTTTGCCGTAATCGTCAACGACATCGGCGAAGTAAATATTGATGCCGACCTGATTGAAAAAGGTGGGGTAGTGGGGCAAAAGGACGACAGCCTTGTCGCGTTGCAGAACGGATGTATCTGCTGCACTCTTAAGATGGACTTGGTGGAACAGCTCAACGACATTGTAAGCCAGCACAAGTTCGACTACATTGTTATCGAAGCAAGTGGAATCTGCGAACCGCTGCCAATTGCGCAGACAATCTGTTCCATTCCGACCCTCGAAGAAAAATATACCCGTCACGGGATTCCTTATCTCGACTGCATTGTAACTGTGGTTGACGCATTGCGCATGAAGGATGAATTTGGATGCGGCGAAAGTCTCACTAAGAAAAATATAGGCGAGGACGACCTTGAAAATCTTGTCATTCAGCAGATTGAGTTCTGCAACATAGTATTGCTTAACAAGGCTTCGGAAATTAGCGAAAGCGAGCGCAACCGTCTCAAGGATATTATACGCGCACTGCAGTCGAAAGCAGAAATAATCGAATGCGACTACGGCAAGGTTGATTTCGACATGATACTAGAAACAGGGCTTTTCGACTTCGACAAGACTGTAACTGCTGCAACTTGGATTCGCGAAGTGGAAGATATCCACGATGATGACGACCCTTCGACAGGCTCAGGGTGCGAAGAAGATGATGATGACGATGATGAAGAAGAACATGAACACGAGCATCATCATGAGCACGAACACGAACACCATCACGAGCACCATCATCACCACGACCACGAGCATCACCACGAAGGCGGAGAAACAGAGGAATATAATATAGGTACTTTCGTGTATAAGTCGCGCCGTCCATTCAACCTCGGACGCTTCGACGAGTTCGTAGCCCGCAAGATGCCTAAAAATGTGATTCGTTGCAAGGGTATGTGCTACTTTAAGAACGAGGAAGACACTTGTTATGTATTTGAGCAGGCAGGAAAGCAAATCTCGTTGCGCGATGCGGGACAATGGTTTGCCACAATGCCACCAGACGAACTCGAGGACTTGATTCTTCGCAACCCGGCTATCCTCCGCGATTGGGACGACACCTATGGCGACCGTATGCAGAAACTGGTATTCATAGGTCAGAACATGGACAAGGAACAGATTTGCAGGGATTTGGATATGTGTTTGACGGAGTAAATGAAGTTGTTTGAGATTGTTTGAAATGGTTTGAGATTGTTTGAACGTTGAACTTTGAACTGTTGAACCCTAAACGGGTGTCAGCCCATAAAACCCTCAGACGCCGCAGGCATTCAAACTGGCGAAGCCAATCAGACGCCGAAGGCATTCAAACTGGCGAAGCCAATCAGACACCGCAGGCATTTAATCGGCGAAGCCATATAAACTCAAAAATTTTTTCTTCCTCGTATCATATTTTTTATTATCTTGCGTTTTTATTTTTGCATACAATTTTGATATGAGAAAGATACTTTGTTTTGCATTATTATGCCTAACCATTGTAACACAGTCGTTTGCTGGACTTGAAGTTTATTTCATGTACTCCAAGTTCAACTCTCCGCAAGGTCAGTATATTGAAACCTACATGAGTACAATTGGTAGTTCTACTGTATTAAACAAGAACGCAAACGGCAAATTCCAGTCGGAAATTGAGGTTGTGATGGTATTCAAGACTGGCGACTCGATAGTGAACTTTGACAAGTATGTGCTTCGTAGCCCCGAAATAACCGACACTACTGGAGCAATTCCTAATTTCATTGATGTACAGCGTATTACTTTGCCAAATGGCTCTTATACTTTCGACATCAGCATTCGCGACATCAACAGCGAGAAGCCTCCTTACTGCTTCAGCGACAAAATTGACATCAATTTCACCGATGCACTTGCTTTTAGCGACATTGAACTGATAGAAAGCTATACCAAGTCGTCGGGCGAATCGTCGATTACAAAGAGCGGCTACGACCTTGTGCCATACGTCGCCAACTTCTTCCCCGAAAACATGAACACACTGAAATTCTACGTTGAAACTTACAATACCGACAAGGCTTTGAACGACGATTTTATGCTGAAATACCATATTGACGACCATTCCTCAGGCAAGGAAGTGCCTACTTGCAGCCGTTTCAAGAAGATGAAACCGAGCAATGTCGTGCCGTTTATCGGAGAACTAAGCATCGAGAAGCTTCCTAGTGGCAACTACGACCTTGTTGTAGAAATAGCCAACCGAAACAACGAAATTGTCGCCAGCAGCAAGTATTTCTTCCAGCGCCAGAACAAAAATACTTTCAGCAACGAGGAATATTCGGAACGGGCAAGGCAGTTCGACCTCAACAACACATTTGCCGGCGACATGTATTCGCGCGACTCGCTTGTTTATTACATAAAGTCAATGCGACCGATTGCCAGTGTTTACGAGCGTCCGTTCATCGACAACCAGTTGCGCAAGGCAGAACTTGCAACCTTGCAAAAGTATTTTGTCGAGTTCTGGGTAAAGCGCAACTATCTTAATCCCGAGAGCGAATGGCTTAGGTATAAGCAGCAGGTTGAACTCGTTGAACGCAACTATGCGACCACTATCCGTCACGGATTTGAGACCGACAGGGGTGTGATTTATCTGCAATACGGCATTCCGAACCACATTTTCCAGTCGCCTATCGAAGCTGGTGCCTATCCTTACGAAATCTGGCAGTACTATCGTCTTGGCGAAGACAACAACTGCAAGTTCGTATTCTACAACCCAAGCATGGAAGGCCGTGAATTTGAACTGCTCCATTCCAACAAGCAAGGCGAAATCCACACTTTCAACTGGACTCGCTACTTGTCGCGAAGCAAATCGTCATCGTATGGAACATCAGATACTTACAATTCTGTTAACAATGTTTCGTCTGGTTATGGACTCAATACTTTCGACAACGACTGGGAACGTCGCGCAATAGAAGAATTTAACAAGTAACAACATGACACCAAGGATTTTAGAAGGCGACAATGCCAAATACATATTTTTCCCCGAAGAAGCCGATACCATACTTAACAGGACTGCATATGCAACCGTTTATGTCGGAGCAAATGCCGATACAAAGGAAAAGGTAATTCTCAAGAAAGTTTCGCCAGCACTTTTCGGCAACGACTCTCAGAGGTTCAAGTTCTTCGCAACTGTCTGCACCGAAGTCAAACTCGACGGACTTGTCGGTATCTGCGACATGATATTCGACGAAGGCGACATCTACCTGGTCTGCGAATACGTTTCGGGACGCACTTTGAAGGAACTTATATACGACCCGAAGTTTATGGACTATCGCAACGACATTTTTTTCCTGCGCATAATATCCAACTGCCTCGAGACCTTGTCGTTCATACACAAGCTGAAACTTTGCCACGGAAATCTGCGTCCCGAAAACATAATCGTGCAATGGGACGAATGTGAGGAGTTCGACTTCCTGCACCCGACGGCAAAAATCCTAAGCATCGAAAGTATAAAGCTTGGTTTCAAGAATATGCCGCTTATCCGCAAAGTTGACAGTTTGTACCAAAGTCCCGAACAACTGCTTGGTTTCGAAGACCTTGTCGGCGACTACAGCGACATCTACACTATGGGGCTTATACTTTACGAGGCAATTGCCCGCGAACCTGTATTTCCGTCGGACAAGCCTATTGTTAAACGCCAGCAGGTATTCAGTAAGATTGCTCAGCACTACCGCATCAACGATGAGGTTTATGCTCTCATTGAAAAGGCAACGGTAAAACCGTTCTCGTATATTCCAGGCTCCATCAGTGAGGACGCACAGAAACTTATCGTATTGAAATCGTTGAATGAAAGATACCAGAATACAGAAACCTTCAAGAAGGACTTGGACGAACTGATTGGAAACCTATAATAATGGAATGGACAATGTATAATGTATAATTGATAATCTGTGGCGACGTGGCGCGCCACGTCGCTACAAATCATCGAATCATCAAATCATTAAATTATTAAATAACTAAATCTTAAAACTTATGACAGCAGACGAAAAAAACAGAATGCAGAAGAAATGGGATACTGAGATAAAGTCCCTCGACTCGTGGAGCATGTTCAAGGTAATGGGTGAACTCGTAAACGGCTTCGACCACTATGCAAAATTAGGACCGTGCGTTGCAATATTCGGTTCGGCACGTACAAAGGAAGACAATCCTTACTACATAGGCGCAGAGGAAACTGCTTTCCAACTCGTTAAGAAGGGCTATGGTGTAATAACAGGTGGCGGTCCTGGCATCATGGAAGCAGGTAACCGTGGAGCACAGCGTGGCGGTGGCATTTCTGCAGGTTGCAACATCGTTCTCGAATTCGAGCAGGCAGCCAACAAGTATATCGATACCGACAAGCTCGTAACTTTCGACTACTTCTTTACCCGCAAGACAATGTTCATGCGTTATGCTCAGGGATTCATCGTTTTCCCGGGCGGTTTCGGAACTTTCGACGAACTTTTCGAAGCAATCACATTGATACAGACCAAGAAGATTGCCAAGTTCCCAATTATACTCTATGGCTCAAAGTTCTGGAAAGGACTTTTCGAATGGGTTAAGGAAAGCGTACTTGACGGAGAACACAACATTTCAGAAAAGGACCTCGAAATCTACAACATCGTTGACAGTCCTGAAGAAGCAGTTAAGATTATCGAAGACTTCTACCGCAACTACGAACACAAGCCGAATTTCTAATCGGATATACAAAAAGGCTGTCGGAAACGATAGCCTTTTTGATTTTTACCTATAGTTTATCATATAAACGTTGGTTGCACCGTCCATTTCGCGGCGTTCAATTATTCGGCTGATGTTGCCATTTTTGTCGTATTCCAGCGATGCACTCGAAATTTCATCGCCATTGTGGTTGAATACTGAGGTTTTCACAACCTTGTCGTTCTCATAAATGAAAACTTTCTTTTCGGCGGCACCGACTATGTGCTTGCGAGTAACTTCCGATAGTATGTCGTAGTCGGAACTTGTTATTTCTGGATTCTGTGCTCGCCTGAAAATCAGTTCCTTCTGGTCGGTGGCAATGCTCGAAATAGAGCCGCAGCTTATAACCTTGCCCAGCGAGTCAATCTCCGAAACTACTATGCTGTCGGCACTATGTTCTATCCGATAATGATTTGTAATAGAACTGCCAACGTATGAAATCTGGCTTATGAGCATATTTTTGTCATTGTATTCGTACAAAGTTCCGCCTACCATAACGGAATCGGCAGTAAAATTGACTTCTTCGAAAGGCAGATTGCGAGAATTGTACTTTACAATAACAAACGATTTCGGTCGGTTGCCATCTCCGAAATACACTATTCGCGACGGCTGTCCGTTTTCGTTGTAATAAGTTTCCGAAAATAAGACCTTAGTTCTTGATATGACATTATCTTTTACCGTAACTTTCCATGTTACAGACGAATGGAATGAGTTTTCCTTGATTTTCCGGGAATAGTTCCTGCACGATACCACATCTGACGATGTAACGGGAATCCATACTTGCGACCATCCCGCCACCGACAACAACGAAACGAATAATGTCAGCAGGAAGCGTCCCATGTTATTTCTTAAACAGGGAATCTACAAACTCGCGCTTGTCGAACATCTGGAGGTCGTCGATGCCTTCGCCGACACCTATGTACTTGATTGGAATCTTGAACTGGTCGGAAATGCCGATAACGACGCCGCCCTTTGCCGTTCCATCGAGCTTTGTAACAGCAAGCGAACTTACTTCGGTTGCCTTTACGAACTGCTTTGCCTGTTCGTAGGCATTCTGTCCGGTAGAGCCGTCAAGAACAAGAAGTACCTCGTGCGGTGCTTCGGGAACGAGCTTTTGCATCACGCGCTTGATTTTCGACAGTTCGTTCATCAGGTTAATCTTGTTGTGCAGACGACCGGCAGTGTCGATAAGGACAACGTCGGCTCCCGATTTCTTAGCCGAAGCCAGTGTGTCGTAAGCCACAGAAGCAGGGTCGGAGCCCATATCCTGACGAATCATGTGTACGCCAACTCTGTCGGCCCACACTTGCAGCTGGTCGATTGCGGCGGCACGGAAGGTATCGGCAGCACCGATGTAAACATTTTTGCCTGCCTTCTTGAAGTTGTTAGCCAGCTTGCCGATAGTGGTAGTCTTGCCGACACCGTTAACACCTACGACCATAATTACATACGGAGAACCGTCGGGTGTGGTGAAATCGGGATTCTTCATATCGGGACCGTCTTCCATAAGCGAAGCGATGGTAGAACGGAGAAGTTCGTTCAGCTCGTCGGTACCGACATATTTTTCGGTCTTTACACGTTCCTTGATTTTGTCGATAATCTTTAACGTCGTATCAACGCCGACATCTGAAGTTATAAGGATTTCTTCAAGTTCGTCAAGTACGTCTTCATCGACTTTCGACTTGCTGAATATCAAGCGACTGATTTTTGAAAAAAGACCTGTACGGGTCTTTTCCAACCCGCTGTCCAACTTTTCCTTCTTTTCCTTTCCGAACAAACCGAAGAGTCCCATAACTAACCGATTAAAATAAAACGACAAAAAGCACCTGTCAAGATTTATACGGCAGGTGCTATAATTTCAATTGATTAAACAACTATTTCTTAAAAAAATCTTTTGCAAGATCCTTGTCCATGATAGCCGACTTGAACTGATATGCGCCGGTTTCAGGATTCTTAACCATCTTTATGCACTTAACGAAGACTTGGCCGCCTTCCTTCTTAAGGGTTGCAACAACTTTCTTTGCCATATCCTAAACTTATTTAATTTCTCTGTGAAGAGTAACCTTCTTCAGAATTGGGTTATACTTTCTCATCTCCAGTCTGTCAGGAGTGTTCTTTCTGTTCTTGGTTGTTATATACCTTGAAGTTCCTGGCAATCCAGATTCCTTATGCTCAGTGCATTCAAGTATCACCTGTACGCGATTTCCTTTACTTTTCTTTGCCATTTTTAATCCTCCCGACTAAAATTATTTAACAAAACCTTTCTTTTCGGCATCCTTAAGAGCAGCTTTCAAGCCCTTCTTTGCGATAGTTCTCATTGCCGAAGTGGTAAGTCTCATTTCAACCCACTGACCTGATTCTTCGTCAAAGATTCTCTTGGACTTCATGTTGATATCAAATATCCTTTTAGTTCTGCGTCTTGAGTGAGATACATTGTTTCCCACCATCGCCGTTTTTCCTGTAATTTGACAAACTCGTGCCATAACTCTTTTATATTATTTCTCTTTTAAATTTCGGACTGCAAAAGTCGTACTTTTTTACTAAACCAGCAAATTTTTTTCTGATGTTTTTACCTTTTTTATTAACAAATAATTTAACACCTTGATTATTAGTATGTTATTTTTGATTTTAGACTTTAAAAACAATATTTTAAGCAAAAATATATTCATTTTTCTTGGCATTTCAACAGAAATAAAGTTAATTTGCACCTTTAAATTATACGCGAAAAATGAAACGAACGATTGTAACCATTGTAATTCTGCTCGTTACACTATTGTGCGTAGCGCAGAAAAACGACAAGCGGAATTTGCTTCCGCCAAGTTTCAAGAACGGCACAACAACAGAAATTGACCACATTTCTGTATATCCTCCATCGGCAAAACTGATAGCTGAGGAGATTGAAGAAACCGAAAAGAACGGTACATTTTATAAAGTCGGCATACTTGTTCCGGTTAACACTACGGTAAAAAATTCAGGAACATGGGAAACCCTTGACAACGGTCAACTTGTATGGAGACTCCGTTTTTCGAGCGAGGGAGCAAAGGCTTCGGCATTGTATTTCGACAAGTTCGACATTCCTAACGGAGCCTCCGTGTATGTTTATACAAGCGACATGAAAATTGTTGACGGTCCTTACTTCCGCAGTGACAATCCATCTGGCGAAGAATATATGATTGGAAACATCATTGGTGATGACATTACAATTGAATATGTAGCTCCGATGACAAAATCGTACGACGGAAAAGTTTCGCCTGACAACACCACACCTATTATTAATATAGGCGAGTACGCATACGTGTTCCGTGGTGAAGGTGGTTTCGAAAGGGGAACTCGGGCAACTGGACTCGGTTCTTCCGAAAGTTGCGAGGTTAATGTAAACTGTTCTGTCGGCGCCGACTGGAGAATACAGCAGCGCGGTGTGGCTAGAATCTATGTCCGTGAAGGTTTTAGCACAGGGTATTGCACAGGTACGCTCATCAACAACACCAGCAACGACGGTACTCCATATTTCCTTACGGCAAACCACTGTGGACCTAATGCCACTGCAGCAAACTTTACCCAATGGAAATTCCGTTTCAACTACGAGGCTTCGGGTTGTTCAAATCCATCGTCGGAATCTTCAATCAACTATACCGATTTCACCGGTTGTACCAAGGTCGCCGAAGGCTCTAACAATGGCGGTTCTGATTTCTATCTGTTGAAACTTACAAGCTTTACAAAGCAGAATGCAATAAACATTGGTGCAATATACAATGGTTGGGATAGGGGAACATCAGCTCCAACTGGCGGTGGAGCAGGAATACACCATCCATCTGGCGACATTAAGAAGATTTCATTTTTTACTTCTATGCCAACTACGGCTTCATACAACGGAGGTAGCGATATGACCGGTGCAACAAATGCCCATTGGAAAGTTACTTGGGTAAATAGTGGCAGTAAAACAGGTGTTACTGAAGGCGGTTCGTCTGGTTCTCCAATATTTAATTCTGCAGGACGAGTTTTCGGAACATTGAGTGGGGGCGCATCGTCTTGCTCCGCTTCTTCGTATTCAAGATACGACTTGTACGGAAAAATGTCGTTCCACTGGGAAAACTCAGCAAACGGAACCACCAATGCAAAAAAACTTAAACCATGGCTCGACCCGAACAACACAGGCGCAACAACCTGCAACTATTACGACCCGGCAAACTCTACACCGACCAATACGCTTTCGGTTTCGCCAACTTCACTCAGCTATACGGTCAATGGTGAAAGCAAGACCGTTACTGTTACTAGCAATACGTCGTGGACTGCAACATCTTCGGCAAGTTGGTTGACTGTAAGTCCTGCATCAGGTTCAAACAACGGCACGATAACGGCTAGGGCATCTGCAAATACAGCGGCTTCGCAACGTACTGCCACAATCACTGTTTCTGCAAATGGTGTAAGTCCGCAGACAATCAGTGTAACACAGGCTGGAACTAGCGGTGTAGAACCTGTAGATAGTTCTACTTTTACTTACGACTTTGAGTCGTGTACAGCATGGGCTGTTGACAATTTCTCGCCTTGCTCGACTTACGATGGCGACGGGTTGGTAACTGGCGGAATCCAAGATGTGTCATTTACCAATAGCGGATATAAAGGTTCATACATTGCATTTCAAAACGGAACTGCAAATGGCTTTACCGCACATGGTGGTACTAAGTTCGGTTGCTGTATGTACGCGACTAATGGTGCGAACAACGACTGGTTTATTACTCCTGCCCTAATAATTACTAATGGTACAACATTCTCGTTCTGGGCTCGCTCGGCAAACAATACATACGGACTAGAGCAATTCCGCGTTGCAGTTTCAAACGACGACTATAACTATACATATATCGCAGGTTCTTCTTCTTCAAGCATTTCTGCTCCAGTAGAATGGACTCAGTTCTCATACGACCTTTCGCAATACGCAGGACAGACATTGTATCTTGCAATAATGTGCGTATCGAATGATGTCTTTGCGTTTTTCATAGATGACATAAAAATAACAAATGTTGCAGATATAGAAACCGTAAAGACTGATGAACCAAATGTTAGCATCTATCCTAATCCTGCAAAGGAAATTGTAAACATAACATTGCCAGAAGATAATGCACAAATCGATATTGTGAATGTTCTTGGGCAGACTGTAAAATCAGTCAATACCACTTTGGCAAACGAGACAATTTCGCTCGAAGGCATGGAAAAGGGAATGTATTTCTTCTGCATAAAGATGCATGACAAGACCATAACAAAGAAAGTTATTGTAGAGTAATAATTACGATAGGAAGTACTGCAGGCATATTGTCAAAATTTGGCAGATGCCTGCATATTTTTTGATTGTTAGTTGTTGTAGTAAGGCATTTTGTTAATTTTGTGACAATTAAAAAAGAAATATGCAATTGAATAATTTTGGATATTACTGGTTGGATTCGTGGGTGTTAGCAAATATAATACAACTTGCTACGCAAGAATTTTGCCTTCGCAATCTTAATCGCGACAACGATCCATGTGGACGGCTATATGACCAGATGACGCAAGCTGCACGCTCAGTGTCTGCAAATATTGCCGAAGGCAATTCACGTCACTCCACTTCAAAGGAAACAGAAATGCGTCTTACTGATGTAGCACGCGCAAGTCTTTCGGAATTGGCAAACGATTATATTAATTGGCTATTGCGACAAGAGCAAATACCATGGTCTGTAAAATCTGATGAACATCATGCAGTATCGTATATTTCTCTAGACCACCCTACTTACAAAGATGATGTGCAACACCAAAGTGGCATTCACATACTGGCACAAAAGCACAAATTTGACAAATGGCTATGCTCAAAAGATTCTATTGTCGAAGCAAATTGCTTGATTGTTTTGTGCAATCGTCTGATAATGATGCTTGGCAAGCAAATAGAAAACCAAATTGACAAATTCAAGCAAGAAGGAGGCTTTACCGAAGGTCTAACAGCAGAACGGCTTGCATACCGAACAGAGCAAAGTGCTCAAATGGGAGCACCGACCTGTCCCAAATGCGGCAAACCAATGATAAAGCGTATGGCAAAAAAAGGTAATAATTCAGGAAAAGAATTTTGGAGTTGCTGCAATTATCCTGAATGTAATGGAACAAGAAATATTCAATAGGTCAAATGCCGTAATTACCTTATTCCGTTATAAGGTAATTACGGACTAAATAAATGAGAACTAATATGGAGTGTCAAATATTAAAACATAAAAACTATTGGCAAAATTATTTTAAAACAATAGTCTTCATTTCGTCGTTTTTAGTCCTATTCTGTTTTCACTCCTTTTCCCAACTTCCCACCGTCTCAATCCTTGGTGACTCGTACAGTACTTTCGAAGGATACACGACACCACTTGAAAACGAACAGTGGTACTTCAAGACCAAACGCGACCGCACCGATGTGGAAAAAGTTGAGCAGACCTGGTGGTGGATTCTTTGTGATGAATACGGACTGCAACTCGAAATCAACAACTCGTACAGCGGTTCAACAATCAGCTACAGCGGATACTATGGTCGTGACTATAAGGACCGTTCTTTTATCACTCGTGCGCCAAACATTGGAAATCCCGACATAATACTCGTCTTCGGTGCAACAAACGACGACTGGGCTGGAGCTCCGCTCGGAACGTTGAAATATGAAGGTTGGTCTGAAGAAGACTTGTATTCCTTTCGTCCTGCAATGACTTACCTTGCAAACTACTTGACCGACAATCATCCCAAATCAAAAATCTATTTCATTGTAAATGATTGCCTTAAAGATGAGATCACATCAACAATCCGCGAAGTCTGCAATCATTATGGGATTTCGGTTGTCGAGTTGAAAAACATCGCCAAGAAAACCAGCCATCCGACAGTTGCTGGGATGAGACAGATTGCCGAACAAGTTGGAACTGCTTTAAAACCAAAGGAATAACAGATGCTGGAAATTGGTTCAAATACGGACTCTTGGAAGACATACTTTTATGTCCTTGCCGAAGCTATCGCCAACAATGCCATCGACGAGGCGCAAGCAAGACACAATTTCTTGCAATACAGGCTCTCGGCTCTGTTTGACACGACTCCACGCGGTGTGGAAAGTTTCTCGGAGGATAGTTTTCTTACCGAACTTCGCCGGCAAGGACTTACGCCCGACGATTTCCCTTACGACAATGTCCATAACTGCTACGAAATTAGAATGAAAAACCATACATTCTGTCTGTTCTGCACCGAATTTATAACATTTTTCTCGCAGAATGCCTACCACATTTCCACCGACAGCAACAAGGAAGGAAGTGTAAACATTACCAGCTTGCCAACCAAACCGACAGCACAAATACTACATACGGCCGACGGGCTTTTCCCCGAATGGGAACACCAGTGGCCTGAAACCTACCGTCTTGCGACAAAAGTTGCCAAGCAGTTTGCAATCGACAGCCGAACCATCGATGCCATAGCAAGTTCGTTCCTCACTGGCTGTGGGAAATACAGCATCGAGCACCACATCGGCAAATCAACGCTGAAGGCAGGCGGACAATCATTCAGCCTCGACCACGGCACATTTGCCAACGATTATGCAAAAATTATGGGAGAAATACTTGTTTCGATGAAAGAAAGGAGCCAAAAATGCTGAAACGCCAGTACTACATAAACCGCCTTGCCGAAGACTTTAGGCTTTGCCGCGAAAATGGCACCGACCCAGCCGCCGAAATCCGCATTGGACGACGGAAATTCATCAGCAACTGCATTAGCCAACTGATGTACGAAAAGCCATATGCACACGAGGGATTTTCCATAGAACCGATGCTCGAAAGACTGAAAAGTCAGGGCATTGCAGATGAAAATATCACTATAAAACCACGCCGCGAATATGAAATTGACCTCGGAGACACGAAAATCGCAATAAAAATGCGTTTCGACACGCGCTACGGACAAGTTTCGAAAATGGTTTTGCAAGACCAGTTTGACGAAATTGGCATTTCGGACAAAAATCCAGACGACATTGCCGATATAATCGTTTCGATTGGCAACTTGTACGCCGAATGGAACCGCGAGTGGGACAGCATAGCCGACGAAGCCATGCGACTGTCGAAAACCCAGGATGTAGAACGCATGTCGCTCGAAACGCTCATTGCATCCAAGCTCAAAGGCAGCGGAATCGAATATATGCTCGAGCACAAGAAGACAAAATCGACGCTTACCGTAAAGGTCGGAAATCGCAAGATTAGCATGGACATAAGCCATCGTAGGCTTGTAGAGACCTGCGTAAACCTGTTGCCGACAATACGCAACGCAATGGAAAAGTTGAACGCCATTCCCGACGAAATCAGCATCGAACCAGCAAGCACAAAGGATATATGGACAAAATCGTAACCACAATGCATACACAGACCGACATAATATCCCAACTTGCCGAAGACCTTGAAATTGCCCGTCTTTGTGGCGACGATGAAACCATAGCAAAAGTTCATTTCGTGCAACACAAGATGTCGGAAACCATATCGCCCGCCACGGAAAAAGAATTCCACCTTGCAGCCGAACTGCTTGTCAGAAGGCTGAAGGACAACGGTTTCGCAATTCCCGAACTCACTGCCGGCAACAGCATTATAAACATCGACCTTGGCGCAATCGGCATCGAAGTGTATAGGCACGACTATCTAGGAAACGGCTATTTCCGCTTCGTGATGAACGGGCAGAAGTCGGCGGAATACAAGATTTGCATTTCAACCGAACAACTAGCAGAGACAATCGCGAACTTGCCTGTCCTTGTCGCCAACTGGCTCGAAACAGACTATGCCGAAGCCAAGTCAGAAGCACACAAACTGACCAAACAACAGAAAATCAGCCGTTTGTCGGCTCAAACCTTGCTCGAAAACATACTCAAGAAATTGGAAGTTTCGTACAGCATAGAGCATCTTGCCGACAGAAGCGAAATAAGCATTGCACTTGCAAACGGCAAGCAATTGCATTTCTGCATAAATTACAGCGATTTTGCCACCGAAATAGGCAGAATCCCCGAATTGATACGTTCTGCACAGGAATTTTCGAAAAAGTTTAAGGGTGCGGAGATTGTAAGGAATAGGGAAAATTAGCGGACTCGGAATCAAGGCTGCTTTTGTTTTTATTCGGATTTTTTACTTGTGCTATGAGGCATCTCAATCGGAATGTCTTTGTTATCTTTGGCAATTCTAATTGTTTCAAGTTTTTTGTTTTTCCTGCAATCGATATATTTGATTTCAATACATTCTTTTACATCTATCGCGCTCAAATTGTTTCTCGAGCAATTTATTCTAACAAGTGATTTGTTTCTTGGAAATGACAATGTGCCAGTCATCATATTGTCCGAACAATCAATAGTTTTTATTTTTGTACATTCAGATATGTCAATAGAGGAGATATGGTTCTTGCTAATATCTAAACTCAGCAAATTAGGATTGTTTTTTAAATCTATTAGATAAATCGAGTTATTATTACATTCAAGACGTGTCAAATTTTCGTTATTTGATACATTCAGTTCTCTCAGTCCGCATTTATTGGCAATAAGGGTCTCAAGTTGTTCGTTCTTGCTCAAATCAATTTTTTTTATGGGATTTCCTGAACACACCAGATATTTTAAATTAATAAATTTGTCAATTCCATCAATACTGGTAATTTGATTGAAAGAGCCAGAGATATTCGAATGAGACTTGTCTATGCCAATGTCAATGATATATGTGTGTTCGGCATCCCATTGTGTGAGTTTGCCATCGTTATCCACATCGCAATAACTTAGCAAATAATCCAAGAAAACAGAATCTTTGATATAAGTGTTGATTTTATTTGATTTAGCTATTGAATCTGCGTTGGCTTTAGCCTTTGCTTCTTCATGTGCTTTTTCTGCCTCGTTTCTGTACTCTTTAATAATATTCGAGAGAGAATCAATTGTATTATGAAGTTGTTTATTTTCCTCCTTTAACTTTGTGTAACTTGTGTTACTACTACTCTTGCCTCTAGTAGCTTGTCCTTGCTTCTTTCCTGTTGTTACTATATCCATTTTCCTTCTAATTTCCTCCGCTGTATTATTTTGTCCTCTAGCATCAGAAAAAGATACAACAAGATTAATAATAACTATAGCCACATATATATAATGCTTATGTTTCATAGTATTTTTATTCTCTATATAAACTATCATTTTCCCATTTGTATCGGTTCCCTTCTAAATCGGTTTGCCACCCATTATGAAACCCCCAATTGTCATTCACTTCGCCGATGAATGAGCCTATGTTCTCATTGAGAGGCAGAGCAACAATACAAGTACATGTTCTGCAAATACGGTTTTTCTCAAATGTTGCATTGTAAACCCAGCCTTTTTTTTCTCCTAATTTAAAAGACAACGTTCCATATCCATTCATGTCCCCGTCCTTAAAATAGCCCAGATATATGCAACTGTCAAAAATCGCCGTACCATAACCGTTTGGTATGCCTAATGAATCGGTTTCTCCTTCATAAAAATATTCCTTCCCTGTGGATAATTTGTACTTGATTAGAGTATTTTCTGTTGGAGAATCAACCATATTTTGCGGATTGTCCGAACTATAAGGATGATAAATAATGAGAGTAACAACAGCTGCTACTGCCATCAATGCTAAAATAACAGCAGTAATTACAAGAGGCATACTTACACCTCTGCTCTTTTTAGCAATTTTGTTTTCATTATCTTCTGTTTTTGTCTTGTTTTTTCTGTTCTTCCAGCCAAGTAGATAATTGGATACCTTGTTTATTAGTGCTTTAAGTTTCTTTATTATATCTAAGGCTTTGGATTTACGATTTAAATTCTGTTTAGCTGATTTGGTTTTCCGTTGAATTCCTGTAGTTGCATCTTTTTCTGGTTGATTGTCTGGCGTTTTTGTTTCTACAACTTTTCCTGTATGTTCTTCAGAATCTATAGAGCCATCAGAAAAGATGTCGTCTATCAGTTCTTTTGCCGACTGGTATCTCATTTCACCATCCATCTCCATAGCTTTCATAATGATGGAGTTGATTTGGGACGGTATATTAGGATTCAACTCTATTGGTTCCTTCATCTTCTCCAGAACCCTTTCTGTTGCATCCATAGGACGTTCTCCCGTAAGCAAATAATAGAACACAGCACCAACAGAGTATATATCAGTAAAAGCCCCTTTTCGCGACCGAGCCGAATGTTGCTCAAGCGGAGCGTATCCGGGCTTGACTATGGTTGTCTGCCGTTGCGTTTTATTGTCAATAAATTTTCTTGCCGAACCGAAATCTATCAAGACTATTTTTTGTTCGGGTGTAACAATAACATTGTCAGGTGTAACATCTCGGTGTAAAATGTCTTTAGAATGGATGTATGTTAATGCCTCGCAAATCTGCACCATATAATTTACAGCCATCTCATATTCCATTGGACCATCTTTTTCAACCATTCTTTTCAGGGTAGTACCTTCCACGAATGGCATTACCATATAGGATGTGCCGTTTTCATCAAAAATATCAATCACCTTGACTATCGCATCATTAGCCAAATGTGCTAAGGTGTGCGCTTCGTTGATAAAAGTTTGCTTTATCCTATCATAATCCTTGAAATCAATACCTTGAAGGCTTACATGATTGGTAGTGTTATTCCTAACGTTATATCCATTCATGAAAAATTCCTTGATGGCATATTTTCTGTCAAGGACTGTATGTCGGGCCAAATAAGTAATACCAAAACCGCCAGAACCGATTTTGGCTTCAATTACATATTTGCCACCACATAAAGTGGTGCCGGACGACAATTCAGATTGTATAACTTCTGCCATATTCTAGTTTCTAAAAAAATGCCTCATCACCAATATCATTATAATGGACGTACCAATACCCAGTATTGTTCTTAGAATCCATTTTCCAGCACCATCAAAGAATTTTTTTCTTTTCTCCTTCCGGGCTTGCTTTTGTTCTGGAGTCATTTGTCTCCTGTTTCTTCTGCGTTGTCTACTGGATTCTTCGGTAGCGATTTCGGTTTCATTGTATGCGGCAAAATAACTAATCCATGGAAGTGTAGTGTTTCCAATTCTAATCACATCCTGTTCGTCAAGAGCGACTTCTCCTTGAATTCTTTGCCCATTCACAAAAGTACCATTTGTCGAATTTAAATCGCGTACAAAATAGGCTCCGGATTCATCTTTTATTAGCTGCAGATGATGCCTTCCCACAAAACTATCAGGAATTGCGATGTCATTATTTGTTTCCCTGCCAACAGTGATGATTTTCATGTCGTTATTGTTTGTTTCTGCTGTTATTTGTTCATTTTTATTTTTTTTAGACTTTTTTTTGCTGGACCCTGCATCTGCAGATTCTTCTTCTATAGTTGCCGATAAACTCACTAGCAAAGCATCCTCAAACTCTTTGCACGAAGCATAACGGTCTACACCGTTTTTATGCATAGACTTGTCAATGACAGTTTGTAGAGATGGATTGACAGTATCGGAGAAATCTTTTAATTGGGGAACTGGCGAATTACATATTTTATCAAAAATTTCCTGCATATTGTTTCCGCCAAACGGCAGATGCCCAGTGACCATATTGAACAAAGTCACGCCTATCTGATAAATATCCGTATAGCAATCCAGTTTTTCTCCGCGAGTTTGTTCCGGAGCCATAAAAGAAGGGCTTCCGCATTTCTTCTTCAGAGTTTCTCCTTCCGATACCTTGGCGGATATACCCAAGTCTAGGATTTTTATGCCCAGATTTTGTGTAACCATAACATTGGAAGGCTTGATGTCAAGATGAAGTATGCCCTGCTTGTGCAAATACCCAATAGTATCAAGAATCATTGTAAAGAAATGGACGGTCATGTCTTCATCCAACGGACCATTGGTCTGTAGGTATTTGTTCATGTCGATTCCGTCCACATACTCCATCACTAGATACATCTTGTCGTCATTTACTATGAAATCGACGAGTTTTGGCAGATTTGGATGCGAAAGCAACAAGTAATGGTTGGCTTCTTCCCTAAAACGTTTCAGCATAAAATCATCCTTGGCCTTGTTTGCAAACAAAGCCTTTATTGCGACAATATTGTTGCTTCTTAGGTCAACTGCTTCGTAAACCGCCGAGGTGCCTCCCTCTTGGATTAACCTGGTAACTTTATAATAGGGTATTTGTGGAAGACGATTCATTCTTTCTTTGACTAATCTTTTTTATTATTCTTTTTTGCATTCTCATCTTTAGGAGGATACAATATGCTTTCGATTTCTTGAGTGTATTCTAGCAATTTCCTGGGATTCCTTTGTTCCGATATCCACTTTGGGTTTGTAATGTAATCGAGTTGTGTCTTAATCTCCTTTTTTTGTCCATTTTTTAGAGATGATAGAATATCTTTAACAAGCACCGAGTGATATAGGGAATCGAACCGTTGTGCCGTAAACAAGGAATCAAGTTTCTGGGACAAATACAATGTGTCGAGTTGTTGCGACGAAGGCAGGTCTTCGGGTATCTTAGAGACTCTTTCCAATGACTCGCAGCAGAATCTCATTCCATTCTCCATCATGGAATTATGATGGTTCCTAACAGAATCCATATCTTTCTCAAAGCGTTTTACATGTTGAAATAGGGCAGTGTCTCGTTTTGCCCTTTCTTCTTGAGCCTGCTTTTCGGCGAGAAGTTTTAAAGAAACCTCATACTGCTCTTTGTTGGATTTTTTCCCGACCTCCACGGCGTTGCCGTTCTCATACTTAATTATTAATACTTCCACCAGACGGTTATCCGAGGCATTCTCCTTAAACAATGTCTGCGCTTTAGCCTCAGCAGTTTCCTCGTCAACAAATGCAGTCATGAAATCATTCGGTTTGTCGGACAAGGAAACACGATAAACGAACTCCTTCTTTTCCGTATTGCCTTTTATCCGCGAACCATCTACACTACAGGCATACCCTTCCCAAATTGTGGGAACATCGTAGGCCTGATGAGGATAAGTCTTATTTGTGTGGTTTGTCTTATCGCCATTGACGATTTGTATCCAATAAATGTTCTGGATATTGCGGGTTTGCTTGCCAGAAGGTGTTGTTATCAGTATTTGATAATTGCTATTCCTATTCAATTTCGCGGTTTGATTTGAAATGGCATTGTCCATCTCCCATTTGGTATTGAACGCATTAGAAAAAACTATATACTTTGTTGGAAACACCTGCTTGATTTCAACTCGGAATCCATTTTGTGCCAAGGAAACGATAGAAAACAAGATTGCGAAAATAAGAACTATTGTTTTTTTCATATTATATCTAGTTTTTTTGTTTTGGACTTCCATCTCGGTTATATTCTGTTACTTTTTGAGGTAGATATTTCGTGCCTTTCCGATTACCATTTTCGTATATAGGCAACTCCTCAAAAGTTCCAATGGAGTAAGTGTAATTTTTCATGTCAACAAGAAGGTCACCTTGTGGATTGTTTGGTCGTTTATAGAATTCGTATTTGTCGAAAACTATAGGTTTTACTCCGGAGGGGACCTCTTTTTTGTAGGCATATTCGTCCTTGGCAGTGACGACGGTGACATTGGATTTGTCCACATTTGTTTCTGTTGAAGATGGAGAGAGAAGCAACACTCCGGCACATACAATCATAATCACAGAAGCTGCTATAACAAACCAAGGCCAAATGCGTTTGGAGTTGTTCTTCACTGCAATTCCTTTTACTTGCGACGAAACCCCTTTATTTTTTGCGTCAAACATAGCATCTCGACTGCCCACTCCCGAGAACTTTACAATCTGTACGGTGATGTTATCAGTACCGCCTCCCGATTTTGCAAGGTCTATAAGAGTTTTGCCTGCCATATTCACATCGGTCATTCCCACCAACACATCCAAAATGTCTTCTTCGTCCATCATCCCCGATAAGCCGTCGCTACAAATCAGCACCGCATCACCTTCTGCTGGAATTAATGGCATCTGACAAGGTTCCGGTTCAACATTGGACTTAATGCCCAAGGATTTCCTGATTTTGTTCTTTTCGGGATGATGCTCTGCCTCTGCCTCGGTAATTTCACCTCTGTCAACAAGAGCCTGCACTACAGAATGGTCCTTTGTGAGTCTATATAAAGCCTTTTGCTTGGCATTGAAATAGTAGATTCGGCTGTCGCCTACATGGGCATACCATACCTTATCCTCTCGCACAAGCACGACGCATGCCGTGGTTCCCATTCCAGACAATTCGGGATTTGAACGCGACTCGTTATATATTTGCGCATTGGCGTATTCAAGTGCTTTTGTTAAGAACTGTTGCGGAATTGTACATTCGTGAGTGTTGACATACTGGCAAACACTATCGACGCCAATTCGGGATGCCGTAGCACCACCAACATGACCTCCCATGCCGTCGCAAACGACAAACAGGTCTCCGTTGACTGTATGGGCTACGCGATTGGAATCTTCGTTGTGAGGTCTAACCAATCCGGTGTCGGTCATGGCGCATACGCCGCTGTCAAAATTTACTATGTTCATCATATTAGAAATAGATTTTCATTACTACTTTGCCCAAAGAAACAGAATCTCCGTTTCTCAATTTCACGTCATTTATTTTGAAACCATTCATCATGATTCCATTTGTTGACCTCAAGTCGCGAATGCCAAAGGCTTGACCATCGAAGTAAAGGACAGCATGATGCCTGCTAACTGTTGGGTCAACAACCACAATGTCGTTATCGTCGGCGGAGCCGATTTTGTTTTCTGCCGTATTAATCATATATTCGAAGGACCCTGTCATTGTTGAAATCAGTAGCCGCACTTTTATGTTTCTTGAGCGCATAAGCATATTTAGTGCATTCAGTTGTTCTTGACGTTGGTTAGCTTTTTCCTTGGCTTTCTCCTGTTCAAGTTGTTTCCGCTTTTCGTTTTCGGCAATCTCCAGTTTTCTTTTCAAATTCTCTTGTTCCGATTTCAGTCTTTTGCGTTCCGCTTCCAGTTTTTGTTTTTCTTCCCGTTTGTCGGCGGCCACATCACGCAGATACCTAATCAAGAAGAACAAGCCGGTAGCAATGCCCGCAACTAGAACAACAAGCAGAATAATAAAAAGTACAAGATGGTCCTTAATCCAATCGCCAAAAGTATATTTTGGCACATTGTATCTCCCTTTGAAAGATTCCATGACAGATTCGCCGAGTTCAACATTCATCTCCTTGAGTTGTCCGTCTTTCTCAAAACTGGATTTATAGGAAACCTTATAGGCTTTGCCCGCCCAGCGTTCGGCGAGACCATTCACCCATGCATTGATGGTATCATTCTCCTCAAACAAAAAGTTTTCTTCATTACTCTCTTTCGCGGAAGCAAACGAACCTTCGGAAATATAACACAAGCCATAAGTGGATGACGAAATGTTTTTGCAGAAAGACTCCTGCTTGGCACCGCCGGCAATATTCATCACATGAATTAAAATTCTGTTTTTCTTGGCTTTGTCAATCAATTTATATCTTTCAACATCGGAATTGTCATTCCCTTTTGTAAACAGCACAATTGCTTTAGCACCAGTCTGGTCTTTAATTTGCATAATAGCGGAATCAAGAGCCTCTAATATGTAGGATGAGGGTGTTGCTTTTGCTATTTTCCTTATATTGACAGAGTCTTTTAATTCTGACAAATCATTTGTAAACGACGGCAACAATCGACTGTAAGTTAGCTTTTCATTCGCGTCTGTGCCAAACACTGCCACATTGGCCTTAAGATTGTCGCTCGTTTGCATTTTATATAGCAAATCGGCGAGCAGTGTTTGAATGAACTCACTTTGCCCGCATTGCATATCCCACAAGAAAAGTATATTCTTGTTTTGGGGAATTGTGTGTGCAGGGCCTACTGCTGTGAATTCTGTTATATTTGTGCTATCAACCTGAATGCCTTCCTCCGAAATTGATAGAGACTCTTTTGGTTGAGCAACAGGATTATCCGATTTTATATAAAATGACACAAATGGAAAATCCTTTGACTCGACATTGTTGATTTCCTTTGTTGTCTGTGCAAAGCCCGACAACAGCCACAAAAAGCAGAAAATGAATAATAACAGTTTTCTCATATTGCGTCAATTTGAGGTTTTAGTTGTTCTAGGGTGACAATAAGCTCTTCCATGTGAGGTTCTAATCTTTCCGCTTCTGCTTTTAGGGGTTGGATTATGTCACGATAGAAGGCGTTGCCGACATTGTCTGGCCATGAGGGGCGAATCGCATCAGCGTTTGAATTGAATTGCCTCACATTATTTCTAAAACTATTTATTGATTGTCTCATTTTAATTGCTTTCTAATATATTCTGGAAATTCTTTTTCCGATAAATTAAACTTTCCATAAACGACAGAGAACTTTGCAAAAGGAACTTTTACCCCTATTTCATTCGTACCATCTTTTGCCTTTGATGTACCAGCGGAAAGTGCAAGTCCCACATTAGCTTCCCCTGACGAACCATATTCAGATTGGGAATAAGAGCCATTCTTCAAACTCGGTGCTGTAATATATGTTTCTTTCAGTCCAGCTCTTGCGGCAGAAACTTCCGCCCCAATCTCAGCACCTTTATAACTCATAGAGACACCAGTTCTCACTTCACCGCCAATACTAGCATTTACAACTTTAGTCCACGCTGACCCATCTTGATTAATGTGATAGGTCTTGTTTACAACCCTTACACCTTCTGCTGTATATTTTTTTTCAGCACTCACACTGAGCAAAGTTGAGTCAACATCAGTCATCTTGTTAGAATAACCAGTACTATTTATTTCTGGCAAATTTACACTTGTCTCTACGTCTGAAAAACCTTGCGAAAAATCTCTCATGTAGCGTTTTACATAGGAACCATCATGAGCGACAAAGAAAATATCGGAATCTTCATTTTTGAAAACATATTCTTTACCGTTATCACCAGTAAGAGTCACCTGTGAATTGCCTAGCAAATTTGAAACTGTAATAAACCTTTCTTTGGAACTCATGCCTTCTTTCATGAAAGACAATCCATCTCCACTCAGTCCTCCGATTTTTGTTTTTCCCGAAGGTACAACTATACGTTTTTTACCGTCATCAATTGATGCAATTTGATTTTCTAGATTTTTTACCTCTATTTTCGTGTCATGTACCAATTCTCTACTGAAAAGAGTTTCTTCTCCATGCAATTCATTAATTCGCCTCTCCTCCAATGTGAGAAATTCTTTCTTTTGTTGTATCTGGTTAAAAATCTCTTTCTTTTGCTGCTCTTTCATCTCTTGTTGCAGTCCCTTATAGATACCATTATAGGCCGCAACATACTCTTTTTGTTTAGGTCCTGATTTCAACAGCAATTCGGTTCTTGAGATACCATATTGTTTCTCAAAGATTTCGTCTGTCTTTTGCTGAAGCAGCATCTCACGCATACCGAAGACAAGTCCACCAGCAGCTAATGCAGCTAAGATTCCTGCAGCTGCTTCGCTCATTGCAGAATTGTCGGGAGCGGTAACGGGAGGAAGTCCTTCTAATTTGTCAGATTCCATATCAATCGCAATAGGATTTGTGGGTGACCCCTTTGGGAGTACATGGTCTATTTCTTCACCTCCCTTAATAAACATAGACGAGTCTCCCATTGTCTGTCCGTTGTTTTGCTCTTTGCTGGATGGAATTGATGATGTTGTTGATGGAGAGACAGCTGGTATACCATTTGACATAACATTGTCCGTGCTGGGCGTTGCATTATCATTGTAATCCATTACAAAGCTCTCAACGTGCTTCAAACCCGCGCTTGCTCTTGAACACAAATCATTCTTAGACTTACGAAATTCGGCAGCATAATTGCTATATTCAAAAATTGCTTGCCGTGCTTTTTTTACAAGTTCTTCACATTCCTTGTATCGTCTATATGCTCTATTAAAAGCCGCCTCTTCACTTGCACAAGATTTCATTGGGTTTGAGTCTTGAATGCTATTACACCGTCTTAAAGCTTCAGAAGCCCTTTGGAGAGTTATGGACAACTCGTTTAGTTTGGCATCAAATTGGGACAATAGATTTCTGGCAGAATGGTAATATGCAGTCATTGATGCCCCAGTGTTGCTGTCGAAAGACCTGATGGTGGCATCCAGTTCATTGAGTTTTGCTAAATCTACTACACTTCGTGGCATAACCTAGTGCATTTAATGGATTATTCTCCTCCGTATTCGTTAATAATCGCAGCTTCATGGTCAAGATATTCACTATAGGACACAAGATTGGGTAGTAGCTTGCTTTCGATGGGTTTGAGGTCTTCATAATACTTAGCTCTGAAAGCTGCTCCCACAGGATCCTCCCAAAGAAAACTTTGTAGTTCGTTGTCCATTGACTGTTTGACAGCAAGGATGTCTTCGTGATTTTTTTTCAGTGTGCTGGAAAACTGTCTTAAGGTTTCCGCTGTTGCTTTTGATTTTGCCATAGTGCTTAATTTTTAAAAGTTAATGTTGGTTGCGTGGTATCTCTGAAGAATTTCTATCTTCCCTTGAAGATAGACAGAAAATGCAGTCATAGTCTCTACCAGTTTTGTGATATCCGGATCGCTTTGCCCGAAGAAGGTCTGACTGAATTGTTCTGACTTTTGGTCTTGCCAATCGGTACCAGTTATGGTATTGATGGCATTGCCAATGCTTTTTCTGATTTCTTCGAAATGCTGAGCATTCCTGTCAAGTGTTGTTTTGAACCTAATGAGGTCATTGAAATCTACATTTACACTACTCATAATGATTATTTTTTGATTGTTAATAATTGAAAAAATATATTATTGTTTTTTATATCCTTTTATCGCCATATTTCTCCCTCTTTTCCCTTCTTCAAACGCCTCTCTTTCCCACCATTGATTCATATATTCGTGGTAATTGTTTGTACATTTTTTGCCTGATTCCGAATTTACTTTGCATAGGGGAATATATTCAGGCACATTATGCAAACATCCTTGATTTATTCTTATTTGCTGATTTCTATGTTGATTTTCATGGAATACTGTCTCTATAATATCATCATGTCCTACTAAATTACTAGACAAAATGTTTTCGTTTATTTTAATAACGCCAGTATTGCGTTCATAACGACCGAAATGACCTATTATTTCCCCATTTTTGTCTTGTGTTATAGAACCCAAATCCTCAAACTCGTAATTAAAACCAAGACCTATTTTTAATGTCTCTAACAAGGTCTTTTTACTAAATGATTTATAATTCCGAGCAGTAAGCACTCTTTTGCTTTCCTTGCCATCTGCACCACGCACAAGTATATCATATTTACGTAATTTCCCACCATCCTCATATGCCCATTGATCATAATATTGTTTGGCCCCTTTTTTTAGCGATAGACATTTTTCCGAAGCTACTTCTAAAGGGGCATTAGGAATGTATCCTTTTCCCTCGCCCTTACCCAATTGAGCAAAATCTAGACCATTACCCACTTTTGCAGCACCTACACCAATAACACCCAATCCTCCTATACTTTCGCCACTATATTCGGATACAACCAAACCTTCGTCCTTCATATATTGAATGTAATTATTTATATTAGGTATCAACTTTTCCTTCAGCGGCTTGAAATCTTCTTCATACTTACTTATAAAAGTTAATCCAATAGGGTCATCCCAAGGGATATTATACAATTCGTTGTCCATCTGCTCTTTAGTGCCAAGAATATCGTCAGCACTTTGGCGAAGGATTTCCGCCATTTGCGTTAAGGATTCTATTGTTACTTTTGCTTGTGTTGCTGATGCCATTTTCTATTTCTTTTTACGAATTCTCATATTCTTATTGTAGTCCTCACGAGCCTTGCGGCGTTTCTCTTCCTTGTTGAGTTCTATCTCGGTAATGCCCCGCCTACGGGCTTCTTCCATTTCAAGCAACCTTTTTCGTTCCTCTTCCGAGTGGGCTAAAGCCTGTCCAAGTTTTTCCTTGTCGCTCAAGGTTCCATATAGGGCATCCACCTGCAATTGCTGGTGTTCAAGAAAACGTCTGAACATCTCCATATTGTCCAGACAAATGCTTATGCTCCAAGATTTTATCTTATTTGATATTTCGCTTAAAAGATTTCTGTCTACAGTCAAGGATGAACTGGCAATTCTATCTATCTTTGCTGCGAGTTCCTTTTCTATCCGGTCAAACTCGGCACACGTATTTATTGCTTCATCTATTAAAAACTCGCCTAGAAAACCTGTCATGCTCTCTTGTTCAATCAACAAGAACAATGAATGCAGAAGAGAAGGATAGGCTTCCAATTCAGGCAGTCGTTTCGACAAATGCTCGCTAAAACGCTCCACATTCTCAATCCTGTTCTTTGTTTCTGTCTTAACCTCGTATGGCAGAGTCAGCAATAAATCAGCCGACTTGACAATGTTCAGATATTGTTCGCTATATGTGAAATTTTGTTCCATTATTCTTGGTTGTAAATTGAGAATATGTAATCTAGCACATCGTCCTGAAGAGCGTTGCTACGGCATTCGTTGTAAATCATAACTGGGTCCTGCTCGTATGTGGTTGTTCCGTCTTCTGTTACTAGTAAAGCAGTTCCATCGGTCAATGTTTCCGATTCCTGAACCAATTGCAAGCCTATGTTGCCGCCTTGCAGTATTACACGGTTGCCAAAATATGATACGAAAGAATTGTCCATTACATCAATAAGCCCTTTGTAATTATGCGCATACACTATAAGATGGATGCCATAATAGGGACCCTCCTTCAAGATGTTCTGAATCTTGACCATCAATTTGGACGGTTGGTTGAACTGGTTCTTCTTCATGTCGGGAGAATTCTGAATGTAGGCTATAGTGCCAACAATAGGAGCATTATCATTGTAAATTCCAGCCATATTGTCTTCGATTCGCTTTTTCAAAATGCTTTCAATAATGTCAATCTGTGATTCCAAATCTCTTTTGAGCAGATAAGGAACTCCAGAATTTGCCGAAAACTGTTTCAAATACTTGGACTCATACGAAGAATCAGTGAAATAATCGGTTATAAAAATAGAACTCGAATCTTCTAAAGCTTGGATGATTTGATAATTGACTAAAGCCATCGTGGAAAGAGCTGCATTCACGTCTGTTCCGCAAATCAACAAATTGGAGTTGATGGCTTTTCGGAAGTTTACATACGAATGGGTGGCTCTGATAAACATGGGGACGCCAAGCCAAGCGGTAATATGATTTGGATTGGACGAAGGTTCAGTGAGAGACTCTACAAACTTAGTGTTGTTTGCAATGTTGCTTACGGCCTTGCCGTCGAATACAAAGCGTTTGGGTTTTTCGCCGTCAAACTCGTTCCACCTGTCGACACAGAAACTGACATATTGCTGCACTTTTTCTGTATAAGCGGCTTGGAAAAGCACATTGGCTTCCTTTTCTCCATTGCTGTTGTTCAGGATGGCTTCGCCTTTCTTGGTCAAGTGGGCTGCCGAATCGTTGCCCGAACCAAGCACTTTGAGGCTGTCCATCTCCTTGAGGTTGAACGCAATGCGAAGCGTAATCAGTTCCGTATCAAAGTCAATGTTTCTATAACTCTGGGTGCAGAACACAATGCTGATACCATATTTACGACCTTCGCGAATGATTTTTTCAAGCGAGCCTTTGATTTTTCGGGATAATTTGTCGTTCTTTTCCAGCAGCACTTGGAACTCATCGATAATGACAAGTATGCGAGGTAAAACTTTGCCTGTTATCGTGCGATATTTCTCGATTTTCTCAATTGCTTCGCCAGTATGTTCTCCCGCGTCCTTGAACAGTTCCGCCCTTCGATACATTTCGTCTACTAGATGCTCGATGGCACTGTCGGTATATTCCCTCTGCTTTGTAATGGAAATGAACCTTGCGTGAGGCAAATGCTCATATGGTTTGAAGCCTGTACCATTTGTACAGTCAATAAGATAATACTCCAGTTCTTGTGGAGGATATATGATTGCACCATTGCAGATGATATCATGAAGGAGAACAGTTTTTCCGAATCCGGGACGACCGCCAATCATTGCAAAATAATCTGCTGTTTTGCCAGCCAAGTTAAAGTTGACCTCACTGTTGGCACCTTTTTTGCCGATGGGAATGGTGATTCCATCAATAGTACATCCTTTCCAATATTCTCCGGAGGCCATCATATCCTCCAGCATTTGGTCGAAAGACACCACTTGAGGCTTGATATTCGCAGCTTTCTTTGCTATGGCATCAATAATCAAATTTAAATTGGGCGGTGTTTCCTTTTCCGATTCAAAGACATAGCGTTCCTCAAAGCTTTTGCCATAGATGGAGTTGGAAAAACGGTATCCGCTGGTTTCCTTGGTGATGAGTGTAGATATGCCAATCAAATCAGTCAGAGGGTCGTTCTGCTGTTGAATGTTTTGGTTGTTGTCGGCATAAGTGTAAAAGAAATAAACGCCACAATTAGATGCGGTACTACCACTGCATATGGAATAAATTCGAGAAATAATATCTTTCTCAACTTTGTCATGTATGCGGGAGAAGAATACGAAATGATAAGGGACTGCGATATGAGATGGGTCTGCATTATACTCTGAAAGGGTAGCGGCATTGAGCAGTTCATTTCCGTTAAGATGTTTGATGTGGCTTTCCAATTCAGAAATAAGTTCAGTCAATTTGTTTTTGTTGTCAACCAAGGCTCCCTTTGCTATTTTTTCTGTTTTTTCTGCCAATCTGTTAAATAGTTTTGTGGATTGACCGAATGAGTGCAAATCGATAAAATGGCATTTTGCCAACTCTACAGGAATTGAAAGCATAACCCGAAAGGCAAGCATCTGCATCAATTCTGATATTTGGTTCTCACAGTATGAGTCAACACGAAACCCAATTGCGTTGGAGTAAACATATGGCAGAATCGCAGGAAGAAACACTTCTCCAGTTACAGGATGCTTTAGCATACCCACATACAAGCCATCGGGAAGGGCGCGAGAGTCGTTCGAGAAATTCAATTTGTCCGAAGGGACAAACGCATTTGATGAGAACCCTGCATTTTCAATAGTTTCATCAAACCGTTCGCTAAGCAGTTGTTTTTGCTGTGCTGCCGATTTTAGCAGTTCGTCTTCCTCTGTTCTTATCGATGAAATACGTTCAGAACAAGCTTGCTTAATGGTCTCTTCCGTGACAATATTATGCATAGTTGCTTTTATTTGGGCAATTCAAAAGCCGTTCTGAAAAGGAATACAGTGTCTCCCACTTGGATAATGTCGCCATCGTGAAGAACGACAGAATCGTCATCAATATCTTCTCCGTTCACCATGGTTCCGTTGGTGGACAAATTGTCCTTTAGACGGAACTTGTCATTTCGGAAAAGAAGAATTGCATGTTGACCACTGACTTTTGGGTCGTTGATACATACGCCACAACTAAAGTCTTTTCCGATAATGTTGCGACCTTCGTACAGTCTAAAATCAACGCCATTGGGGTCAAGAGTGTAAGTGACAAGCCAACCAACCAGCCTAGATGCGCTTCTGGTTTCTCTTCTGTTGACAACAGCACCAGATTCATCCTCTTCTTGGATTTCCTCTTCAACCATTGTCTTGGAAAAATCCTTGTGAGGGTCTATGTCTGCTGTATTTACCTGCAACGGCTCATCGTCAGTTGTGGTTTTGGAACCGAAATTTTCGCCATCCAAACTGGAGATAATTTGTGTAGCCTCGCCTTGTATCGCAGGAGCTCCAATTTTTTTGCTGTTGCTGCAAATCGGGCATTCTTCAAGATCTGCCTTATATGTGTGCCCCATAGGGCATTTTTTAAATCTACTCATAGTTTATCTTTTTGCAATTCCTGTTTTATTTGTTGTATTTAGTCTGTTTGTTTGGTCACATAATCGTAAATACGATTAAATTTTAATGAGGCAAAGGTAATAATTGTTATTGAATTTAAATCAAAATTATTGATATTTTTTTGAAAATTATTGTTTAATTTAATTCAATAACCTATAATTTAGCAAGTTATGACAGAAAAGAAACTACATATCGGAAGTTTGGTTGAAAGTGCTTTTAATCAAAGCAATAAGACAAAAACTGAGTTTGCAAACGCAATTGGAATTGCAAATCAAAACCTTAATAGAGAGTTTAAAAAAGAGGATTGGAGTGTAATAAAATTGATTAAGGCTGGACGTTTTTTAAACCACGATTTCTCCTATCTGTTTACATTAGGCGAACCCATTAAGTCAAAGCCAAAAGTTTTGGTACAAATAGAAATAGAAGACAAGAAGGTCAACGATGTTCTGAAAATTGTTAATGATAATGATTTATTATATAGTATAATTAAGCAAAAATAAATAAGAGGTATTATATAAAAGATGTGAAGTTTTACTGCATATTTTTTTGCTTTTGGAATATTGATAAAATGACAGTTTGGCGGTCACCACAGAAATAATCGTCAACCTTTAGCTCGGTTTTGTCAATCGTAAATATTTTTTTATTTTTGCCGAAATTTGAGTTTAAGTAAAAGAATATGACAGAAAAAATTAAATGCCTTATAATAGGTTCTGGGCCAGCGGGTTTTACTGCTGCTATTTATGCTTCGAGAGCTAATTTGAGTCCAGTTGTTTACGAAGGTTTGCAGCCGGGCGGTCAGTTGACAATCACTACCGAAATTGAGAATTTCCCAGGTTATCCAAATGGCGTTACTGGTCCCGAAATGATGAACCAGCTTCGCGAGCAGGCAAAGCGTTTCGGTACCGATGTGCGCAGTGGTATAATTACCGAAGTTGACTTTTCGAAGCGTCCGTTCCGCGTAGTTACCGATGGCGGCAACGAAATCGAAGCCGAAGTTGTTATTATTGCAACTGGTGCAACAGCCAACTATCTTGGACTTGAATCAGAGCAGAAGCTCAAGGGCTTTGGCGTATCGGCTTGTGCAACTTGCGACGGATTTTTCTACCGCAAGAAGGATGTTGCAGTAGTTGGTGGTGGTGACACAGCTGCTGAAGAAGCTACATATCTGGCTGGCATTTGCAACAAGGTGTATATGATTGTTCGTCGCGATGAACTTCGTGCATCGAAGGCTATGCAGAAGCGTGTTATGGAAAATCCGAAAATCGAAGTGCTTTGGAACTGCAACACAAAGGAAGTTCTTGGCAACGAGACCGATGGCGTTACAGGTGCACTTTTGCTCAACAACAAGACCAACGAGGAAAAGACTATCGATATCAGCGGATTCTTTGTTGCTATTGGCCATACTCCTAATACAAAGGTATTTGCAAAGTACATCGACCTCGACGAGAAGGGCTACATCAAGACCATTCCAGGTACAGCCAAGACAAATGTTCCGGGCGTATTCGCATGTGGTGATGTTCAGGACCCGAACTACCGTCAGGCAATTACCGCTGCTGGTTCGGGATGCAAGGCCGCCATTGATGCAGAGCATTTCTTGCTGGAATACTAGAAAATATAATGTTGTATTCATTTGTTCATTCGGATTTGCAATCCGAATGAGTTGAATATTAGCATTTGTAATGCGCTAAAAATATAACCATGCATGCATCTCTAATTAAAGACCTATATTTTACAACATCTACCGTAGTCGATTGGGTTGATGTTTTTACTCGTCCCGAATATAAGCACATTATTTTGGATTCACTTGCTTATTGTCAGGAGAGTAAAGGACTCGATATTTATGCTTGGGTGTTGATGACAAATCATCTTCACATGATTGTTGGTACAAGAAATGAAGAAACAAATATTTCCGATATATTGCGTGACTTCAAGAAATACACAAGCAAAAAGATTGTTGAAGCTGTTAACGATAATGCGCGTGAAAGTCGGAAGGTGTGGATGATGGATAGATTTTGGTTTGTCGGAAACAACGATAGGAAAATAAAGAATTTCAAGTTTTGGCAAGATGGTAGTTATATAGAGGAGCTTTACTCTTATGATTTTTACAGGCAAAAGCTTGATTATATACATAATAATCCTGTTGTGAGCGAGATTGTAGAGAAACCAGAAGATTATCTATATAGTTCAGCACGTGATTATGCTGGTATAAAAGGATTGTTGGGTGTGATTGTGGAGAAATGAGCAAGGTGGTTAATTATAAGCGGATTACAAATCCTTATATTCAAACTGTCTGGATTACAAATCCAGACAACATAGCGATTATCTATATAGTTCAGCGCGTGATTATGCTGGTATAAAGGGCTTGTTGAATGTGATTGTGGAGAAATGACCGAATTGTGTAATTATAGGCGGATTGCAAATCCTTATATTCAAGATGTCTGGATTACAAATCCAGACAACAGTGCATT
>CACYQN010000015.1 GCA_902776565.1 uncultured Bacteroidia bacterium
GGCACCAACCTCAAGATGCTCAAGTATTTCAATCCGTGGCTTCGAACCAATACGCTGCCGAACCAGTCGAGACGGGAATTTGAGATTGAACTGCCGAAGAAAGGCATAAGACCCTGCAAAACTACTAAGTGATGAAGAATGAAGATGAGAAGATTGAAGTCAGGGGCGCAAGGATTCACAACCTTAAGAACCTTGATGTTGACATTCCGCAGCATAAACTCACCGTTGTCACTGGATTGAGCGGTTGCGGAAAGTCGTCGCTTGCCTTCGATACAATATACGCCGAAGGGCAACGCCGTTACATGGAAACATTTTCGGCATACGCGCGACAGTTTATCGGCAGCATGGAACGCCCAGATGTTGACCAGATTACAGGACTTAGCCCCGTAATCGCCATCGAGCAGAAGACTACCGTAAAGAATCCGCGTTCCACAGTCGGCACAATAACCGAAATTTACGACTACCTGCGTCTTCTTTTTGCCCGTGCGTCAACGGCATATTCCTATGTCACTGGCGAGAAAATGGTGAAATACAGCGACAACCAGATAGTTGACATCATAACCGAAAAGTTTGGCGGAAAGTCGATTTATGTTCTCGCACCGCTTGTAAATGGTCGCAAAGGTCACTACAAGGAATTGTTCGAGAATATTCGTCGTCGTGGCTACATGACTGCCCGCATTGATGGCGAAATTACCGAAGTGGAATACAACCTCAAGCTCGACCGTTACAAGAACCATTTTATTGAAGTTGTTGTCGATAAGCTCACAATAAAAAGCGACGACGACAGCCAGCGTCTGCGCAAGGCCATCGAACTTGCCATGCAACTTGGCAAGGGAATCACGATGGTTTTGGAAAAAGGTTCCGACAAGCCGTCGTTCTACAGCCGTTTCCTGATGTGCCCCACAAGCGGAATTTCGTACAAGGAACCTGCACCGCACTCGTTTTCGTTCAACTCGCCGCAGGGAGCTTGCCCAAAGTGCAACGGACTTGGAACCATCATCGATGTTGACCTCGAAAAACTTATTCCCAACCGCGACCTTTCGATAAACGAAGGTGCAATAACCACCATTGGCAAACGCAAGGAATCCGTTCTATTCTGGACTCTTGATGCTCTTGCCGAAAAACTTGAGTTCTCGATGAAAACGCCAATTAAGGATTTGCCCGAAGACATTCTCGACACAATTCTTTACGGCTACAACGGAAACCTCAACCTCAGACATACACCTCTTGGCGAAGATTCCAACTACATCGTCACCTTCGACGGCGTGATAAACCGCATGAAGCACAGCAGTAGCGACGACGATTCGGACAAGGAGAACGCCAAGTTCACAAAATATGTAACCTGCCCCAAGTGCGGCGGAGCAAGGCTCAACCGCGAGGCTTTGTGTTTTAGGTTTGCAGGCAAGAACATTGCTGAACTTGCGAGCATGGATTTGCCCGAACTTTACAATTTCTTCGACAACCACAATGCCGAACTTTCGAAAAAGGAGCAAAAAATTGCCCACGAGATTGTGAAGGAAGTTAAGACAAGGCTCAAATTTTTGCTCGATGTAGGACTTGACTATCTTTCGCTCAACCGTCCTGCCGAAAGTCTTTCGGGTGGCGAATTGCAGCGTATTAGGTTGGCAACACAGATTGGTTCGCGCCTCGTAAATGTGCTTTACATCCTCGATGAACCCAGCATTGGTCTTCATCAACGCGACAACCAGAAACTCATACATTCGCTCAAGGAACTGCGCGACCGTGGCAACTCTGTCATAGTCGTCGAGCACGACCGCGATATGATTGAAAATGCCGACTACATTGTTGACATTGGTCCTGGTGCTGGTCGCAAGGGCGGACACCTTGTCTTTGCCGGCACGCCCGAAGAAATGCAAAACGCCGACACACTTACGGCCAAGTACATCAGTGGTTCGTTGAAAATAAAAGTGCCGAAAGAACGCCGTCCGTTCGACAATGACAAGTGCGTTAAATTGATAGGTGCAACCGGCAACAACCTGAAAAATGTGGATGTAAGTTTCCCTACTGGCATAATGGTTTGTGTGACAGGCGTTTCGGGAAGTGGAAAGTCGAGTCTTGTAAACGGCACACTCGTACCTATATTGAATAGGCATTTCTACCGTGCCGAAACTAGTCCGCTGCCTTATACAAAAATTGAAGGCATCGAGAACATCAACAAGATTATTGCTGTTGACCAGTCACCGATTGGACGCACACCGCGTTCTAACCCAATGACATACACGGGACTTTTCACCGAAATCCGCGACCTTTTTGCAACATTGCCAGAGGCAAAAATCAGAGGCTACAAGTCGGGGCGCTTTTCGTTCAACATTGCTGGCGGACGCTGCGAAACCTGCAAGGGAGCCGGTGTGCGTACCATCGAAATGAACTTCCTCCCCGATGTCTATGTTCCCTGCGAAACTTGTGGAGGCAAACGCTACAACCGCGAAACTCTCGAAGTCAAGTTCAAAGGTAAATCAATAGCTGATGTCTTGAATATGACCATAAATATGGCTGTTGAGTTTTTCGAGAATATTCCACAGATTTACAAGAAGTTAGTTATCTTGCAACAGGTGGGACTTGGCTACATAACTCTCGGTCAGGCATCAACAACGCTTTCGGGTGGCGAGGCACAGCGCGTAAAACTTGCAACCGAACTCATGCGTCGCGAAACCGGCAAAACATTATACATACTCGATGAGCCGACAACTGGACTTCACTTTGAAGACATACAAGTGCTGATGAAGGTGCTTAACTCGTTGGTTGACAAAGGCAACAGCATGATTATCATTGAGCACAACATGGATGTCATAAAGTGTGCCGACTGGATTATCGACATGGGACCCGAAGGCGGTGAAAAAGGCGGAACCGTACTTTGTTGCGGAACGCCAGAAGAAATTGCCAAGCACAAGGAAAGTTACACAGGGCAATTCCTGAAAAAAGAGCTAAAGCGTTAACAATGAGCATGTTTCTGAAAGACATATCAATAGTGAACTTTAAGAGCTTCGAGGAGAAGGAACTACAGTTTTGCAGCAACATCAACTGCATAATTGGCGACAATGGCGTCGGCAAGACCAATATCCTCGATGCCATCTACCACCTTTCGATGTGCAAAAGCTACTTCACGCAGCAGGACAGGCAGTGCATACGCAACGATGAAGACTTCTATGTTGTTCAGGGTGAATACGATATAGATGGCAAGCTGGAAAAAATCTACTGCGGACTGCATAGGGATGAGCGTCATAAGTCGTTCCGTCGCAATGGAGCCGAATACCAGCGTCTTACCGACCATATTGGACTGATACCCATTGTTTTCTCGTCGCCCACTGACACCATTTTGATTTTTGACAGCGATGCAAGGCGTAAATTCGTTGATTCGATAATTTCCCAGTTCGACAACATCTACCTGAAGAGCCTTGCAATGTACAAGCGTGCACTCGAGCATCGCAACACCTTGCTGCACAAGCTTCACGACGGTTTTTCGGTGAACGATGCCGAGTTCGAAATCTGGGATATGCAACTTGCCGACTATGGCACAAAGATTTACGAAAAGCGCAAGCAGTTCATCAATGAGATTATACCTATTTTCCAGAAATACTACGCGCAGATTTCGGGTGGACGCGAAGAAGTGAAACTGATTTACGACTCGGAACTCAACGAAATGACTTTCGACCAGCTACTTGCATCGCACCGCGACCGCGACAGGGCAGCAAGCCACACCACTGGCGGTTCACATCGCGATGACTTCACTTTCCTGCTTGGCGACAGCAGCATACGGCAGTGCGGTTCGCAGGGACAGCAGAAAACCTACCTTATCAGCCTCAAGTTCGCGCAGTTCGACTACATACAGCGCAAGGTCGGACAAAAGCCCATTCTGCTCCTTGATGATATTTTCGACAAGCTCGACCCCAAGCGCGTGAAGGTTATCTCGCAGATGGTTTCGAGCGACGAATTTGGTCAGATTTTCATTACCGACACCAGCTACGACCGTATGCCCAATATGCTTGCCGATTTGGACATAGAACATACATTGTATAGGATTGAACCATAATTTATCGACATGAAAGCAACATACCTTATAATATTATTACCATTTATGCTGATTGCCAGCTTGTGTTCGGCGCAGAACGACAAGGTGGCAAAGCTAATCGAAGGCACTTGGCAACTTGACTCGCTATACATTGGCGGTCAGCAACTTCCCGAGCCATTGCTGAGGAAAGTTTACGAAAAGATGAACGAAACTAAGCAATACACTACATACTATTTCGGGGAAGACGGCAAATATGTAAATGCTACAAAGACAAATACTACCGAAGGAACTTGGTCTCTTTCGCAGTCTGGCGATACGCTAACCCTCATTCTTCCCGACAAGACAATAGTAAACAAGATTTTGCATCTCGACACCGACAGCCTTGCCATTGAACCGCAAGACGAAACCAAAGAAGTGGAGAACGGAAAAATTTTTATGATAAAGCCAACAAATCTACCAATAGAACCCTAATTATCCATTATGCATTATCCATTGTCAATTATCAATTGTTAATTATTAATTGCTTATGAATCCCGTTATAGCAGTCGATTTTGACGGAACAATAGTCACCCACCGCTATCCAGAGATAGGCACCGTGATAGACGGAGCATTCGAGACATTGAAAGACCTGAAGCGCAACGGCTTTACCCTAATCCTGTGGACTGTTCGCGATGGAGAACTGCTCGACGAAGCCGTGGAGTTCTGCAAACAGCACGGACTTACATTCTACGCGGTAAACAATGAGCATCCCGACGAGGTTTTCAACCCCAAGTACATGAGCCGTAAGATTGTTGCCGACATTTACATCGACGACCGCAATGTGGGCGGTTTCATCGGCTGGGACAAGATTCGAGAACTGCTAATTCCTCAAACACTCATTAAAGAAGACCTTGACGACGAAGAATACAGCGATGATTTTATGCCCGAAGACGAGCCACAGCCAAAACGCAAATGGTGGCAGAGAAAATAGAACTTTACTTTGTGCTTTATTGTATGTGAAAAAGGTTATGAATGCTGACAAAAAAATAATCCCCCAAGAAGTGTCTGCTTTAGCCAATAAAGTAAAGTATGACATTTTAGAATACAAAGGCTCTTTGGATGGTAAGGATTACTATCGGGGAGATTACAACGAGAATGTTGAGTTTTATAAAAAAACAGGCATTGCTCTCCCGATGGGTTACCCAATGCTAATTGAATATAGCGAAGGAAAGGCAAAATTCGTAGGTGGAGATAAAGGCGTTTTCTCTATATTAGATAGGCTTAATCCGTTGGAGGAATAGCGTGTTGATTAATAAGTTATGAAAAGACTTGTAACATTTGTATTAGCATCTCGAAACTTGCGAGCAATCTCCCGTAGTATTGTTATTCGATGAGATTCCGCATAAACGAACTCACAAGGCTCGTACCTGCGCCTGTTCGTTCAGTCTTGCGGAATGACGATTCATTTTTACTGCTGCACATCAAATCTTAGTCCATTCCACTTTACAACAATTTCTTTCTTGCCTTCGGGACGATTATTTATAACTGCTGTAATGTCCTTGCCTACGCGCGGAAGACTGTAGGTTACAACCGGATATTCATTCCACCAGTTGTTGTATTGCTCCTCGGTGATTGGTTTGCGCTCATTAGTTTCATGATTGGTTAGGAAATATTCGCCCTTGTCAACAATTACGCCAAGGTTTTCCATGCCAGTCTTTACCTCTATGCCCATAACATATTGGGTTACATACGTTATCTTGTGCGTAGCATTGTTGTATATGCCGAAAACTAAACCGCTGAACTCTGTCTCAATGGCTCTGTCGCCATGAAACAACTGCACCGACTCAGCAAAAATCTTGTGATTGCCGTCGGAACTATTCCAATAGCACATCTCGACAAGCGTTCTACTGCCTTCGGTGTCGTATTCGTCGGGAGGATAAACTTTTTCGAAACTCGCAAAACCATTTTTTGAGTCAAGCGTAACCTTTTCGGTCTTGTCCAAAGGCTCGTTCTTGAGGTATCTATGCCACAAGTCCGACAAGTACCCATTCAGTTCGTCCTCTGATTCTTCGCCAAAATAGGCATTGATAAAATCGTTTATTATAGGTTTCTGTCCTTGATATTTAACGGTTTCTGCGTATGCGTATTCATCATTTTCCTCCGGATAAGGATTTGCCTGTGCAAAAGTGCAAAAAGCCGCCAAACTAAACACGACAAAACAAAGTATATGTCTCATTGTCTTCATATTATTTATTGTTTAAGATTCATATTATCAAGTTAACTTTCCAAAATATCCCTTATAATCGGAACAAGATACTCGAACTTTACAAAGCGGTGTGTAACCTTGTCGAACTCGTGGATTGTAAAGCCACGGAACTGTTCTTTCAGCGAATCGTAGCTGCCGAGAAGCTCATCGTCCTTGGCAAGTGCAAAAGTAATCTTTTCGCTATCGAAATGCACATCGTTGAATGGTCCAGTAATGAATCCCTGATATGCATCAAATGCTTCCTGCGAAAGGTAATGCTTGGTCTCGGTAGCGTAGTTAATTAATTCAACTCCAACAAATTGCCTAAGAGATTCGTTTGGACGCGAAGCTGGATTTATGGCTAGAGCCTTCAGTCCGCACAGAGCCGACATATACATTGTCATCATTCCGCCGAGGCTTGTTCCCACAATCATTTTAATGTCATGAGTATCAATTTCGTGCTTAAGTTGTGCAATAAGAGCATCGGGCGACTGCGTATAGTAGTCGAGAGTTGGCGAAACTATTTGGTAATCGGGGAAATACTCGATTAACTTCATTGCTTTCCAGGCGTTTCCCGCCGAATTGAAGCCGTGTATGTATAGTATCGACTGCATATTATTCTGGTTCTTCATATACTTCTGTTTCAATAGCTTCCTCGCGGCCATCGGTACGGATTATCTTTTCTTCGGGATGTTCCTGCCGCCAGTCGTCGCCAAATTCGTGTCCGCAATGCTTGCAGAACTTGGCTTCGTTGTCGTACTCGTACTCGTGGCACTGCGGGCAAATCCGGAATTTCTCGCGCTGCTTCTTGTAGCTCTTTGCCATCGAAGCCGAAACGATACCTGTTGGCACTGCTATTATCGTGTAACCCAGCAACATAACGAATGCCGATAATGCCCGACCAAGTCCTGTAGTAGGTGTAATGTCGCCGTAGCCGACAGTGGTCATTGTCACTATTGCCCAGTATATGCTGGTGAATATGTTGCTGAATGCCGTATTTTTCCCACCTTCAATTATATACATTACGGTTCCCATCGAGATTACAAGAATTAGAACGAATAGGAAAAATACGATAATCTTCTTGCTGCTGTCCTTTAATGCCAGCATAAGGAACCGGCCTTCGTCGAGGAAATTGAAAAGCTTGAATACGCGGAAAACACGGATTAGCCTGAAAGCCCTGATTGCCAGCATATAACGCGCTCCGCCAAAGAAGAAACTTATGTAAACTGGCAGAGTTGACACCAAATCGACAATTCCGTAGAAACTGAAGACATATTTCAGTGGTTTTGGCGAGCAGTAAACTCTGGCGAGGTATTCGAATGTAAAAAAGGCTGTGAAAACATATTCAAGCACTAAGAATACTATTTTCCAAGCCCTTGGTATTCCTGCACTTTCGACCATGAGCACCAAGATACTGGCGACAATCATAATCATCAGCACGATGTCGAACATCTTGCCGGCCTTGGTTTCGGAACCAAAGATTATTTCGTAAAGTTTGTCCTTCAACTGCTGGTTGTGCCAGAATTTCACAAGGAAATTTTCCTTCCAGCGTGTCCAGAACCGTTTTTTAGGCTGCTTTTCCTCCATCGGACTACTTAAGCGGAATTTTCTTTATTCGGCGTTCGTGTCTGCCACCTTCGAACTGAGTCTTAAGAAAAGTTTCGGCAATTTCTACGGCAAGTTCCTTAGAAATGAAACGAGCAGGCAATCCGCAGATGTTTGCATCGTTGTGCTGACGGGCAAGAGCGGCAATTTCCACATCCCAGCACAAAGCACAGCGCACACCCTGATGCTTGTTGGCGGTCATGCTTATGCCGTTGCCAGTTCCGCAGATTGCAAAACCTATGCATTCACCAGCCTCAACCGCCTCTGCAAGCGGATGTGCATAATCGGGATAGTCGCAACTTTCGGCAGAATTGGTACCGAAATCCTTTACTTCGTAACCCTTCTGCTTCATATATTCCATAAGGAAAGTCTTCAATTCAAATCCTGCATGGTCGCAGGCAAAACCTATACACTTCATTCGTCAAATTTTAGATTGCAAAGATAGTCAAAAAAAACGGTCGGAGGAAATCCGACCGCTAATATTTTTTTGACAAACTGCTTATTTTGCTGCTGCCGTAGTGAAACTCTTTATTTCTCCAAAATTAGTTCCGGAATTAACGCCGTTATTATATTTGCCGTAAGCCTTGTAGTAATAGGTAGTGTTTGGTGTCAGATTGCTGAGCCTTGTGTAATATATGCCTTTTCCGCCACCGCATTCCAACCTTGTGCTATTGGACAAATCGGGGTTAATTCCATAGTAGAATCCCTTTTCTGGCACTTCGCCGGGATAATTTGATGAAATTGTTCCGAAAACCTTGGCAGTGGTTGCATCTACATCAGTTGCGTCGTCGGTAGAAACAGTCGGGCCATTGTCTTCGCCAATGTGGAATATCACAGTTTCGCCATATAATATTCCCATCGTAGTATCAGCCATCTGTACGAATGCCCTGTAGTAATATGTCTTGTTGTCTTCAAGCTGTACAGTCTTTGAGAATGGCGATTCGTTTGAACCGGCAAACGTCAAGTCCGAATCTATGTAGTTTGCATTTGCGCAATATTCGAATCCTACCTTATCTATATTTAGTCTGGAAGGGTTTATATACGAACCGTTAAGAGTAATGTTTTCAGGAGAAACAATCGTTGGCTGTTCTGTTTTTGTAACCAAGTCAATCTTAAACGTAGTAAATTCCATTAGTTCGCCAACATCCAAATCTTCATCGTTCTTTGCGTATGCCTTGTAATAGTATTTCATATTTGGCAGTAAACCTGTTATGCTGGCTTCGAATTCACCTTTTTTGCCAGGACCGCATTCCACGACTATGGCGTTTCTGTTGTTCAGGTTTTTGGTTGTGCCGTAATAAAAGCCTCTCTCGCTAACTTCTCCGCTGCCACCTGTAGAAACAACTTCACCTTTTAGTTTCACCGAAGTGTACGAAAGGTCTGTCGATACGAGGGTTCTTACTGTTACAACTTTCATGAACTTGTCGCAACTGGAAACTAAAAACATTGATACCAATGCAATTAGTGTAAGTACTGAAAATATAGTCTTCTTCATAAAACCAATATTAATAATTCAATTACACAAAGGTAATACATTATTGTGTGCTAGCAAAATAACTTTGAAAATTTTTAATGCAGGGCAATTTTGTCCATTTCGGAGCGACTGCGTCTTATCTCAATGCCGACTTTGCCAATTTTTCCGCCCATAGGTGGATTTAGCTTTGCAATTCTGATTCTTGCTTCGTGCAGTTGCGTGAAACGTGAGAATAGGGCATCAAGTATGTTGGAAGCTAAGTTTTCGACAAGGTTCGACTTGGTGTTCCTCATTATGTCGCTAATTATAGCATAAACAACCTGATAGTTTAGTGCATCGTCTAGATTGTCGGACTTTTCGGCCTTGCTAGTGTCGGTGAACAAGTATATGCTGACCGTAAATCGGTTGCCAGCAAACTTTTCTTCATCGTAATGTCCATGGAAAGCAAAGAATTCCATGTCCTCGATGAAAATTTCTCCGAGTTGTTCTTCCATTTAGTATTCGAGCTTAATGTTGTCAACCCAGAGCGTGTTGCCGATAGTTCCCGAGAATGCTTCCTGACACGATGCGCTAATCAGCATAATTGCGTGTGTTACGGGTGTGCTTTCGTCGCCCCATCCAACTTCCTGTATTTCAACATTCTTTCCCTTGCTGTTGATGGTGTAGAAGTTGTCCTTCAAAGGACCGAGGTTCATGTAAGGCTTGTAGTTTGGCGATTTGGTTGCGTCGCCGTAGATTACAGGGATGCGGAAACCATTAACCCAATCATTTGTTGGGTTTGTGACGTGGTATATTGCAGTGCCGACGCGTTTTGCATAGACATTGCCTTTCTCGTCTTCCCAGCGGTTCTGCAGGATGAAAAGTATTTGCTGTTCGTCGTTTCCTGCGCGGCTCGACGACGACAAGGTCTTGCAAGTGGTGATAGTTCCCTTGTTTGGCATTGCCGACTTGTAGTCGAGTACCACAGCCTTTGGCTTGTTGGTGAACGGAACGCCCCATCTCATCTTGCTGTACGGGTTGCTTGTACCGTCGATAGGTTCGTGGGCCTTGCCCCAGTATATTGAACCGGAAACCAATACCTTTATATTAATAATGCCGATAACCTTGCATTCTGCGTATTCGGTAGTAAGCTTTGCGCAGTAGCCGTTACCGCGCTTTTCGGGGTAAACTGTGTTACTGGTCTTCGAGATGCCTGCAACCTTGGCGTATGTGTTAGATGTTGCCCAGATAGACTTGATGTTCAGTGCTTTGTTTTCGCGTAGGGTGTCACGGGGACCAATGGCATATATGCGTTTTGTGTCGCCTCCGATTATCAGCGATTCCTCAATGTCGCGGACAACCCAGTTTTCAAAATTTCCGTATTGTACGTTTTTGTAAGTCTGCGAGTTTGCTGATATGGCGATTGCCATAACCATTAGGAGTGTTGCGTATTTGCTGAAATTTTTCATATTTCTGATTATTTATTTTTTTTCGTTTCCGGTTTTACAAATTTTGAGCCATATTTTGTGTACTATGCCTTTGGGAATGGCATTGACAAGAGGTGGCCACAACAAGTTGATGAATCCGGGAGTCTTGCAACGGCGCTTGCGGAACATTGCTTTCAATGCCTTGTTGACAAGCAATTCTGGCGGATATATTGCACGAACCTTTACTCCGAATCTCATCAGTCCGTTATATTTTGGACTTATGTTGTACAAAGGAGTATCGACGGCACCCGGGCACACTACGGTTGTATGCACGTTGTATTGCTTTGTTTCCAGATAAAGTGATTTCATGAAACTCTTCAGATATGCCTTGGTGGCGGCGTACATTGTAAGTCCGGGGATTGTCATAGTTGCCGTTACCGACGATATTGTAAGTATGTATCCGTATCTGCGTTTCTTCATTTCATCGCCGAACATCGAGCACAGCCGGGTAGGGGTATAGACGTGGAGCATCAGCATTGCGCTTGCCTTCTCGACGGTAGCATAGTTCAGTTCCTTGAAGAAGAAAATGCCCGCGTTGTTGATAAGTATGTCAACCTGTATGCTGTTCTGCTGGCAGAAGTCGAATAGTTCGTTTGCTGCTTCCTGCTTTGCAAGGTCCTGATATTTGTAGGTTACCTTTACGTGGTATTCGTTTTGGAGTCGTTCTGCAACAGCCTTTAGCTTTTCTTCCTCGTTGCTTACTATCAATAGGTTGCATCCCGATTTTGCCAACTGGTCGGCATATTCAAGTCCCATTCCCGAACTTGCTCCGGTTATCAGTGCCGTGCTATCCTTGCGGATGTACTTATTGAAAGTTTTCATCGTCAGTTTTCGCGCTTTTATAAATTTGTGCAGTGCTATTGCTTTTATATACAATATGTTATAAGAGCCTTCGCAATGCTGTTCAACATTAAAAGACACGCAAAGGTAACACTTTTATTTTTAATAGAGGTTTCTAAGTTTATGTTTTGATACTGGTTTGCGGTTATCCTATTGATTATTAGCAAAAACAAAAAACAGCAGAATTTCTTCTGCTGCTCTTGTTTCATTTAAGTATGTCTAGTTCATTTTTTCGAATTTCTGTACGGCAATCTTTCCCTGTGTGAACATTCTTGTAACGTAAGTTCCTATAGGAAGGTTGGATACGTTTATTTCAACCTTTTCACCGTTCAGGCTGTTGTTTGAATACACAAGTCTTCCGAGATTGTCGAAGATTTCAATGAAATCGTTTGGCTCGAATCCGCTGGTGTTTTCGATGTTAAGCAGGTTTTCGCAAGGATTTGGGTAGATGCTTACAGTTTCTGAGAACAATTCGACTTCGTCGCCATTAAGGCAAGCGGCAATCTTTATGCCTGTTGATGTTGATATGTCGTCGTATGCATCAGGAACGGATTTCCATTCGCCATCTTTCAGTACGAAAAGTGTGTTTGGTCGTCCGTATCCTCTGTTTGGAGCAAGTCCAATAACGATTTCGGTGCCACTTGAGTAAGGAATAGTGTATCCAAGGTAGAACGGACCGTCAACTTTTAGTGGTTCGATGAAGCGAATTTCTTGGAAATAGTTTTCGCGTAGGTCTCTCAGGTAAACTTTCTTTTCCGAAATTACAGTTGTCGGCACGGGGTCGTTGCCGTCCCAGGTGATGAATGTTATGTAAGCGTTTGGATTGCTGTATTCAAGTTTCATTATCGGAACGGTTATTGATGAAATTTCGTTGAATGTGTAGTATTCGAATTTGTCGGCGTAGGTTTCTATTCTGTCGCTGTTTGTTCCGCCGAGGTATCCGCTTGTAAGGTCGTGAGACCCGAGTTTTATGGCGGTTTCGTTGTCGCGCAGGTTGCAGAGAGTGTCGCAGTATGAGCCTACATAGTTTTCGTAAACCACCACATAGTCGTGCTTTGTAAGTATGTCGCCACCATTGGTGTTGGATACAGCCAATGTTACATCATAAACTCCTGAATTTTCGTATATTACGCCTTCGGGTAGGACTTGGAATTCGGAGCTTGCCGGTGTTCCGCCTTCAAATTCCCACGACCAGAACATAGGGTATCCTTCGGACTGGTCAACGAAATTTACGGGTGTGTTTACTTGTACGAGCCTATTTGAACAAGAAAACTTCGCTTTTGGTACGGCATCGCCAATTGATGGGATTACATGGATATAGTTTTCAAGTTTCAGCGTGTCGGCTCCGAGAGTATTGCTTACAATCAAAGTCACATTAAACGTGCCTATATTGTTGTATCTAATGTTGTGTGGATGCTGTTCGTTTGAACTCGTTGGTTGTGCGCCTTCGAAAGTCCATTGCCAAGTCCAAGGTTCGCCACGCGACAAGTCGGTGAAATTGATGGTGTTGCCAGCAATTACTGTTACTTGATTTGCTGCAAAGTAGGCAGTAGGCGGTTCTGTCGGCGGGTCAACTACCTCGATGTAGCTTGTGCGAGTCTTGGTGTCTTCGTTGCCCTGACGGTTTCTGGCGGTTAGTGTTACTGTGAATCTTCCTGTGTTGTTATATGTTACAGTTGGATTTTCATCGGTAGAACTTGCAGGGTCGCCACCTTGGAATGTCCACGACCATGCGGTAGAACGTTGCGAAAGGTTGCTGAATGTTACGGTTTCGCCTGCGGGAATACGAGTCCTGTTTGCTGTAAAGTCGGCAACGGGCATGTTGTCGGGGCAAGCGCTTTGTCTTGCGCCAAGTGCTACAAGAGAACCATAGTTTATCGGTCTGTCCAATTCTCGCATCGACCTGTCGGGGCTTATGCAGATGTATGTAGGCGTTCCGTCAAGTTCCCAGTTGTCGAATAGGGTTTCGTTTATCGGGTTGGTTTCCAGTGGAGCGATGGGGTATTCTACATGAAATTCGTTCATATACCATTCGACGGTGTTCGGCGCATTGCTGTTTGCAACTGCCACACCGATGAAAATTACGTCGGCTTCGTTGCATCCCATTTCCCTGTATGTTGCAACAACTTCTGGCATTTCTTCCTGACAATAGTGGCAGGTGGTGAAGAAAAAGTCAAGGACAACATATTTGCCGTCGCGGAGATATGCGTTTATGTCGTGTGTGTTGCCGTCTTGGTCGGTAAGGGTGACTGTTTCTGTAAACTGGTCTGGCACCATCTGTGCGAATGTGCATACGGAAATTATTATCGCTGCAATCGTTATTAAAAGTCGTTTCATAAAAATACAATTATTGACGAGTGCCAAAATTAAGAATTTAATTCTAATTGGAGATGTTTTTGTTGTAACTTTTTTTTGAAGTTTTTTACGATTGCCTGTTGCTGATGGAAAATGCATTTTTAGAGTGTTGGCATTCGCATAAAACATCACCCGCCTTTTCAGATTCTGAAATAAGTTCAGGATGACAAAAAGGCAGATGATGTTATTTGTCCCAAGCTTTATTTTCCTGCAGAAATGTATTCTTTCAATGCTGTCACATAGTTTTCGAATGCTTCTATTCCGGCTGGGGTAATCTTGCAGGTTGTGCAGGGCATTTTCCCCTTGAAGCCTTTTTCGACTGATATGTAGCCTGCAGCACTAAGCTTGTCGATTTGCACGCTGAGGTTCCCCGATGTTGCGCCAGTCTGCTTCTTGATGTAGCTAAACTCGGCACTATCGACATCGGCAAGAATTGACATTATCGCCAACCTCAGCTCCGAATGAAGAATCGGGTCAAGTTTCGGAAACATAGCTACTTGTATTGAAATTTAATAATCAGACCTGTTACCACGAGAATAATTCCACCGAAGGTAAAAATAAGCAGTTGCGCCTCGTTGTGAACCATTGATGCAAATACGGCTCCGCCGATGCCAAGGATAAATCCACCGAGGGTGATAGCCCAGTTTTTAAGCAGGAATCCCGAGATGCTTTCGGCAAAACCTAGGAGCACGACAATTACGAGCGAAATATTCATAGGTATCGCCAGCATTGCTATGACACTGATACTGACTGCAAAAATGCAATAGGTGAGCCATATCAGTCCAAGCTGCTTGTTGATGACATTTTGTGGCACATCGGTATTCTTCCTGTCGAGGATTCTCACGATGGGGAAACCCAATGCAGGCATGGCAAACCAGGCGCAATTCCATACGGGACTGCCGGTGATGTGCCAAAGTTCGTAGATGACAAGCGATGTCACTGTGAGCAAAATGCCCCAGAGCATAAAGTGCTTTGCGTTGTTCTGAAGGATGATGCGTCTGCTGTTGTTCAGCATTTCACTGATTAGGGAGAGGCTCTCCTGAGCCGTCATCTCTTTGTTTTGTTCGTTCTGATTCATAGTATCAAATTTTAAATTAACCTTATTTATTATTTCTTTTTGTGACCTAATCACCACCGCGCGTTAGTTCTTAAATCACTTTGCAAAAATAAACAAGTTTGTAATGTAAACTAAAATATTTTTGAAGAATTTTTATAAGGAGATAATATTTTGGTTAATAGGGTGTTATGTGTTGGTTTGCCTCGCGGAATGTGTCGTGAGACGAGAAAAAATTAAGAATGGAAGATAAAAAAACGTCATTTTTGGGGGAGGGAGACAAAAAAGGCATCATTACAATCCTTCGATTTCGTCTCGGCTTAAACCGGTAATCTTGCAAATTTCGTTTGTTTCGTAGCCAAGTGACTTCATTCTGGTGGCAGTCTGGATAAGATTCTTATGTACTGCTGATTCGTAAATTACTTGTTCGTTTTTCTCCCATTCTTCCCAGTTGGTTTCGGAAAGGTAACGGGTTACTTGTTCACGAAGAGGGCTTAGGTTGTCCTCAATAACATAAATAACAGCACTTTCGGTTCCAACCTCTCTCGGTCTCTAACTGGCTCTCTCATATATCAGTATTTTGTCTTGATTGATGCTTTCGGCTATTCTTGGATATAAGGTTCCTTCAGGAACTATGTCAACGGGACGGTCAAGAATTTCTTCCAGTTCACAAATCATTGCAGCGTGCTTTAGAAGGCTTACCCTAGCATTGTCGTCGAACTGCACAAGCAAGTCAACATCGCTCAACGGTGTTTCTTCGCCACGGGCAAACGATCCGAACAGCCAAGCTTTCTGTATTGGCTGTGTCTTGAAATAATCGGCAATCAGTTGTTGCATCATCTTGTTGCTCATAGCTGTATTTATTTGTTGTTTGCGGTACAAAGTTATAATTTTTTTTGTAACCGCGAATGAAATAATTAATATTGCAGTACAAAAAATGGCCATATCTCACGACACAGCCAATTTTACGATGATTTTTGTATGCCTTATAAAATTCAGTCTTTATTGAAATGAAAGTTTGTTCATCGTTTTTTTGAGTTTGTGTAAATAAATGTAAATTAACTTTGGTTTTGCAAAGGTATAGCCGTTGCGATAGGTGTGCAATCCCGAAAAATGATGAAAAGAGAGGTAGAAATTAACTATATGTTGTGAGGGGAGGTGTTACCTTTATTTACTCTCTTGGGAAATTGAATTCCGTCCTTTTTGTAATCGCCTTTGTCGCAATGAAAAATGCCACTGCCACCGAGATTCCAAAGCAGAATCCTACAAAGATGTCGGCAGGGTAGTGGACTGCGAGGTACATCCTTGAATATGAGACGATTGTAGCCCAGCATAGTGCGGTTATTGTGTACCATTTTCGGCGGATGAAAAGCATTGTGATTAGCGCAAGCCCGAAACTATTGGCGGCGTGACCGGAAAAAAATCCGTACATTCCTCCGCGATAGTCGTTTACGACATGGACTTCGTCCTCTATTTCAAGGTTATGCGTTGGGCGGTAGCGCTGTACCGATTCCTTCACATTGTGCGAAACCACATCGGTAGTGGCGAAGCAAAGTGTAGCCGCCAGTATCGGAATCCAGCACCATTTTCCGAAACGCTTCACCGCCATAAAGATGAACAGTGCAACCATTGGAAGCCAGAACCAGTTGCTGCTTATCGCCCACATTATCGGGTCAAGCCAGTCGGCGTGCAATCCGTTTATAATGAGTAGAATCTCGCGGTCGATAAGTTCAAGGCTTTCAATCATTATGCGTGCAAGTCGTTAAGAAGTTCTGGTGAAAAATACTTGAGCCATTCGGTGTAGGTGTCCTGTGCCGACTTCATTGTATCGACAAGGTATGAGGGTGCGTGTTCAAATTCGCGTAGTCCTCTGTAGTAAAATGTCTTGTGGTCGTTGTCGATGACGAATGGCACAATGTCGTTGCGCAGGCATTCGCGGAAAAGTATCAGGCGGCCTACGCGTCCGTTTCCGTCCTGGAAAGGATGTATGCTTTCGAAGTAGAAGTGGTATTTTGCAAGTGTTTCAATGCTTACATTTTTCTGCGAGGCGTACCAGTCCGAAAGGTCGTGCATTTCGCGGTCAACATCTTCGGGCAGGGTTGTCCTTGCTTCGCCAACTTCGTTGGCAAGTTTTTTCCAGTCGCCTACATTGAAGTATGGTTTCTGCGCATCGGAAGTGCTGGATTTTATAATCTTGTGGAACTGCTTGATAATGTCAATGCTTAAAGGCTGGCTGATGGTGTCAATCAGATAGTCGAAAGCGACGAAGTGGTTGGTTGTTTCGATGATGTCGTCAACGGGAACAGCCTCCTGTTCCTTGAATCCTATGGTGCGAGTCTCGAAAATGTAGCGCGTTTGTTCCTCGGTAAGCTTGCTGCCTTCGATTCGGTTCGAGTTGTAGGCAAGTTTTACCTGTGTCTTGTGGTAAATTCCGCCTTTGCGCTTGGCATTCCGCTCGTCGATGAGAAGTTCTGTGAGTCTGTTCATAGGATTATTCGTTCAGTGCCTTCCAGATTAAGTCTTTCAGCTTGTCGATGTTCTTGTGTGCTACCGACGAAATGAAGACGGTTTCAATCTTCTCGGGCAGTTCCTTCGAGAGCATTTCCTGAAGTTCGTCGTCGATGAGGTCGCACTTGGTGACGGCAAGGATGCGCTTCTTGTCGAGCAGTTCGGGGTTGTACTGCGTGAGTTCGTTGAGCAGCACTTCGTATTCGTTGCGGATGTCCTTGGTGTCGGCTGGAACCATGAATAGCAGTATAGAGTTGCGTTCGATGTGACGCAAGAACCTAAGTCCCAGACCTTTGCCCTGACTTGCGCCCTCGATGATTCCTGGGATGTCGGCCATTACAAACGACTTGTAGTCGTGGTAGGCGACGATGCCGAGGTTAGGCACGAGCGTGGTGAAAGGGTAGTCGGCAATTTCGGGCTTTGCTGCCGATACAACCGACAATAAGGTCGATTTGCCAGCATTTGGGAAGCCTACGAGACCGACATCGGCAAGCACTTTCAACTCGAGGATTACGGTTTTTTCGATTCCAGGTTCGCCTGGCTGCGAGAATTTTGGAGCCTGATTGGTTGCCGTCTTGAATTCTGCGTTGCCTAGTCCGCCACGACCACCTTTGAGAAGGATAATTTCCTGGTCGTTCTCAGTGACTTCGCAGAGCACTTCGCCGGTGTATTCGTCGCGGGCGATAGTTCCGAGCGGCACATCGAGGGTAATGTCCTTGCCGTTTGCGCCAGTGCATAAAGCACCGCTTCCGTTAGTGCCGTTTTCGGCGAAGATGTGTCGGTTGTACTTGAGGTGCAGCAGAGTCCACACATTGGTAGTGCCGTGCAGGATAATATGTCCGCCGCGTCCGCCGTTTCCACCGTCGGGACCGCCTTTCTCCACGAATTTCTCGTGGCGGAAGTGCATCGAGCCTGCGCCGCCCGCTCCCGAACGGCAGTATATCTTTACATAGTCTACAAAGTTTGAGGTGGTTGCCATGGAATTATAATTGACAATGGATAATTAACAATTGATAATCAATTAGATAAAGATGCTTTTGTTCTATGTAATTTTTCAAAAAAAGAACCTCGGAACCCAAGTCCCGAGATTCTTATAGTTCAATAGTTTACATTACTTAACCTGAGGCATTTGGTCCTTGAAGAGCGGAGTCTTCTTAACTTCGGCCTTTACCTTCTTGCCACGGATGTCAATGTAGATTTCGGTGCCTTCCTTCCAGAAGCCGCGGTTGAGGTATGCCATACCGATACCCTTCTTCATCATTGGCGACATTGCTCCCGAGGTAACATGACCAATCTCGTTGCCTTCTGCATCGTAAACGAGGTATTCGGGACGCGGAATGCCACGGTCAACGAGGATGAAGCCCTTCAACATCTTGCTGGTGCCTTCTGCTTTCAGCTTCTCGTGGTATGCGCGGTTGGTGAAGTCGTTGCCATCGACAAACTTGGTAATCCAGCCAAGACCTGCTTCGATTGGTGAAGTGGTGTCGTTGATGTCGTGTCCGTAGAGGCAGAATCCCATTTCGAGGCGGAGAGTGTCGCGTGCGCCAAGACCTATCATCTTGATGCCGAATTCTTCACCTGCTTCGAGAACAGCCTTCAACAGCTTGTCGGCGTACGGGTTCTTTGCGTAGATTTCGCATCCACCTGCACCAGTGTAACCGGTTGTTGAGAAGATAACTTCTGGAATACCAGCAAATTCGATAATCTTGTTGGTGTAGTATTCCATGTCGATTACATTAGCCTTTGTGAGTTTCTGCATAGCCTTCAGAGCGTAAGGACCCTGAACAGCGAGCTGGCAGTATTCGTCGGATGCGTTTACGATGTCCTGTCCGACCTTCAGGCCCATCTTTTCTGCTATTGCGATGCACCAGTTCCAGTCCTTGTCGATGTTGGCAGCGTTTACAACGAGGAAATATTTCTTGTCGTTGATTCTGTAAACCAAGAGGTCGTCAACGATACCGCCGTCGTTGTTAGGCAGGCACGAGTACTGAACCTTACCGTCGGTGAGGTCGGCAACATTGTTCGAAGTAACCTTCTGTACGAAGTCGAAAGCCTTGTCGCCGGTTACCCAGAATTCGCCCATGTGAGAAACATCGAAAACGCCGATATGTTCACGGCAGAAGATGTGCTCGTCGTTTATGCTTGTGTACTGGATTGGCATGTTGAAGCCAGCGAAAGGTGCCATCTGTGCGCCCTGTGCGATGTGAAACTGCGTGAAGGCAGTGGTTTTGATTTCTTCCATTATGTTATGTCTTTAAGTTTTTAATGAATTTTTTGAAAAATTTGGGGCAAAGATAAGATTTTTATTTGAGCCATTTTCATTTTTGTGAAATTATTTTGTGCGATTTTGGTAACATAATATTATGGATATTGTGATAAGCAGATTTTGCAATTTGAATACTAGCTCGTTCCTAAATTTTTTGTATTTTTGCTGTGTAAAAATTATTCTGATGCTGGAGAGAGGCTCATAATCATACCGCTTATTTCCAGTGCGGCATACAGCAGTACGAAAGGTCTATATAGGAAAAAATGTCTAAGAAATGGCGCAAGAAAATAAAGACATACAATCACAGGCAGAACCATATATCGTGAAGTCACACGACATTCACATTGACGCGGACTATGCGGATTGGATAGCGGACATTAAGAGTCGCTATCGTTCTGCACAGGTGAAAGCTGCTGTCAAGGTAAATGCAGAAAAACTTCTGTTCAACTGGCAACTGGGGCGCGACTTGGTACAGAAAAAAGCCGAAGAACGCTGGGGTGCAGGAGTGGTTGAACAGGTAAGCTTAGATCTGAAGCGAGAATTTCCTGATTCTGATGGATTCTCCACCTCTAATCTGTGGTACATGAAAAAGTGGTATCTGTTCTATGCTGACGGTGATGCAGAGGAAAAACTCCAACGGGCTGTTGGAGAATTGCAGTCATCTGTTAATCAAGCCGTAATAAAACTCCAACAATCTGTTGGAGAAAGACAGCACCTCGTTTCAAAAACCAATAACGAAATAGGAATGGCATTTCCGCAACCATTTGCACTTGTTCCTTGGGGGCATCATGTTGATATCATAACGAAATGTAAATCCATAGATGAAGCATTATTCTATGTTGGAAAAACCATTGAGCAAGGATTAAGTCGTAATTCTCTTGCTAACTGCATCAAGGCAAACCTCTATGAGCACCAAGGCAAGATAGTCAACAACTTTACCGACCATCTGCCAGCATTGCAAAGCAAGCTCGTTCAAGAAGTTCTGAAAGAAAACTATGATTTCGGCTTTGCCACGGTTGAGCATGAGATTTATGACGAGGCTGATTTGGAAGAAGCCCTCACAAAGAATGTGACAGACCTTTTATTGGAAATGGGAACTGGTTTTGCTTTTCTTGGCAGGCAGAAGGAACTTGTTGTGGGCGGTCGTTCACGCAAGATAGACTTGTTGTTTTATCACATTCGCCTACGCTGCTACATTGTTTGTGAACTGAAGGCTAAGCCATTTGAACCAGAGTTTGCTGGCAAGTTGAACTATTATGTGAATGCAGTTGATGAATTGTTGAAGACGGACGATGAAAACCCAACAATTGGCTTGCTTGTTTGCTCCGACATGGATAAGATTGATGTCCAATGGTCGTTTAAGGGCATCAGTACTCCGATGGGCGTGGCAACATACAACAACATCAGAATTAAAGATGCCCTTCCAAGCCAAGAGCAATTGGCTGAACGTATGCGCCTTTTGCAAAAGGAGTTGCAGGAGACAAAACGGTTGATGAGCAAGGAAGGTAATGTCGAGGATAAAGAAAGTAGATAAATGCAAGCGTAGCAAGCACAAAAACGGAAAACTAATCAACGGCAAAGTGTTTCAGGCGATGCCGATGTAGAAAGATGATTTTGAAATAACTGCTGATTTTCCATTTTGTTCATAAAATCCTATTCCATACCTTCTTTGTTTTTCCAACTTTTTATAATTTTGCACTTGCTATCTGCAATATTGTCGAATAGGCATTAATAGCGGATGCACTACATACATAAAGCGTCAGCCTGATGCTTGTTTTTGGCTATTGAAACTTAGGAACTTTCAAAAAGGGAATCAAAAACAAAGCAAAAGACGATGCTACGGGTGTGATATACATTCCGTTGGTGTGCGTGGGGCATTTTTGCCCTTGCACACTTTATGCGGATTTATATACATGCTACGTGGGTATCTCTTTGCTCATCTATTCCTAAAGGTTTCCTAAGACCTCAATAGCGGATGGGTAAAGGTTCAGACACCCGCGTTTTTTTGTATGTGGTCGGTAACATTTGAGTAACAAAAGTCCGATTCTGGGTGTTTGGCGGACATGCAAATGCCTAAAATGGGACAAAAGACAATAAGACATAAGGTATTATCACTATTTGCGAACATTGGCGTGGCTGAAGCCATGCTTAAAGATATAGGTATTTCTGTCTCTGTTGCCAACGAACTTGTAGAAAGAAGAGCAAAACTATATCAAGAGATTTATCCTGAGACAAACATGATATGTGGTGACATTATTGATAAAAAAACATATACCTCTATTATCGATTTATCCAAGAGAAACGAAGTTGATATAATTCTTGCCACACCGCCATGTCAAGGGATGAGTACTGCAGGACAACAGCAAGATGAGGATAGTAGAAACTATTTATTACTACCCACAATTGATGCTATAAAGGATTTGTCTCCAAAATATGCGGTCATTGAAAATGTTCCTAATTTCATTAATACAACGATAAATTATAATGGTAGTAGAAGACTACTCACAGATATTCTGAATTTAGAATTAGCTTATAGGTACAAAATCTCAATAAATATCATTAATACTGAAAAATATGGAGTCCCACAATCACGAGAGAGAATGATCATCCTTTTGACGAGAAATGATCTAAAAAATACTTGGACTATTCCGAAAGAAGAAGAAAACATTGTTACTTTACAAGATGCAATTGGCTGGATACCAACAATAGACCCATTTGTTAAAGACCTTTCACCAAAGGAATTTAAATTACTTTTTCCCTTATATGAAAAAAGAAGAGAAAATGCATTATCCATATCACCATGGAATAAACCACCTGTCCATATATATAGACAAGTGAAAACTATGCAATACACACCAACAGGGAAAAGCGCGTTTGATAATCCGCCTGCACACAGACCAATAAAAGAAGATGGAACATTTGTAAAAGGATACCATAATACTTATAGTAGGCAAAAGTGGGACGCTCCAGCATATACTATAACAATGGACAATCGTAAAATATCTTCACAAGGAAATGTTCATCCAGGCAGACTTATCGGAGAAGATAAAAATGGAGAAAACGTTTATTCTGACGCAAGAGTCTTGACTCTTTATGAATTAATGCGCATTATGAGCATTCCTGATGATTGGCCACTACCCAAAAACACAGACGAAGCTTTTATAAGAAGAATTATAGGAGAAGGGATTCCTCCATTATTTATAAAGAAACTATTTAATAACTTACCCGAATGAAAAAATTACGAGGATTATCTCTTTTTTCCAATGTTGGCATTGCCGAAGCGTATCTTGAATCGATAGGTGTAGATATGAAAATTGCCAACGAATATATTCCACAACGAGCGCATTTTTACCAAGATGTTTATCAAAGTACTCACATGATATGTGGTGATATCAGAGATGATGCAATTAGAACTCAAATTGTAGAAGAAGCCATAGAACGAAATGTAAACTTTGTTATGGCTACACCACCATGCCAAGGAATGAGTATGGCAGGTAATCGTTTTGAGTTTGATATTCGTAACGAACTGATTTATTATGCAGTTGATGTTATTAAACGAATTAAACCAGAATATGCACTTATCGAAAATGTACCTACTATCCTCAAAACAAAGATTGCTTTTAACGGCATAATCATGCTGATTCCAGAATATCTTAAAATGGAGCTTGGCGATTTGTACACATTTAATGAGGAATCTCTTGTAAAAGCAATGGATTATGCTATACCTCAGATGAGAGAACGCAATATTTTCCTGTTGGTTCGAAAAGATAAGAATATAAAATGGTATTTCCCTCCAAAAGAGAGAGTTGTCACATTGGAAGAAGCAATCGGAAATCTTCCGAGTCTTGATCCTCTGCTTAGGGAAGGACTTGATTTCACTCTGGAAAAATTTCCTGATTTTATAAGAAAGAAAGAGAAGGCAGCTGAAATTTCGCCATGGCACAAACCGCCTATTCATTCATGGAAACAAGTTGAATGGATGATGCATACTCCAACAGGAAAGTCTGCAATCTACAACGATGTTTACTATCCGCAAAAAGAAAATGGGGAGCATGTTGTTGCTCATCATAATCACTATCGTCGTATGACATGGGATAAGCCTTCTAGGACTATTACACAAAATAATGGGGTTATTTCTTCTTTGGCTTGTGTACATCCTGGTCGTCCATACATTAAGGATAATGAAACCTTATATTCAGACCCAAGAGTATTGTCAATTTATGAAATTCTTATAGTATCTTCACTCCCTCTTGATTGGCCAATACCCGCATGGGCCAATGAAAATTTAATAAGGAAAGTTATTGGAGAGGGAATTCCTTCAAAACTGATTAAGGTTATTGTTGAACAATTGATAAAACAATTATAGTATGATTAGACCAACTGTACTTCGTAATTCTGCTGAGCCAGAGATTGTCATTGGAATAGCTCTTAAAATATTCTATCAAGTCAATGACTGGGTTGATAATTCAACGTTTTTAGACAAATTAGATTTTGAATATGATGCAATAGGGAAACAGAGGGAATCTCGTTCTGGAGGGCAAGCTATTGCAAAATATAAACCTGCCTTATATTATGGTTTATTAGATGTTCGTGAGGATGGAGCTCATCGAATCAACGACTACGGAAGACGTTATTATGAGGCTTACAAATTGGGAAACGAGGATGAAAGAGTTGATTGTTTGATAGCTTCGATTTCTAATCATACTTTTGGTTCCAACAACCCTGCCGTACCCGAGTCTCAATCTAAAATAGAACCCCCTAAAGTATTTCTTGTTTCGTGCTTATTGTTGAATAATAGGTTGAGTAAAACTGAATATGCTTATATTATAGAGAATCTTGCAAAAGACAAAGACTATAAAAAAATTTTAGTTGATATTTCTCTTTCCAGATTAAAGAATTCAGAGTTGGATATATCTAATTATGCTAAAAACAACTATAGGGATGACAAAGGTTTGAAATTCTTGTCTGATGCAGGTTTTTTCGATGAAGTTAAAAAAGGAACAAAGGCTATTAAAGAAAAGTATATTTTAAAATATAGTGAAGTTTTGTCTTCTTTGTCAATGGTGTTAGATGAAGCAATTACAACGGGCTCCTCAATCATAAATTACAGTGTTTCTGGAATGATGTCAACAAATATGTTTTTTCTCACCGCTCTTCGCACCAAACCATTTGTACTCCTTGCTGGCATAAGCGGAACAGGAAAGAGTCGTATAGTTAGGGAGTTTGCATTCAAGTCATGCCCTGAGTATTTGCAAGACAAGGCAGGTACAACACCTGGCAACTATTGTATGATAGAGGTGAAACCGAATTGGCATGACTCAACAGAATTGTTGGGATATTACAGCCGATATCAGTTCACGAAATTCGTCAAGTTCTTGGTGAAGGCCAAGATGTTCCCAACAGTTCCATTCTTTGTATGTTTGGATGAAATGAATTTGGCTCCTGTAGAACAGTATTTTGCAGAGGTACTGAGCATTTTGGAAACTCGCAAGCATCCTAAGAATGAGGAAACTGGCGAGGTGGATATGAACATGGTCAAAACAGAACCGATAATCGATGCGCAGTATTTCCGTGAATTGTCAGAAATGTCCCATACAAAAAATGCCCAAACTGGAGAGCCTTTTAGCAGCAATCTGACAGATCGGGGCATCTACCTCAAACTCTTTGAAATTAATACTAAGGAAGCAATTGAAAAAGAACAGATTGCAGAAGAAGTAGGTAATCGTTATGAATTGACAACGGAGGGGCTTACTTTGCCAGACAATGTTGTAATCATTGGTACAGTCAATATGGATGATACCACGCATCAGTTCTCCCGTAAGGTGATTGACCGTGCCATGACTATAGAAATGAATGGGGGCAATCTACGTAATATGTTCGGTGGTAGCAAGAACTTGGAGTATCTTCCTGAAGAAGACCAAAAGAAATGGCAGAATGCGTTCAGTCGTCGATATGTGACAGCTGACGAGGTTTTGAAAGCACATTCAGACGAAGCAGAAGAACTGATGGATAAACTTCCATCAAGACTGGAGGAAATCAACAAGGCATTGAAAGGAACTCCTTTTGAGGTTAGTTATCGCGTGCTGAACGAACTGACTATTATGGTTGGTGTGATGCTCGATGAAGGAATGAAATTAGATGATGCCATTGCACAATCGGTGAATAACATTCTATTGATGAAGATTTTGCCACGTATTGAAGGTGATGCTGAAATGTTTGCATTGTCAAGAGAATACAAGACAAAAGTTGGTGTAACGTATGACAACCGATTGGAATGGTTGAAAGATATTGCGCCAGACATCAAGGAGCCATTGACTGATGCTGAATCTGATAATAACGATACAGAACAAAAGGCAGAAGCAGTCAAAGAGCACCAACCTACTGCAAAAGATAAGATACAAGAAATGATTGACCGATTGAATAATCAGGAGTTCACTCGTTTCTGGCCATAATCGTATAGAAAGGATATATGCAGATAGAGGTTTTAAGATTCATTCATCCCGACTATGAGGTGATTGTCCGCACGCAAGACATTAGCTATTCGTGGGAACGCTTCAAGGGACGCATCAATTATTCAAGGAGAGACAATCCTAATATTGATGTGCCAGAGGCTTATTGCCGTTATACCTCGAAAGATGAATGCAAGCTTTGCCTATATAGTCCAATAACAGGAAAGAAAACGGACGATGAGGAGGAAACAAAACTTGAAGATGGCAAGGTGTGGGATGGCCTATGGCCAGTCATCTATGAAACTTGCAAATATCAAGTTCGGTTACTCTTTCATGGAGTAGATAGAGACTCCGTACCAGAAATCCGACATGTACGAAAAGACATAGAGGATAGCTTCTTTGTTGATGAAGAGTTGAATGGAAGGGAAGAAAAATCCCTTACGGGAGAGTTAGACTTTTTGAATGAACCAGGAGTGTTCAAACTGGATTTTTCCTATCAGAAGAATGGTATTCGTAAAGACAGCTATGTAACGTTTGATGTGGTATCGCCCAAACTCGATACAAAGAACGATTATAAGTCGCTATTGCGAGAGGTTAACGAGGAGTATGAAAACGTAATATATCGCTATCTGAGCATCACTCTTCAGCAATTCAGTAGAGGACGGATCAATACCGATGCTACATGGATGGCTGCATTCCAAAGCGTTGTGGATGATTATGTGAAGAACGTAAAACGTGTAATTCAGAATCCGCATTCACAGATTGTGAACTTCCGCACATCACGAAAAGCAGAACAAATCAAGTTCTGGACTCCTGCCATGGAAGAACGCTATGGCGAAGTGGAGAAGGAAGGAAAACTGGAAGAGTATTACTTTGGTTATAACGAAGTGCGTTCTACCCACGACACGATGGAGAACCGTTTCGTGAAATATACTCTTCAAAGCATTGGACGACGACTTTCTTCTGTAATAACCACCGTACTCAACTCCTCACAAGAAGAACTATCAGAACGTCATCGCAAGATGTGGACAGACTATCAAGATTCTTTGAGAAGACTGTCAAAACACCCATTCTTCAAGACTGTAGGCCGTTTCGATGGAATGAAACAAGAAAGCCTTGTTCTGCAAAGCCGATTGGGTTATCAACAGATATATAAAGATTGGCTCAAACTGAAACGAGGAATTGACTTGTATAATGGAGCTGCGAACATTGGCACCCTACAGATATGGGAGATCTACGAGCTTTGGTGTTTCATCAAGATGAAGAAGCTTGTGGCCGATGCTATGGGCATTGATCATAATAAGCCTTCGCATGAACAACTGATAACAGAGCCAAAAGGAACGCTACTCAATCCATTTACAAATTCTTCGTTGGAACATATTGTAGAATATCGTTATCCAGAAGCAGAGGATGATGATACGGAAGAACGCAAGGCACAACTTGCTGCACATGAGGGTGACGTGGTTACCCTTCATTACCAGCATACGTTTAACCGCACAAGTGGTAAAGATGAGTATGGCATGGGCATCAATACGGCAACAACAGAGCAACGTCCAGACATTGTGCTTAATATTCGCAAGGCATCTGGCGAAGTTGTCTTGACCTATCTGTATGATGCGAAGTATCGTGTCATCAACGACAAGAAGCTTGACAAAGATTTTGAGGAGCAGGATATTGCAGAAATGGCTGATTTGCCAGGAGGAGATTATCCGCCAACGGAAGCAATCAATCAGATGCATCGCTACCGTGATGCCATTTATTATAGCAAAGAGCATGAACCATATCGCTCTAAGGAAATAATTGGTGGCTATATTCTCTTCCCAGGTCGTGGTAGCGATGAATACATCAAGAAACGTTACTATTGTGCGAGTGTGGAAAGTGTGAATATCGGAGCTTTCCCTCTGCTACCCAATAGCGACTCCTTACTAAGAATGCATTTGGATGATATTTTGATGAAATATACGGCTACAGATACTCATGTGGCAAAAGCCAAACCACAACGCACATTGGCATATGTCACAGAAGAAGAAAAGGCAGGAATGTTGCCAGATGATTTGGTGATGGTTGCTGTGACTGATGATGAAGAAAAACGGCAATGGACATTTGAAAATCTATGGTATAACATTCCTCTGGATAAAATTGCCGATTCGCCATGGTATCAGGCAAAATATTTGCTTTTATATGTTAGGGGAGAAAAGTATGTAGGCAATCTATGTAGGATAGTTAGGTCAAAACATGATGTTTGGACAAAAGAAAGGTTAATTGAATCAAACTATCCAAGCGATCCTCATAGTTCTTTTTATTTTATGATTAGAATTAAGAAACTAGATGATACAGAACTAGATTTGCAGAGATTTGTATTTGATGTCAGGAACATTCCAATTAAATTTTGGGGGAACGATAGGATGGCATTTGTTTTGGCAAGACTCAAAGATTTGATAAGGACGGATTGATGATAAAACTTTTTTCATAATTATGAATACAACACGTATAGGTACTGATTTTGAAAATCGTGTTTTCCGATTGTTTTCTTCTCTTCTAGAAAAAGATGAGTTGCCTTTTGCGTCAAAAAAATATTCAAAAATTTACCAACACAAGAAGTATCAGTGTTGCAGATCATCAAGGAAGATAGACTTTGATATAACTATTGAAACATATAATCCTAATGCAAAAAATGAAGAATGGAGTCTTCTAGTTGTCGTTGAGTGTAAATGTTTAACTCGAGTACTTGATATTTCCGATTTAGATGAGTTTGAAAAAAAGATTAATAATGTTTCAGAATATGGTATCAAAGGAATAATGGTAACAACTAAAGGATTTCCTTTCAATGCCATAGAACAAGCAAAAATAGGACATATTGCATTGATGGTTCTGTCCGAGGAAAAATATAATTGGATTGTAAGTCGCGATACCAATAATCAGAAGCATCAAATGCAAATTTTATGTGGAAATGAAAAACCAGGTTTAGTGCCTATTTTGTATACAGACTGCCAATTTGTATCTTTGTGCGATTATCTAGAATCTATAGGAGTCGTAATTTCGGATAGAAATGTTATTAACATTCCATGGATGGAAAATGATGAGATTAAAGATAAAGCCAATAAACTATATAGAGAATGTGATATTTGTTCTGATGATATAGCAGGGACAATTCTTGCGAAGAAGTTTCCTGATTTTAGAATAGTTTCTGCAGATTATCCTTCTGGTATATTAGGCTCATTATCATTTGCAAATAAGATAATTACTATTTCTAATGGAATCTTATTAGATGTGCATAGACGAAATTTTACTTTGGCTCATGAATTAGGGCATCTATATTTACATAGAACTTTTTTGGAAAAGTATATGGATGAACTTATTGATTATGAAGAAGAATTTGTCGCAAAATTGCCAGATAAGCTAATTAAGAGAATGGAATATCAAGCAAATTTGTTCGCTTCTTTTTTGTTAATTCCACAAAACGCACTTATTCATGAAGTTGATAATTTGTATAGGCAATACTCTATTACAAAGGGATATCTTTATCTTGATAGCCAGATGTGTAATATTCAAATGGTTTCAATTATATTAGGATTGTTATCATCAAAATTTTATGTTTCAAAAGAAGTTGTAAAAATACGGTTGCAAAATGAGAAATTGCTAATTGAAGATAATTATTCTCCGCGAAGAATAGATAGTTTTTTGCATCCACGTTACTAAAATTTAATGATTATGACACTGCACGAAATACAAACTCGCAAGGAAGGGCAAACATTATTTCCCTCGCAAATCCGAAAATTTCTACATTCATGAACACCCTACCACTATTTCAAGAAATATGGCAAAATCTAGACCTCGCTTCTGTTTTGATGGGAAAAGAAAAATTTCTCCCCCTTATTTCCTCAAAATTCTCTTTAGTACTGTCAGTCCGTGCAGTTCGTTTATTATCAGGATGCCGAATGCGATTGCGACAGTGTTTTTTACTGCCATGAAACCGCTGCTCATGGCTGCTGGAATATGGTTTGCAACTATGTTGTAGGTTGTCCAGAATACGCCGGCTCCGGGCACAAGAGGGAAAATTCCGCAGATTAGGAATACTGCGATTGGGCATTTCCGCAGAATCGACATCAGGATTGAAACGAATGTTACAAGTGCCGTTGAGAGGAAAACTATGATTGTCGGGTAAATCTCGGTGTTCCACATGAGCAGGAGGTAAAGCAGCCAGCCTATCATCCCTGCCAGTCCGCAATAAACGTAGTGGCGGCGCGGCACCCCGAAAAGTATCGAGAACGCCAGCGTGCCGATAAATGCCGATGCCAGTTGCACGACCATTCCCGAGGTGTCGGGGTCGGCGGTAAGCTCATGCAGCGGTTGCATCTGTCCGTTAATCCCAGCGTCAATCATAAATGCGATTGCCACGCCAAGCGAAATGCAGAAGAACGCCAGCAGTGCGTCGAGCAGTCGCGTGACACCGGCTATGTAGTCTTCGTTGGCAAGGTCGCGGATACCATTGGTGAACGGCACTCCGGGGATAAGCGGTATTATCGCTCCGATAATCATATTGCTGAGGTGCGTGCCAAGTCCCAAGTCGTACATTATGATGCAAAGCCCTGCAGCAAACAGTCCGCCGATGACGTTGCCCATGATTCTCGACATATATCTGAACCCGACAAAATACATGAAAGTCCACAAAAGCGTGCCTGAGATGAATGCCGCTATGCTGTCGAATATTCCGCCACCGAATATTATGCAGAATGCCGAACTGCCAGCTGCCGACCCCAAAATCTGTTCGATTGCAGGCTTTGCCTTCATGTTTCGGATTTGCTTCAGTCGGCGTTCGGTTTCGTCGATGTCGCATTTGCCGTTTACAACGTCGCGCGACAACTGGTTGACTTCCACGACTTTTTCCAGACAGGTGCCAAGTATTGGAATATATTTGGAGCGGGCATAGTTCTTTTCGGTAGCCATAATGCCGTTGCTCAGCACGAAGAAACTTTCGTCTTCCATGCCGAAATGCGAGGACATACGCGTCATTGTTTCCTCGACATTGGAAATTTCAGCTCCGTTTTCGAGCAGGATAGTGCCGGCTTCGTATGCCGCATCCATTACCCTTTTCTTCTCTGATTCAGATAATTGCCTGTCAGTGTTTTCCATTTCCTTAGCAAATCGGATTTGTGGGCGCAAATATAGTTGTTTTTTTGTGTTCTGCCGAAGGATGCAGTTTTCTTTCAGTCTGCAATTTTGTCATATTTTTCCCTTGTGGCAGAATTTTTGACATAAGGCAGTGTCATTTTATTTAAAACGATATGGAAAACGATAACATACAGGAAGAAAAGAAAATGGAAGAAACAACAGAAAATGTTGAAAATAAGGATGTTGAAGTAGATGTGACAGCCGAAGCAAAAGCCGAGGAACCTGTTTTCGAAGAAAAAAAGACTGATGCCGAGCACGAACAGGGCAAGAAAAAAAAGTCGCGTTTCGGATTTTCTGACAGACGTTTGAAGGACGAATTGGCAGAGTCGAACCGCAAGCTTGAGGAACTTCAGGACAAGTATATGCGTCAGGTGGCAGAGTTCAGCAACTTCAAGAAGCGTACTGCCAAGGAAAAGTTGGAACTTCGCGAGAGTGTAAAGGCTTCGATGCTGCACGACTTTTTGCCGGTAATCGACGACATCGACCGTGCTATGGAACATCTTGAGACTGCCGACGTGGAGGCTACAAAGGAAGGCGTAAAGCTTATATACCAGAAGTTTATGGAGTATCTGAGGTCGCAGGACTTGACAGAAATTCAGGCTATGGGCGAGGATTTCAACACCGATTTCCACGAGGCTGTGACGCAGTTCCCGGTAGAGGACGAGTCGAAGAAGGGAAAAGTTATTGATGTGATTCAGAAAGGCTACAAGATTAACGACAAGGTTGTTCGCTATTCGAAGGTTGTCGTTGGTCAGTAGGAGGTTTTGACAATGGAAAAGAGAGATTATTACGAAGTGTTGGGTGTCGCAAAGAATGCGACAGCCGAAGATATAAAGAAGGCTTACCGTAAGCTTGCATTGAAGTATCACCCCGACCGCAATCCGGGCGACAAGGATGCCGAGGAGAAATTCAAGGAGGCTGCCGAAGCATATTCTGTGCTCAGCGACCCGGACAAGAAGGCTCGTTACGACCAGTTCGGTTTTGCGGGAATGAATGGCGGTGCTGGCGGCGGTTTCGGTGGCGGATTTGCCGATTTCGACCTCAACGATGTGCTAAATAGCGTTTTCGGACGGGGATTTAACTTTGGCGGAGGCGGCTTCAGCAGTTTCTTTGGTGGCGACGGTGGTCGTAGCGGTGGCAGACGAGTTGTAAACCATGGCACCAACCTGCGTGTGACTGTAAAGTTGACGCTTGAGGAGATTGCAAACGGCACAACCAAGAAAATCAAGGTTAAGAAATACGTGCCTTGTTCTGCTTGCCACGGTACTGGCGAGAAGGACGGCAATTCGAGTTCTACCTGCCCGACCTGCAACGGTCGTGGCGTGCAGACGCGCGTTATGCACACTATGCTCGGACAGATGCAGACTAGTTCGACCTGTTCTACCTGCGGTGGTTCCGGCAAGGTCATCAAGGAAAAATGTACATCGTGCTATGGCGAAGGAATAGTTTCGGGCGAAGAGACCATCGAACTGAAGATTCCTGCTGGCGTTTATGAAGGAATGCAGCTTTCGATGGACGGCAAGGGCAACGCAGCCCGTCACGGTGGCATAAACGGCGACTTGCTGATTGCAATCCAGGAAGTGGAGCACCCCGAACTCAAGCGCGACGGAATCGACCTTATCTATAATTTATATATAGGTATCCCCGATGCAATTTTGGGTTGCAGTGCCGAAATCCCGACCATTGGCAGCAAGGTGAAGATAAAGGTAGAACCGGGAACGCAGTCGGGCAAGGTTCTGCGTCTGAAAGGCAAGGGGTTGCCCGATATAAATGGCTACGGACACGGCGATTTGCTTGTCAGAATTAATGTTTTCATACCAAACGATGTGTCGAAAGACGACAAGAAATTGCTCGAACAGATGCGGGAATCCGAGTCTTTCAACCCTCAAAGCAAGCGGAACGAGTCGTTTTTTACTAAACTGAAGAATATGTTTCATGGAACTAATTGATAGTTTTGTATAATACTATCAGTTTTTAGTCTTATATTCATTAAAAACTCTCATAGCGTTGCAATAAAAAAAACAATGTTGCGTTTTATGAGAGTTTTAATTTTATGTATTTTTGCAGCCAAAAATATTTTAACATGACAAGAAGATTTTCGTTTGTAATAGCAATACTTTTATTTGCAAGTATATGCGGATATTCACAGTCAAATAGTGGAATCAATCCAGACAAAGATGTTATTGGACGTAATGCTCCTAATACGATTTCAACAGCTGTATCGTTTCTGACTATTGCTCCCGATACAAGGGCAGGTGCTTTGGGCGATGCTGGTGTAGCAACAACTCCTGATGGAAATTCACAGCACTGGAATCCGTCAAAATATGTTTTCATCGACAATGATTTTGGTTTTTCAATATCATACACGCCGTGGTTGCGTAAGTTGGTGTCGGATATGAACCTTGCTTATTTGTCGGGTTACTATAAGTTCAATGCTCAGAATGCTATAGGAGCATCGTTGCTATATTTCGACTTGGGTGGCATGACTTTCAGGGATGAATTCAACAATGTGATAATGAACTTCCGTCCGCGCGAATTCTCGTTGGACATATCGTATGCACGTTTGCTTGCAAAGAATTTCTCGGGCTCGGTTGCCATGAGGTTTATCTATAGTAATCTTACTGGCGGTCAGAACGTTGGAAATGGTGTTACCTCGAAGGCTGGTACTTCTGTTGCTGCCGATGTTTCGTTCTACTACAAGAATGATGACATTATGACAGGAAATTTGAAGTCGTCGGTTATGTGGGGCTTGAACATTTCGAACATCGGCTCAAAGATTTCGTACACCTCGAACGAAAAGCGTGATTTCATTCCAACGAATTTCCGCACAGGTGTAGGTTACATGCTTAGCTTCGACGAGCATAACGACCTGCTCTTCACTGCCGATTTCAACAAGTTGCTTGTTCCGTCATCGCCTACTTATTATCAGGTTGGCGAAGTGTTGCCTAGCGGAGATACTGTAACTGCAGGAAATCAGTCAATAAAGTATGGTCGCGACCCGAACGTTTCTGTTCCGGCAGCTTTGTTCACTTCGTGGTGGGATGCTCCGGGCGATGCAACACCATTTGTACACAATGGAAAGCCGTCGCGTTTCCGTGAAGAACTGGCAGAAATTACTTTCTCGCTCGGTTTGGAATATTGCTACTCTAAGCAGTTTGCTGTTAGGATGGGTTATTTCCACGAACACGCATACAAGGGCAACCGCAAGTATTTTACCGTTGGTGCAGGCTTGAGACTCAATGTGTTCGGACTTGATTTCGCATACTTGATTCCGACAGGAGGAAGAACAAGTCCATTGATGAATACCTTGAGGTTCACGCTTACATTCGACTTCGGCGGACTTGCCAAGGAACAGCGTGATGCAAAGAAGGCTGAAAAAGAAGCAAGAAAAGCATAATGTACAGGATAGGAATAGGTTACGACGTACATAAGTTAAAGGATGGTTTGGATTTCTTCCTCGGAGGAATCCAAATTCCTTATAATAGGGGCTGTGTGGCGCATTCCGACGGCGATGTGCTCATACACGCAATATGTGATGCACTGCTTGGTGCTGCCAATTTGCGCGACATTGGCTATCATTTTCCCGACAGCGACCCGAAATACAAGGGTATCGACAGCAAGAAATTGCTAAAGGAGACATATAGTCTTGTAAAGGAAAAAGGCTACGAGATTGGCAATATAGATTCGGTGATTTCGTTGCAGAAGCCGAAGGTGAAGGACTATATACCAGAAATGCAAAAAACGCTTGCTTCGGTACTTGGAATTGATGAATCGCAGGTTTCGGTTAAGGCAACAACGACCGAAGGACTTGGCTTTGAAGGTCGGGAAGAGGGGATAAGTGCGCAGGCGGTGGCGATGATAAGAAGGATAAAAGGCTGAAAGGCGAACAGTCGAACAGGCTGACAAACTTGAAGGCTAAATGCCAACCTCAAACAACCTTTAGTTCGCGCCAGCAATTTCAAACCACATCAAACCAAAGAGGCTAGAAGGCTGAAAGGCTAAAAGACCGCAAGACTGTCAGCCTGTGAGCCTGTTTGCCCAGAAAATAAAACTTTGAAACTTAGAAACGGGCGAAGCCCAATTCAAACGGCGAAGCCAATCAAACGCCGCAGGCATTGAAACCATACAAAAAACTTTTTTCTACATAAAAACGTTCAAATCAATTTTTTTTAATTATCTTTGCATTTTGTATAATATAGTAAAGTATGAGAGATTTTATCGGAAACTCATTCAGAATTATGGCGATAAGCCTTGTAATAGGCTGTGTATCAGTATTTGTCGCCAAAGCTCAGAATATAGGAGGTTTGGTTGTGTATCCTGAAAATGTGGAAACTCTGCAGGATAATCCTACGAATTATGACGACCCTCTTGTTAATGGAAACGGTATCAACGTTCCTGGTAATGCCGAAACGGATAACAATTTTACACCTTCGGAAAAGAATTTCCAGTATGGAATTTCGGCAGAAGTTGGGTTCAGCTCGATGAGCAAGTATTTGAATGTGCCGTTGTCGATTGGCTATAAGGGATTCAACTTGACTGTTGCAATTCCTTTCTATATCCAGAAGAAGGCAAAGTATTCGCCGACTCCTGCATTCCCTAAGGGGTATGTGGCTGCTTACGGCGGTCTTGGTGACATTAGCGCCGAGTTGTCGTACAAGTTCCAGTATCCGAAGATTTATGACTGCATATCTTTTACAACCTCGTTCCCTACAGGAAACAAGAACCGTATGGTAAAGGGATACATTGTTCCGATGGGTACCGGTAGCTTCGACTTCATTTTCTCGAATTCTTTCCAGTACAGGCACGAATACTTCAGAATCTACAATAACATTTCGTACCGCCTTAGCGGAAAGTGCAAGCGCGACCTCACAATGTCGGTTCCTTACTACGACGAGGCAAATGTATTGCAGACCGGACAGGAAAACATTAACTACGTTACTTCAAACGGAAACTTCCTCTCGTGCAATACTTCGTTCGACTATCCTGTGTTGAGCTGGATGTCGTTGCACGCAGGTTTCGCAGTAATGAACAGTTCGGCTGGCACAATATATCATAAGCATACTTATTCGTGGAATGATGGTGTCAACGAGTTCCCGACTTCAAAGTCGAACCAAGCATATACGTCAGTTGACGTCAGGGCTGCCATTGCATTCTCGTACTGGGGCATTGACCTTATGTGCGTTGTAGCTCAGCCAGTGTATGTTAAGACTGAAAACCAGAACATTAAGGATAGTCAGAAGTTTAATTTTTACATAAAGTTGTCAAAGAAAATATTCTAAGATATGAAGAGGAGTTTATTTCTAATAATTGTATTCGTTTTGTCGTTGGCATTCATCAATGGATGTCATAAGGATCCCCTTGATTTGGGTAATGTGGGATTTTTGAGACTTGAACTTAAGAAGGGATACAATACCCAGAACAAGGGCGCCGTAGATTCGTTTTATGCTACGGTTAAGATAGTGTATGGAGAAGAGGAGGTCGCTTATAATTGCCAGTTTTCCGACCCTAATGACAGTGGTTTCTATACCAATGACATATCATCAGACGGCGACATTATATATGTGCGCAAGGATATGGAATTCCGTGTTATAATCGAAGCTGAAATTGATGGTTTCCTCGTCACTGGAGAATCGGCTACTATGATGTATTCGGATGATATGGAAATGCTTTCGGTGGAAATTGTACTTAGGGCTGGAAGTTCCCGAATCGCAATATATAAGCCTCGTGAGGATGAAATCTTTGGTAACTATGTAGTCGCATACGGCGAAATCCTTGAGAATGTCGGGACTATGCCGATTCGCGAAGCTGGTGTGATGCTTGTCAGGAAGTCGGTTTACGATACCTACCAGTCGGCAGACAGCTTTACGTTTGATAATGAACAGGGCAACAGCAATGACTGGACTGTAGAGTATTACTATGCGGGTCATGATAATGAGGAGAGTGATGCTGAAATATCAAAGTTCTCCGTTGTTTTGAGAGGACTGGAACAAAATACCGCATATTGCATGAGGGCATTCGCTTTCACGGAGTCGGATTCGTCGATGAACTGGTGCTACAGCCGTGTTGTTGAGTTCTCTACTAACAATAATGTTGCACATGACATAAGTGTTGTTACCAACGATGCCGACAATGTTACAATGGATGGCGTTGATGTTGCCGGTCGTGTTGTTCTTCTTGACGGTAATTCGCCCGACAGTGTGACAGAGATGGGATTTGCTTTCGATACATATAGTAATTATGTTGCAAATTCTTCGAAACTTGATTACTACCGCAACAATTCGTTCACTTACCCGGCATCTGAAATGACACCAAGCGATAATAATATTATAGTATTCTCGTCTAGTGTTTATGGCTTGCAGGAAGGAGAAACATATGTCTTCCGTGCATACGCAACATTCCGCGAACAGCCTTACTATGGTGCTGTCAGAATGTTTGCTATTCCGCAGAATCCAGAGAACATCAGGCTTCAGTCGGAGCAGATTTCCGAAACATTGACCAGTGCGTACATCGATTTGCAGGGTAGCATTATCAATGATGCAGGGTACGAATTCTCCGAAGTAGGTTTCGTTTATGGATTCTATGGTAGGGGTGAGGCTCCGTCGAGTGTATATGACCTTAATGGTAGGTCGATGGGTTCGCAGATGTCGGGACGTTTCTCTTCGAGGGTTAACCTTCCGATAGTCGAAAAGACTATGTATTATGCAGCATACGCACTTACAACTACTGGTTACGAGGCTTACGGCGAACTTTCGGAGGCTGTATCGGTAGTGCCGGAGAACGTTCCAAGCATATCGTCGTTGCAACTTGACGGGTCGGCTACAACTACGCATTCGATGACTATTTCTTGCTTTGTTGATGCAAACGGCAGAAGCGACTGCGAATGCGGTATTATATATTCGGTAGTTGGCGACAACAATCCGACCTACGATACCGTAAAGAAATATTCTTCATCGAGCGGAACCGAGGAGTTTGTCCTGAATAATTTGCGCAAGGGTACAAATTATAGGTACTGGGCATATATAAAGGTTGTTGATGAGTATATCAGTACCGAAGAAATGACAGCAGAAACACTTAATTTGGGAGACATTGGTCCTGGTGGCGGTAAAATATTCTATGCCGACGATGAAAATGGATTTGCCCTTGAATATTTCATACCAGGAGGAGCTGGTGCAGATCAGGAGGAAGGTGATTCCGCAATCTGGGGTTCAACAAGCGGTTTGGCATTGAATACCGATGCTCCAAGTTCAATTACTGTTTCGGGTAGGACAAATACCGAGGCAATTGTTAGCTACCACAATAGCATTGGATTCTCTGAAGAGTATGCAGCTTTGAAATGCTATCAGTCAACGCAGGGCGGAAAGAACGATTGGTATTTGCCTACAAGTGTAGAAATGCAGGAAATTATAACCTATGATGAAGATTTATATTCTTCACGGGATGGTTTCTGGACTTCCGATGAGCAGGATGCAGGAAATGCAATCGCTTTCATAGTTTCGTATGATACAGGTTCGTCGTTTAGCCGTCAGGCAACGCCGAAGACTGCTCTGTTGAATTATGTTTTAGTACGTAGATTCTAATTTTGTTAGAGATACTCCCAAAAAGACCGCCAATAAGCGGTCTTTTTTTTCGTTATACAGACAGAATATTTTCCAAGTAATTTTTTTCATAAAACAAATGGATATTTAAAATATTGTTTAATTTTGTAGCATTTTTATTCTCTTTAGGTTTTGGTATAAATGGCTTCACAAAGTCTGAAGAAATGACAAGGAAAAAATGTTTTTTGAAGCCTGTATAAAAGAAATATGAGAAAACTATTACTATTTTTGTTAATGTCAATTGCAATTGGCATGACTGGTTGTTTGAAAGATGATATAGATACAATTGCATTGCCGTTCAGTGAAATTCCAAAAGGCGAAGTGCCGGAGGAAATAAAGAATCCATTTAATGGTATGATGCCTATTTACGAAGGTATAGATCCGCCTGACATAACTGGCAAATTTGTGATTAAGCCTAATAAGCTAGTGTATAGTTCGGACGGCATGGTGGAGCCAGATGAGGGATTTTACGATATATACTTATCATTCCAGGATCAAACGGCAGTTGGTTCTGCTTCCTTTTCTCAGAAAGAAGGGTTAAGTACGACAGAAGCATCGGATATAAGTGTGGTTGGTAGTGGTAGCAATTTTACTGCCTATATAATCGCTAATACAGACGTACTTACTTATGATAATAATCAAATATTGCGAGAAGCAACATCAAAAATGGCAACCGTTATTTCTGGAGAAGCTACAGATGCTGGAATAGAAAATATGAGGTATGCAGTTGTTTTATTGGAAAAGTACGACCCGTACAATGTACTCATGGATGTGAATACCTATCGTGTGTTTAAGGATGGTGATGGTTTGGCCGAGAAGACCGAATGGTCAAAAATGGCAATTGATGATGCAAAATGTCAATTGCATATATGTACCGAAAGTTTAAAAACTAAAAAATGAAATAGTTATGAAAAAGATTGTAGTTTTTTTATTTGTGGCTATTTCTGTTTTAGGTACGTATGCTCAGAAAGCTGAGCCATCTGCACAGTCGTTTGTTTTAGGAGTTCGTGGTGGTGTCAATATTTTTGATATGCACTATTCTTCCAATGATGTTAGCTTTTATAACCATAAGTATGGTTTTGGCAAGCAATTAGGAATGTTTGTAGGATACGAGGTGAAAGGTTTTTTCGTTAAGCTCGATGCTCTATATACTGCGCGTGGGGTTAAACTCTCATGGTCAGATATAAACTATAGGCTTGATGCAAATTATCTTGACCTGCGTCTTCCTATCGGCTATGCCTTTTTCTGGAGGAAGAAAGTTCAGCCGTACATTATGGTTGCTCCTTCTGCAAACCTTGCCATAGGAGGCAAAGCTTACTATAACTCCCAGGGTACATCTGTTAATGTGAACTTATCCAATGCAAGTATCAGCCCACTTGATTTCAGTGTATTTTTCGGTGGTGGTATGAGATTCCCGATTCCTATCGGAGAACATAGGTTGTATATTGGACTTGAGGCCGGATATAACCTCGGTTTTTTAAATACGTTCAGCGATATGGAACTTAACAATACAGCCAATGCAGTAAACCTGCCGATATATGAAGTGTCGGGAACCCGTAAAAATGTCGGTATTGAGGCTGCTGTTACGCTTTCGTGGGCTATTCCTCTAGGAAAGAAGCAAAAGGTGGATAATGCACCGAAGGAGGAACCTACACCAGTAATGGTGGAGAATATTCCAGAACCAGTGGAACCGCCGGTGGAGGAAACTCCTGTACAGGAACCAGAGGAGATTGTTGAAGAGACTCCTGTTCCAGAACCCGTGATAGAGGAGCCAGAACCAGAGCCGGAACCTGTAATCGTATATCAGGCTAAAGAATGTTACTCAATAGAGGAAATGAAAGATTTTATTTCGCGTAATGTGCCTATTGACGACAAACGTATTTGTATGTTTGATATGAAGTTTGAGTTCGGGTCTGCAGTAATGGAAAAGGAGGCAGAAAAGCAATTGGATGAATTTGTTGATCTGTATAAGAAGTTCCCGAATATGCAGTTGCAAATCAGTGGACATACAGACAATGTCGGTTCTGATGCATATAATCAGAAATTGTCGGAAGATAGAGCTAAATCGGTGCGTGATTATTTCTTGAAGAAGGGTGTTCCTGCTAACAGAATGGTAGTTACTGGATTTGGTCTTAAGTATCCGATTGACACCAATGATACGGAAGAAGGTCGGGCAAAGAATCGGCGCGTTGAGGTGGATATTAAGATGATTGGCAAATAAGATTTGTAAAGAGGCTGTCAAAAAAAAGTTTTGGCAGCCTTTTTTGTGAAAATTAGGCGCAACCTTTCCGATGTAGGTTGCATTTTGTATTGTCCGCTAAATCTTGCGTTGTCACAATTTTTTACGTTGTAGATGTATCATGTATATACAAAAAAAGCCGCCTTGTAGGGCGGCTTCATAGTATAAAATGTTTTATCCAATGAAAGTAATGTCTTCAAAATAAACTTCTCCTTCTTGGATTGTTATCGAGTAAGACGGAGCAGAGAAAACTTTTTCCTTAACAGCTCCTGTAGCATCCTGAATCTGGTTTGCCTTGAAGTCAACAGGAACAATGTCAACACTTACTGCCTTGAAGTTAACTGCTGGCAATTCTACAGAATACTTACCACCAGATATTGCTGCTTCATACTGTAGAGTGCTGTACGAATAAGCAGGATCAGTTGTTGTCGGATGGCAAAGGTCTTCAGCATCAATTCTGAAGATTATCTTTGTACCGTTAGGAGCATCACCAGGATTTGCTGCTGTAAGGTCAAGGTTTGCCTTAACTGTTCCTGATATTGTGATGGTCTTCAATGGTTCTGTTTCATATTCCTTGTTGCATGATGACAAAACGAATGCTCCAATAAGAGCGATTGCGATAATTGAAAATATTTTCTTCATAATTTTAATTTTTTTATTGTTAAACTTTATTTTTTCTGATTAAAAATGGAACATCATAAACAATGAGCCTGATGAAGCGTTTCTGAATGCAATGCTTCCGTCATTTGCGTCCTTTGGCAATGTTTCAACTTCTCTTTCAGTGCCGGTCCAACGTTCTACAGTTCTGTAACCTTTAAAGTCGTATCCAGTGTAGAGACCGAGTCTGAATTCACCACCTATCGAAATCTTAGGTGCAATGAAGTATTCAACACCGACAACACCGCTGAGGACTACACCGATAGAACGGTCGCCGCTCTGCGAAAGAATGCGAGCTCCACCCGAAGTGGTTGTTCCTGCTGCGAAGTCGTACCAGTAAGGAGCAGAGAACTCGGTTGTGATAAGGTTTCCGTAGTTGTAGGTAGCTTTGGTTTTGGTGTAGTTAACTGAAATTCCGCCACCATAGAATCCCTGAACACGGCCTTTGCCTCTGTACATGAGGTAGTCGGCACCAATGCCGAGGTCGGTTTCGGTACTCTTCATAACGTCGGTAACAGTAACCTTGGGGTCAGGAATCTGCTGGTTCATCATGACATTTTCACGATTGGTTTCGTTGTAAACGCCGATGAGCAAACCTGCGCGGATAGCCGACTTGTCGGTAAGATAGTACTTGCCGAAGAGAACTGGAGTTGTACGTACAAGTGTGTGGGTAAATGTTCTGAAGCTTGTGCTGTTGCCAGCGGTGCCATTGAACAAGTTTCCAAAATAGTTGACCATCGGGAGTGCATTGATACCGAGTGCGAAGTCTCCTTCAACTGGCAAAATGTATTCGCCACGCTTCGACATCATGTTGACCTCTCCGTTTTTGTCATTTTCCTGAGCAAATGCATTTACTGTAAACACAAGTGCCACTAACAAAATTGAAAATTTCCTCATAGTGTATAAATTTTTAATTAAAATCTTTGCAAAAGTAGCAATAACTATTTCGTGGAAAGATTTGAAAGTGAATACTTATTAACATCGGAGTGTTTAGAGGGGGGGGCTTGCGGTCTAACAGTCTTGCATGCTAACAGGCTAATAGCCTTGTTGTCTCGCAGTCTAACAGGCTTGCAGACGGACAGACTGGTCTTCAGCCACGGCTCTTTCATTTAACCGCCCCCTGAGCCTGTCGAAGGGTAAGGTTGGTAGCATTATATCATTTCGTTACCTTGACTTCCCTTCGACCATGCTCAGTGCGGCGCGACAAGCTTACTTCGACTGGCTCAGCACATCGCAGCCAGCGGATTTATTCAGATGCTAATTATTTGTATCACAAATAACAATATGGTCCAAATGAAAGAGCCGTAGTCTTCAGCCTTTTCGCCTTCCAGCCTTCTAAGCCAGATTGTTTCCTACCCTGATTGGTGAGTTGAGCGGCAGCTTTATGTTTGCTAGCCTTTCGTCGTCCATGAATAATATTACGCTCGAACCCATTTCGAAATAACCGACTTCCTCTCCCTTATTTATATATATAGGTGTATCGTAGATTCGTTTCGATGCAACACCTTTTTTTATGTTGGTCTGTAAGCCGCTGTCGAACGACAGTTTTGTCTTGCCGACGAACAATGCTCCGACTAGAATCATGTAGAATTTGCCGTATTCCGACTTGCCGTGAATTACAATGCGTTCGTTGCGGCAATAAACTCGGTCTTTCTTGTAAACTACTTTGGGCTTTACGGGACGCAATGTGCCTGGCAGATAGCTTATGTCGGTGATTTCCATGTCGAATGCAGCGTGAACGCGGTGGTAGTTGGCGGGGGAGAGGTAAAGCACTGCGTACGACGACATGTTTTCGTACTCGTCGCAGATGAGGTCGTCAACGTAGTAGTGCTTGAACTTGACATAAATCTTGTTGTCGCCCGTAATTTTGCCGAAGTCGAAGATAAATCCGTCAACTGGAGATACCAAGCCGTCGTTTATCGGGCGAGTTCCCGGTTTCAGGTTGCGCGTAAAGAACGAGTTGAATGTCTTGTATCCGTTTGGCGGGACTACATATTCCGACAAGTCAATCTTGTACTTCTTTCTCCAGATTTTCATGACACCGCGAACAAACCACCTTGGCTTTGTGGAATTGGCAAGTTTTCCCGCCATACGTGAGAAAAAGTTGCGATAGTTTTGCTTCTGTGGTTTCGGTGTCGGCATAAATTACTTGTTGTTGTATGTGTTCATTGTGCGTTCGATGCCGATAAGGGGGAAGTCCTTTATGGCATTTACAGCCACTTCGACGCGCTCTTTCAGTTTTTCGCTCTCCTCTTTTGTCCACTCGCCGAGCACAAAGTCGATTTGTCCACCGCGTGAGAATTCGTTTCCGATGCCGAATCTCAGTCGTGCGTACTCGCTTGTGCCGATTGTGTCCTGTATGTTCTGCAATCCGTTGTGACCGCCACTGCTTCCCTTGGGCTTAATTCGGATGGTGCCGAACGGCAGTGCAAGGTCATCGACAATAACAAAAACATTTTCGACAGGAATTTTCTCCTGATTCATGTAGTACCTGACGGCGTTTCCGCTGAGGTTCATATAGGTCGTGGGCTTTATGAGGATTAGAGTGCGTCCTTTTATGCTCGTTTCGGTGCGATAAGCATAGCGCTTGTCAAAAAAAGCGATGCCCGCGCCTTCTGCGAAAGCGTCGAGCACCGTATATCCAATATTGTGCCTTGTATTCTTGTATTCTGCTCCGGGATTTCCTAACCCGACGATGAGATACTTCACAATTCAGATATTGAAATTTGTGGCTTATTATTCAGCAGCTGGAGTTTCAGCAGCAGCTTCGCCACCTTCTTCAGAACCTTCGTCGCTAGATGCACCGCGAGCAATCATAACAGATGCTATGAGTGTGCTGCCGTTTTCGGTGAACTGGAGCTTGTCCGACTTCAAGTCCTTAATTCTGATAGTTTCGCCGAGTTTCAAGTCTTCGATGTTTACTTCGTAAACGTTAGGAATATCTTCCATCATTCCCTTGATAGCGATTTTCTTGAGGCTGTGTTTCAACTTACCACCGGCCTTTACGCCTGCAGAGTTACCAACGAGCTTCAGAGGGATGCGAACCTTTACAGGCTTTGACGGGTCAACTTCGTAGAAGTCGATGTGGATAACCTGGTCTGAAATCGGGTCGAACTGGATTTCCTTCAGCAAGGTCGGTCTTACCTTACCGTCGATGTTGAGGTCTGCGAACATTACGTCAGGAGTGAAGATAAGGTTGCGGACATCAGCACTTGCAACTGTGAAGTGAGTTGTCTGGTCGATACCATAAACTACACATGGAATGTTGTTGCTTCTCTTGATTTGCTTTGCGGCCTTCTTGCCGAATTCGGTACGAACTGTACCCTTTACTTCAAAATGTTTCATTACTTTTATAAATTATTTATGTACTACTCAGTCACGCACTCGTGACCCCATCGCACAGTTAAACAAAATCGGGTGCAAAATTACAACAATTTTTGTGAATGGCAAAAGGATTTGTGAAGTTTGTGTGGGCTGACGCCGTTTCTGTGCCTTCGGCGTTTAACTTCGTTGAGGGCTTCGCCGTTCTGTGGCTGACGCCGTTTCAATGCCTGCGGCGTTTAACTTCGTTGAGGGCTGCGCCGTTCTGTGGCTTCGCCGTTTGAATGCCTGCGGCGTTTGATGGTTTGATGGGCTACGCCCGTTTGAATGGTTCAAACCATTTCAAACCACATCAAACCACCTCAAAGATAATTATTGAAATTTAATTACCAAAATAAAATTACCGAAAAAAAATAATTTGATGCGGTGTTGAATCGTAGAATCGCGTCATGACGCGATTCTACAGATTGACAACACCACATTGTTGGTAAAAAATAAGAACTCCTTAACACACTTATAATATATAAGTGTTACCTTTGCCAATTATTTGTAAAATAGGAATACTATGAAAATTATAATACCAATGGCTGGTATGGGTACGCGGATGCGTCCGCACACCCTAACCGTACCGAAGCCACTTATCACGCTGGCTGGCAAGACTATAGTACAGCGTTTGGTTGAAGGAATCGCGCAGATTTGCGAGGAACCGATTGACGAAATCGCTTTTGTAATCGGTAATTTCGGCGAGAAGGTCGAGAACGAACTTTGCAATATCGCACGCGGTGTCGGCGCCGAACCGAAGATTTACTACCAGAAGGAAGCCCTCGGCACTGCCCACGCAATATGGTGCGCCGCTCCGTCGCTCAACGACAAGGTGGTTGTGGCTTTTGCCGATACTTTGTTCTTCGCCGACTTCAAGATTTCCGCCGATGCCGACAGCATTATCTGGGTGCAGAAAGTTGAACATCCCGAGGCTTACGGCGTAGTAACAACCGATGCTAACGGAGTAATTTCCGGCTTCGAGGAAAAGCCAAAGACTTTCGTTTCCGACCTCGCCATCATCGGCATTTATTATTTCAAGTCGGGCGAAACCCTGCGCGGCGAACTGCAGTACCTCATTGACAACAATATCCGCAAGAGCGGTGAATACCAACTCACTACCGCATTGGAAAACATGCGTGCCAAAGGCTTGAAGTTCGTGCCTGCACAGGTTGAGGAATGGCTCGACTGCGGAAACAAGAACATAACCGTGGCAACCCACCAGCGCGTACTTGCCCGCGACAAGAAGTCGGAACTGCTTGCAAAGTCGGCAGAAGTGGAAAACTCGACCATCATTCCGCCTTGCCATATCGAGGAAGATGTGAAAATCAAGAATTCTGTTGTAGGTCCGTATGTTTCGGTAGGAAAAGGCACAAGCATTTGCGGAAGTGTAATCTGCAATTCGGTAATTCAGGAAGCCACAGCAATCGAAAACATGAACATCCACGACTCGATGATTGGCAGCCATACAAAACTTTCGGGCAAGCAGTACGACCTTAGCATTGGCGACTACAATACATTAGAACTCAAGTAGAATGATGACTTTCCGCAAGATATTGCTTTTAATGGTGTTGCTGTTGTCGCTCTCGGCTGGCTATTCGCAGAAAAAAGCACAGAAATCGGACAAGAAGCCTGCCACGGAAAAGGGTTTTGACTTCAATTTCAGCTTTTATTTCCTCGAAGGCAACAAGAACAAGAACCTTGGCGACTACGACAATGCCATCAAAAATTACACTCGTGCATTGGCAATCGACAACACACAGCCGTCGGCTTACTACGAGATTGCAACAATCCTTTTCGCCACCGGCGACTATCAGGCGGCACAAACCTACGCCGAAAAAGCCGTGCAGTACGACAAAACAAACAACATTGCCTACATCGACATGCTGATTTACACCTACGAGTACAGCAATCAGCCCGAAAAGACCATTCCTCTTTACCGCAAACTCATAGCATCGAATCCGAACGACATCGAAAACTACTACGAACTGGCGAAGGTTTACCAGAAATTGAACAAGCCTAAGGATGCCATAAAAGTTCTCGATGAAGCAGAAAAGAAGTTTGGTATTACCGATATTGTTTCTGTCCAGAAGGAAATGATGTACGAGCAGATGGGCAACATGAACAAGTCGTTCGAGGAGATGAAGAAATTGCGCGATGCCTATCCTACAAACCTTCGCTACAAGGCTATGCTTGCCGAGGCGTATTTCCAGAACAAGAAAATAGATTTGGCAAGAACAGAATTTGCCGAACTTGAAAAGATGAACATTGACGAAGGTCTTGTGTATCTGTCGCTTGCAGAATACCATAGGGCTGTTGATGCGCAGTACTACAACTATTTTGCGATGCTGGAAAAGGCGTTCTCCTGCGATGACGAGAGCCTTACCTACGAACTCAAAATGCAGATTCTCAATCAGTTGCTTCCAATTGCAAGAAACGACGATTATATAAAGGTTCAGATAAAGAGGCTGGCATCGATTGTTGAGAAGCAATATCCGAGCGATGTTGCACTCAGTGCGCTCAAGGCCGACATTGCAATGATGAACAACGACTACAAGTCGGTGCAGCAGAACCTTATCGAAATTGTCGCCGAGGACAAGTCGTCCTACGAAATCTGGGAGCATCTTATGAACATCGACTATCATCTGCAGGATTTTGACAACCTTTATGCGCACAGCAAGGAAGCCTCCGAACTTTTCCCCAATATGCTTACGGTTTACCAGTATTATGTGGTGGCTGCATATCTGAAAAAGGAGTTTCGCGAAGTTGTCGAGGCTGTTGATTATGCTTCGATGCTTTCGCTTGACAACCAGCAGGTTATGATTGACTTGCTGAGTATGCAGGGCGATGCCTACAATGCTCTCAAGAACTTCCACAAGGCCGATTCGGTATATGAGTACATTCTGTTCAAGGATGCCGATTTCGAGTCGGTGCTGAACAATTACAGCTATAACCTTGCCGTGCGTGGCGAAAAACTCGACAAGGCATTGGAAATGAGTACGCATCTCGTTGAAATAAACCCGTCAAGTCCCACTTTTATAGACACTCACGCGTGGGTGCTTTACAAGAACGGCAAGTTGGACGAGGCATTGAAGTTTATGGACGATGCCATTGCAAAGGATGCTACCAATGCTGTTTACTACGACCATCGTGGCGACATAAAGTTTAGTCTTGGCAAGAAGGATGAGGCTTTGATGGACTGGGAGAAGGCTTTGGAACTTGACCCCGAGAACAGTGAAATAGAAGAAAAAGTTAGAAAGAAATCGTTGAAATAAATTGGCAAGAAGGAATTTGATATTGGTGTTGGTGCTGTCGGTCTGCCTGTGGGCGTGCCGGACGGCAAATGTTGGCGCATACGAAAAGAAAGAGAATATGCGTTCTGCCAAGATTGTGGAGAATGTTATGGCAAAAACTCCGACGTATGCAAAGGCGTCGTACAAGTTTTCGTGCGAGTATTCGGTGAATGGCGGTTCTCCCGATTCGTTCAGCGGTAATTTGCGCGTATGCCGCGACAGTTTGATGTGGGTTAGCCTGCGGTCTTTCAATATCGAAGGTTTCCGCGTGCTCGTGTCTAACGATTCGGTAAAGGTGATAAACCGCCTTAAGAACGAGTATTATGCCGAGGATATTTCTGCACTCGAGAACTTTGCAAAGGTTGACCTTTCGTACAACGACCTGCAGTCGATTTTGCTCAACGAATTTTTCCGCTATCAGGACGACAAAGATTCAGAAAAAACTGACGACTACAATTCTTGCATCGATTCTGTGTATTATTGCGTTTCTACGGTCGCACCAAAAAAGCAGAAGCGTCCCAACGGCAATTATGCGGAACGGCGTGGTTCGGTAATCCAGACAATGAAGGTTGTGCCGGGAACATTCAAGGTGAAGAATTTGTATCTCGAGGACCTTGAGGACGGACGAAATGCCTTTGTGGAATATGACAAGTTTACGCGTTTTGGCGACCAGTTGTTCCCGCAGACAATGAACGTATATGTTGAGTACGGCAATGTGGAAGCGATAATGAAATTTTCAATAAGCGACTTTGCAATTGACGATGAACTGACATTTCCGTTTAAGATACCGGCTAAATACACTAAAATAAACCTTAATGAAGATAATCGCTAGAATATTGTTCCTTTTCGTTGCTTTTATGCTGCCGTTGTGCGCGGTGGCACAGACAAAAGCCGACCTCGAAAAGAAAAAGAAGAAGACCATAAATGAAATCAACTATACCAACAAGCTTCTCGAGGAGACGCGAAAGAACCAGAAGGAGTCGGAAAACAACCTTGCCCTGCTTGGAAGTCAGATTTCGTCGCGAAAGGAACTTATCTCCGACATTAACAACGAAATAGCGTTTGTGTCGGAACGTATCAAGGAGACCGAGTCGATTATAGCAATGATGACCGAGGATTTGGAAAACCTGAAGTTGTCGTATGCGAGGATGTTGCAGATAGCTTGGAAAAACAGGAATAAGAACAACGAAATTATGTTTCTGCTGTCGTCAAAGGATTTCAACCAGTCGTACCTGCGTTTGAAATATATGCAGCAGATGGCCGACTATCGCAAACGGCAACTTATTGCAATAAATGCGATTAAAGCCTTCCTTGAAAGGCAGAAGGAAAAACTTGTAGCTCAAAAGGATGAGCACCAGAAACTTCTCGATGAGGAAAAAGTTGAAGCAAAGAATCTTGAGAATGCACGTAGGCAACAGGAAAATACGCTTGCCAAACTGAAGGGCAAGGAAGCCGACCTGAAAAAGCAGCTCGCCGAGAAGAACAAGCAGAAACAGCAGTTGCAGGCTGCTATTGAAAAGTTGATTGCCGAGGAGGTTAAGAAGTCGTCGGCATCGAAGGGCAAGGCAAATACTGGAAAGTACGAACTTACGCCCGAGGAAAAGATTGTCAGCGACAACTTTGGAAGCAATGTAGGCAAGTTGCCGTGGCCTGTACAGCGAGGCGTTATCGTGTCGAGGTTCGGAAAGCAGCCGCATCCAGTGATTTCGGGTGTTGAAATTGACAACAAGGGTATCGACATTTCTACGACTACAGGTTCCGACGCGCGTGCGGTGTTTGATGGCGAGGTTCGCAAGGTATTTTCAATTCCAGGAACGCAGAATGCCGTGATTATCAGGCATGGCGAATATTTGAGCGTCTATACTCACATCGACAAGGTTTATGTCTCGGTAGGCGACAAGGTGAAGGCAAAGCAGGCAATCGGCAAGATTTATACCGACGATGCCGAAAACAAAACCGTGCTTCACCTCGAAATCTGGAAAGGCAGTGCAACCTTGAATCCAGCAAACTGGCTGGCGAAGTAGCAACGAGCCGTGGCGCGTTGCTACACCGCCAGTTCAGACATATAAACGTAAAACATTCAAACTCAGAAACCCTGAAACCTAGAAACCCATAAACATTCATTTATGTCAAACGAATCGACTTTGTACAATATTGGTTTTGAAGAAGCTATCGGCGAAGAATCCGCTGGTCACGAAATGTACAGGAACATTCATGTGTATCTCAACAAGGACTATTCCGAGCATTTTGTTTTGCCGTTCTATTTCCTGATGGGACTTCACGACTATCTGTGGAATGCCGATGGCGATAAACTTTTGCTTTCGGCTTGTTCAGGATTTTTTGAATACGAAGTTGGGTTGCTTCCCGAGGATTACGCAAAATGGACTCCGCTAATTGTTGTTGCCGATATTGCCAACAAGCAGATTCTTAAGGTTTACGAGGGCAAGGGGAAACTTTGCTGGAACAGCGATGAGACCGACATTTGCACTAAGAAAAGCTTGAAGGAGTATTCGTATGATGAATGGTCGGCAAAGTACGAGGCTCGCAGGGAAGAGGTGGAGAAACTCGTGTATAAAATGGAGCACGAATACACAAGGAGTTTTTTCACTAGTCATCATTTAATGGGTCAGCGGCATATTTTGGGTGATGTTATCGATGAAGCGACTGAGGAAAAGGTGAGAAGCCAATTCTCCGAAGAAGAAATAGGTTCAGAAGAGTATGAGGAAAAACTGAAGTCGGCACAGTGGAAGCATTACATTATTGTACTTGTGGTGTTGGGGGCGTTAATGCTCTTATTGTGGCTGATTAAAGGTCATTGAAAAAATTAATAGAATAATCGCTAAAAATAAAAAAAAGCACGTCATTTACTTGCTTCGCTGCGTGAGCTAAAGGTACGGAAGCTAGTCGTAACACGCGATACGGAACGGAGAGCATCGTGAAGACTGCTATCCGTAACGTTGCTTGCAACCTCGCGAAGCCTGCGAGCAATCTCCTATAGTATTATTATTCAAGGAGATTTCGCATAAACGAACTCACAAGGCTCGTACCTGCGCCTATTCGTTCTGTCTTGCAGCGGAATGACGGTTCCTTTTATTGCGGTTAGTAATAAATTTTAGTGTTATTTTTGCAGTGCTAAATTTTTTTAGTATGGATTCACAACGTAACGAACTGCTTGAACGTATTGCCGAAGGCGAGGGCTTGCATCTCGACTTCAAGCATTGCATAAGCGATTCGGGCAAAATTGCCCGTTCTCTTGCTGCGTATGCCAACACCGACGGCGGTTCACTGCTAATTGGTGTGCGCGACAATGGCTCGATTGCTGGCGTAAGTTCCGAGGAGGAATGCTATATGATTGAGACTGCTGCAATGCTATATACTTATCCTGTAGTGGAATACACGACAATCAGCCATCGGGTAGAGGGGAAGACCGTGCTCGAGGTGGCGGTCGAAAAAAGCGACAAGCTTCCGCATTATGCTCCCAATGTGCGTGGCGATATGGTGGCTTTTGTCCGTTGTGCCGACAAGAATGTGCTTGCTCCGCCCGAACTTGTCCGCTACTGGCGGCAGACGAAGAGCTTTGTGCCGTCGGAATTGTACTACGACGATGTTATGAAACTGATTGTCGATGAGATACGCATCAACGGATTTGTAACCAAGGAATTTATCGTGCATTTCACTGGAATGCCTGTGCGCAAGGTCGAGGATGTGCTTGTAAACCTGATGCTTATGCGTGTGGTGGAGATTGATATGGACGAAAAGTCTGTGCATTTTGTTTTTACCGAGGAATATAAAAATCAATAGGATATGAAAAATTTACTGACAATTTTGCTTTCGCTTGTTTCTGTGGCTGTTTTTGCGCAGTTCGACAAGTATTTCGAGAATAGGACTATGCGTGTTGATTATTATCACGCTGGCGACAGCAAAAACGACTACTATTATATCGATGAGGTCATTGCCGAGCCATATTGGGGCGGTTCTTTGGTTAACCTTATTGACGATACTAACTTTGGCAAGTATCTGGTAAAGGTTCTCGACAAGGCTTCGGGAACGTTGATTTACAGCCGTTCATATTCGACGCTTTTCGGTGAGTGGCAGACTGTTGACGAGGCTCGCACTGTGCAGAAAAGTTTCTCGGAGTCGGTTGTGTTCCCGTATCCTAAGGCTGCGGTTACGGTTGTGTTCTGCACAAAGGCTTTCGAGACTGGAAAATATGTCGAGAAGTACCGCTACGACATAAATCCTGACGATGTTTGCCTCATTAAACACGATAACCGCCATAAATATCCTGTGTATGAGGTTCTCAAGGGCGGCGATGCCAACCGCAAGGTTGATATTGTGATTGTTCCCGACGGCTATACGGCTGCGCAAATGTCACAATTCAAGAAGGACTGCGAGAAGTTCAAGAACGAATTTTTCAAGTATGAGCCATACACTTCGCACAAGGATGACTTTAATATTCACGCAGTTCTTGCACCCTCGCAGGAGTCGGGCGTTGACGAACCTTGCAAGGGAATATGGAAGAATACCATTGTCAGTTGTTCGTATTGGTCGCTCGGCAGCGAACGCTACCTTATGACCACCGACAACAAGACTTTGCGCGATGTGGCCGCCAATGCACCTTACGACCAGATTTACATTCTTGTAAACAGCACAAAATATGGCGGTGGCGGAATCTTCAACTGGTATTGCACTGGTGTGAATTCCAACAAGATGGCTGGTAAAATTATTGTTCACGAGTTCGGACACGGCTTTGCAGGGCTTGGCGACGAATATGTAGGCGGTTCGGAGTACAACGATTTCTACAATTTGAAGTTGGAGCCAGCCGACCCTAACGTTACGACTCTGGTCGATTTCGCCTCGAAATGGAAGGATATGGTGGAGCAGGGGACGCCCGTTCCAACGCCGGCAACCTCGGAATACAATGACAAGGTTGGTGTTTATGAAGGTGCCGGTTATCTGCGAAAAGGTTTATATCGTCCTATGCAGGATTGCCTTATGAACCATTTCGGTTGCGATGCGTTCTGTCCAGTGTGCCAGCGGGCAATCGTGAAGATGATAGAATTTTATTGCAAGTAGTGGAGTAAAATCTTGTGTCGTATGATGGTTGTTAGAAACGTTTTTTGACGTGGAAAACAAATATTGTTTAGAATAAAAGAAATATGTATTTTTGCAAATATAATTCACGATAAATCTGCACAATGGAACAGTTGAAGAACCTGCCGATAGGCATACAGGATTTTGAAAGTCTAATATTAGATAACTACTTGTATGTTGACAAGACCGCAATTATGTACCAGCTTGTAAGCACTGGTAGGTATTACTTTCTGTCGCGTCCGCGCAGGTTCGGCAAAAGCCTGTTCCTTTCGACATTGAAGGCTTATTTCCTTGGCAAGAAGGAGCTGTTCAGAGGGTTGGCAGTAGAAAATCTAGAAAAGGAATGGGTTGAATATCCAGTGTTGCACTTGGACTTGAATACGGCAAACTATATTGATAGGAATGCGCTTGTGAATCGCTTGTCGTCAACATTAAACCAATGGGAAGACAAATATGGCAGCGATGCACGTGACATTGACTTGGGAACACGTTTCGAGGGAATCATTCGTCGCGCATACGAAAAGACTGGTAGGCGTGTTGTCATTCTTGTTGATGAGTATGACAAGCCAATGCTTCATGCAATCGGCAACGAGGAGCTGCAGAATGAATACCGCTCTATGCTTAAGGGATTCTATGGAGTACTTAAAAGTATGGACAGCTATATCCGATTCGCTTTTCTAACTGGTGTTACAAAGTTTAGCAAGGTAAGTATCTTTAGTGACCTTAACAACTTGAACGACATTTCGTTGGGTGACGACTATTCCTCAATTTGTGGTATTAGCGAGGAGGAACTGCACAGGGTGTTCCAACTGCATGTTGAGCGTCTGGCGGAATATCAGAAAATGACTGTTGACGAGGCCTATGCCGAACTGAAAAAGCGTTACGACGGCTATCATTTTTCAAAGAACAGTTGTGGAATGTATAATCCGTTTAGCGTGCTTAATGCATTGTATAAGAGAGATTTCGGAAGCTATTGGTTTGAGACTGGCACACCGACTTTCCTCGTAAAATTGCTGAAGGAACGCGACTACAACCTAGAACGGATGGCAAACGAAGAAGTTGATGCCGATACTCTCAATGCTATCGACTCAATGTCAAACAATCCTATTCCTGTAATTTTCCAAAGTGGTTACTTGACAATCAAGAGTTTCGATTCTGAATTCGATATGTACAGATTGGGATTTCCAAACGAAGAGGTGAGAGAAGGTTTTGTCAAATATCTTATGCCATATTATACATCTATACAAACAGGCAAGACTGCTTTCCAGATTATGAACTTCGTGAAGGAAGTCCGCGGAGGTCGCATTGATGACTTTATGGCAAGGCTTAAAAGTTTCTTCGCTGACACTCCATACGAACTTGTAAAGGATTTGGAGAACCACTATCAGAATGTAATGTACATCGTCAGCACTTTGTGTGGATTATACACGAAAGCAGAATACCACACTTCAGAAGGTAGTATTGATATGACGATTGAAACCGCCGACTATGTCTATTTATTTGAATTCAAGTTTGAAAAATCGGCAGAGGAAGCCTTGAAACAAATTGCCGACAAGCACTATGCCGAACCATTTGTTGCAAGTGGCAAGAAGATTTTCTGCATAGGTGCAAACTTCAGCAGCAATATAAGGAATATAGACAGATACGAGGTGGTGGAGTATAAAATATAGCAAAAGGATACATGTCTTGTCCGAATCTATGAAACATACAAAGGTTCACATAGCCTCGCTCCCTCAGACTGGTCTTATGCAATCTTTCTGCCCTAAATCATTTCCTCAATGTCCTTCTCAATCTTATGAGGTGCTTTGGTCGGTGGATAGCGTTTGATTTTTGTGCCATCGCGTGAGATGAGGAACTTGGTGAAATTCCATTTTATCTTTTTGCCTAGGAATCCCCTTGTTTCACTAGTAAGGTATTTGAAGATAGGGTGGGCGTTCTCGCCGTTGACATCAATTTTTTTCATCATCTGGAATGTCACGCCGTAGTTGAGCTGGCAGAAACTTGAAATTTCGCTGTCGGTACCTGGGTCCTGATGAGCAAACTGGTTGCACGGAAATCCGATGACTACAAGCCCTTTGTCCTTGTATTTCTGGTTTAGTTCTTCCAATCCTGCGAATTGTGGCGTAAAACCGCATTTGCTTGCTGTGTTGACAATCAGCAATACCTTGCCTCTGAATTGGGAAAAATCGAGCACTTGTCCGTTGCTCATTATGGCCTTGTAGTCGTATATTCGTGACATATTCATGATATTTGTGACAAATGTAATAATTATTGGTGAAAAAAATCGTTTTTTGTGAAAATTAGCTGTGACTTCTTCGGAGTCGGTTGTATTTTGTCGGTTATTAAAATCCGCGTTGTCACAATTTTTTACTTTGTAGATGTTCCCACGCCTCAACATTACAAACGTCTTGCATTTGTTTTGTAATGTCTTCTGCTTATGGAACATTGTATGCTTACGCGACAAAAATATGCGCCAACGCTCCAAAACTGTATATGTTTTTCTATATATATGCAACCTCTCCGAGGTTGTAGAAGTTCGCAAAATACAAGCCTACATATTATGTTGGTATGTAATGTGTTGATACAATGTATTTTGTGAGAGTTATATGGATTTTTTTGACACCAATAATCTCTAATAGACCTCGGAGAGGTCAAATAGTTATAGAAAGATTAAGCATCATAAGACCGACCTCAGAGAGGTCGTATATGATATATTGGATTGATAATAATTATAAATAAAAAAGAGAAGCCTAAGCTTCTCTTTTTTATTTTATTCATTCTAAACCATTATTGTTCCCATCCATCGTATGCACTATAACTGCTGCCCGATGAAGAAACTATGCTTCCTGCCAATGGGAACTTTTTGTCGTTTTTCGTTTTGGAGTTATGATAGCGATCTAAATCAACAGACATAACATCCTTTATTCCGTTTCCTTCAATCTCAATATTGTCACCGTTAACTTCTCGGATTAATTTGTATTTTGAGCTTGAATATTTGTCCTGGCGGTAGGTTATTGTTCCCGTTATAGTATACCCATTAGAATCGTTATTGTATATTTCACTATACATTTCCGATTCATCAGCTATAACATAGTTGTCAAATGTAATGGTTAGACGGCTATCGGTTTGTACTGTGTTCATGTACGAGCCAGTATAACTGGAAACTGTGCCATTTACTGTAGCTTGACCTGATAATGGTGAATATACAGGAGTATTATTGAAAGTACCTGTAGATAGTTGATTATCGATGTCGTTTAGTGCAAACCATAGATAGCGTGCAATTTGTGCAGCTTGTTCGTCAGAAGAAATGTATTTTTCTTTTTTAGAATTGCCGTCTTTGCCCGATCTTCCGCTTTCACCGTCGTCATCCTTTTGGCATGCAGTAAAGCACAACGAAACCATTGCGCCAATCATTAGGAAATAGAATAACTTATTTATTGCTCTCATATTCTTTTTTTAGATTTAGAATTTCAACTTTTCGATGAGTTCAGCAACGCGGTTTGAATAACCCCATTCGTTGTCGTACCAAGTCAAGGTCTTCAGCAAGCGGCCCTTGAGCATCGTTGACTGAGCATCGAAGATTGACGAATGTGAGTTGTGAACGATGTCGATTGATACGAGTGGTTCTTCCGAGTATTCGATGATACCCTTCATAGGACCTTCAGCAGCCTTCTTTATTGCTGCGTTAACTTCTTCGATAGTAACGTCCTTCTTCAACAAGCAAACCAAGTCAACCGATGAACCTGTTGGGGTTGGTACGCGAACTGCCATACCGTCGAGTTTGCCATTGAGAGCTGGGAGAACCTTACCAACAGCCTTAGCAGCACCAGTAGTGGTAGGAATCTGAGAAACAGCGCACGAACGAGCTCTTCTGAGGTCTTTGTGTGGACCGTCGAGAACAATCTGGTCGTTGGTGTACGAGTGGATTGTAGTCATAAGACCGTATTCGATGCCGAAGTTGTCGTTGAGAACCTTTGCGATAGGAGCGAGGCAGTTGGTTGTGCAGGAAGCGTTCGATACGCACTGTACGTCCTTAGTGATAACTTCTTCGTTAACACCGAGAACAACCATTGCATCGATGTCGTCCTTTGCAGGAACGGTAAGGATAACCTTCTTTGCACCGTTCTTCAGGTGGTCGCGGTAACCGCCCTTAGGACTTTCCTTGCTGGTGAAAAGACCAGTCGATTCGATAACTACGTCTGGAGTTTCCGGCCATGGAATGTTGGCTGGATTTCTTTCAGCACTAACCTTGATTTCCTTGCCGTTTACGATGATAGCGCTGTCGTTGTAGGAAACTTCCTTGTCGAACTTGCCCTGAGTTGAATCGTACTTCAGCAGGTGTGCCAATGTCTTGGTATCAGTAAGGTCGTTGATACCGATAATTTCTATATTGTCGCGTCCGAATGCAATCTTGAAAACATTGCGGCCGATGCGACCAAAACCGTTAATAGCAACTTTAATTTTAGCCATAATATTTATTGTTTTAAATTTCTGCAAAGTTATTAAAAATAAATTACCGATATTCTTTTTTGTTGATATTTTATAACATAAAAAATCAAAAGAATAAATTAGATGTTTTCTAGTATTGTAATCCATCCGAACGGGTCTGGAATATCGCCGTACTGGATGCCTACAAGAGTTTCGTACATCTTGGTTGACCACTTGCCTGGCTTGCCGTCGGGGCAGTAAACGTAGTGCTTGTTTTCGTCAATGTCAACGATTTCGCCGATTGGAGAAATTACTGCTGCTGTTCCGCAAGCGCCTGCTTCCTCGAAAGTAGGAAGTTCGGCAACGTCAACTGGACGTCTTTCAACCTTCAAGCCAATGTACTTGGCAACCTCTTCGAGGCTCTTGTTGGTGATTGACGGAAGGATTGATGTTGACTTAGGTGTAATATAGGTGTTGTCCTTGATTGCGAAGAAGTTTGCTGCACCGATTTCGTCGATGTACTTCTTTTCGCGGCAATCCAAGTACATAGGAGAGCCGTAACCTGCTTCGTGAGCCTTTTCGAGACCACGGAAGCTAGCTGCGTAGTTTCCGCCGACCTTCATTGTCCCGGTTCCAAGTGGAGCAGCACGGTCCGAATCCCTGATGATAGCAATCTTAACTGGGTTGAAGCCTTCCTTGAAGTAAGGGCCAACTGGAGTCACAAAGATGAGGAATGTGTATTCGTCGGCAGGGTGAACACCAACCTTTGCGCCCGAACCGTAGAGCAACGGACGGATATACAACGAAGCGCCAGTTCCGTATGGAGGAATGAAGTCGGCATTGAGTTCCACAACCTTCTTTACCATATCGAAGAACAGCTTGTCGTCAACCTGAGCCATATAGATGCCGGCTGCCGAGTCCTTGAGTCGCTTGCAGTTTTCTTCCCAGCGGAACAAACGAACCTTGCCGTCCTTGCCGCGGTAAGCCTTCATACCTTCGAAAGCTTCCTGTCCGTAGTGCAATGCGGTGGATGCGATGTGGATGTTGATGTATTCCGAATCACTAACTTCGATTTCTCCCCATTTGCCGTTTTTCCAAACGCAACGTACATTGTAGTTCGTCTTTACGTATCCGAACGGGAGTTTTGACCATTCTAAATTCTGCATGTCGAAAAAATTATTTGTTGTTACATATTATTTTTCAATGAATGACTTTATCACACCGAAAATCTCAGTGTTGTCGAGAATAGGCGTGGTAGTTCCAACGGCATAAACCGGAACTTTTGCGCAGGTGTGAGCGTTTGTCGTGAAGCCGACGGAAGCTCTTCTGTTCATAATCTGGCAGAAAGCATATGCCATGGGGTTGTTGCCGTTGTATTTCGATTTGGCTTCGTCCTTTGCGCGGTTGGATTTCGCATTTATGGCGGCGTAGGCTTCGTTTAGGATTGCTTGTTCGTCTGCCGAGAAATCCATTTCTATTCCCATAAAGTATTTGGAAGCCAAGTCTGTATATTCTTTCAGGGAAACATTATCTTCATTCTTGGTCTGTTTCTTTATTATTGTTCCGAACTTCGACATCGACATTTTCTGCTTGCTAAGGATTCCAAAGTCCGATTCATAGCCATTGTCGGCGATTCCGAGCGAAACACCGCCAGTTTCGTGGTCGGCAGTGATGATAATCATTGTTTCGTTCTTGTGCTGAAGGTAGAACTTGTATGCTTCGGCGATTGCATTGTCGAAATCTTCCATTTCGCCGATGATTGAACCTGCATCGTTGTCGTGTGCGGCATAGTCGATTTTTCCGCCTTCCACCATCATGAAGAAGCCTTTGGGATTATCCAGATGTATGATTGCGGTTTCAACGATTTCGGCGAGCGAATTGTTAGGAGCGTCTTCCCTGTCGATTTTGTAGGGTATGCTGGCGTCGCGGTCGAGAGTCTCGTTTGTAAAGATTACCTTATTATTATGGCTTTTCATTGAGGCGATTGCCTTGAGTGATGTGAACGTGAGATAGCCGGACTCCTGATATATGGTCATAAGGTCTTTTTCGTCCTTTTTGTTGCCTGTTTGCTTTAGCAGTCCGCCCCCGCCGAAGAAGTCGAAGTTGCTTTCGGCAAGTTGAAGACCTATCTGGTAGTAGTTTTTGCGTGTCGGCTGGTTTGCGTAAAAAGATGCAGGAGTAGCATGGTTCATGGGGGCTGTGCTGATAATACCCACCTTCATGCCTTTTTCCTTGGCGACCTTTGCTATCGACTTGGGTTGGTTCCCTGTTTCGGAGTATGCGATTTCGCCAACGTTGAACTTTTGTCCGCAGGCAATAGCCGAACCGGCTGCGCCCGAATCTGTTATTCTGCGGTTCTTGCAATGGGTGGTGCACATCGACAGCAAGGGAATTTTGCTGATGTTCGACTGTACGAATCCTTCTTTCCCGTCTTTTTCGGCAAGGTAGGCTTCGTAAAGGTCAACGTCGGACTGTCCCATACCGTCGCCAATGAACAGGAACACATATTTCTGTGCATTAACAAATGTCGTGACTGCCAATAATATGGCTATTATAATGAGCTTCTTCATATCAATCTTTTTTACGATGCAAATATGTACAAAAAAAATGAGAATCCCTAGTCTTTTTACAAATAGATACTAACCAATTAACAATGGATAATTAACAATTGATAATGAACAATGGATAATGGATAATTGACAATGTATAATTGATAATCTGTGGCGACGTGGCGTGCCGCGTCGCTACAAATTATCAAATCATCAAAACCCAAACATAGAAACGGAAACTTTGTACGGTCGCGGCGCGCCACGACTCAACAAGAAAACCAGAAACGAGCGAAGCCATTGAAACGCCGAAGGCATTCAAACGTGAAACATTCAAACGTGAAACATTCAAACGGCGCAGCCTTTACATCGAAAACTTCAATCCGAAAAATACGCTTCTCGGCAAACTTGGTCCATAGATGTATCCGGCATCACGAAGTTCTCCCTGGTCGAAGTCGCGCTGGTAGCTGTTGAATATGTTTTTCATTCCTGCACTTACTTCAAGGCTAAAATCGTCCTTTAGCTTGAACGAGTAGGAAAGTTTCAGGTTGGTGTCGAAGAATGGCTTTGTTGTCGTTTCGGCATCTTCGGCTATGTAGCCTGCAAAATGCTGCACGAGCATCGAGCCTGTATATGTTCCCGAAAGTGAAATGTCAAAATCCTTCAGCGGTGAATAGTAAACGGTTAGGAAGCCGTATGTGTCGGGCGTGCGGAACATCCGCCTTTGTGCTTCGATGGTTTCGCTCCACACTTCGGGTTGCTTGTAACGGCTTTGCTGATAGGTGAAACCTGCCTGTATTTCAAGTTTCTTGGTGGGGATGTATTTCAACTCGAAATTTACGCCCGCTACAGTTGCTCCGCTTCCGTTGGTTCTGGTTAACAATAGGTTGCCAGTAGCGTCGTGTCCGTTTTCTTCAAGGATGAACACATCGTTAAGCACGGTGTAGAAGCCTTCTACAAGGAAGTCAATTGCCGAACTCGACCATTTTGTGTTGAAATCGAAAGAAGCGTTTGCCGAATGCGACTTCTCTGGCTTCAAGGCTGGGTCGATGCTGATAAGTGACACTTCGCCACCAACGGCTGCAATGTGAAGGTCTTCGTTGAACGCCTGTGGCGCACGGAATCCCATTGCATAACCGGCACGCAACGACATCCATTTCAGCGGTGAGTACCTGATGTTGCCGCGCGGACTTATGATTGGATTCTTTACCATATTGTGCTTGTCTATACGTCCGCCGATGAGGAAAGATAGCTTTTCTTTGTGCCACTCGTTCTGTATGAATGCGCTGTAGATGTTGATTTTCTGTTCGATAATCCTGTTGTATCCAAGAGATTCGTCGTAGAGAGAATTGTAGTTGTATTCGATTCCCGAAGTCAGAGTTGCTGGCATAAAAAGGAACTTGTCCATGTAGAACACGTACTGGAATCCGCTTACCGATGCGAAATCCTTTGTGTTTCCGTAGGCGTTGGGGTCTTTGCCTGTGCCGTAGTAGCTGTTGCGGTCGATGTTTTGCAACGACGAGTATATTTGGAACCAATGCTTGCTGTTTTTGCTGAAGATATCGTATTTCAGTCCTGCGCAGTGTATCTTGTGTTCGGTCTGTTCGGTAATGTCAGCTTCGTGTGCTGGCAACGACAGGTTGTTTCCTCCGCGCCTAAACTCGTCAAGTGTGTGGTATTCAATCGACAACTTTGTGTAGTCGCTTGTTTTCAGATAGCCACGGAAACCAATGTTCTTGGCGTTTATCTTGCCGATTTCGGTAAATCCGTCGCCGTCGTAGTCGAACGGACTGCGCTGTCGTGCCGAGGCAAAGATTGTTATGCCGGCCTTGTTGTTCAGCGATACGACCGAGGCGTTTAGCGTTGTGTTTACATCGGCTTTTTTCATGCCGATGAGAGTTGTGCTGTTGCCAAGTGATATGCTGTTGAACTGCGGTTCGCGCGTGAGGATGTTTATTGTTCCCGCAACGGCGTTGGAGCCGAAAATTGCCGAGCCGCCTCCGCGTATGACTTCCACTTTTTCAATCATATTGACAGGAATCTGCTCCAGTCCGTAAACTTGTGACAATGCACTGCTTACGGCTCTTCCATCGATAAGTATCTGCGAGTACGAACCTTCAAGTCCGTTTATTCTAACCTGCTGGAATCCACAGTTTTGACAGTTGGTTTCCAATCTGAGTCCTGGCTGGAAGTTCAACCCTTCGGCGAGGCATACCGAGTTGGTGTTCTCAAAGGTCTTGGGTGATATTACGCCTACGACAACTGGCGCTTCCTTGCGGCTGGTTTCGTTTTTGTTTGCCGAAACAACCACATCGTTGAGCATTATGGCGTCTTCTTCTATTTCGAAGTTCAGTTCTATGATTTTTCCACTGGCAGTCTCTATTGTTTTTTCTTCGGGCATATAGCCAATGCTCTGTGCCACAATGGTAAGCTTGCCTATTGGCAGGTTGTTGAGGTGGAAGTGTCCGCTTGCATCGGTGGCGGTGCCTATCGACGTGCCTTTCACCATTATGTTAATGTATGGCAGATGTTCACCGCTCTGCTTGTCAACTACGTGTCCGAAAACATTTGCATCGGTCTTGTTTGTCTGCGCCATTAGGCACAGACTTAATGTCAGCATAAGTGCCAACAGTATATATTTTTTCATCTTGTTTTTTGTTAAATTTCCTATTGTATTTCCTTTTATGGCTTTCTTTACCACTGATTATGAAAAGATAGCGGCAATAGGAGGGTCGCGTGGACGTGCGAATAGGATTGCATTGCTTTGTATGCGACTTGGAACATATTCCTTTAGTATGAATTCTGTCGGAGAAAGAAAAACAGGTGGAATTTCCTGCGTTTCTGTTTCGATTAGAGCAACATTTGCGAGGTAGGCTATGAGGATTATTTCGTCGTCGCTATGTTGGTGCTCATTTTCTGAAAATGGATTGTATGGGTGGGAGTGCGCCACAATCATTCCCCTAACTATATGGCTATGAGGGAATAATGTGTTGCTTAAAAACATCCCGACAAAAAGTGTCAGGAATACGGCACATAATATTTTCCGCAGTTTATCCATCTCCGAAAATTGTGGTGCAAATATCGGTTTTTTGCGGTTTCGATGCAATAGAGCGAGGGTGTTTTTGTGTTAAAATAAAAATAAAAATTAGTCTTGAGAATGTTTTGTTGTTGATTATTAATTTGTTATGATGTGATGCAAAATATTGAAAAAATGTTTTGCAGGTTTGTAATAAAGCATTACCTTTGCACTCGCAAAATCAGACGAGCGGTCCGTAGCTCAGCTGGTAGAGCACCTGACTCTTAATCAGGGTGTCGAGGGTTCGAGCCCCTCCGGACCGACAAAAATCCTGCAACAGCGGGATTTTTTGTTTTTCCATCTCTTATTTCCATGAAGAATAGCGTTTTACTTTTTTGAGCAACCAACCAGTTCTTATCTGCTTTTCATCAGAAACGGCAGCACATCCTTGTTGTCGTTCCATATTTTCTGGAATTGGGATATAGGCAGTGGGGATGTGCCCAAGCCGATTTCGATAGTGGCGGCCTTTATGCCCTTAGATGTAGCCCAATTGCTGCATCCTGTGCCGAAATCCTCCTCCGAATGATATTCGTAGTTGGTGATGTCCTTAAGTCCTTCGGCAAGGTTCTGGCATTGCTGGAGGAAATCGCCCTTCTGTCCGTATGCCCAGAAAATTTCCTCGCCAGCCGAATGATAGCTTATCAGGGTCACTATGTTTCCAAGCGATTCCACAAGTCCGACCAAAGCCTGCGTCTCGAGTTCTGAATGCCCGTGGGGACCTCGGTAGTTTGCGCTACGGGAAGACTTCAAAAATGTCTTGATATGACGGTTGACATCGAAGTTCCTATTCAAGTCAACTCCGAGGGCGTTGCTCTTCCACATTCTTAGGAATGTGTTCAGTTCTGGTCGATTGCGAGCCTTGGGGTTTTCTGCGTAGTATATCTTCATTATGTTGTCACGGATATGTGGGTCGCGGATGCTGTCGAGTCCGAATTGAGATATGCACACTCCATCGGGGTTGAACATCGGAATTATATGAAGCTGGCAGTCTTCGGTCAGTTCCGAATAGCTTGCGCCGTCAAATGATCCCGACCAGAAGTTTTGTAGGAAATGCTCTGTCTGGCACATCGCAAGTTGGCTGCACATATATTCGCGTGCGTGTGACGTGGCCTGTACGATGACTTGTCTGCTTGAATTGTCCTTGCCGATTACGAGGTCGAAAACAATCCTTCCGTCGGCGGTTGCACCTAAAGTGTCTATTGTAAGAAGCGAGGGGTATTGCTTCGCCAGCCTTTCAATGTCGGCGCATAGCTTGTCGTATGAGTAAAGTTCGCTTATGGTGTCGGTCACCCATTCGACTTTGTTCCAGTTTGTGCGCAGTATCCCGTTTTCATCGAAGTAGCACATATCACCGTCGGCCGAGAAGTATCCTGTGACTTTCGCTCCTGAAATATGGTCGATGAATGTCAGTCCGTCTTCGTTGTTCTTCCAACCGCCTATGTGCAGTTGTCCGCGTTCTATTCCGTGTTCCTTGCAGTAGCTGTCGAAATCTTCAGTGTTGACGAGCAGGCGGAGTATTGCACGGTGTGTATAGTTCTGCGAAAGCAAGCCGATATAATGTTCTCTTTCCCGATCTCTGAGATTTATGGCGAGCGCCGATGCAAGGCATTCTACATAAAGAGAGTCGCTTAATGTGTTCATTATTGGGCTGTTGCATACTATATTGTCGGTGACTGATGTAGCCGTGGCATTGTCGTCGAGCAGGAGGTTGAGTTCTTCGGCTGAGGCCTTTCTGCTGTTGGTGAACGAGAATACACGTTGTGCCAGCATTGTCAGTTCGGCGTTTCTGTCCCTATTTTCCAAGACCCCAGCATTTCCCCTTTCAATTCCATGCTTGGCGCACAGGCTATGGAAACTTTCGCTGTTGATGATATAGTTGCATACGTATTTGCGGCTTATGCCATTTTCAAGGTACGACAATAGCTTGTCGCGCTCCTTTTGTTCGATATGGTTTGGTATTATTGTGAGCAAGTCGCCTATATATAGGCTGTCGGGTTTGGAATTGCTTTGGGGCAGGTTTGAAAAATCGCACAATATTTCGGCTCCTGTTTTCTGTTTTGCTGTAAGTAGTCTTGTGAGACTGTCGGCAAGTGTGCGCGACGGAGTATCACCGGTTGCTATTTTGTGTATTCGCTTTATGAAAAGCTTTGGGTTCTTTGAGTCTGCTGCCATCGAAGTGAAATGGCAGAGCATTATGAATGCAAATATGAGTATATTACGAATCCTATGCTTCATTCCAATAGAAAGACTTGATTATTCCCTCTTTATGTTTTACTTTCATAATCGTATCCTTTTTTAGTCGGTTGCTGTTCCTGCGCTTATTCTACCGTCAATGATGAAATGTCGATTATGGCGCAAAGATAATGATTTTTGAAATACGTATCATTATTTTTACTAGTAAAGTTGTTGTAATGATATTGATAGTTATTGCTTGACATACACGCAGCCACAATGCATTGAGGCACAGCGTGACTCAGAGGATGTATTTAGTCTTCAAACGAAGGAGCCATGACATATTATAGTTATTCAAAACTTTTGTCGACACCAATAAAAAACTAATTATCTTTGCGGTAAATAATATTTAGTCATGTCAACATTTCTTTTCGACAACATAATTTTCGGGCCAGTGCGCTCGCGTCGCTTAGGCAATTCGTTAGGGATAAACCTATTGCCTGTAAATGCTAAGTTCTGTACGTTCAACTGCGTATATTGCGAATGCGGTTGGAATAGCAAGGGTATAAAAATCGAACTTCCACGTCTTGGCGACATTGTCCCTGTGATGGAAAAATATTTTTCGGAAAACAAGCAGCCGCTTGATGTCATAACCTTTGCTGGCAATGGCGAACCGACAATCAATCCCGACTTTCCCGAAATAGTTGCCGAAACGGTCAGGCTTAGGAACAAGTATCTGCCAAATGTGAAAATTTCGGTACTTACAAATGCTTCGAACCTTGGAAACGAGAAAGTTGTAGCTGCTCTTAAGATGATTGACGAGCCGATACTCAAGGTTGATACTTTCATACAGTCCGATTTTGAGTTGATAAACAAGCCAGCTTCAGGATTGTCGATTGCTACGATTGTTGACAATATCGCCAGAAATTTTGAGCATCCGATTATCCAGACGATGTTTATGCGAGGAAACATAGATGGAACTTTCTTCGACAATACAACCGACGAGTCGCTTCGCGTATATTTCGAAACGTTGAAACGGCTTAATCCTTCGCAGGTTATGGTTTATTCCATTGCCCGTGAAACTCCGCTGTCGGGTTTGCAGAAGGTCGCTCCGGACGAACTTGAGAAAATTGGTGCGAAAATTCGCTCCTTGGGTTTCAACGCGCTTGTAACTCCGTGATTTGAAGGTTGGTGCAAAGATATTGGTTGCGCCCCTTGACTGGGGTCTCGGTCACGCTTCGCGATGTGTTCCTGTCGTCCGTTTTTTCATCGACAATGGTTTTGAAGTCGTGCTTGGCGGAGGGGGTGACTCGTTGCGCTATCTTTGTGCCCGATTCCCAGAATTGCCTTTCGTCGAACTTCCAACAGCAAGAATGAAGTATGGCAAACGAGGAATGGTTTCGTTGCCGTTTTTGTTTTCAATGTTGAGCTTTGCTTCTAACATTCGTAGGGAACATCGTGCTTTGGCGAAGATAATAGCCGACTATTCAATTGATTATGTGTTTTCTGACAATCGGTTAGGGTTGTATTCCGAAGCCGTGCCGTCGTTTTATATGACGCATCAGCTTAATTTTGACAATGGTTTCCTAAATCGGTCTGCGGCGCGAATGATGAAATGTTTGCATTTGCGCTATATAAATAAATATAGGTATAGCCTAGTGCCTGATGTTGAAGGCGAGATGTCGCTGTCGGGGAAAATGTCGGATACTGACTTGACGGTCAAGCATATTGGTCCATTGTCGAGGTTTTACGGGATGGAAGTTGCAAAATTGAATGGAGAATTTGACCTGTTGCTTTTGTCTGGCGTTGAACCGCAGAGAACTGTGCTCGAAAAAATCTTTGTTGAAAAATATTCAGCTATGCCCGAAGCGCATCTGCATATAATAAGAGGTGTTGCTCGCGAAGAGGGATTATCGTTACCATCAAACATAACTTCCGAAAACAATCCTTCCGACGAAAGGATAGCATCACTAATAGTGTCGGCACGTCGGGTATTTTGCCGTAGCGGTTACAGTACGTTGTGTGACCTTGCTGCTCTTGGTCGTCGTGCGGTGCTTATACCTACGCCAAAGCAGTCCGAACAGGAATACCTTGCCGAGCATTTTATGGGCAAGTTTGGATTTGTGGCGTATAGGCAGGAAGAAATGCAGAATGTTGATTTCCAAAAGATACACTACGAATCAGAATGGAATTACAGTTGTTTGTGCAATATTGGTGAAATTATGAGTTTCAATGGCTAATGCCGTTTGAAATCTTTTTCTTCTTTCTTACAATAAACCTGTCAAAAGCTCCCAGCAGTCCTGGCAATACGAAGATAATCAGCATTACGGCAGCAAATGCGCCTATGGCGATGCATTGCAGAATCATTATTGTGGTGGGGTCGTCCATCATGAAGGACATTGCAAGCGGTGCGATTGTCATTATGGTGCCGGATGTTACAATGGTGTGGGTGGACGACTTGTAGGCTTCCCATATTGCGTTCTTTATGCTCAACGAGGAGCGTGCTTCTCGGTAGTTGTTGGCGAAAAGTATGCCGTAGTCGATAGTTGCACCCATAAGTATGCTCTGCATTATGAGGTAGGCGAGATAAAGCAGAGTGCCGATGAGTCCGCTCACAAAGACATTAATATAAACAGCCGACATTACCGTCATCACCAAGATGGACGGAACTGCAAGCGAACGGAAGGTGATGGCAACTATCAGGAATATCGAAAGTATGGTGATTAGTGTCACAAGTAGCATTTCGCTGCCCCATTGGTTGCGCATCTCATTCATCATCACCGATTCGCCGATGAGGTAGTGCTCGTCTTTAAGTTGCGAATTGCATTGTGCAGTAAGCGATTCTACAAAATCGTTGGTTTCGGGGGCTTCCTTGGGATAGTCGCTGAAGATGATTGCCTGCGAGAAATTCTTGCCACGAAGTTTGCCAAGGTTGCTGTCCACCATATCGTTTGCTTCCTGAATGCTCGATTTTATATTGTCGGTTATCATCGGAGCAAACTTCTTGTTGTCTATAATCGAATCGGTTACAATATCAAGTATTTCTTCCGCCGACATAAGGAGGCTGTCGTTGTCGAAGTTGCTGGTTCCATAGTACAGGTATGCCAGTTCGAGAACCGAAGTGTCGATGTCGGTGCCTAACGAATCAAGGATTTCGTGCATTCTCATTACGCCGAACTTTTCGCCTTTGTCGGCAATTTTGATGAGCAGTTCTGCCTTGTCGAGCATAGCAAGCATTTCCTTGTCAATTTTGGGCGTAGGTGCGGGAATGTTGTGTTCGTGCTTTTTTTCTGGATGAACGGTAATGTTCGCTGTCGTATCGACTTCTGTCTGCACTATGGTCGGGGCAGTTGTTGGTGTTTCTTGCTTGTTTGGTGTAAGTGTTGTAGCCATCAGGCTTTCGGCATAGTTTAGCCATTCGCGGCTTTCGTCGTCGAACTGAGATGCGAAAAGTTTACGTTTTGAGATGTCGTGGTTTAGGAAGTATATGAATTCGTACAGCGACATCGTCTTTACTTTCTTGTCGATGGTGCGCCCGTAAAGATTGTAGATTGTTGATGCGTGCTTTTCCTTCATGCCGATAATCTCTGCCATTTCGGCAGGGGTGTACTGGCTGTGTACTTTTGTCGAGTCGGTGTAGATGTTGTCGCTGTCGTTTGTGTGGTTGGTCTCGGCAATCTCCTGAATGTCGGCAGTATTGCTTGGCGTGGTGCTTTCGGAAGTGTTCTCAATTGTACTTTCCTTTGGCTTTTCGTTGCGATGGTGTACACGAATCGGCTGCATATAGCTGTTTGCTAGGTATTTAGATGTGCTAATGGTCTCCTTTATTGTCATTTTTGTCCCGGGAGGACAAATTATTGATATCAGTTCCTTGTCGATGCCAAGAATTTCTGATATTTCGTCGCAAGTTAGCTTCTTGGATATGAAACTTGTGTCGGTAAGTGATGCAAGCAACTTTAGGCTTTGCTCGACATCCATTGTCGTGTCGGGTGCGCTTATTGGAATGTCGATGTCGGTGGTGTAGGTGGTGTCGGTGGCAAAGTCCGACAGTAGCAAGGCAAAGTCGTGGAGGCTGATTTTTTCGTTGGCGAGTTCGCCCGACTTTATGTAGTATATTGTATTGACGATTTGTTCTGAACTAATGTCGTCGAGGTCAAGGTCGCCAGTCATTGAGGTCATTTCGTCGAGCAGGTCTTTGGTTTCCTGTGCCGAATATTTCTTTTGCATCAGCGAAGGGTAGGAGACAAACGACTTTATGTGTTGATTTTTTGAAATACTATCGGATAACTTGATGATTTCTAGTGAGTCGGAATTTTTGTACAGAAGAGCAGTTATATTTCTTTGTGGGAAAGTTTTTGCGATTTCCGATTTCTGTTCTATGGAAAAGGAAATGTCGGTTTTTTTGTGCAACCAGTACGAACCTGCAAATATCACCACGAAAAGTATTGCCAGAGGAATACGGAATTTCATGCTGAATCCAGCCAGTCTTTCGGTGTGGAAGTTAAGTACGCGCTTTTTCGACTTTTCTATTGCACTGTCGAGCATAATGATGAGCGACGGGAGTACGGTGAATATTGCAACAAGGCTACAAAGTACGCCTTTTGCCAGGACAATGCCCATGTCGGCACCGATTTTCAGCTTCATGAATAAGAGTGCAAGTAGTCCGACTATGGTTGTGAATGCGCTGCTGATTATTGACGACGATGCTTTGTTGAGTGCGTTTGACATAGCTTCCATCTTGTCTTTTCCCGATGCCTTTTCCTGTCGGTAGCGGTTCATCAGGATTATGGAGTAGTCGATTGAAAGCACGAGTTGCAGTATGGCTGCGATTGAGTTGGTGGTTGCCGACACGCTTTCGAGCAGGGCGTTGGTTCCCATGTTTATTGCAACCGCTACGCCAATGGCTGCGAGGAAAATCGGAGGTTCGAGCCACGATTCGCACATTATCAGCAGTACTGCAAGCAGCAGGGCAAAGGCTATCAGCATTACGCCTAGAGGTGCGGTGGTGTCCTGTTCGCTTGTCTCTACAATTACAATGTCGCCGTATCTTGAACTTATGTCGTCGGCAAGTTCGTGCTGACTGCGCTTGCTGTTGCCAAGTAGTTCGTACAGAACCATTTCGCCGTGGTTGTATTCGTCGTTGCCTTCAATGTAGATTACGTTTGCCACGCCCTCGATGTCCGAAAGTTCGTCCTTTACGGCGTTTCTTGCGCTGTCGGGCAACGACTTGAACATGACCCTGACCATTCCCGAGCCAAGACCGTCATCGCCAAATTCTTCAGCCATCTTGTCGATTCCTTGCTTCATCTGCGAGTCGTCGGGTAGGTAGCGCGACATGTCGGAATTTATGTTTGTCAGCGGAATCAGGCAAATGCTTGCAATAGCAATAGCTAATGCAGCGAGCATAAATGCTATTCGCCTTTTGACTAGAAATGCCGACAATTTGAATTTCGCCATACGTTTTTCCTCGTTTTACGCCAAAATGTTGTAAATGTTTGTTATAGAGCAGTATGGGCTGTTCTTGTTGATTTCCGATATGTAACTTTCACGTATGGACATACTATGTCAATTTCGGGGTGCAAAATTATAAAATAGTGAGATTTCTGCAGTTTCTTATCTTTCGTTATAAATGTTCTATTTTTCGCTTTTGAGGATTTTGTTGTGATAAAAGTATTATCTTTGTGCAAAATTTGTAAATGATTATGCAAACTCCTGTAAATCAGATATTACTGAGATTTTTCAACAGAGTTAACGAAGGTATGGTTGTCGGTGAGTCGATATTTATTGATGACAATCTGGACATTGAGCAAAATTTTCTTGATTTTGAAGTGTCGTATTCGCGGCCATATTCCTATCCGTTCAAGTTGACGTTTACCTCGGCGATTCTTTGTTGCAAAGGTTCGATTAGGACGACGGTGAACCGGCACGAGTATGTTGTCGGGTGCAACGATGCTCTAATTGTCCAAAGTGGTTCTATAGTGGAATTTCTTTCGTGTAGCGACGACCTGAAAATAATAGCGATGGCTTTTGAGGACAATGGAAACGACGAGTTGTTCAATAGTTCCACTATGAATGCCAATTCATACATAATGCACCGTTCTGTTCCCGTACTTATGCATCTCGATGAGGCGGAAATGCAGCAGCAAATACGTTTGTACAAGGAGATTCGACAGTTTTATTCCTCGGTGGATGTTGCGTATCGTAGCGAGGTGGTGAAGGGTTATCTTTTTGTATCGGCGGCATCATTCCTTTCAAAATTAGGAGAAGGTGGCGGTCAGGAAGATGTTTTGTACGAAGGAAGCCGTGAAAATGAACTGTACCTGCAGTTTATGGATGACTTACAAGTGTATGGAAGCAAGGAACGGATGGTGTCATTTTATGCCGACCGTTGCTGTGTTTCGCCCAAATATTTCTCCAAGATGATTAATCTGGCATCGGGAAAAACGCCGATACAACTTATAAAGGAAAGAGTGATTGTGGAGGCAAAAGTTCTGCTTAATTCTACCGATATGAGCATACAGCAGATTGCCGAAGCCTTGAATTTCCCAAACGATTCGTTTTTCTGCCGCTATTTCAAGCAGGAGGTAAAGGTTTCTCCGATGAAATATAGGGAGATGGGAAAATAGATGTCATCCGTTAATTATTTATTTTTTATCTTCGCATCAATAAAATTCAATAAATTTATACCATGAAGAACCGCTCATTGTTATTCTCCATTCTGTTTGTTGCAATCATCTCTGCAATGCTTACCGCTTGCGGAACCAAAATTGAAATATGCAACCTTACCGTCGAACAACAGGACGGCAGTCGTGCCTTAGCAACAAACCAACCACGTTTCAGCTGGCAGTACGAAAGCCAGTACGACAATGTAAAGCAAGTCAACTACCGCATAGTTGTATCCACCACCGAACAAAATGCCAAGAAAGGAATCGGCGACCTGTGGGATTCGGAAGTCATCGAATCGAACCAGATGCTCTACATTGCATATCAAGGTCGGGAACTGAAAAGCCGCGACAAGGCATACTGGAAAGTATATACCACTGTAACATACGGAGAAAAGGAAAAGAAAGCCAGTCTGGAGAGTTCCGTAAAATCATTCGAGATAAGCCTGCTGAACCAGGACGACTGGCAAGCAAAATGGATTGGGCACGAATTCGACGATGATGTCCTGTATGACAAAACTCGCATTACCGCACGCTATCTCCGCAAAACTTTCAACCTGAACAACGACATAAGCAAAGCACGCCTATACATCAGCGGATTGGGACAATACAGCGCATATATCAACGGAACCGAAGTCGCCGCCGATGAACTGCTGAAGCCCGCCATTTCCGACTACACCAAACGTGTGTATTTCAATGCTTACGATGTAACTTCACTGCTCAATAAAGGCGATAATGCTATCGGTGTCACACTTGAAGGAGGCCGCTACACGACAATCCGCTACGACTCGCTTTATCTTGAATGGTGCGGAATAAGACATGCCATGCACTACGGAATGCCTCAACTCCTTCTGCAACTTGAAGTTACCTACAACGATGGCACCTCGGCAATGATATGTAGCGACGAAAGCTGGAAAATAACCAACAAGGGTCCTATCCGTACTGCCAACGAGTTTGACGGAGAAACCTACGATGCCAACAAGGAGCTTGGCGAATGGACAAAAATCGGATACGACGACAGCAACTGGCTGCCAGTAGAACTTGTAGAGGCACCAAAAGGTGAACTCGTTGCACAGCCCAATCCCAACATCATGGTGCAGGACAAGATTCGTCCGTTGGCGATATTCAAAAAGAACGACTGCTGGATAGTTGATATGGGGCAGAATATGGTTGGAGTGCTCGACATAAAAATGCACAACCAGAAGGCAGGAGATACCATCACCTTGCGTTTTGCAGAAACTCTAACTCCCGACAGCCTTATATACATCGACAACCTACGCAGTGCCGAAGCCACCGACCATTATATCATGAGCGGCAGCGATGCGCAGTGGCATCCAATGTTTACCTACCATGGATTCCGCTATGTAGAAGTGAAAGGTCTGCGCGAAAAGCCTGTGGCTGACGACTTTGAAGGACTTGTTTTCTACGACGCAATGCCAACTACGGGTTCATTCGAGACATCCGACGAAATTATAAATGCGGTTTATCGCAACGCATACTGGGGAATTAGAGGAAATTACCGTAGTATGCCAACCGACTGTCCGCAACGCGACGAGCGTATGGGTTGGACTGGCGACCGCACAACAGGATGCTACGGGGAATCGTACATATTTGGAAATCACGAACTGTACTCAAAATGGCTCAGTGACCTCGACGATTCCCAATGGCCCAGCGGTTCAATATCGGATGTGGCACCTGCCTACTGGCGCAGATATACTGACAACATGACTTGGCCGGGAGCATTCATCACGGCAGCCGATATGGTTTACACGCGCTTTGGCGACAGCGAACCAATACGCCAGCACTACGCAGCAATGAAACGCTGGATAGTCCACATGAAAGAAAGCTATTCGGAAGATGGCATAATCACACGCGACTGCTACGGCGACTGGTGCATGCCACCAGAATCGCCCGAAATGATACATTCGAAAGACACAAGCCGAATTACATCGGCAGCCGTAATATCAACACCTTTCTACTGCTACCTTGCTGGCAAAATGGCAAAATTCGCCGAGTTGCTTGGAATTCAAGAGGATGTTGCATATTTCAACAATGAGATTGCAGCAACAACCGCATCGTACAACAAAAAATACCTGAACAAGGAAACTGGACGATACAGCAACAACACTGTGACCGCCAACATTTTGCCTCTATGGTTCGGAATGGTGCCAGCCGATATGGAAGACAAAGTCTTCGCCAATATCATCGACAAGACCGAAAAGGACTTTGGTGGGCATGTCTCTACCGGAGTGGTTGGCATACAGCAACTTATGCGTACCCTTACCGAACGAGGCCGTGGCGACCTGGCATTGCGTCTGGCTACCATCGACAGCTATCCAAGCTGGGGCTATATGTATCGAAACGGAGCCACCACAATCTGGGAACTTTGGAACGGCAACACAGCCGATCCATCAATGAATTCTGGCAACCATGTAATGCTTCTGGGCGACCTTATACTTTGGGAATACGAATATCTCGGTGGCATCCGCGCTTTGGAGCCGGGATATAGCAAAATCCAACTGAAGCCATATCCAATCAAAGGTTTGGAATATGTAAACTGCTCCTATAAATCAGTTTCGGGACTAATCGAAAGCAATTGGAAAGTCAGTGGAAATCAGTTTGATTGGAACATTGTAATACCAGCGAACACAGCGGCAGAAGTTTGGTTGCCAACCTCCAGTGGTTATGAAAAACAGACCTTAGGCAGCGGAAAACACCATCTGACATCCAATATCAACTAGGTATTTTATTATTGTTGTTCGCTAAAATTTCAATAAAACCATATAAGTTTAAGTGTATCATATTATTACGCCAATAGCAAAAATAGGCAAGCTTGATTTTGGAAAGAATGTATCAACCTCGGAGAGGTTGCATATATATAGAAAAACGTATGTGTTTTGAAGCGTTGGCGCATATTTTTGCTGCGGAATGAAATGGAGCAACGCAAAAATTGTGACAACGCATAATTTAGCGGACAACAATGGTATTTTTAGTGCCAACTAATAAAATATTTCTTATCTTCGCATCAACAAAAAATTCTACTATGAAGAAGCATTTATTGATAGCGGCACTTTTGTGCGCAGCGATGATATTGTCAAACAAAATTTTCGCCACCGACTATATCGTAACAAACACCGCCGACAGCGGAGAAGGCTCACTACGTCAAGCAATTACATCGGCATCGAGCAACTACATTGGCAGTTCGAACATATACTTCAACATTCCCACTACCGATGCAAACTACAATGCCGAAAATGGAACGTTTACCATAAATATCCTTAGCGAACTGCCATACCTCATTGTGGCGGGAAATGTCAACATTGACGCTACATCGCAAACTAGCAACGTCGGCAACACAAATCCATACGGACCCGAAATCGTTCTCGACGGTGGCGACCGCAATCTTCAGACGTGCTTTCGCCTTGCCAGTGCAAACAACAGCATAAAAGGCTTCGCAATTGGTGGATTCCAGTATGCAATTCTGTTCTTCGGTGCAAATGGCGGACATGTAAGCGACTGCCACATCGGCATCGACGCTATTGGTACAGAAGTTTTCCCAAACACCTACGGAATAGGCATTTCGGGTGGAAGCTACGGCTCATACGACCTCGGATATGCACATAACATCAACATAACCGACAATATCATTTCGGGGAACACAATCGCAGGAATTGCCCTCATTGGCGTTGGAAACAACACAATAACAAACAACAAAATCGGCACCGACAGAACAGGAACTCTTTCTGTTCCAAACAATCAGGGAATATACATTTCGTCGGCATCGCACAACAATACCATCGGAGGAAACACCGAAAGCAAACGCAACATATTGTCGGGAAACACCAATGCGGCGATAGTCGTCGAAAGCAGCGGAAGCCGAAACAACATAGTGTCGGGCAACTATATAGGCACCGACATCACAGGTACAAATCCGCTTAGCAACCACTATGGCATAATTGTAATGACAAATGCAAACGCCAACCGCATTGGAGGAACCACACCTGCCGAACGCAACATTATCTCCGCCAACACAGAAATTGGCATCTACATCGAATCGGCCGACAGCAATGTCGTTTGTGGAAACTATATCGGCACCGACGTTACGGGAACGCAAACCTTTGCTTTCGAGGGAACCGACTCGCTAATTCAAGCCAACGGTGTGGAAATCAATACGACAGGCAAATGCAACATCATTGGCGGACACACACCAGAAGAGCGTAACATCATTTCGGGAAACCGCGTCTATGGCTGCATCTACTACGGCAACTGCCATCACAACAACATCTGTGGCAACTACATAGGCACTGATGCAAGCGGAGAAATTGCACTTCCGAACGCCACGGGCATCTGCGTCGATGGTTCGTCGCACCAGAACATTATGGAAAACAATGTGTTGTCGGGCAACCGAAGCTACGGACTTTTCATAGTAACTCGTGGCACCGATGAAAACATTTTCAGAGGTAACCTTGTGGGAACCAATGCGCAAGGAACGTTAGCACTGCCAAACGACGTAGGCCTTATGCTTGCCGCCGATGCCAAAGGAAATATGATTGGCGGTGAAAACGATTCGGACAGGAATATCTTTTCGGGAAACCTATACGCAGGAATCGAAGTCACCGACCAGGGAACGGAAAACAACATCATCAGAGGCAATTTTATCGGCGTTGACATTTCGGGAAATTCTGCACTGCCGAACTCTAATGGAATAATAGTCAGCGCACTAACCAAGCACCTCGAAATAAGCGACAATGTAATTTCTGCTAATTCCGACTTTGGTCTTGTAATAACCGACCGAGCCGACAGCATAACGGTTGCTGGCAACAAAATTGGAACAGGACTCGACATTTCCACAGACCTCGGCAACGGAGCAAGCGGAATACTCATCGCTGGAGGCGCAACCAACAACTTCATCGGAATGCCCGACAGAGGCAACATCATCGCCAACAACGATTCGGCAGGCATTGTCCTGATGGACGAAACCACACTCAACAACCGCATTTCGCAAAATTCAATCTTCAACAACCAATATGCTGGAATTGAGATATTTCCGCAAGGAATCAACGAAAATGACAGCGGCGATACCGACAGCGGTTGCAACAACCTCATGAACTATCCGGTGATAACATCCGTCATCCGCGACGTAAACAGCGGTCAAATCTGGATTAACGGCACTCTCGACACGCAAAACCCTCAAACCGCCACTGTGGAGCTTTTCGTTGCACAGCAGCCGACAGGCTTGGGAATTCCGCGTGAAGGTTGCACCTACATAGGCAAAGCCACACCTCACAGCGATGGCAGTTGGCTTGCAGTTCTCGATACTGAAATTGCTTCTAACGAGACTGTTATCGCGACAGCCACCGACGAAAATGGCAACACATCGGAGTTCTCCGAATCGCATGGCATTGTCACCGAAATTGTATTCGCCACAAACGATGAAATGGCAATTTATCCCAACCCAACAACAGGCATCTGCAAAATAAACACAACCGAATTCGACTCTCTGCTCGTTTACGACACCAATGGACGATTAATCAAGCATATCACCACAGGAAATGGCACTATAGACCTGTCAAATTTTGCGAATGGAACGTATTTTGTTCTTTTCCAAAACAAACACAATGAAAGCAGATGCATAAAACTTGAAAAACGTTAGAACCATGAAAAACATCATACTTGCAATATTATTGATTTTGACTGCAATAGTCGCAAAATCCACCACCTTCACAGTTACATCTACTGGCGATTCCGGTCCAAATACCTTGCGTTATGCTCTGCAAATGTGCGCTGCATCAACAGGTCCGCATACCATAAATTTCAACATTCCAACCACCGATGCCAACTACAATTCGAGCACTGGAGTCTGGGTAATCGCTCCATCGAGCGACCTACCTATGATAATGCAGCAGGGCGTTACAATCGACGGTACTACGCAAACCGCTTTTGCAGGTGACACCAATCCGTTCGGTCCTGAAATCGTAATCGACGGTAGCAATGCCCGCGACTACGGCTTCCGCTTCATGAATGCACCCAATGCAACGCTGAAAGGTCTCAACATCCGTCGTTTTACCAAAGGCGCACAATTCTACGGCTCGGCAAACTCAACGGTTTCGGGATGCTACATCGGCACCGACGAGACCGGCATCACCATTATGGGCAACGACATAGGACTTGAATTCATTTCGGGTAGCAACAACAGCACAATTGGCGGAACAACACTTGCAGAACGCAACATTATTTCGGGCAACCTGCACATCGGAATACGTCTGCTCGATGTCGAATATTGCATGGTAAAAGGCTGTATCATAGGGCTAAACCGCGAAGGCAACGACTCGCTGCCCAACTACGACGGCATGAGCATGGAAGGTGCTGTGCGATATTGCACAATTGGCGGAACTTCGCCAGAAGAACGAAACATAATTTCGGGCAACACCGACTATGGACTGCCACTATTTGGCGCAGGAGCAACGCAGAATGTAATCATTGGCAATTACATTGGAACCGATATTACTGGTACTCAACCTATTGGCAACACATACGGCGTGCTTTTCGACGATGGTTCGTATAGCAACCGCGTAGGCGGCGATACCGACGCAGAGCGAAATATTATTTCGGGAAATGTCGGCTACGGTGTGTTCTTTTACAACAATGGTACTAACAACAACCTCCTGAAGAACAACTTCATCGGCACAGACTATACTGGTCGTCAAGCAGTTGCAAACACGGCTGGAATTATCATCGACGGCATTTCGTACAAGAACATAATGGATGGAAACATTATTTCGGGCAACACACAGGTGGGCATTGGCATAAACATTACCGTATCCGACAGCAACGTAATAGTACGCAACTACATAGGTGTTGACGTTGACGGCAATCCATTGGGCAACGGACTCGACGGAATAAGAATCTCGCAAGGTCCCCAAAAGACCATAATTGGCGGTTCTCCCGAAGAGGCCAACATCATTGCCAACAACGGAGGATGCGGAGTTTACATTACCAACGACAACTGCACACAGAACCTCATCAGTTGCAACTCGTTCTACAACAATGGAGGTCTTGCAATCGACCTTTTCGAGCCGGGAGTGACACCCAACGACGACTTGGACGAAGATTCGGGAGCAAACGAAAAACTGAATTTCCCGACAATACGCCAAATAACAATGGAGGACGGAATTATGCGCATCGATGGAAATCTTGACGTTATGCACCCCGAATTCCACAAAATTGAAATTTACAAGGCAGCACCCGACCCAAGCGGATTCGGTGAAGGATTGCAATATATTTGTACTGTAAGTCCATGTGTAAGAGGCGCTTGGAATGCTTATGTCAACGACTTCGACGAAAACGACCTCTTTACTACGCTTACTATCGACCCAGAAAACAACACGTCGGAATTTTCTGCCACCTACAACAGCGCAGGCATATTCGTGCGCACCGAAGAAGCCACAACGGACGATTTCTGCTTATATCCAAATCCTACAAGCGGAAGCTTAAGAATAGAACTGCCATCCGACAAGAATACCATTGTCGAGATTTTCGACATCAATGGTCGCCGTTGCGACATAATAACTGTTAGTGGAAGCACCGAATTTGACATATCAAACTACAGCGCAGGGACTTACATTGTCAGAGCAAATGGTAGAAACAAAGCTGTCGTAAAAGAATAGCCTACTTCTGGTATTTACCGATATGCTTCATCGTTACGAAAAGCATCCAGTCGGGAGTATGCCTCAGCAAAGGCGTTGCAAGCCAGTTGATGAAGCCCGGAGTCGAAGCTTTCTTGCCTCGGAACATCTTGCGCAAAGCCTTCTTAACCAGCTTTTCGGGTGTGATGCTTACCGTTAGGGCGACAGCCAGCTTGCGCAATTTCGGCGCAAGTCCGAACAAGGCCGTATCGACAGCACCCGGAGCCATGGCAATTATGTTAACATCGTGAGGCTTAAGTTCGTACCAGATTGATTTTGTAAAATTGTAGATGAACGCCTTGGTGGAATTGTAGGTCTGTATGCCAGGCATAGCCATCCACGCCGACATTGACGACATGTTAAGGATATAACCTTTCTTGCGCCTTTTGCCACAAATCTTCTGCGTCTTCTCCTCTTCGGTCAACTGCCTGTTAATCATTGCTTCACCAAACAGACGGCACATTTTTGCGACCGTCATCACATGCAGGTTGAGCATCAGCTCGATGCGCTTCATGTTTGTTTCGCAGTACTGGTTGAAGAAGAAAACGCCAGCATCGTTTATCAGAATGTCAACCACCAAGTTGTTGTCCTGACAATATTTGAAAAGATTTTCGGCTGCATCGGTCTGACTAAGGTCGGCATAATGTGCGATAGTCTTTACGCCGTATTCCTTTGCCAGATTGTCGGCTACCTCCTGCAACTCCTTTCCCTGATTGCTTACCAGCAGAAGGTCGGTATGGTAGTCGCGAGCCAACTGTGTTGCATATTGCAATCCTATTCCTGAACTTGCACCTGTTACGAGAGAGAGCATGATTATTTATTTTTTTATAACTGAATATAAATGTCTGCAATATCACATGGGAGATTCCGCATAAACGAACTCACAAGCAACGTTACCTTATGCTGTTCGTTCTGTTTTGTGGAATGACGACAAAAGGACGTCATTTCGGAAGGTATAATGAACCAGCGATACGGAACGTGGAGCTGTGTGAATTAACCTATCCGAAATCTCCTTTGGCATTGTTGCGATGTGATTATTGCAAAAAAACATTATTTCTTACTTTCTTCAACCGATTTCCTTGCCTTTGCTTCGAGCTTCTTGATTTCCTTCTGGATTCTTTCAGGAATCTTCTCGCCGTCGCGCATAACGCACTCGTGGCACTTCATATCGAGAGTGTACATACGGGCAACGCAGTAGTTAGAACGGCAGCAGCCAGCGTGATAGTTAGGATTTTCCTGAACATGCTTTACGAAATCGGGGTCCTTGATGAGCACATGCGCTATCTGGAAAAGTTCGAAGCCTTCGTCCATAATGCGCTGGCAGTTTGCTCCCGACTGAACGCCACCGACATAAATCAGCGGAACATCCTTTATTTCCTTCTGGAAAATCTTTGCTTTCTCCATGAAATACAATTCCTTGAACGGAGATGTAGGCATAACCATAGCGGCAGCACCAGGGATATTGAGGGCAGCCTTGAGCCACCAGAACGACTTCGGCATATAATAGGCCAATGTCTTATGCGGCATAGCACCGCCAAGAATTGTCATCGGCGAAGCACTTACAGTACCGCCCGACAACACTATGCCGTGAACCTTGTGCTTTGCAATTTCCTTCGCAACCTTTATTCCTTCCTCGATGCTTACGCCACGCCAGCAGTCGTCCCACATGTTGGTTTTTACAACAACTGCCATATCATCCTTTGCGTGAAGCATAACCTCGTCGAGGATTTCATTCAAGAAACGAACACGGTTCTCGAACGAACCTCCGTACTCGTCGTGACGACGGTTGGTGCGTTTGCCAATGAACTGCGAAATAAGGTAGGAATGTCCTGCGTGAATCTCAACGCAGTCGAAGCCAGCCTCGCGGCAGAAATCAACGGCCTTGCCGAAGTTCTTTACCAATTGCTTGATTTCCTTCACTTTCAGACGGCGGTGGAAAGTCGGCGAATACAAGTTGAAGCCGTTGGATGCGCTTACAGGCATACAGTGGCAGGTTGCACGGTGAGTCATATTTCCGCAGTGACCGAGCTGAATGCTGGCCTTTGCGCCTTCAGCGTGGATAGCGGCGGTAAGTTCGCGCAATGCAGGAAGGCTTTCCTCGCGCACATATATTTGTCCGTTGAACGAAACGCCGGTAATATCGACAGCGCAGTAAGCCACGGTTGTCATTCCGACACCACCGCGTGCTACGCTAACGTGGTAATCCATCAATTCTTTTGTCGGCATGTTGTCGCGTGCCATGTTCTCGAAAGCCGCCGAGCGGATGAAGCGGTTACGGAGGGTAATAGGTCCCAATTGGTAGGGAGTAAAAAGTTTATTAGATTCCATATGTTTAATTTTCTACGTTGAATCGCGCCGCGGCACGACTGTACAATATTTTTATTTTATAGTTTTTCTTTCGTTCCCTGAGCAAAGTTGAAGGAGCGGTATTGCGTTGTAAATCCAAATATCTAATTCTTCAAAAGTAGAAACCGTTGCCATAATCTTTCAAATCTTCAAATCCTTCAAATCCCTCACATTCTCGCAAACTGTCCCGTCATTCCCATTGCCACATAGTATCCGATGTAAAGCAACAGTAGCAGTATGCCTTCGATTCTGACGATTTCGGTTCTGCCTTTGATTGGGAAAATGGTAATTCCAAGGAGTAGGAGAGAGGCAAGCAGGAACCAGACATCAAAGCTAAGGATGTTGGGTTCGGCTTCGAGAGGTGTGATGCAAGATGTAATACCTATAATCATACAGATGTTGAATATGTTGGAACCGATGATGTTTCCTACGGAAATGTCAAGTTCCTTCTTTATGGCGGCGATTATCGATGTGGTAAGTTCGGGAAGGCTTGTGCCGATGGCTACTACGGTGACGGCAATTACCCTGTCGCTGACTCCCAACGACAATGCAATGTTCTTTGCTCCGTAAACCAAAAGTTCTGAACCGGCAATCAGTCCTGCACAGCTTACGACAACCAGCAGCAACGAAATCCAGATATTGTGCGACTTGTCGGGTTTTGTTTCGGTATCTTCGTTTTTTGATTCCTTTTTGGCAGTGTTGAATGTCAGGTACATATAAAGTGCCATCAGAAGCAACATAAAGATGCCCTCAAGCATATTTATCTCATTGTCAATCAGCGAGAACGCAAACAATAATGTTGCCGCCAGGAGTATCATTAGGTCGCGTCGAATTACCGACCGCGAAATGGGCAAGGTGATTATGATTGCAGTGATTCCAAGTATCAGGCATACGTTTGCGATGTTGCTACCGACCACGTTTCCAATGGCTATGTTGGCCGAACCTTCGAGTGCTGCGCTTATGCTGACGCACAATTCCGGTAGCGATGTTCCCATCGAAACTATTGTGACACCGATGATTAGCTTTGATACGTTGAAATATTCGGCTACGCGAGTGCTACTTTCTACCACCCAGTCGCCTGCATACACCAAAAGCGCAATGCCTGCAACCAACGCCACATAGAAAAACGGCTCCGACGATAATATTCCAATTATACTGTCCATAAAATTCGTTGCAAAGGTAATCAATAATTCATAATTAGATGGTTTTACGATTTAAAAGTTTCAATGGCTTCGCCGTTTGATGGGCTACGCCCGTTTGAATGCCTGCGGCGTTTCAATGGGCTATGCCCGTTTGAAGGTTTGAAAGTTCAGCGCATCAATCTAAAATCGTAATTCGTAAATCGTAAATAATATTGTATTTTTGTGCCTTCAATGAAAACTTTTAACATCGACAAGGATTTTGTATCAACGGCGCTCGCCAAGGTGCTGATACTGCTGCTCAATTTCGCTGCGGTAATCTTCACTACGCAAATGTGGGGCAGCGAAGGCAAGGGCTTTATTGCTATCTTTGCCGCCGACATAAGTCTTGTCGCAACATTCACCAACATACTGACAAACAGTAGTGTATCCTTCTTCCTGAAGAAAATCGGACATTCTCCGTTGGCGACACTTGCATTCCTGTGGACATTCATTGTCTCGGCGGTTGCGGCTGTGCTTGTCGCCTTTACCGATGCTTCGATGCCGGTACTTCCGTTCTTTGTAGTGGCAGTGCTGTCGGGATGCATAACTTTCCATTCGTCGCTGTTTCTTGGCGTGCAGAGGATTTTTCAGTACAACCTTGCCACCTTGCTTATGTCGGCATTGTTGTTGTTGTTTATGTTTGCCTTCAATTATTTTTTGCCAGAAATAGGTTATCACGCATATTTTTACGCACAGATTCTCTCGTATTTCATTGTGCTGGTAATCTGTCAGGTGTTTACGCATAGGATTTTTGGTCGAATCCGTTTCGCGTTTAGTCTCGACACCTTCAAGAAGGCGTTCAACTTCGGCTGGCAGGAGGAGCTTAGTGCGTTTATGCAGTTCCTTAATGCAAGGTTGTGCTTCTATTTAATAGGTATATATGCTGATATGTCGTCGGTGGGCATATTTTCGGTTGGTGTGACTATTTCAGAAGCCATTTGGGTTTTCAGTCGCAGTATGGCCTTGGTGCAGTATTCCAAGGTGCTGAAGATGGGCGACACCGTCGAGGCTTGGCGCGAAACTCGTAGGGTGACGCTTATAACTCTCGCTATTACAGTGTTTTGTATTGCTGTTGCTGCTTGTGTGCCGATGTCGGTTTTTGAATTTGTTTTTGGTGACGGTTTTGGCGAGGCAAAGATTGTGATTCTGATGCTTGCCATAGGAATTGCCGCTAATTCTGTTGCTCAGGTGCTTTTCAACTATTTTTCTGCACTCGGACGACTGAAAATCTTGCTTTTGCGTTCATCGGCAGGATTGGTTGTGACATTGTCGCTAGCCTTTGTCTTCATTCCGATGTGGAATATCGAAGGTGCTTGCGTGGTTAACTCTTGCTCATATCTGGTGTCGTCGGCAGTTCTGGTTGGGTTCTTTGTGAAGTGTCGAAAATAGAATCGTTAATCCCTTTAAATTATCGAATCCTCAAATCTTTAAATATTCAAACCCTCAACCTTTAGCTCAACGAAGTTAAACTCCGTCAGGTATTGAACGGCGAAGCCCTCAACGAAGTTAAACAGCGTAGCCATCTAGTTCTTCTCTGTCAAATATTTCCAGAATCTTCTCGGCATATCCTGTACTTGCTTGCGTGGATTCTTGCGCTCTTTTATGGCAATAGCTTTGAAGTAAGTTTTCCATAGGTTTTGGAACATTTTCTCGTCATCTGCCATAATCGTTTCGTGTATTCCGTTGTGTGTTAACATATTGTTGTCGTTGAATGTAATCCGCACAACGTCTTTCATATCGTAGTAGTAGCCGTAGTTGCGCTTGGTGTCGTACACAATCCATTTCTGCGAGGCAAACCTGTCCTTGAAATGTTCCACCGATAGCGAAATCACATTGTGAAGCGGCTCGATAGCAGCGAAATATATGTCGTCCTTGGTTTTCTGGAAGCGCACGAACTGCTTTACGCGCAGGTTTTCGTACGATACTTGATGGTATATTTTCGACAGTTCAAGCACATCGGGGTCGCCAAAGTTGGTTTCGATGCTTTCCTTCGACTTGAAGCATTTGTATATGTATCTGAAAATAACTTCGTCGGACTTTGGATACGAATCGGCAAGCCAGCCGTCGGACTTTGGATACGAATCGGCAAGCCAGCAGCAGGTTACGCAGTGCAGTGCTGTTGTAGAGATGCGTTTTTTCAGTCCGTTCCACACCCGTTCCGACTTTCCCGTGTCGGTTTCGATGACGCAAATCTCATCGTAGAATAGGGGAGTTGTCTCTTCCTTGTCCAACAGCATGTCAGGGCACTTTTTTTGATTGTATGCCTCGAACACGCAGCACAAAAGCCCGTCAAAACTTTTATCGTATCGGAATATTATCATTTTCTATTCTATAGTACAGACGTTGCACGTGTAGAGACGTTGCGCGCAACGTCTCTACAAAAACAAAACTACAAAACCATTTCAAATACCTTTAAACAACATTAAACCACTTCAAACCACTTCAAACTTAGAAACTTAGAAACGGCTTTAGCCATAGAACGGCGAAGCCCTCAACGAAGTTAAACGTGAAGCGTAGAAACTTTTAAACTATCCTCCGAAATCAAACGCCAATTGTCCTTCCATCTTGTCTTTTTTCGGATTTGCCGTCAGTAATCGTTTTACCGTCTCGGGCTTCAATTCGTTTATGGTGCGCATAGGCAATTCCTTGTTTACAATGAAGTACTGCGCCTTTTTCATCACAACGCCAATTTTCTTCAGGTTATATGAATTCAGTTTTCCGTATCGGCGCGATGCGACAATCTGTGCTGCCGACCTTGTGCCTATGCCCGGAATGCGCAGAATCATTTCGTATGGAGCGGTATTCACGTCCATCGGGAAAAATTCGGGATGCCTCAGTGCCCACGAAAGTTTCGGATCGACTTCAAGGTCAAGGTTTGGGAAACTGTCGTCAACAATCTCGTCAACCTTGAACTGGTAGAAACGCAGTAGCCAGTCGGCCTGGTAGAGACGGTTCTCGCGTACAAGCGGCGGCTGCTTCAGCACGGGTAGACGGTTGTCGTATTCGTTTACCGAAACATAGCCCGAATAGTACACGCGGCGCATCGATGGCTGGCTGTACAATGCCGACGAAAGGTGCAGTATGTCGTTGTCGGTCTCGGGCGACACGCCGACAATCATCTGTGTGCTTTGTCCGGCAGGGACGAATCGTGGTGCATTGCGGAATTTCTGGCGGTTCTCCTTGCTTTCGAGTAGCCCCTGTCCGATGAATTTCATCGGGGTGAATATGCTCTTGAAGTCCTTTTCGGGCGCAAGGAGTTTCAGGCTTTGTTCTTTTGGAATTTCAACGTTCACGCTCATACGGTCGGCATAGAGACCAGCTTCGTTTACAAGAAGTTGGCTTGCTCCTGGAATGCTTTTAAGGTGAATGTATCCGTTGAAACCTTGTGCGCGCAGGTCCTTGGCAACTTTTACGAGGCGTTCCATAGTGTAGTCGGCATTTCGTACCACACCTGAGCTGAGGAATAGTCCTTCGATGTAGTTGCGGCGGTAGAATTCCATCGTAATCTCCACAAGTTCCGACACCGACAATGTTGCACGGCGTATGTCGTTGCTGTGGCGGTTGATGCAGTAGGCGCAGTCGAAAATGCAGTAGTTTGTCAGCATCACCTTCAGCAGTGAAATGCAGCGTCCGTCGTCGGCAAAGCTGTGGCAGATGCCAACACCGCCGACGGTGTTTCCCAGTCCGCCCTTCTTGTTGCTGCGCACCGTCCCGCTCGACGAACACGACACGTCGTATTTCGCCGATTCTGCCAGAATCTTCAGTTTGTCAAGCACTTGCGAGTCCATTGGTGATGATGATTTGTTTTTGCAAAGGTAAGGATTATTTGTGATTCTAGATTATTATTTATGATTTTATTCCTGTAGAGACGTTGCGAGCAACGTCCCTATGTTATTTGCCAATTATGTACAATGAATTTAGCATCACAATGTTTTTCGATGCTAAAAATTCAAATATCCATTCATTATGCTAGTTCAGCTTTGATGCGCCTCTATTATATATATTAATAGGTATAGGCATTTTTTTCCCACCTGGACAGAATTTTTATTTCCGATTTGTGATGTCTGAAAAAATGGGTTAATGCCAGTTTTGATCATTTTTGCGAAGAATGAAAGAAAAAAATGACGTCCGAGTGCTGTTCAAAAATGGTTTTTTAGGTGTATTTTGCTAAAAAAATGGGTTTAAAAATGGTAAAAACGTCTTTGCAAAATATTGATAATTATCATGTTGTAAAATAAACACAATTTTTTTGAAAAAAAAGTGAAAAAAGTTTTGGTGGTAATGAAAAATGCTATACTTTTGCAATCCCAAACGATGAGGGACGGAGGTCATCCGGAAGGCATC
>CACYQN010000016.1 GCA_902776565.1 uncultured Bacteroidia bacterium
ATTGTTCAACATACAAAAAATCAGATACTTACAATCGGTTTTCAAAACGATGATTTACACTAATTTTTAGAGTGTAACAAGCAGATTATATTTATTGTTATTGGATATATATAATATTATGCGATAAGCTGAGAATGGAAACAACAACTAGGAAACAGTATAGCCATAGAGCAGAAGACCAGTCTGTCTGCAAGTCTGCTAGCCTGTCAGACCGTTAGCCTTTTTGTCCGCTAGCCTTCAAAATTAGTCCAAACTATATGTTTTATTAGTCCAAATGCAATATTATCTTTTTCCATATAAAAATTATTCTTACATTTGCTCCCAAAACAAAAAACATTATGGCAACAAGCACAACACAACTCAAAATAGGAATATATCTGTCCACAATCCGCTGGGGGAAGGAAAAGATGACTGCGGGAAAAATGATAGAATAAAAACTTAAAACTTTAAAGAGATGAAACGTAATATTTTATTATCACTACTTATCGGGATGATGGGTGTGATAGCATTAGTAGGTTGTGAAAAGCAATCGTCTTGCGAATGTGGAATACAAGGGCATTTGAAAGTGCTTGATGAACCGTATAAGGCAAATTTTGGAAATCATTTCACGGATATCAAAATAACAGCCTTTTTTTATGATATGGAAGGGAATATGTTTTATATAACAGGTAAAACGCCTAAAAATATCTCATATTCAACGATAGTTTCAGCAAAACTTAATGGATACCAAGATACTCCTCCTCAAATAGATGGACCTGTAACTGCAGATTATACAGGGGAAGTGTATTTTTATAGTTTAGATTGTATAAGTGTAATAGATAAATAAGAATAATTTTCCCGTCCTTCGGGATTTGCAATCCCGAAGGCTCGAACATAAGGATTTGTAATCCAGTCTAACAGAAGACCAGTCAGTCTGCAAGACCGTTAGCCTGTTAGCCTGTCAGACCGTTAGCCTTTTCGCCATTAAAACAGACTCATCTGCGTTCCGCTATCCGGAATAAATTCGTCGTCGGAAGTTGGAGTTTCTTCTGCCTGCGGTTCTTCCTCTGGCTCCTCGTCCTCGGGCTTTACGAGCGGTTCTATAAAACAGATTTCCTTTACTGCGTAGGTTGTGAGTCGCTTGCCACGGGCTGTGATACCCTTTACACCGATAAACTCTTCGGCATCAATGATTTCCGGCTCGCGCTTTTCGTCCTTGCCGCCAAAGGTTATCTTAAGCTGCGGATGCTTGTCCTCGCTTACTGCAAGCATATACGAACCTTCGTATTCCGAAACAAACGACTGCGGTTTGGTCATTTCCTGTACATTGAAACGCTTGAGGTAATAGAAGTTCTGCTCGGCATCGAAATGAACGGCAGTGAAAACCTTGTCGGCCTTGTACTTCTCGATTATGAGAATGTCGTCGTTGTAGTGGTTAGAGAGGTCGAAGTTGGTGAAAATGCAGTCGCCGGCATTGGTGACAACGAGAATCTTGTCGGTTCCCGAAAATTCGCCCAAGTACTGTCCGCGTCCGTCAACATTGAGGCGCAAAACATCCTTGTCGAACCAAATCTTGCGTCCGCCAAGCGTCGAAACGCCTTCTTCCTTCTGCGTAATCTTGTGTATTTCGGTACGGGCGAAAATATTTCCCTGTGCATCGCGGTTCTTTATGGCAATGTCCTTGAAATCAACATCAAAGGTAAGTTTTCTCAATTTCGGCTTCGGCTTCAGCTTGCACGAGATAACTTCGGCTTCACCATTTGGATTAGCCTTGAAGTACAGTAATTTAGAACCTGGTGTTCCCTTTGTCATATCGTATTCCTTGTCGCGGATGACATTGGTAATTGCAAAACGCTTGATGTACGAAGTTGCCGACTTGCCATCGCGGTAAACCACATTGTAGATGGTGCGCTTGTCGTTCTTGCGGTACACAGCCACATATATTATGCCCTTGCCGAAGAATGCCTTGTCGGTCACCTTTGAAACCTGATATTTTCCATCTTCGTGAATGACAATGATGTCGTCGATGTCGGAGCAGTCGCATACATATTCGTCCTTCTTCAAGCCATAACCAACGAAGCCTTCTTCCCTGTTGATGTAGAGCTTTTCGTTTGCAACGGCTACCTCGCCGGCGTCAATCGAATCGAAGTTGCGGATTTCGGTCTTGCGCTCGCGACCTTCGCCGTACTTTTCCTTGATGTGCTGATAGTAATTAATGGTATAGTCAACAATGTGGTCGAGGTCGTTCTGTACGGCCTTTATCTGTTCCTGTATTGCAATCAAGTCCTCGTCGGCCTTCTCGATGTTGAAGCGGAGAATGCGTTTCATCCTTATTTCGAGCAACTTAAGAATGTCTTCGGCTGTGACCTCACGCATAAGTTTCAGCTTGTGCGCTATAATCTTTGAATGTATGAACTCGACAGCTTCGTCGTTGGAACCAGCATTTTCGTAAGCCTTTTCCTTGTAGATGCGCTTTTCGATGAACCATTTTTCGAGCGACTGGTAATGCCATTGCTCCTCGAGTTCGCTCTTCTTGATTTTCAGTTCCTGACGGAGCAGTTCCAAGGTGTTGCGCACCGATGCTTCCAAAATTTCGGTTACCGAGGCAAAGCGCGGTTTGTCCTCCTCGATTACGCAGGCATTGGGAGAAATGGAAACCTGACAGTTGGTAAATGCGTACAATGCATCGATTGTAACATCGGCAGAAACGCCAGGCTGAAGTTCTATCAGAATTTCGGCATTCTCGGCGGTGTTGTCGTCAACCTTCTTGATTTTGATTTTGCCCTTTTCGTTGGCTTTCAAGATGGTGTCGATGATTCCGCCAGTTGTCTGTCCGTATGGAATCTCCTTGATTGCCAAAGTCTTCTTGTCAACCTTTTCGATGCGGGCACGGATGAGCAGTTTTCCACCGCGCTGACCGTCGTTGTAGCGGCTCACATCGATAAGACCACCAGTGGGGAAGTCGGGATAAAGTTGCACGGGTTCGTCGCGGAGCACTGCTATACAGCCGTCGAGCAGTTCGTTGAAGTTGTGCGGAAGAACTATAGAGTTGAGACCTACGGCAATACCTTCTACGCCCTGAGCAAGCAGAAGCGGAAATTTTATAGGCAGGTTTATAGGTTCCTGCTTACGACCGTCGTATGAATCCTTCCAGAAGGTGGTCTTGTTGTTGAAAGCCACCTCGAGGGCGAACTTCGAAAGACGGGCCTCGATGTAACGGGGTGCTGCTGCGCTGTCGCCTGTGAGTATGTTACCCCAGTTACCCTGAGTTTCGATGAGCAGGTCCTTCTGTCCCATCTGCACCAACGCGCCACCTATTGCAGCGTCGCCGTGCGGGTGGTACTGCATTGTCTGACCGACAATGTTTGCCACCTTGTTGAAACGGCCGTCGTCTATCTGCTTCATTGCGTGAAGGATACGGCGCTGTACGGGTTTCAGTCCGTCGTAAATATGCGGCACTGCGCGTTCGAGGATTACATACGAAGCGTAGTCCAGAAACCAGTTCTGGAACATATTCTTCATACGGGTAATGGTGACGCCAGTTTCGGGATTCTGTTCTACCTCGATAACATCGGTTTCGTCCTGCGGTATATTCTTGTTTTCGTCGTCCATAGTTTCTGTTTTTTAGTCTTCTTCCATCCTAAGGTTCTCGATAATGAAGTTCTGGCGCTCCTGGGTGTTGTTACCCATAAAATAGTCGAGCAGAGCCTTTATGTTGTCGTCTTTCGACAGGGTAACGGGCGATAGTTTCATATCGGGACCGATGAAGTTTTTGAATTCCTGCCAGTTGATTTCACCGAGACCTTTGAATCGGGTAGTTTCCGAATTCTTGATTTTCTTCTGGGCCTCGTCGCGCTCGTTTTCGGTATAGCAGTATTTGGTTTCCTGCTTGTTGCGCACACGGAAAAGCGGAGTTTCGAGGATAAACAGGTGTCCCTGCCTGATGATGTCGGGGAAAAACTGCAGGAAGAATGTTATCAGCAGAAGCCTGATGTGCATACCGTCAACATCGGCATCGGTTGCGATTACCACATTGCGGTAGCGGATATTGTCGATTCCCTCCTCGATGTTGAGTGCCGCCTGCAAGAGGTTGAACTCGTCGTTCTCGTAAACAACCTTCTTGGTCTTGCCGTACGAATTGAGCGGTTTACCGCGCAAGCTGAACACTGCCTGAGTGGTAACATCGCGGCTCTTGGTGATTGAACCGCTTGCCGAATCGCCCTCGGTGATGAAGATTGTACTTTCGTCGCGACGGGGATTGTTGCTGTTGTAGTGGATACGGCAGTCGCGAAGCTTCTCGTTGTGCAGGCTGACCTTCTTGGCCTTTTCGCGGGCAAGTTTCTGTACGCCCGACATTGCCTTGCGCTCCTTTTCGGATGACTGGATTTTCTCAAGCATCCTGTCGGAAATTTCCTTGTTCTTGTGCAGGTAGTTGTCAACCTCGCGCTTTATGAAGTCTCCGATAAACTTGTTGACGCTTACGCCCGACAGCGGATAAGGATTACCATCTTCATCTTTCTCTGGGGCCATATTTGCAGAGCCGAGCTTAATTTTTGTCTGGCTTTCAAAAGTAGGTTCAATGACATTTATTGCGATGGCGGCCACAATTCCGCTACGTATGTCCTGCGGCTCGAAGTTCTTGCCGTAGTATTCCTTGATGGTGCGGGCAATGTGTTCCTTGAATGCACTCTGGTGGGTACCGCCCTGCGAGGTGTATTGTCCGTTTACAAACGAATAGTATTCCTCGCCGTTCTGGTCGGTGTGGGTGAATGCTATTTCGATGTCGTCGCCCTTGAGGTGGATATGCGGATACAGAGGTTCCGAATTGTGACGTTCTTTCACAAGGTCGAGAAGACCGTTTTTCGAAATGTACTTTTTGCCGTTGAAGTTGAGTGTAAGACCAGTGTTGAGGTAGCTGTAGTTGCGGAACATCGTCTCGAGGTATTCCTCGCGGAAGCGGTAGTGTCCGAAAATTTCCTCGTCGGGGGTAAATTCGACGTAAGTACCGTTCTTTTCGGTCGTTGGAACAAGGTCGTATTCCTTTACCAGCTTACCCTTTTCGAAATCGGCTTGCTTTACCTGTCCGTCGCGGAACGACTTTACCGTAAATTTTACAGAAAGAGCATTTACCGCCTTGGTACCAACACCGTTAAGACCGACTGACTTCTGGAAAGCCTTGGAATCGTACTTTCCGCCGGTGTTCATTATTGAAACAGCGTCAATCATCTTTCCCTGCGGAATTCCTCGTCCGAAGTCGCGAACCGAAATGGTATTTTCACGCAGTTTGATTTCGATATTAAGCCCGAAGTGCATACGGAACTCGTCGATTGAGTTGTCGATGACTTCCTTCACGAGGACATATATACCGTCGTCGGAAGCCTCGCCGTTGCCGAGCTTGCCAATGTACATACCGGGACGCAGACGCACATGCTCAAGACCTTCGAGGGTGCGAATGTTGTCGTCGGTGTAGTTGCTTATGTTGTTGTTTTCTGCCATTGAACAAAAATTTTGCTTCGCAAAAATACAAAACCGCTACGCCAAAATCTGACCTATACCTTATTTTTAATTAACAAAGTGGGTGTTAATTACGGATTGTTAATTGCCATTTTGCAAAATCTCCATAAATTTGCAGAAAGAAGTTTAACTAAACACACGCAACAATGAAGAAAATAAATCTGATAATTGCCATTGCAACAGTAACATTGGCAGCGGTTTCGTGCAAAACGAACAATGAACAAAAAGAAGCGGAAAAGCAGGAAGCACCGAAGATTCTGGTAACCTATTATTCGCAAACATCAAACACCAAAGCAGTAGCTGAGGAAATTGCCAAGAAACTTGGTGCCGACATTGAGGGAATCGTTGCCGTAAATCCGTACGATGGCGACTTCAATGCAACCATTGAACGCGGTCGTCAGGAACTTGAACAGGGTATTTTGCCAGAAATCAAGCCTATTGCTGCTGACATAAGCAAGTACGATGTCGTTTTCATCGGTTTTCCAGTTTGGTTCGGAACATACGCTCCGCCAATTTCTACATTCTTGGAAAATGCTGACTTGAGCGGCAAGAAGATTGTTCCGTTCTGCACTTTTGGCAGCGGTGGACTCGAATCGAGCACGGCAGACTTGGCAAAGGCAGAGCCAAAAGCTGAAATTCTTCCTGGTTACGGTGTTCGCGCAGCACGTCTAGAGGCTATGCCAAAGGAAGTTGACAACTTCTTGAAAGCAAACGGTTTCATCGAAGGTGAATACACCAAACTGGACGAATTTCCAGAGCAGCATCCTGTAAGCGATGAGGAATCGGCTATCTTTGATGCAGCCGTCGATGGCTACCCGATGATTCACGCCAAGGCAAAAACTGTCGCAATGCGTTCTCTCCCCAACGGCACCGAGTATCTGTTTGTTGCCGAAAACCTTCCACGCGAAGACAAGCCCGATATGCCAACTGGCGAAATGAAGGTTTATGTCACTGTGGCAGAAGGAGAAACTCCTGTATTTACAAATGTGATAAGGTAGATTTTAATTAACCATACAAATATAAAAGTTGATAAATATGAAACGTTTTCTGATTTTGCTGCTGGCATTTGCCACATTGCAGCTCAGTGCGCAGGATATGGCGCAATACAGACAGATTATCAAGGAATTGACATCTGCAAAATACCAAGGACGCGGATATGCGAAAGGCGGTTCGAACAAGGCTGGGAAATATCTGGAAAAGGAGTTCGCCAAAGCTGGTGCCGATGAAGTTGTTTGCCAGCCGTTCAAGTTGGACATAAACACATACGTTGGAAATATGGAATTGTCGGTTGACGGTCGCAAGCAAACTCCGGGCGTTGATTTTGTAATGCGCGAGTACTCACCGGGCGTACATGGCACCTACAATCTATACTTTGTCGATACCACCAATTTCGATGCAGAAAAGATGTACAGCGACCTTGCAAAACCCGAAAACAAGGATTGTTTCGTTGTTTGCGACTTCTGGTTTTCTTATACGCATAGCAAGGATTTCAAGAATCTGCAAATTCCCGGTGCTTGCACAAATGCAGGCTTGATACAGACTTGGCCACCGATACTGAAATTCTACAAGGCATACGGTGAAAAGGTGGTTGACAAGCCAATAATCTGGGCAACATCGGATTTTCCGAAGGATGCCAAGACCATTACCGCCAACATCGACAACACTTTTCTAAAAGATTACGAGTGCTTCAATGTCGTTGCAAAGGTTGAAGGTCGCAAGCACGACAGTTGCTTCATTTTCACTGCCCACTACGACCATTTGGGCAACCTTGGCAAGAAGGTTTACTATGCAGGAGCCAACGACAATGCCTCAGGCACAGCCGCCATCATTACACTTGCCGCATATTACTCAAAGAACCGTCCCGAATACGATATGTATTTTGTTGCTTTTGCTGCCGAGGAGTCGGGTCTGCACGGTTCGGAGTGGTATGTAAGTCATCCCAGTGTCCCGCTGGAACAAATAAAGTTTGTCTTCAACCTCGACATGATTGGCGACAACAATCCAGTGCAATATGTAGAGACCAATTCCGACCGTGGATTTGCCATGTTTGAGCAAATCAATGGCGAGAAGCACTACTTCAAAGGTCTGAATCGTGGCGAACTTGCTGGCAACAGCGACCATTATTCGTTTGCCGAACACAATGTACCGTGCATCCTCTTCGAAAACGAGGAAGGCGATGCCTTCAAGTATTACCACACTGTGTTCGATACCTACGAGACCATGAAGTTCGATACCTACGAGCCAATTTTTAGGTTGGTTAGGGATTTTGTAGAGAGGTATTAGTATTCGATTTTCGGATTTGACTTTATAAAATACATTCCGCCGCGATAAAGAAAGCAATTCTCCATCACGGCGGAAAAGGTTAGCGTCAACTCCTATTCAAAAAAATGTGCAAATTGTGCTGAGAATAGGAATTTTTAGAAGAAGAAGTCGCAGAAGATTAATGCTGCGTTCCATTCAGGATGATTGCTGTAACATCTGCCGATTTCATTAAACGAGTTTTGGTCTTCGTCGCGGTTATTACGGCAAGTAACACGATCACCGTCGCAGTCGCCCATAATAATGTAACTGCTCGATTTCCTCGATTTCGTGTAAAGGGTGTTGCGCTCTACTTTGCAGACAACTGTGCTGCCTTGTTTGATTTCACCGCTCCATATTTCACCGATTTTGCGGCCCGAAGCATCTAGAATGTCGCCATTCCCCTCGGGAAGTTTGCCGATTTTGTTCTCGTAACGGTCGTAAACGTTGCCGTAGCCGTCAACGTAGCCTACATCACGAGAACCTTTCTCAACACTGATTTTCTTCTCTTTTTGGTCGGTTGATGAAGATGATGATGAGGAGGAGGAGGATGGAAGCTTTGTATATGTAGTAGCCTGTATATTGGGCTGTGATTTCTTTATCTCTTCTGACTTTTGGGCTTTTTTATCGAAATCATCTTGTGTGAACACTAAGCCGAAGTACGCGTATGCTATCAGTAGAGGACTTATGGTTTTATCGCTGACAGTACCATTGTCGCCTAAGCGGCGGTCTCTGTAATAGACTTCTCCAATTGCACCAAGCACGGCTCCCAATTTTTCTTCGTTGCGCCATACGTAGAAAAAGTTTGTGCCATCTTGTTTAACTTGAATGGTGCCGAAGTTGGGTGCTTCGACAGTACCGTCTGCACTAATAGAGCCTTTCGGCGAACCTTGGCTGTCGGTAAATTTACCTGTGTTCGCATCGAGTTTATAGACTACACCATCGTTCATTGTAAATTCGAGCGTGGCAGGATTCCACTTGCCAACTTCTTTGCCGTCTCTGTTGAATGTTACAATCTGACCGTTTGCATCGGGCTGGGGGATTGACAGACTGCCCGACTGCGCCCAAGTGTTGAAATTTGCACCAAGAATGATGACCATCAACGCCACTAACACCTTGAAAATTGATTTTCTGTACATTTTTTTGATATTTTTTTGTTAGGTGCAAACATAAAAAAAGATTTTTAATGCGTAAACAAAAAATGTAAGTTTTTCTCGCATCGACCAAAAATGAATATTAGCCCATACTTGTACAAACGAACATAAAACCGTACTTTTGCAAAAAAATAGATGCGAAATGAAACAGGAAATAGACCCCAAGGAAACCAACAGGGCATACGCCTTCGAGATGTGGATGACAGCTCCGATGCCGATGGTGACATTGGTTAAGACAATGAATATTACCCGTCTGGTAAAGTTTGCCAGAAAAAGCGGTATGAAGCTGAATATGCTCTTGTGCTGGTGCATAGGCAAGACGGCTAGCCAGACAAAACATTTATTCCTTTTGCCCGAAAATGGCAAGTTGTACAAGTACGACCAGCTGGCTATCAATGTGGTAGTAAGAAACAAAGAAGGCGGAATCAATTCCTGCGACATTCCGTTTTCGGAAGATATAAGGCAGTTCAACCGCGACTATCTCGAATCGACGACCAAGGTAGCTAACGAATGCAAAAGTTATTTCATGGATGGCTATATGATTGTCGGCACATCGGCAATGATACAGACCGAACTCGACTGCGTCACCAACCAGTACACCGACAAGTTCCTCAACCCGATGGTGATGTGGGGCAAATACCGCAAAAGTTGGTTCAAGAACACACTGCCCATATCGTTCCAGTTCCACCACGTGCAGATGGATGGCGGTGACGGAGCAAGATTTCTGGAAAATTTGCAAAAGACAATAATGTCAATATGAGATGATGAAGCTTGAAAAATTTTGTCAGAGCTGCGGAATGCCGCTGAACGATGAAGTATTAGGCACAAATGCCGACGGAAGCAAGAACGAGGACTATTGTATGTACTGCTATAAGGACGGCAAGTTCACTAATGATTGCACTATGGACGAAATGATTGAGTTCTGTGCGCATTATGTGGACGAGGTAAACAAGAATATGCCAAAGCCTATGTCCAAGGATGAATACAAGCAGATGATGCACCAATACTTCCCGACGCTAAAGAGGTGGAAAAAGTAAGAATTTCAGCTTTTACTGATAAAAAGAAAAACTATTTCTGGACTTGCTCTTCGACCTCCCCTCGCCTGAATATCTTATAGCCGATAAAGGCTATCGTGATTGACATCAGTGGCGAGAGAATATTGAAGAAGCAGTAAGGCAGATACTCCAATGTGGAGACTTTCAGCACCATCGACTGCGTCATGCCGCAGGTGTTCCACGGAATAAGTACGGATGTAACCGTTGCCGAATCCTCGGTGGAACGGCTCAGCAGTCGTCCTTCAAAATCCTTGTCCTTGTATAGTTGCTTGAAGATGTTGCCCGTGAGGACAATGCTGAGATACTGGTCGCCGGTAGCCATATTGGAGAAAAGTCCGGTTGCCACCGTTGATGTTACAATCGAACGCCGTCCGCTGATGCCACGGGCCAAGGCTGTCGTGAGGCTTCTCATCATTCCGCCACCCGTAAGTGCACCACCGAAAGCCGATGCGCAGAAAATTAGGAATACCGTGCTTAGCATACCCTTCATGCCACGGGTCTGCACCAAATTGCTGAGAGTTTCGTTGCCAGTGTCGATGGCGGTACTGTCGAAGTAGGTAACCATCAGTCCGCGGAAGCTGTTGCCATCGCCAACTTGCGCCACTATGTCGGGCTGTGCAAAAAGCATTGTTATGCCAGCCACCAATGCCGACAAAAACAATATGACAGCGGCAGGAAGTTTCAGTGCGATAAGCACGGCAGTGAATAGCGGTATCAGCATCAGCCACGGATTTATGACAAAGCTGTTTTGCAGTCCTTCGGCAAAAGATTCGGCTTGTGCTGTGCTTTCGGCAGGGTGCATAAGGCTTACCACTAGGAATATTATCAAGGTAATTACAAACGACGGCACAGTTGTTATGAGCATGTAGCGTATGTGTTTGAAAAGAGGCACTTCGCCTACCGACGAAGCAAGAACGGTTGTATCGGAGAGCGGAGAAATCTTGTCGCCGAAATATGCGCCCGAAATTATTGCTCCGGCTGTCCATCCTGCGGAATATCCGTGTGCCGTACCGATTCCCAGAAGTGCTATGCCGACGGTCGCAACTGTAGTCCACGAACTGCCAGTTATGAGCGACACCAAAGCGCAGATGATGCAAGCCATAAACAGGAAGAGCGAAGGCGTTAGGATTTTCATGCCGTAGTATATCATTGTAGGCACAACTCCGCTCATCATCCAGCTGCCCGAAACGGCACCGATAAGGAAAAGTATAATGACTGCCGGTCCGATAGTCTTGATGTTGTCGCCTATTGCACCGTTTATCCGACTCCACGACACCTTGTAGCCAATCATCGCTATTGCGATAGCCACGGCAGCCGCAAACAGCAAAGCCGTCTGGCTGGCACCGTCGATGGCATCGGAGCCGAACTCCTTGATTACAAGTACCTGCAATGCCACAAGCACCGCAAAGGGGATGAGGGCTATTGACCAGTGGATGTGAGGAGTATTAGAATCCATATTAATGATATTGGACTACAAAGATACACATTCTCCTTTATTTGCAGAAATTCTTTTTACGAAATACAAATAAAATTGGTGGGCAATAGCAAACTTTAAAAAAAATATTATCTTTGCCATTGAGAAAATAGAAAAACAATGAAGAAGATTCTTTTTGTAATGTTCATGCTTTTGATTTCTGCTGGTGCATTTGCGCAAGAAACAATCGTTAGCTTTTCGGGAAGGCTTAACGGCTCGGAATACTGCCAGTTGGATAGCGTTGTGGTTACAGACCTAGAAAGCCACTGGTCGGAAACGGTAGTATATCCCGATTCGGTCATAGTCCTTTCTGTCAGAATGGGGAGTGATGTCACGATTGCCGAAAGTCAAGGATTATTGCAAAATGTACCTAATCCGTTTAACGGAGAAACCCGAGTCGAACTTTCTGTTTTACATTGCGAGAATGTAAGTCTGCGCTTGCTTGATGTGACAGGGAAAGTTTATGCACAATATGATGGCAGGCTTAACGAAGGAACACACGCTTTTGTTGTTACGGCGACGAAACCGCAGACCTATATCCTTAATGCAGTTGTTGGCGAGAAGTCATATTCGATAAAGATGGTAAATGTCGGAGATGGAGGCTCCTGCGGTATCGAATATGCAGGATTTTCTGGCAATATCACAACAAAATTGACTTCGAGCAATGAATTTCATGTCGGCGACAATATGCGCTATGTGGGTTATGCGACCATTGGCGGGGTTGTTGTGCCGAGTATCGTGGTTGTGCAGCGTCAGCAAGAAAACGAGGATTTGGTATTGAATTTTTATTATCCAGGACAAGGAACTCTGAATGGACACGACTGGGTTGACCTCGGTCTGCCTTCCGGTACTCGTTGGGCAACCTGCAATGTGGGCGCTTCCTCGCCAGAAGGTTACGGAACATATTTCGCGTGGGGAGAAACCTTCAATAAGGCTATGTACGACTGGGACACCTATATATATTACAATGGCTCGTCATTTACAAAATATAATGATTCCGACAATCTGGTTGTTATTCAGCCTTCCGATGATGTGGCAACCATAATCTGGGGCGATGGCTGGCGGATTCCAACGGTGGAGGAATTGCAGGAATTGTTTGAATACTGCAATCACAATTGGACTATCAACGGACTGATTCTTACTGGTTGTAATGGCAATACGATTTTCCTTCCCGCTTCTGGCGACCGTTGCACTAGCAATGTGTACAATGTAGGCATTGAAGGTTATTACTGGCTAAGTTCTCTGGATTCAGAATCTCTTTATTATGCATACTATTTGTTTTTCAGTTCGAACAGGCTATATTTGAGCAGTCTTTATCGTTTTTATGGCTTGTCTGTGCGTGCGGTTTGTTCGGCAGAAAATTAATGTGATAATGGGTAATAATTGTGAAAAAATGCGATGCTGTCACATAAATTCATAGTGTCTTCCCACATTTTTTTTGCAAAATCAACTTATAAGTTGTCGTTATGAAAAAAATGTAATATCTTTGTAGCGATAAAAAAAATAAAAAATGATGACTTTTGATGACATAAAAGGTGATAATCGCTTGTGGTCCGTTCATTATGAGAACGAGGAATTAAATGAGTTGGACAAGGTTTTTACACAATGGAATGATACTGCTTGGTTGTTGAAATTTTTTAGAGAAAATTTTGATGACCTAGTATCTTATTTCAAAATCACAAAGTTAGATGAGGCTGTATATGACACAATGGAGGATAGCGACGAACTTGAATGTTTGATTTTGGACATCTCTCCCGATGCAAATCTTGATGAGTTATTCCGTCCGCTTGAAAATAGTCGTTCTGCCGAAATGATATTGAGTAGAGAGAAAGCTCGGCTGCACAATCGCCCCAAACACGCAAGTTGGTTGCGCTTATATGCAATAAAACTAAATCCTGGAATATATGTAATAACAGGTGGCGCTATAAAACTTACTCGTACTATGCAAGAACGCGAACATACAATTAAGGAGTTGGAGAAAATGGAAAAGGTAAGACAGTATCTTGTAAAAAATGGAGTCATTGACGATGATAGTTTTGTTGATTTTATAAAGGAGGGATAATTATGAAAACAGTAGAAGAACAAGTCGCTTTTTTGCAATCCCATTCATCGCCTGCGCCTTCAAGATGGAAGGAAAAGGCAGAATGGCGAAGAGCCAACAAAAACTGGTTAGCATATTCCAGAAAGATTGCCATTAATATTGCAATGGCTTTGGATGACCAAGGCATCTCACAACGCGAATTGGCGGAGCGTATGGGGTGTTCGCCACAATACATTTCGCGCATATTGAAGGGAGAAGAAAACTTGTCGCTTGAAACAATATGCAAGTTGGAGCAGGCTTTGAATGTATCTATTATGAACAATGTTTTTGAATAGACTAAAGACTAACTATTGTCCAAATATTTTCCTATCTTCGCACCAATGATTCTAAATGGTCCAACATATAAGGCAATTTTGCATAACTGCTTGCAGCACAAGCGACAACTCGCAGTTTTGATAGACCCTGACAAGCAGTCGGCGAGCGAAACTGCGGCGTTTGCGAAGAAAATTGAGACTTCTTCGGCCGATTATGTGCTCGTTGGTAGCAGCTATATGCTCGGAAACCTCGATAAATGCATCGAAGCGATAAAGGACAATACGCAGAAGCCGGTCATTATTTTCCCAGGACACGCAAGTCACATTTCCGAAAAGGCGGATGCCATTCTGTTGCTCTCGCTTATTTCGGGACGAAATCCTGAGTTCCTCATTGGAAACCATGTGGTTGCGGCTGCTTCGCTTATGCAGATGGACATAGAGGTCATAAGCACAGGTTACATTCTTGTCGATGGTGGCAGGACGACGTCGGTGGAATATGTAAGCAATACGCGACCAATTCCTGCCGACAAGCCCGAACTTGCTGTAGCAACTGCCGTGGCTGGCGAAATGCTCGGTCTTTCGATGACTTACTTGGAAGCTGGCAGCGGTGCGTTGAATCCAGTGCCCGACAAGATGGTGGCAGCGGTGCGCAAAACGACAAAAACTCCGCTCATTGTCGGTGGTGGACTTAGAAATATTGAAACTATAAATCAAAAATACGAAGCGGGAGCCGATATAATCGTTGTTGGTAACGCATTCGAAAACAAAGAATTACAGATAAATCAATTTTAAGATGACAGCACAGGAAGATGTAAAGAAATTTGGCTTTGTAAACCAGCCAATCGACAGCAATATTGACTTGAAATCGGAGATTCTCCGCATGAAAAAGGAAAAGAATGCCGTAATTCTTGGGCATTTCTACATAAATTTCGAATTGCAGGACATTAGCGACTATGTAGGCGATAGCCTCCAGTTGGCTCAGATGGCCGCCAAGACCGATGCCGAAATAATTGTGTTCCTTGGCGTTAACTTTATGGGTGAGACGGCAAAAATCATCTGCCCCGACAAGAAAGTTATAATTCCCGACCTCAATGCTGGTTGCTCGCTTGCCGATTCTTGTCCTGCCGACGAGTTTGCCAAGTTTATTGCCGAACATCCGGGACATACTGTTGTTTCGTACATCAACACCACGGCAGCCATAAAGTCGATGACCGACATTACAGTGACTTCCTCCAACGCAAAGCAGATTGTCGATAGTCTGCCTGCCGATGAGAAGGTAATTTTCGGTCCCGACAAGAATCTTGGCGGTTACATCAACGCGCAGACAGGCAGGAATATGGTGCTGTGGAATGGAGCCTGCCATGTGCATCGCCGTTTCGACCTTGAGGCAATACTGAAACTCAAGGAGGAGCATCCCGGAGCAAAGATTATTGCTCATCCCGAGTGCGAAAAGCCGGTTGTCATTGTCGCCGATTTCGTTGCAAGTACGGCTGGCTTGCTGAAGTATGTCAAGAACAACGATGCGAAGGAATTTATCGTCGTTACCGAATCGGGCATTCTGCACCAGATGCGCAAGGCTGTTCCCGAAAAGACCTTGATTCCTGCACCGGCATTGGATTCAACCTGCGGATGCAATGATTGTAACTTTATGAAACTTAATACTTTGGAAAAACTTTACAACTGCTTGAAATACGAAATGCCCGAAATTACCATTCCCGAGGATGTTCGCGAGAAAGCCTATCGTCCGATAAAGAGGATGCTTGATGTTTCGGCAAAGTTGGGATTGTAAAGAATGATTATAATAGTCATTTCGGGAGTCTGACAGAACCAGTGATACGGAGTTGACGACTATCCGAAATCTCGCCCAATAGGTAGATTGTTTAATTAAAAGACTAAAAATATGAGATTAGCAGTAGTAGGAGCCACCGGAATGGTCGGCACACAGATATTCAGGGTTCTCGAAGAACTCAACTTTCAGTTCGATGAACTTGTTCCCGTTGCATCGGAACGCTCCATTGGTCGGACAATAACCTGCAAGGGCAAGGAATACAAGGTTGTAGGACTTTCGGATGCCGTTGCAATGCGTCCCGACCTCGCAATTTTCTCGGCGGGCAAGGATGTTTCGCTCGAGTGGGCTCCGAAGTTTGCCGAAACTGGCACTTATGTTGTCGATAATTCGTCGGCTTGGCGTATGTACCCCGACAAGAAGCTCATTGTCCCAGAGGTAAACATTTCGGAACTTACTGCCGACGACCACATTATTGCTAATCCTAATTGCAGTACAATACAGCTTATGGTTGCGCTCGCTCCGCTGAAAAAGTACGGGCTGAAGCGCCTTGTTATTTCAACCTACCAGTCGGTAAGTGGTTCGGGTTTCAAGGGTGTAAACCAGCTTATGTGCGAACGCGAAGGCAAACCTGTTGAAAAACCTGCCTATCCGCATCAGATAGACCTTAATTGCCTGCCTCACGGTGGCGCATTCCTCGAAAACGGCTACACCGAAGAGGAAATGAAACTCGTGAACGAGAGCCGTAAGATATTGGGACTTCCGCATTTGCTTGTGACTTCTACTGTTGTGCGTGTGCCTGTAGTCGGCGGACATAGCGAGGCTGTAAATGTCGAGTTCGAGCAGAAGCCCGACTTGGAAAAGATAATGGCCGACTTGAAGGCTGCTCCAGGGCTTGTCGTTCAGGACGACCCAAAGAACAACCTTTACCCGATGGCGATAAATGCGAAGGATAGGAACGAGACTTTTGTTGGTCGTATTCGCCTCGACTATTCGTGCAAGAATGCCATAAATATGTGGGTTGTCGCCGACAATTTGCGCAAGGGTGCTGCTACCAATGCAGTGCAAATAGCTCAGTATGTAAAGGATAAATTCATCGCAAAGTAGGCGGATGGCATCGAGGCACAAGAAGGGTAGGAGGTGGAAAGTCGTTGCGGTTTTCGTGGCTGCTGTGGCATTGCTTGTCGCAGGCTATTTCTCGTACCCTTACTTGCAGAAATACTACAAGCGTTTCTTCGGTAGTAGCGAGGAGTCCGAAATGGGTGCGGTGGTGCCTATGCAGACTTATCGCCAGATGTATCCGCAGTACAGTTTGTTTGGAATTGATGTTTCTGAATATCAGGGTGATATTGACTGGGAAACCTTAGTTGACAAGAACAAGATTGATTTCGCATTTGTCCGCGCTACTGCTGGCAGCGACACCAAGGATAGAAATTTCTCAGAGAACTGGCGACAGTTGAAGAAATACAATGTTCCGCGTGGGGCATACCATTATTACCGTCCCAACGAGAACAGCACCGACCAGGCCAATCTTTTCATAAAGACGGTTGTCGTTGAAAAAGACGATTTTGTTCCGGTGCTTGATATTGAGAAGTACAGCAAAGTGCAGAGTGTCACTAGCTTGAAGAATGGACTGCTCAACTGGCTTTCGATTGTCGAGGCGTATTATGGCGTAGTGCCGATAATTTACACCTATAGTAATTTTTATGAAAAAGTCATCACCGACGACAAGCGTTTCAAGAAATACCCCATCTGGATAGCGCACTATTCCGAAAAGGAGAATCCCAAGAAGTTACCATCCGACTGGGTTTTCTGGCAGTTCTGCGAGGATGGCAGGTTGGAAGGCATTGAAACATACGTAGATATAGATTTGTGCAGCAGTGCCGAGAAATTCAAGGCACTGAGGAAATAAGATGTTAATTCTCTGAATTTTGTTGTAAAGCAGATGCTGGAAAAGTCAGTATAAAAGAGAAGAGAGAAATCGTAAATCTAAAATCGTACTTCGTAAATAATACTTATATTTGCAATTCATTAAGTAAATCATAGATATGAGTGATATAGACAACAAGATCATCTTTTCGATGGTCAACGTAAGCAAGAAAATTCCGCCGCAGAGGCAGATTTTGAAGGACATTTATCTGTCGTTTTTCTACGGTGCAAAAATTGGTATAATCGGTCTTAACGGTTCGGGAAAATCAACCCTTTTGAAAATAATCGCCGGTGTCGACAAGGCTTTCGAGGGTGAAGTGGCATTTTCGCCGGGATATACAGTTGGTTATCTGCCTCAGGAACCCGAACTCGACAACAGCAAGACCGTGAAGGAAATCGTCGAGGAAGGCGTACACGAGATAGTCTCGATGCTCAAGGAGTACGAGGAGATAAACGATTTGTTCGGTTTGCCCGAGTACTACGAGGACCCCGACAAGATGGACAAGCTTATGAACCGTCAGGCCGAGTTGCAGGACAAGATTGACGCTGCCGATGCTTGGAACATCGATTCGAAGCTCGAACGCGCCATGGACGCACTGCGTTGTCCCGATGGCGACGAGTCTGTGGCTCATCTTTCGGGAGGCGAACGTCGTCGCGTGGCTCTGTGCCGCCTGTTGCTCACCGAACCCGACATCCTGTTGCTCGACGAGCCTACTAACCACTTGGACGCAGAGTCAATCCACTGGCTCGAACAGCACTTGCAGCAGTATAAGGGTACTGTAATCTGCGTTACCCACGACCGCTACTTCCTCGACAATGTTGCAGGCTGGATTCTTGAACTCGACCGTGGCGAAGGCATTCCGTGGAAGGGCAACTATTCGTCGTGGCTGGAGCAGAAGACCGCCCGAATGGCTATGGAGGAAAAGGTTGCTTCGAAACGTCGCAAGACTTTGGAACGCGAGCTTGAGTGGGTGCGAATGTCGCCTAAGGCACGTGGAACCAAGTCGAAAGCCCGTCTGTCGGCATACGATAGGATGCTCAACGAGGATGTAAAGCAGAAGGAAGAAAAACTCGAAATCTTCATCCCCAACGGTCCGCGTTTGGGCGACAAAGTCTTGGTTGCAAATAATATCACCAAGGCATTCGGCGACAAGTTGCTGTTCGAAAACCTCAGTTTCTCGCTTCCGCCAGCAGGAATCGTCGGTATCATTGGTCCCAACGGAGCAGGAAAGACTACTCTTTTCCGCCTGATGATGGGACTCGTGCAGCCCGATAGCGGTAGCTTCGAGATTGGCGATACTGTAAAAATCGGTTATGTTGACCAGGCCCACGAGGCTATCGACCCCGAAAAGACCGTGTTCGAGGTTATTTCGGGCGGCGCTGAATTTGTTCAGCTTGGTGGAAAACTGGTTAACGCCCGTGCCTACGTAGGTCGTTTCAACTTCAGCGGTGCCGACCAGGAGAAGAAGTGCGGAGTGCTGTCGGGTGGCGAGCGCAACCGTCTGCATCTGGCATTGACCTTGAAGTCGGAAGCCAACGTACTTTTGCTCGATGAACCTACCAACGACATTGATGTCAACACTTTGCGTGCTTTGGAAGATGGTTTGGAAGATTTTGCAGGCTGTGCAGTTGTTATCACCCACGACCGCTGGTTCCTCGACCGTGTTGCAACTCACATTCTGGCATTCGAAGGCGATTCGCAGGTGGTATTCTTCGAGGGTTCGTACTCCGAATACGAGGAGAACAAGCGCAAACGCTTGGGCGACATCGACCCGCATAGGATTAAGTATAGAAAATTGATGGAATAAGATGAAACTCAAGGTTTTAATTCCGCTATTTGTCGTTTTTGCAACCTTGGTGTCTTGTTCCGACAAGACCGATTCGTTCGACCCGATTGTGAATTTTGAATCTGTCAACGACACAGTTTTGCTGGATATGGATTTGGAAGATGTGGTGATGAAAGGCATTGTACTGCCGTCGGTTCGCCAGACATCGGATGATGGATTCAGGTTTTCGTTTGATGTGCCATCAATGGGAGAGGGCAAGTTGTACTATAAGATTTATTACCAGAACGAAACCTATAAGTTTCCCGAAGGCGACTCGTTGTGTGGCGAGAATTTCTACGGAAGTTGGGAAGATGTGTCTGTTGGATTCAAAGAAATTGCTGATGCAGAAAAGGTTGAGGATTATTTCCTTATAGTTGGGAATCCACGCGACGAGAAAATATATTATGGCAGCGACATTTCTGAAAACACTGCAAGTTACGAGAAAATATTGAAGACGACCGAACGGATAAAGAATTCGCCGGATTGGTATGCTTCGATTGTGGAAAAGGCGAAAAATAACGGTTTCTCGGTCGAAAAGCAGTTGTTTCTTGATGCGCAGTGGTGTCTTGCCAACGACCGTCATGCCGACGGAGATGTAAATCACCGTTGGAAACGCAATCCGCGCGTGGGTTGCTATTCATTTATGCTTGTAGTCTGCAACGAAAAAGGGCTTGAACAAATACCAGATTACATAAAAAACATAGGCGCTACGGATGAAAACGGCAAATTTGTAAATCCTTTCGAGTGGTTTGCCAACAACAAATCAGGGGACATTGTGGTGGAGAAAAGCAAGAAAGTGCTGAAAACAAGGGCTGTCATCACACCAAAGGACGGAATATTTGTTGACGAACTGAATATCCGTACCCCCGAATACACTATTGATACAAGTTGCAGCGAATGTGGTTCAAACGATTCGTTGTACCAGAAGGCGTTGTTCCAGCAGTTTTTTCCCGCAGTAAGCCAGCAATATACCTTGCGCAATATTCCTGAAATCCGCGATGTGGTTGGCAATCCCGATTTTATATTGGAAGAATATGCAAACGGCGATAAGAAATATCCTGTTTCGGAACGTTTGCAAGACTATCCGCATATAACAGACAAGCCGTGTTCAACAGTGAAAGTTGCAGAGAACGGTGAATACATAACTATTGTAAACCCACGTTCCGATGCCAACAACATGAAGAAGGAATCGACGGGCATAAAGACTCGTCTCGGCTTTACGTACGGCAAATATCGTGGCAAGATTAAATTTCCGTCAATGCTCAACGAACACAACATTTGGAACGGACTTACATACGCATTTTGGTTGATATATCAGGACAACCATCCGTGGAACAATCGTCGTGGATGCTATAACTGCGGGTACATCGACAAGGGCGACGACTCGGAAAATCCTGTACGCGAGACATTCAACAAATATTCGGAGATTGATATTGAGATTGTGAAGGCTTCGAGGTACTGGCCAGAACAGTATTACAGGGATAAAGCGGCACCGAAGGACGATGCAATGCATAATAATGAAATTATGTACTGCTGTACTAACTGGGATTTGGCATGTCCGCAACCAAAAAAATTTGCTGCTGGGATAAACAGCATTGACTATAAAGGTACAACCTACGAGGCAATGCGTTGGTCTGACTTGTACAAGGCATTGACTATAAAAAGTCCGATGTCTAACGATGTGTTCAGCGAGGACTACTATTACTACGAAATTGAATGGCGTCCCACCGAAATTATCTGGCGACTGGGAAGTTCTCCCGACAACATGAAGGTGGTAGGGTATATGAACGATGAGGTTACATCGATTCCAAACAACCAGATGCTTTGCATTGTAACGCAGGAGTATCATTATTCCGAATGGTGGCCGCCGATAGTGTTCGACCAAGGCTTGATTCCGTTCAACAAGTCCGACATCGAAGGTCGTGTATATGAAATTGTGATAGAGTAAAAGATGAATACTAACAATTACAACATAACAAACGCGAAAGAGATTACGGATAGGTTAATTCACACAGCTCCCCGTTCCGTATCGCTGGTTCATTATACCTTCCGAAATGACGGTTTGGAGTCATTCCACAAAGCTGAACGAACAGGCGCAGGTACGAGCCTTGTGAGTTCGCTTGTGCGGAATCTCCCATTGCATTGTATTAGAAGGAGATTCCGTACAGACAGGCTCACAAGCAACGTTCCTTTTGCTGGTTGTTACACAGAGCTTCTTCGCCTTAGCAGAGCAAAAGTCCTGCGTTTGTTTTGTTCTGCCTTCGGCTTACGGAAGGTTCGCTTTGTCTTACAGAATGACGATAAGGGGGAAATAGCAATTCAATATCAAATAGCAGTATAAATTAAGAAAAATGGTCTTTAGCAGCAACATATTCCTATTGTATTTTCTGCCGGCATTTCTGGTGCTGTATTTTATCACACCAAACAAATTCCGCAACTATACATTGCTTCTGGCGTCGATTGTTTTCTACGCTTACGGCGCACCCGACTTTGTAATCCAGCTTACGGCTTCGACAATATTGAATTTCTTCCTTGTAAAGTTGATGTGCAAGGTTGAAAAGCCAAGTTTGAAAAAACTTTTCTGCGGATTATCAATAGCGATAAGTCTCGGATTGCTTGCATATTACAAGTACGGCAACTTCACGATGGAAAACATAAATGCCATTCGCGGAATGTTTGGCAGCGAACCAATCGAGTGGATTAAGATTCTGTTGCCGATAGGCATTTCGTTCTTTACCTTCCAGAGCATAACATATACCATTGATACATACCGCGGTGTAAACGAGCCAATGCGCAAGTTGTCGGACTACATCGTGTATATAATGATGTTTCCGCAGCTGATTGCCGGACCTATTGTCCGCTACAACGAGATAGCAGGTCAAATTACAAATCGTACGCATAGCTGGTCGGAATGCTTGCAAGGATTCTACCGCTTTGTAATCGGCTTGAGCAAGAAGATTCTTGTAGCCGATGTGCTTGGCCGCTGGGTCGATGTGCAACTTGGCGGTGACATTGCATTGCTCGACACAGGCACTTCGTGGATAGTGATAGCGGCATACACCATGCAATTGTACTTCGACTTCTCGGGTTATTCCGACATGGCAATAGGTCTTGGCAGGATGATGGGCTTCTCCTTCCCCGAAAACTTCGACAATCCGTACAATTCGGCAAGCATAAGCGAGTTCTGGCGGCGGTGGCATATAACTCTCGGCGCATTCATGAAAAACTACCTCTACATTCCGCTAGGAGGAAACCGTTGTTCAAAACTGCGTATGTACTTCAACCTTTGGATTGTTTTCCTGCTGTCGGGACTGTGGCACGGCGCAAGCTGGAACTTTGTAATCTGGGGTGCATACCACGGTTTTTTCCTTGTGATGGAAAGACTGTTCCTCGGCAATGTGTATAAACGGATTGGCAAAGTACCGAGCGTAATTATTACTTTCATCCTCGTGATGGTGGGCTGGGCAATATTCCGAATCGAGGATATCGGTCAGTGCTGGACTTTCATTTCGCGCCTGTTCTCGTTCGACTTTGCTGCGGTAAGTATTCACGATGCACAGTTTGTGACAACACTTGTGGTGGCACTTGCATTTTCGTTTGTGGCACTGTTCGGTTTCGGCAAAAAGATGCAGAAATTTGTGTTCTACACCAATTATTCTGGATGGCAGCACATTGTGGTTTGGATAGTGGCTATGTTCTTGCTATTGATGAGCATTGCCGCACTCAATGTTTCAAGTTTTAGTCCCTTCATTTATTTCAGGTTCTGATGGAGAAGTGGGTTCATAGAATATTGTGCATACTGACGATGCTGGTTTTCGTTCTGATTTTCATTCAGGAGAAGACGCATTTTGTCAGTATGAAACAACTTGGCGGTGTGGTTGAGGAAGTCGCTTTCCCGAAGTTTACTATGAAAGATTATGTTGATAGGGAATATCAAAATAAACTTGAAAATTATACGAAGCAGAATTTCGGTTTCAGGGAATGGGCGATAAGGTGTTACAATCAGTATTTGTGGGATTTTTATGGTATTACAAGAGCACGTGTGTCGGTAGGTAGTGATGGTTGGCTGTACGAACCGCAATATGTAGAAGAATACTATCAAAGCCGAATGTATGATTTTACCGACGATCCGGATGTTATGAAGGAAAATTTCAGAAAGGAGGCGGTGCGTCTGTATAAGTTGCAGGAGATACTCAAGGAATTCGGCGTTACGTTGTTTGTAATGATTGAACCGGGGAAGGAAAAAGTGTTTCCGGAACATTTGCCCGATGGTGGAAAATATACTAGGCCTATGGGCGTGAAGGCTGTTGACTATTACCCATATCTATTTGATAGTCTCGGTGTAAACTATGTGAACTTTTCGAAATTCTTTGTTGAGCAGAAAGGCAAGACCGATTATCCGCTTTTCCCGCAGACGGGTACGCACTGGTCGAATATTGCCGCGTTGCATAGTGCTGATTCACTTTTGAGGTATATGGAACATATTGGCAAAAGAAACATTCACAATTTGAATATAGGTCCTGCATATTACGACAAAACCATCAAACCAGACGATGACCTTGAACAGATGATGAACCTAATCAGGGAGATTCCACAGGAGCCGAACATGTATGCTTCGGTGTCGGTTGACAATGATACGACAGCCGAAAAGCCCAAACTGATTACAATCGGCGATTCGTTTTTCTGGAACATTGCGTATGGAATTCCTATGGATTCAATATTTTCCGAAAAACAATACTGGTACTACAACAGTACTGTATATTTCTCTCCCAATTACACGTCAACGTCCGAAATTGATTTGACAACAGAATTGCTTAGAACTGATTATGTTATGCTTTCGTATTGTACAGCAATGATATATTACATAGGTAATGGATTCATTGCAAAATCGCTTGTTCATCTTTGTTACGACGATGCGCAAATACAGAGTGTGCTTGACGGTCTGATTTCGTGTATGGAAAATGATGCGGGTTGGAAGGCCTCGCTTGAGAAGAAAGCGAAAGAGCGGAACATCTCTCTCGAAGATGTAATGATAGGTGATGCAAAGTATTTGATATACACCAATCCTGAAAATTATTTTGAGGAACTAAATGGACCGGATGTTCCGAGAGTGAGGAATAAGGATTTATGCATCAAGCAGATAAAAGGGAGAATTTATGGTTATCAACCATGGCTTGATGAAGTAAGAAAAGATGCTGAAAAATGGAATATCTCGCTTGATTCTGCAGTTACACGCAATGCGGTATGGTTTTACAATCAACATAAATCGGAGTAGCATTTCATTTGATGAAAAAGTGGATTTCCCCAATATTATGCATATTTACATTGCTGGTTTTCTTAGCGATATTTTTGCAAGGGAAATTCCATTTTGTTGATATAAAACAATTGAATGGCGCCGAGGAAAGAATAGAAAAGCCCAATTTTTCGTTTACGAGTTGCAAGAATGGTGAATATCAGGCAGACATTGAGAGATATAGCAAAGAGAATTTTGGGTTCCGCGAATCTTTAATAAGGTTTTATCATCAGTACCTATATTCTTTGTTTGGCAAGGATGCAACAAAAGGCTTTGTTACGGGCAAGGACGGTATGCTTTTCGAGGAGTCGTACATATTAAGCTATACGGGGCAGACTTTTGTCGGTAAGGGAAAGGTGGATGAAGTTTCGTCGCGCATAAAGTTGATTCAGGATATGCTAGCAGCAAGAAATGTTACTCTGCTGACGGTTTTGGCACCTGGAAAGGCTTCGTTTTATCCCGAGCTTATTCCCGACTATTACCTTGAAAAGGCGAACGAGACCAACAACTACAAGGAATATGTCAATGATTTCGATAGCATTGGCATAAATTACATTGATTTCAACCGCTATTTCTGCAATATGAAAGACACGGCGAGCAAAGCCATTTATTGCAACCTTGGCGCCCATTGGACAATTTATGCGGCATCGCTTGCGATGGATTCGCTTGCTGGTTATATGGAAGGCAAGACAGGCAAGAAACACGCCCACCTTGCTTTTGATGGTTTCACCATTTCCGATTCGCTAATTAATCAGGACGATGACATCTACAAGTCGATGAACCTTATGTTTCCGTTGAAGCATAACCGAATTGACAATCCGATTTTGAAGTTTAATGAAGGCTATAAGCCCAAGGTTCTTGCTATTTCGGATTCGTATTGGTGGACGGTTTGGGCATGGAATGTTGCAATACCGCAGAACATTTTCTCTGATGGTGGATTTTGGTTCTACAACAAGACGATTTATCCCGAGCGCAATCCTGTACAGAATGTCGATGAGGTTAACTATCGTCAGGAGATTGAGCAACAGGAGTTTGTCCTGCTTGTAACCACCGAGGCGACCAACCATCTTTATCCGTTCGACTTTTGCAATCGGTACTTGACTTCGTTTGATGATGCCTTTGATGCGAAGTCGCCAGACGACTACGATGCTGCCGACAGCATTTATGCAACCTATAGGCAGCGTATGATTGCCGGCATAAAGGATGAAATAAAAGCAAATCCTGAATGGTTTGAGAATGTAAGGAATCAGGCTCAGGAGAAAAATATCAGCGAAGACGAGTCGGTTGAGGCAAATGCCGTATATACGTATAAGATGAGGATTGCTCCTGAAGGTTTTTGCAGGTAAACTATTGGTATTCGGCTACAATGTGTAGAGATATGTTGTCGTACAAAAAGTTTGCTTTATCCTTGTTGAAAAGGTAGTATTTTATTGTCTTGCCTCTGTTGCTTTTCCCTGCAGGAATTGTAATTGTCGTTTCAAAATGTTCCATTCTGCCTGTGTTCAATGATTTTCCGTCGTTGGAAAGCATTGGCACCGACATGTAGTAGTCGTCGGTGGATATGACTAAATTAGGTAATGGACGTAAGGTGTCAATATTTTTAATGTCGAATTTAAGTACGTTTGTTATTGTTTTGTATTCCTTTTCGAGGGTAATGCTGGGACATATTGGGGCAAAATCGACATTTTCTCCTATCGAAACATACCTGTTCCCCTTTTCTTCGGTTACATATCGACTGAATATTTCAAGTGAATCGGTGTCGAAGTCAATGTGTTTGCTGTAGAGAATCTCTGCATTTTCAACTTGTTTCAGTCTGTTGGACTTTACTACGTACCGGCTCACGATGTTGAAATTGTTCAGTTCGTCGGAGTATTTGTCGTGTATGGCATCGCTTTTTATTAATGTAAAGTCGAGGTCTTCTTCCATCTTGTAGGTTTCGCCTCTGCTTATATAGTATTCTCCGTTCAGGTAGTCAACGACTTCACGGTTGTTCAGCATAAATGCCATTTTTTTGTTGCATCTGTATTGCTTTGCAGTGTCGAGAGTCGTGCCTATCCAATGACAGTAATTGCTTGTCTTGTATTTGTAGTTTTTCGACAGATAGGCATTAAGCGTGGGAGTTATGTCGTCGTGTGCGACTACGGCTTTCATGCTTCGCGGCGACTTTATAAGCGGCGAATAAATTATCAGTGGTACGTTGAATGAATACAATGACACACCTAACGGGAGCATTCCCATGCGGTGGTCTCCAGTTATCACAAATATTGTATTCTCGTATTCGGGCAGTGTCTTGTAGTAGTCGATGAGTTTGCGGACGCAGTCGTCGGTGTATGCAAAGCAGGCATATATGTCGAGATTGTTTTGTATTTTGCTCTTTTCTTTTGCTGGCATATCGGCGTGGGATTTTAGGATTGTCTCAACTTTTTGCTTATAGGTGTCTATGTCGTTGAATATGAATGGTTCGTGTGTAGAAAGGGTCATGTATATGTCGGTGTATGGAAGCTGAGGAGGATTGGTATCCCTATGTTCAATGGCGTGTCTTATCAGTTCTTCATCGTCGATTCCCCAGCGGTGGAAGTCGTTTAGTATCTTGTATGTTGCAGAATCGATAGCGGTCATTTCGGGCTTGTAAATATAGTCGACGTTGTTCAGTTTCAGGAAGATGTCGTATCGGTCGAATTCGTGTACACCGCCATAGTAGTACGATAGGGAGTATCCGTTCGATTTCATGTCCTTTAGCAGAGAATTGTGGTTGGGTATAGGCTCCCATATTTGTATGAATCCGTGTTCGCCGTATGGTGCCGAGGCAAAGATTGCAGGCAGCACGCCAAAGGTACGTTCCGATGCCGACAGGCAATTGTTCCAATAAAGCCCACATTGCTTCAGACTGTCGATATATGGGGTAAATGAAACTGTTGGATTTACAACTCCTGTGAGCCGCTGTCCAAGGCTTTCAACAATGATGAATACAAAGTTGGGCGGATTGCCGTCGCTTGTGGGAGAAATCAAATTGCCAAGCACATCCTCGTAGTTGTTCTTATGGTACAACGGATAGTCGTGGTTTGTATATTCCTTTTCGGGAAACAATGACTGATATTTTAATGCAGCATTTCGTGTTTCATCGGTCATATTGCCATCCGAAGTTGCCCATTCTTGCGAGATTCTTATGTAGTCGGTTATTTTTACTGTTGTGTACGACGGCTGGTTTATTGCCAGGCAGAATCTGCGGTGGTTGTCGTAGAATTTTTCTTTACGGATTATTTCCGAATAGTTTATTGAAATTGATGCTATAATACTGATTATTATGCATATAGTTGCAACTATGAAATTGATTTTTACTTTTTTCCACACAAATGCCAGAGCAATTATTGAGATTGCTGGCAAGACAAAACATAGTATCGGTATAATGCTAAATGATGTTGATGCGCCAATTATTCCCTTTATTTCTTCCGACGAGTAGGCGAATATCACTTGGTCGAGTGGCATTGTGGTATTGCAGAAATATTCGTTGAGTAGCAGAGAAAATATGCAATAAATGAATATAAGGGCAAGTGATATTCCGCGTGTAGTCTTGGGCAAAAGCGTGTGCAGTATCATAAATGGCACAAATCCCCAGCACATTATGTGAAGCATGGTTATAAGGTCGAATATGCTTCCCGACATTATTGCCGATATACCACTGGCGTCAACGTCTATGCGGAAATATGTCGACAAGCCGAAAGCAAGCCTGATTATGAGCATAAGGACAAGCATAAGGACGTTAAGTTTAGCCCATTCGCAGATGGTTTCCTTTATCCTGTTTTTATCGAATATGCTTGAGGCTTTCATTCTAATGGCTTATCGAAACTTTAGCATTTTTGAACTCTCCGCAGTGTCCGTCTTTATTCCAGAAGTATATCTTCAATACATTTTTCTTGGTATTCTTTACGAAAGGTACTACGTGGTTGTACGAAAAGTTGAATTCCTTGAACTCACCATCGCTGTTTGCCGGGATGTCGAATTTTGTCCAGACCATGTCGGGAATTTCGAGGACGATAGGAATTGCTTCCGCACCCTTGTATTCTACGCTTCCCTCGATTTGCAGGTTAGTGTATCGCTTGTCCATGTCGAGCTTTGTAATTCTTGAATAAGTGTCGGCAGTTCCTATTGTTCCGCAGTCAGCCATTTCGCCCGACGAAATGAAGTTTGGTTGCTTTACATCTATCCCTGCGTATGTGTAATATGCAGCAATTATTGTGAAGAATGCAATTAATGCCGTTTGCAATATGTTTCCCGTAATGCGTGTTGCACGGCAATCATTTATCTGGACTTTTGACAGAGGCCTTGTTATTAATTCGTAAATCTTTTTTGCTGCAATCGAGGCGCACCATACAATAAGCAGGAACACAATTCCAGCGAGCAAATGCCATGCGGCATTGTCGTAAATGGCTGCAAACTTGAGAACTGGATGCCTTAAAGCGCCATGGACTGCAAAAATTGCCATCGATATTCCACCGAAATGTACCAGTGTCTTTTTCAGTATGCGTTTTCTTATCGGAATAGCTTTCAGTCCCTGGTATGTAAAGATTGTTATTATTGTGACGGCAAAGAATGTAAGCGGATAGAAATATTTGTAGAAATTGCCGAGAACAAATAATGTGATTGCGGCAAAAAGCCAAATTATGCTTATTTTGGGCTGCTTGCTTGTTGCAAGCAGGATTCCGAGGCAGAATTCGGGAAGATGTCCAGGCATGTTCATCATTATCATCTCGCCGTCGAAAAGTCCAAGCTGGAATTTATATATGTATATTATTGCGTACGAAATCAGGCAGATAGAAAGAAACGCCTTCCAGCCGAACCTTTTTGTTAACCTGTATAGGATTGGGAAAAATATGTATAGCTGTAGTATGAGTGCGAAGAACCACCACGGACCATTCAGTGTAAGTGCCGAACCTGGCACAAGTGTTTGAATGAAAAGCAGTTTGTAGCAAAGTTCGGTTTGCTCGGTATCGGAGAAAAGTCGTCCTTCGGTAAGGGTTATTGTAAAGAACAGGAATAGTACACCAACGATTAGAAGAGGGTAGAGTTTCTTTATTCTTTCCCAGAAGAATGGCAACCACGAGCGTTCGTTCTTCATCATCGACCTTGCAAGACCGTATCCGCTTATTAGCAGGAACAACTGAACGCCAAAATGTCCAAAATAGCTGAAAAGTATGTTTACAAATTCCAGAGGCATCTTTCCTAGTAAGTTGAATAGGTTGCTAATACTGTCACTCCAAAATAGGAATTCGTTCTCTACAGGAGAAGGTGGCAGCCAATGAAAGAAATTGTGTAGGCATATCAACAATATGGCAGAGCCTTTTATTATTGCAGTATCGTTTGTATTGTAATGCCTGAATTCCATAAACAAAATTTATTGCAAAAGTAAAAATATTTTGGTTTAGTATGCAATTGGTTCGTCATGGTCAACCAATACGACTTTTACCGAGTTGTTATTGCACAAATCGATTATCCTTTGGTTACTTTTTTCCTTTTGCTCAGTCGGTGTTTGCCATAGGTGTATGTTCTGTTCTGGAAAATGGTCTATTAGAAGTTCGCCCATCGCATCTTCGTTGCTTATTGCATCGGGGGCGAGTTCTTCTATAATCCTTTCAGTATCGGTTATCCATGTAGCTGTATCGACATTGTTCCATTGCAAGTTTTCTGTCCAGAGGATGACGCGCAAGCCGTATTTTTTGATTTTCTTTAGGGCTTTTGAGTCTCCGCTTTCAACGAATAGGTTGTCCTTCATTCCTTTGCTTTCCATTATGGAACAAATTATATCAGCGGCTTTGTCGGCATTCTTTGAACTTAGGTTCTTGAAGTCTATCCAGAAATATTTTTTAGCAGGATTGTCAATCGCGTCGAACCATTTGTCAAGTTGCAGATTGTTGGCGGTATCTTCGATATTGTGTCCGACAAATATTTTATTTTGATATTCAGAATAGTAAACATCGACTTCCAATCCATTGAAGTGTTTACTTTTTTCTTTTGCCACAGTTGTATCGTTTACCCTATGTGCCCATTGTTTGGATTCAGGGTAACAGAAATCAGGTCTTGTACAACTTGTAAGAAGCGAGAAAAATGCAATTATAAAAAGGAAGTTTAGCTTCATATTGTTCTATATAAACAAAAAAAGAACCTCGTTAAAGGTTCTTTTTTGTGTGTTATGTGTTGATTAGAAGAACTTAGCTCTTCTGTCGTCCATCTTTATGTTTTTCTTTACGGCATTGTTCATGCGATACGTATAACCTCTCATATATTCCTGCATCTTGGCAAGCTTGTCGTTTTCGAAGTCCTGCTTTTCGGGAGCAGCAGTCTTGTTGAGAACCTTGATTACATAAACGCCGTTGTTGCCGTCGATAGGAGCGGAGACTGCGTTAACTTCGCTGCTAAGAGCCACTGCGTTAACCTTCGGTTCGATAAGTCCGAGACCTGGGAGCGAGAAGCTTGAGAAGTTGATGTTGGTGAGTGTGTCGGTCTTAGCACCGAACTTCTGAGCAACTGCGTCAACAGTCATTCCGTTCATTTCAGCCATCATCTTTTCGGCCTTCATCTGCTTTCTTACTTCTGGTTCGATAACTTCCTTGGTGTCCTCGAAAGGAGTGAAGCCTTTTTCACGAATCTTCGAGAGCTTTACAACGAGGAACTTGTCGCGTGCAGAGCTTTCAAAAACATTTGATATGTCACCGATTTTCCTGTCTTCGTTGAATGCCCAGCGAACAATTTCACGACCGTTGTCAATACCTGGGATTACATTGTCGCTCATATCGGTGATTCTGTTAGCCATTCTTACGTTAAGGTTCTGGTCTGTAGCATTCTTGTCGAAATCTTCAGCAGTCTTGCTTTCTGCCAAGAACTTGTTTGATGCGTGGAATGCAGCTTCGTAAGTGGTCTCCGAGAACTTGATTTCCTGGTCGAGAACAGCGACTTTAATCTTTCTTACAGGCTTTGTCTGCGAGTTAATCTTTATGATATGAACTCCGTAAGGTGATTCTATGACCTGAATTGTTCCTGCTGCATTGGCAAAGCAAGCATCATTGAATTCGGGAACCATTGTGCCTTCGGTAAAGTCGCCGAGGCTTCCGCCGTTGTTCTTAGAACCTGGGTCCTGAGAATACTGGACAGCCATTGCTGCGAAAGCTGCAGAATCGGACTTTGTGCTTCTAAGTATGTTTGCGATGCTGTCGGCTGTAGCCTTGCACATTTCCATTGTGATGCTGTCTGTTGGTCGGAGCAATATGTGCGAAGCGTTTACCGAGTCGGGTCTGTTGGCGGTTTCAAGTATTCTGCCGAACAAGAAGTAGTCGCCCTGTCTAGTTACTTCCGACATTGTACCAGCTTCTGAATTGAAGAATTCTTCGTTGAAACCGATTGTTTCTGCATCCTTTTTGTTCATATAGCTGTCGTCCTTGTACATACGGTTGTATCTGTCTTCGGGACGGCTGTTGCTGCTGTTCAGCTGAGCAAACGAGAGGTAGTTGTCGGTGAGTGCAGCCATTTCGGTGCGAAGGTCTTCAGTGTTCTTCTTGATTTCAGCGATGTCGTTCTCAGAAGGAACGATGTCGAATACGACGTATTCAAGGTCTCTGTTGTCCTGGTCTTCTACGAATCTCTTCTTGTGCTTGTCGTAGTAAGCCTGCATATCCTTGTCAGTGACGGTGATGTCCTCGTCCTTTATTGCGCTGTATTCCCTGTAAGCGTATGCGAAGTCAACAGTGTTGGTCTGGTCTTCGTAGTACATTTTTGCGAGTGCAGTCGGAGTGTAGAATCCCTTGGATACCATATTGCCGTACTTCGAGCTAATCTGGTCTTCTGCTATTGCTTTCTTCCAGTAGTCGGCGATAACTTTGTAGTTGGGGTCTTCTTCTGCATTGTCGAAGAAGTTTTTCGGAGCCTTTGTGTCGTATTCTCCGTTTTCATTCTTCTGCAAGCCGAAATTCTGCACTATGATATTGTGTGCGTGAGTTGGACCGTAGAGGAGGTCTTCGAGTTCCTCGTCGCTAACGCCCAAGCCTACTTCTTCGTAATACTTGTTCCAAACGTATGTGTTGAGAATGTCGTTCCATGCACTTTCCCTGAGGCTTCTTTCTGTGTTGGCATCAATGTTTCTGCCTTGCTGTGCAACCTCGTAGAACAATCTGTGGTTGTTGTAGTTGGCGCTCCATTCGCTGTAGTCAACCTTCGAGCCGTTTATCTTTGCTATGACGGAATCGTCTCCGTGACCGATACGTCCTGAGCTGAGGAAGTCACCAAGCAGGAAGGCGAGCAAAGCCAAGCCGACGATAACAATAACTAAAACTCCACATTTCTCTCTAATGTTCTGTAATACTGCCATTACCTTAAATGTTTAAAAATTAGTCTATAATAATAAAATATTTTTTGGAGTGCAAAGATAGTAATAAAATTCTTCGCTACAATCAAAAAAATAAAAAATGATTTGCCTTTTGCTTCTTACGATATCTTCTCGTTATACCTTATTATATAAAGAGGTTTCTGGAGATAGTTATTTGTTGTAATTTATATGTCTTTTTTTTGTCTGTGTGATAAAACAAAATGCAAAAATAGTCGTATAATATTTAGAGTTTATTAATCGGGTTGTTTAAAAACAAAAAGTCATGGAAGAAGAAAAGACCAGATATTCTAAGGAAGAACTTGAGGAATTCAAGGAAATAATTTTGAAGAAACTTGAACGTGCGCAGGCTGATTTTGACTTGTACAAAAGTATGCTGACTAAGGAAGATATGAACGACATCGATGATACTTCGCCTACTTTCAAGGTGTTGGAAGAAGGGCAGAACGTGTTGTCGAAGGAAGAAATCGGTCGTATTGCACAGCGTCAGCTTAAGTTCATACAGAACTTGCAGGCTGCACTTTTCAGAATTGAGATTGGTACCTACGGCATCTGCCGTAAGACTGGCAAGTTAATCCCCAAGGAGAGGCTTCGCGCAGTTCCTCATGCAACCCTTTGCGTAGAAGCAAAGCAGAATAGGTAAGACAAAAAAGACCTCATTACGAGGTCTTTTTTTTTGATATTAAGTGATTCATATCCCCACCTTCTCGACGAGTTCAACAAGTTCGTCCAGATGGATTTCACGCGAAGGGATTTCAAAGTCGAAGCCTTCGTCTTCGATGAATTTGTTCAGTTCGTTTATGTTCCTAAGACGCTTCGTGATGTCTAGCTCTATCCTGAGGTAATTGTCGCCGTGAGCAATGAAATATCCTTTGAAATATCCGCCGGATGTCTTGCAGGCACAGGTTTTCATCTTGTATTTCGTAACACCTACATATAGTTCGTTTCCTGCAAGCCGCTTTACGAATCCATACGATTCCATTCCGAACCGTTCTTCATCGAAGAAAAATGAATTATAGGCAAAATTGCCGTTCTTTACCGACTTTACCGAATCGGGCGGATAAATTGTCCTGCGTTCGTTGGAAGAATATTTTGCACGGAAAAAATTGTAGTACGACATCGGGGAGAAATATACCAAGGCTTCCTTTTCGGAATTGTCGTTGAAGGTGATTGTCGCCTTCTCCCATTTTTTTGCGGGAATGCACGAAGACAACAATAATGCCGATAATAAAAACAGCAATGTAATCTTTATTGGCAGTATTATATTTTGTTTTTTCAAAAACATTACTTATAACAAACTGTCATTCCGCAAGTCAGAACAATAATGCGATACGGGCAGGGAGCATAATATTGTTCGACTGTGCGGAATCTCCTATAAGTACCCAGTGGAGATTTCGCATAAGCGGACTCACAAGGCTCGTTCCTGCGCCTGTTCGTTCTGCTTTGCGAAATGACGTTATAAAACTTCATTCTTCAAAGTAAGCATCTTCAGTGCTGCGGCTGCTGCTTCTGTTCCCTTGTTGCCAAGTCGTCCGCCAGCGCGGTCGATTGCCTGCTGCTGGTTGTTAGTGGTAAGCAGTCCGAATGCTACTGGTGTAGCGTATCTGGTGTTTACGTCCATTATGCCTTGAGTTACACCCGAACACACATAATCGAAATGCTTGGTGTCGCCCTGAATTACACATCCTAGACAAATTACAGCATCACAATTTTGGTTTTCAATGAGATAAATTGCGCCTAACGGGAGTTCGAAACTGCCGGGGACGCTTCTCAGTACTATGTCTTCGTCCCTATATCCGTATTTCTTTAGAGTTTCGATTGCTCCGCTTGCAAGGTTGGATGTTATTTCCTGGTTCCACTCCGATACAGCTATTCCAATTCGGTATGGATTCTGCGGATTTTGCTTTGCTATTCCGGTTTCTGTGTAAATTGAAAGGTTTTTCAGTTCGCTTGCCATAGTCGTAATATTAAAAAAATGGGGGACAAGTCCCCCAGAGATTATGAAAGATAATGTGTGTTTACTTGCCTAAATGCATTTCTGCACGCTTGATATACTTTTCAATGTTGGTCTTGTCGTTTCTCTCGAGTACTGAGTAGTAGTCTTCCTGTACTCTGGTGTAGGTATCGAGAGCCTTCTGGTATTCGCCCATAAGTTCGTAGGTGTTGCCAGCCTTTATGAGGAACAACGGAGAAAGGTAGTCGTTGTTAGCCTTGTCGGCAGCTTCTACATAGTGCTTTGCAGCCTTTTCGTTGTTGCCGAGTTCCATATTTGCGTCACCGATAAGAGCGACTGCCATAGGACCAATCATCGGGTCGTCGCTATCGAAACCTTCAAGGTAAGATATTGCATCTTCGTACTGACCAAGTCTCATGCAACAAACACCTGCATAGTAGCGAGCAGCGTTGCCCGAAGGAGTTCTGCCGTAGTCATCAACTATTGCTGCAAAACCGCTGTATTCGCCGTCGATTCCGTTGAGTGCAAGTTCGAAGTTGTCCTCTGCAAAAGCGAATTCTGCCTTGTAGAGTTCGGTCATAGCCTCGCGGTTCCTAGGTTGCTGTACAAATTTAACGTATGCGATGATACCCAATGCTATAACTACGATAGCAGCGAAAATTATAATAATTATTTTCTGATTTTTCTCGAACCAGTTTTCGGTACGGTTCAATGCAGATTCTACATTCTGCAAGCCTTCATCCTGAGTAGTTTTCTCTTTGTTTGACATAATCTGTTCTTAAAAAATAACGTTACAATTTTGAGAATGCAAATTTAATTCTTTAATTTGAATTGGATATTAAAAATATGCACTTTTTTTACATTTAACTCACGGCTCTTTCATTTGGACCATATTGTTATTTGTGATACAAATAATTAGCATCTGAATAAATCCGCTGGCTGAGCTTGTCGAAGTCAAGGTAACGAATTCGACAGGCTCAGGGGGTGGTTAAATGAAAGAGCCGTGCATTTGGCTAATTGGTTGAGGTTCAGGCAAAGAGGAGGTTCTTCATAAATAAGGGCAAGGTTCATATTTAGAAAGGCAGAGCCTTGATTGGAGTATTGTGATTATGTTATCGTAGGCACGAGCCTACGACAAACGAGGGAAAATTATACTATTAAAAGTAAAATTCAACACCAATTTTTTACTTTAAAAAGTAAAAAAATACCTAAGATTTTTATTATAAAAAGTAAAATTGTCAGTCGATAACGAAATAACTATGCCAGCCAATGGGGATTTCCTAGTTGGCGGCAAGCTTCTTATTGAAGTTGGTGGCAAGGGAAAAGACTTCTCACAGATTGCCGATTTACCCGATAGTTATCTTGCAGTTGATAATGTCGAAATAGGTGTTGGCAATCGTATTCCATTGTGGATGTTGGGATTGCTGTATTAAACAAAAAAGTCCGCCTTGTGAGCGGACTTTCTTTATTTTCGAATACAAGTTCCTTATCCCTTGAGTGCCTCGGCACCGCTGGTGATTTCGGAAAGTTCGTTTGTAATGGCAGCCTGACGAGCCTTGTTGTACATGAGCGTGAGAGTCTTGATAAGCTCGGTTGCATTGTCGGTTGCCTGATGCATTGCTGTCATACGGGCACCCTGTTCGGCTGCAAAGCTGTCGAGTACCGACTTGAAGAACTGAATCTTCATCGACTTCGGTATCATGTCGTCAACAATCTTGTCGACAGTAGGCTCAAAGATATAGTCGGATTTCTTGGCTCCTTCGCCTGCCTCGATGGTGAACGGAAGGAAAGGTTCGACTTTCTGTTCCTGCGAAGCTGCGTTCTTGAAGCTGTTGTAGATAAGGTCAACTTTGTCGTACTTACCATCAACAAAATCCTTCATTATCGGTTCTGCTATTTCGGCGGCAGTTGCGAAATTGAGCTTGTCGAAAATTTCTTCGCTGTGTGCAACAATTTCGAACTTCTGCTTAAGTATGAAGTCGTAAGCCTTCTTTCCAAGGCAAATAAACTTCACATTGCCCTTTTCGAGCTGAGCGGGATAGTTCTCCTTCACGTGAGCCATAGCCTTCTTGCAGATGTTGGAGTTGAAACCTCCGCACAAACCTCTGTTCGATGCCATCAGCACCACGAGAACCTTTTCCACCTTGCGAACCTCGCCGTAGCAACTTGCGTGGTTCTTGTCGAGGCTTGAGCTAACCTCAGCCAAAACGTCACGCATCTTGTCGGCATACGGTCTAATCTGCAAGACTCTGTCCTGAGCCTTCTTCAGTTTAGCCGCAGCAACCATCTTCATTGCAGATGTTATCTGCTTGGTTGACTTTACAGAACTGATTCTATTTCGTATATCTTTAAGTCCTGCCATAATTTACATTATTTCTTGTACTTCTTTGTTAAATCCTTTGCGACTTCGGTAAGCACATTGGTGATTTCGTCGGAATATTCGCCCTTTGCAAGACGGTCCATGATGTCCTTGTGGCTTGTGTTCATGAACTCGATGTATTCCTTTTCGAATTCGCGTACCTTGTCAATCGGAACATCCTTCATCAAGCCCTTTGTTCCGCAGAAGATGATAGCTGCCTGCTCCTGAACCTTAACTGGTGCATGCTCCGGCTGCTTCAGGATTTCGACGTTCTTGCGGCCCTTGTCGATAACCGAAAGGGTAACTGCATCGAGGTCGGAACCGAACTTAGCGAAAGCTTCCAGTTCGCGGAACTGAGCCTGGTCGGTACGAAGGGTACCTGCAATCTTCTTCATACACTTTATCTGAGCCTTACCACCTACACGCGATACTGAAATACCGGCGTTGATAGCGGGACGGATACCTGCGTTGAACAAGTTGGACTCGAGGAATATCTGACCATCGGTAATAGAAATTACATTGGTCGGGATATATGCCGAAACGTCACCTGCCTGAGTTTCGATGATAGGAAGAGCGGTCAACGAACCACCACCTCTTACCTTACCCTTGAGGCATTCTGGCAAGTCGTTCATCTTAGCTGCAATCTCGTCGGACTGGATAATCTTAGCAGCTCTTTCGAGCAGACGTGAGTGCAGATAGAAAACGTCACCCGGATAAGCTTCACGTCCTGGTGGACGACGGAGCAACAACGAAACTTCACGGTACGAAACTGCCTGCTTCGACAAGTCGTCGTAGATGATGAGGGCGTGACGTCCAGTATCTCTGAAGTATTCGCCGATTGCAGCGCCTGCGAACGGAGCGTAGTACTGCATAGCTGCCGAGTCGGAAGCCGTTGAAGTAACGATGATGGTATAGTCCATAGCACCGTAGCGTTCCAAGGTCTTTGCAACGTTAGCAACGGTAGAACCCTTCTGACCGATTGCCACGTAGATACAATAAACCGGGTCGCCCTTCTCGAAGTTTTCCTTCTGGTTAATTATAGTATCGATTGCGATAGCCGTCTTACCTGTCTGACGGTCACCGATAATCAATTCACGCTGTCCTCTTCCGATTGGAATCATGGAGTCGATAGCCTTGATACCAGTCTGCAACGGCTGGTCAACTGGCTGACGGAAAATAACACCGGGAGCAACTCTTTCCAGAGGCATTTCAAACAATTCGCCCTGAATAGGTCCCTTGCCGTCGAGCGGGTCGCCGATTGTGTTTACAACACGGCCCAACATCTGCTCGCCAACCATAATGGAAGCAATACGGCGCATTCTCTTCACCACGTTGCCTTCCTTGATTTCGTCGCAAGGTCCTAAAACTACGGCTCCTACATTATCTTCCTCTAGATTTAAAACTATCCCCTTGGTGCCGTTCTCGAATTCGACAAGTTCGTTCGACTGAACATTGTCCAATCCGTAGATTCTAGCGATGCCATCTCCTACCTCAATAACAGTGCCGACCTCTTCCAAGTTGTTCTTGGTTGCGATGCCGTCCAACTGCTGCTTCAGTATCTGAGACACTTCGGATGGTTTAATATCTGCCATAAGTCGTATGTTTAATTAAATGTTATACCTATTAATATATTGATCTCTGAAGTGACTGTTTAATTTCCTGCAACTGTGTCCTGACGCTCAGGTCGAGCTGCTGGTTTTCGATACGTACTATCACGCCGCCAATCATCTGCTCGTCAACCTTGTTCTTCAAATCGACATTTGCCTTGTAAACCTCCTTGATGCGGTTTTCGATGTCGGCACGAAGAGCGTCGTTAATCGGCTGGGCTGTGGTTATCACAACTTCCTTGCAGTTGTTCTTGCGGCGATACGAAGTCTCGAAGTTGCGAAGTATGTCAACCACATATATTTCGCGGTTCTTCTCGACAAGGAACTTGAGGAAGTTGAGCGACAATTCGTCAATCTTTCCAGCGAAAGTTCCATCGAAAAGGCTTATCTTGTCGGACTTCTTGACGATAGGGCTAGCCATTACCTCCTTGAATTCGGGGAGGTCGACCAATGCTTCGCGCACGAGACGGAAATCGGCATACACTTTTTCAAGCAGGCCTTTTTCCTCTGCAAGCTCGAATATTGCCCTTGCGTATCTAACAGAAATCTTGCTCTGATTCATAACTAGTTGAATTTAATTTCTTTTACCAAATCGTTCACGAGCATTTCCTGGTCGGGTGTAGTGCTGATTTGCTTGCGTACAACCTTTTCGGCAACGGCAATCGAGAGGTCGAGAACCTGATTCTTGATGTCGGCCATTGCAGCCACCATCATAGCATCGCGTTTCTGTTCAGCCTCGGCCATAACCTTTGCGGCAGCCTTTTCGGCTTCCGACTTAGCCTGTGCTACGATTTGTTCCTTTATTTCACGCGCCTCCTTAAGCATCTTGTCTCTTTCTGCACGAGCCTCGTCCATAATCTTCTCGTTGTCGGCCTGAAGTTTCTTCATTTCCTCGCGAGCGATTTCGGCCTGATTCAATGCATCCTCGATGCTCTGGCTTCTTTTCTTAATAGCATTGTTGATGGGCTTCCAAGCAACCTTGCCCAACACGATGAGCAATGTCAGGAAAATAATGGTGGTCCAAAAAACTAATCCTATTCCGGGCGTTACTAAATCCATAACCTATATATTTTAATTTAACGTTTCTTCTGTTTTTAACGGGTAGCTCCAGCCAATCGCTGGAGAACCCGTTTGCTTTTGCACTGAATTAAGCGATCAAAGCAACTACAACACCGAACAAAGCAACACCTTCTACAAGAGCTGCTGCGATGATCATTGCAGTCTGAACTTTACCTGCTGCTTCAGGCTGTCTTGCGATAGCGTCCATTGCTGCGCTACCAATCTTTCCGATGCCTAAACCTGCACCCAATACTGCCAAACCGGCGCCAAGTGATGCGATTGTTGTAATTCCCATAGTAACAAATATTAAAAATTAAACATAAAAAATTCTAAATCAACATTCTACTCGTGTTTGTGCTCTGCAACTGCCAGACTGATGAACACTGCCGACAGCATCGTGAATATGTATGCCTGCAGGAATGCGACAAGCATTTCGAGGCAGTCCATGAACAATACGAATATTACCGACACTGGAGCTACTGCTATTGTCTGGAAGATGAATATCAGCGATACCAAGCTCAGGATGATGATATGTCCTGCCGAAATGTTGGCGAAAAGACGAATCATAAGAGCAACAGGCTTAACGATGATACCCATGAGTTCCACAACTGCGAGTATAGGCTTTACGAAAACCGGAACACCGGGCATCCAGAATGTGTGGTGCCAGTAGTCCTTGTTTCCGTTCAAGTTAATCATAAGGAAGGTGAAGATGGCGAGAACCATAGTCACTGCGATGTTACCCGTTACATTGGCATTACCGGGGAAGAACGGGATGAGACCTAATATATTATTAAAAAGTATGAAGAAGAACACTGTCATAAGGTATGGCAGGAACTTGTCTGTCTTTTCTCCAAGGTTGGGGTAGATAACATCGTCCCTTACATATAGGAAAACTGGTTCGAGGAAAGCTTGCATGCCTTTCGGGCGACCGGGGTTCTTCTTGTATGCCTTTGCGAAGCTGATGAATACTATTAATAATATAATGGAAACGAGCATCATTGATGCAACATTCTTTGTAATCGAGAAGTCGAGAGGTTTTTCGTTAGCGATTTCGGCGTTGGCGTTTGCCTCAAGGTATTCGAGGCTCTCGTGGAATTCCATTGCTTCGGTTGCTTCGCCGTTCTGGAAGGTAAGGCCGCCCTTGTCGTTGGCAAGGTAAATCAAGTCGAGATGGCCGTTGGCAAACACGATTACTGGCAGAGGAACAGCAACAGGAACTTCCACTTCCACACCGTTTTCTTCCTTGGTGTAGTCGAGGATGTGCCATACATGCGAGTCCTTGATATGTCCCATAATCAAGCTGGTGACATCAAACTTTTCTTCCTTTGCAGCTTCGGGCTGTGCATCTTCTGTCGGTTCAGCAATATTTTGCGCAATTTCGTCCGATTCCTCAATCTGTTTTGCTGTGTCCTGCGGTTGTGCTTCCGCCTCTTGAGCGCATACTGGCATTGCGAAAGTCAGCAATACACAAAGACTTAACAAAAACCAAACATATTTCTTCATATTCCAATTATGAATTTTATTGTAAGACCACAAATTTACATTTTCTTTTTTTGAAAAGAATTTTTTAAGACTTTAAAATACAATGTGTTACGCGACAAAAAAAGTCGGAACTTATGCCCCGACTTTCGGATTCAACCTTTTGGTCAGTTCTTCAATGGCAACGGATTTCTCTCTGCTGTGTCCAATTCGCAAGGCATCAACAATTACCAGCAACTGATAAAGTTCGTCATCGCGAAGGGCGGCTTCTGGTACAGTAGGATAGATTGGCTCGATTTGCTGTCCGCGTGAAGTTCCTTTTACATAATGCCATACATAAATTTCGGAACTACCAGTTATGTTCTCCTTTATAGGCGACGCGCTTGAATTGGTTGGAATGCCTCTGCCGACACGCCCAGCCTCTACGGGAAAGACATACGCAATGCCGTGAATCAGAAATTCCTGCAAGGCCAGTACATTAACTCGCTTTTTGTCACGGTCAATAAGTTTTGCCTTTTTGCAGCGTTCCAAACTTTCGCTCACCGTTGATGCACTTAACCCTAACGATTCTGCCAACCCGTGGCACGACAGTGTCTTTCCTGCAGATGTCATCTTTTTTAATAAGACAAGAATATCTTGTGGTTTCATTTGTGTGTATATTAAATACTTAATCTTACTTGTTCGCTGTTCGCGAATTGCGAACAATATTTCTGTTTGCAAAGATAATGCTTTTTCCGAAACTGCGCACAATTTTTCGGAATATTGTCCTATCAGATTGAAAATGAGGAGTCTTTTGTTGTCAAGGCAAAAAGCATGAGCGAAGAAATTTATTACACACAGAAACAAAAACAGCAGCCAACTATTGGCGACTGCTACTTTGCGTATTACAAATGCTAATATTCAAATACGAAAGGACATGATAAAACAGTATCCTCAAACATCTGCTATCGAATCGTACTCCATTCTCCTTCCAATGCTTCTGCTTTTACATCCAATGTGCTTAATATTTCATCTAGTTGCCGCATATACTTGTCGTTTTCTGCTTGAGTAAGTATTGTTACATAATAATTTACAGAAACGCCAACAAAAGTGTATCCCTTGACAGTTTCCGAAAAAGCTTTTGCTGTAAAATCGCAAAAATACCCTTTACAATTGCCCACTGTCTTTTTAGATATTGTAGAGAATTTAATGTCGTAGTACATCGTCATTAAAGTACTATTAATAGTATTTATCGTTTCTATGCTCAATTCTTTTATTTCTTGTTCGTAAGCGTATGCCAAACCTGCTTCTGCACCGCTAGCTATAGTTATACAAGAAAGGTTATCTCCTTTTATTTCACAATTAAAACTAATTTCTCCATTTTCATCCTTTTCTACATCTGTTATTTTGTAGTTGCTTGGGTATCTGAAAGATATGTATTCATTAGAATACGTATTACTTAAGTTATTATTACTTGAATAGCCATAATTATAACTATTGCCTTGGTAATTAGACTTGTTCACAAAGTGTTGTACTAATATTTCTACTGACCATGCGATAATAACTGCCACAAATACAAATGCAATTATTATTATTGCTTTCTTAGCCGATTTATTCTTTTTAACAGCCATAGAGGAAGAGTTAGTAGCGGGCAATGGCCTTGAAGCATTGATAGCAGAGGACTCTTCGTCGTGTTTAACGATTGTGGCCTTAGTCGCTTCAGTAACAGGATTCTCCGATGTAGAAGATAAATTTTCTTTCCCCTCATTACAATTATCGATTTTAGTTCCACATTTTGTACAAAACTTTGCACCGTCCTCTAGTTTTTCTCCACAATTCGGGCATTTGTTTTCTGGTTCTACTTTTGCACCACATACAGGACAGAACTTCGCATCATCTGATATTTCTACATTACATTTTGAACATTTCATATTATACAATTTAAATTGACAATTAATTAATACTTGTTAATAGCAATAAACTTATTTTTGTTTCCTAAACAATTTCTTTATACCCAAACCAATAAGAAGTAGTCCAATAAATATAGGATACCATCCATAAGAATCTGGCAATAAGACTATTGCACCTATAATAATTATTATTATCCCCGATATTATGGAAAGAACAACTACAGGCATATTTAAATTAGTTTTTTGTGCATTGCAGGCAACTATGCAGAAATTGGTAATTTGTCCCCATTCTTCTTCGCTTATCGATTCTGATATTTCAACAAAAACAATTTTTTTGTTACCGTGTTTGACACATATAATCTTCTTTCCAGAATTCTCAAGGTCATCGTAATTGAATTTACATTCCTTAATCGGAGCAGTAAGTTTATCTCCTCCCCAAGTAGATATGGATATTGTACCGTTGCTTAATTTAAATTCCTTTAGCATTCTTGATGCTGATTGCACATAATACCACTGTATAATTTTTGTGGCAAAGCTTGGCGATTGGGAAACAAAGTGCATATTGAATACTCCATAAAGATCTTCATCTGAATGATTATCCTCATGTTGCTCATCACTCGGTTTGCCTTCGATTGTATTTGCTTGAGTCTTCTCGCCACAATTACTACAGAAGGTAGCTCCTTCTTCTAGTTTAGCACCGCAGTTAGCACAAAAAGCAGGTTTCTCTATCTTGCTTCCACATTCTGGGCAGAACATTGCGTTATCGTCAATTTCTGCATTACATTTTGAACATTTCATATCACATTTGTTTTTTATTAGTCAGAAGAAAAATCACCAGTAAGTAGGAATACTAAACTTTCGATAAACGCACCCAAGGCGAAAAAAAGCATAATCCACTGAATGAAAGGAGAATCGAAATATTGTGTTCCGCACATTGCTCCATAAAAATTATCGTTTACACGAATAAGTATGCCGTGAGCATTGAAAATAAAGTTTTTGGCATCTGTGAGAGGTATATTGAATTGCCCTAGTTCCGAAATTGTCCAGCTAATTGTCTCAGCTTTGGTTTTCCCCCACGCCATCTGCCAACCTCCATATTTGAAAAGCAGGAATGCTATCAGAAATATTACCGCAGTTCCTAGCAACCTGCCAAATATTCGTAACCCGACAGAAGTTTTTTTGTCTTCGTCTTCATTTTCATTTGTTGGAGAGGCTTCTTTATTTTCTTTGTAGTCTCCATCATCCCTATACGAATCATCCAACCACTCTCCACAATGCTTGCATTTCTTTGCCGTTGCTAGAATTTCATCTCCGCAATACGGACATTTCATTTTCTCTTGGCTGACGGCAGAGAGATTTTCTATTTTTTTGCCACAATTACTGCAGAAAGTTGCACCACCTTCCAGTTTTGCACCACAGCTGGCACAAAAGACAACCCTTTCTATCTTACTTCCACATTCTGGGCAGAACATTGCGCTATCTTCAATTTCTGCATTACATTTTGTACATCTCATTTGATAATTATTAAAACTACAAATTATCGTAAACACCCTATTTTGCATTGAGTGTACTCAATATATCGTCAAGTTCGCTCATATATTTGTCGTTTCCAGCCTCTGTAAATATTGTTATGTAGCTGCTTCCGGAAATGCCGACAAAATTATACCCCTGTATCAAAAGAGGTGGTACTTGATAAGCGACATATGTAAAATTACACGAATATCCTATACAATTACCTATTGTCTTTTTATTCATCTCTGAGAATTTAAGATTTCTATAGAAACCCTCTGTTTTTTGTCCATTATTTACTTCTGTCAACTTCGATTTTAAATCTTGGTCGTTCAACAAATTTGCATTTATATTTCTATGATATGTTATACTTACATAGGATGTATCGTCTCCCTTTATTTCACAACTCGAAGTAATCATTCCTTCATATTCTACGTCAACTGCTATTTTACAATTGTCAGGATACTCGAAAGAAAAGAAATCATTAGAATATTTGCAATTGTTTCCGGTTGCTTTTTCATTTCCCACATTGTCAACTGCAATTTTAGTTCCGCACATGGGACAAAATTTAGCACCATCCTTAATTGCAGTTCCACACTTCGGGCACTTACATTCCTTTTCTATCTTGCACCCACATTTCGCACAGAACTTTGCTCCGTCCTTTAGCACTTCTCCACAATTTGGACAATTCTTTACAGGTTCTTCCTTTTCTACTTTTGCACCACACTTGGGACAGAATTTTGCGTTATCCGCTATTTCTGCATTACATTCTGAACATTTCATAAATTATTGATTTTTATTATTCTTGAGGACGCAAAGATGTTCCACAAAATGGACATTCTTCAAATTTAATGTTTACTTCTTTCCCGCATGCTTTGTTTGGGCATACAATAGTTTCTATTTCATTACCATTGGCATCCTTATAGTGTCTATGTTCCAATGTATTAGTTTTTGTTTTGCCATCAGTTTCTGGGTTTATATTTGAATCAACACCTTGTGTTTCATTATTTTCTGTCTTTAATAGGATTCTCTTTAACCGTTCGTAATAAAACATTGAAACAAATGTTGGTACTGAAGCAATATTAACAAGTATAACTTGAGTATTAGAGTCAACATCAGGCAAATACATAACGGAGGAAATAATAAAAAATATAAACATAGAAACAAATGCCATCAAGTTAATAATTGCACAAATGGACATCGTTTTTCCAAACTTATTAATTTCAGGGTCTTTTGCTATCTTTTCACCAAGAAAAAAGAATTCATCGTTGTATGCTGAACTTATCTTTAAACCAAGTATAAGTTGTATTATTGTTTGTGTTAACAAAAATACAAGACATAAAATCCATAGACCCACTGAATCATAAAAATCCATATAAATCATAGAGATAGCAGAAACTACAACTATAACAATTTGCCAAGTGAACAAACTATCGAAACTCTTTTTCAGTTTAGACATTGCTATTTTCAGAGAAAACAGCAAAGCGACCAAACCAATGGCATCCAAAACAGTGCCAACCCATTCAGGTATATAACTTAAAAAGAAAAAGACTTTCATCATTCCATTCATTGTATCCCTTAAGCCCAAACCATCTACAAATGTGTTCTCTAATGAGATAAATAGTCCGATTATAGCAACCCATAAGGCTGTTATTATTAAACCATCGCTCAGAGGAACATTTCGTTTTAGCAATGTTATGTTATCCTCTTCTTCAATTTTGTTTATATCACCTTCTACCTCTCCGTCAACCTCATCATCTAGCCATTCACCACAATGCTTGCATTTTGTTGCTGTTGCAAGTATCTCTTCCCCACAATACGGACAATTTTTCTTTTCTAATTTATCTGTTGGCTGACAACCTATTTTTTCCCCACAATTACTACAGAAGGCCGCACCTTCTTCTAGTTTAGCACCACAATTGGAACAAAAAGCAAACTTTTCTATCTTACTTCCACATTCGGGGCAGAATCTTGCGTTATCGTCAATTTCTGCATTACATTTTGTACATTTCATAATTTACTTCAATCTTATTTACTAATACCACCATGTTCTAAAGTCTGTTAAAATGGCATTCGGGAAATTTTAATTTAATTTGAAATTAATTGGAAACTGATAAATTACAGGCACAACCTTACCTCTCTGAGAACCCGGCTTCCAATTTGGCATAGCCTTAACAACTCTCACTGCTTCAGCATCAATAGCTGGGTCAACACCACGAATAACCTTTACATTTGTTACTATTCCTTTCTTGTCTATTATAAACTGAACAAAAACTTTCCCTGATATACCGTTTTCCTTTGCTGTTTCAGGATACTTGGTATTTTCTGCCAAATATTTCATAAGTGCCATATCGCCACCTGGATATTCTGGCTTATTTTCTACAGCGGCAAAAGCAACTGGTTCAACATCCTCTTCCTCGTCGACTTCTACCATCTGTACATTCTGTGGCTCAGTTTGAGTATTTATATAATCACCAGCATCCTCAACAATTGTAAGGTTATCCTGGACCTCTTGTACCGCTGTATTATTAACAGATGCTTCTGTCTCTGATTTCGAATTGGTCGTTGTTGTGGGGTTATCTATAACATTTTTTTCTTCCTCACTTGGTAGGCTATGCAACATATTCGTCATTTCTTGTAATTCCTTTTCTGTAGGTTCGTAATCGTCTGTATACCTATTAGGATAAGTGTTCTTATTTGATCTTGACACTAAAAGCAATATGCAAATTACAATCAATGCAAATATTACTATTGCCGAAACTATTATTATTGTTTTCTTTCTTGATTTTACAGAATTCTGTGCTTGAGGTACTGGATTGGGATTGACATATTTTTCTTTGGAATGTGATGCTTTATTAGTATTTTCGTTTTCCGATGACACAAAAGTCTGTTTGTATGTTGTATTGTAGTTTTCTATCTTGCAACCGCATTTAACACAGAATTTTGCCCCTTCTTTGAAAAGTGCTCCACAATTCGGGCAAACCTTCTCTGGTTCTATCTTCTCTACTTTTGCACCGCATTTAGGGCAGAACTTTGCATTATCCGCTATTTCCGCATTACACTTTGAACATTTCATATTTATTTACATTTAAATTATTTTGCAAAGAAAAAGTATAAGATTGCCAAAGTATGGCAATTCCGTTTTTTAGTAAGACCAAATTATAAAATCCCATCTTTTTTACTTTTTCCTGCCCACCAGCACCCAACAGGCAATTTCACAAAAAGAAGCGTGGCACTGATATACCACTTCTTTGAATAGAGGTCGTGAGAATTACCTGTGGGAAAGATGCAGATATAACAATCCACGCTAAAGCGCGAATCATTATACTCTCTTGTCCCTTATAGAAGTTTCTCACGTTTCTATTCACAAGACGAGCATAAACGCTTCGTTAATCAATATGTACGGCTTGGTTCATCGCCAAACCAATGGCAAAAATAGAAAAAGGAAATGAAATAGCAAAATTTATTTTTGGTGCAACTTAACATTTTTTTATATCCCGCATTTTATCCCAATTACACTTTTGGTGCAGCACCAAAAGTGCTGTAAAAACTATATCCTCTTCAGCCACAATTCCATGAACCTATCATATACCGAATAGCCTTTTTCGGTATGGAAAACAAGTTCCTTGTTGATTAGCTGGGCGAGTGCCTTGTTTATGCTGCTTGTACCTTTAAGATTATATTTCCTTATGAACGAATTTGAATTTATTGCGGGCACAATATGTTCCTTTGCTATCGCAACCAGCAACTGCGCCTGATTTATTGTCAGAAAGTCGTAAATGCGCTTGTAGCCGTCGGTTTCGGCTTCGACAATCTTCATCACACATTCGCTTATGTCCGATTCGGCAACCTTTTCCGGTGCCAGTTCGAACAGTTTGTTGAGGATATACTGCACATACCAAGTATGCCCTTCAACCATATTGTATATTTTTTCAAATGTGCCTTTATCTAAAGTTATTCCCGTGGTTTTCATCCATTTGCAAGAAAACTCAAAATAAGTTTCCATTGGGATTGGCTTCAGGTTCATCTTTTCGGTGCTCCGATAGAAAGGACGGGCTGCCGAACTGAAAATATCATCCATAAGGTGTTGCTTGCTTCCCGAAAAAATGAAATGCAAGTTCGGACAGAATTGTATGTAGGAACGGAGCAGTGCCTCGGTTTCCGTTTCGGGATATTCGGAAATCTGCTGAAACTCGTCAATGGCAATTATACATTCCTCGTCCGATTCCTTTATGTATGAAAATATTTCGCCGAGTGTGTTTTGCGTGTCCTGCTCCTTGAAGTCGAGTGAAGCTTGCGGTAATCCGCTTGCAATGTCGGTTGAAAAGACTACGCGACAACTTTTGAATATGTTTGCTATAGCTGAAGCGGTTTTCTGGGGAATGCTGTCGAGTTTGCCGATTACTGTTTTACCAAGCAGAGATACAAAGTCGCCTAGTGATTTAGTGGCAAAAATATCCATATAGAGGCATACGGCATTCTTGTTCTTCTTGCCTATCTGGTAGAAAGTATCTTTGATTAACCCGGTTTTTCCCATCCTGCGCGGACTCATCAGCGTAATGTTCCTTCCGTTTCTTAATGCCGAAATCAGTTCTTTCCTTTCGGTGTCACGACCGCAGAAATATTCGTGTCCTGCATATCCTAAAAGGAGAAATGGATTGTATAATTTATTCATATTCAATAATTTGTTTAAATTGCACTTTTGGTGCTGCACCAAAAGTGCTGCAAATATAATGATAAAATGATTATCCGCAAAATATGTTTATTATTATTGTCCTCTAAAAGTTTAATAAATCAACACAAAAGCATTCCGCTCCAGCCGCGGAGGCTTTTACTTTTTTATTCGCCCCTACAATTGATTTTCAGCGGTGCTCATGATTGTCTTTGGACAATTGTTGGCAAAAAAGTAAACAAAAAACCATGTCCGCTGAGTCTGCTTCGCTAAAAATCGGCTGCACTACGCTAAAAGTCAGAAACTTGTCTGCGTTTCACTCCGACTTCAAACAGACTGACTTTTTACGCTCCGTTTCTCCGATTTTCTTAACGCTTACCAGCCAAGGCGGCAATCAAGGTATCGCCAAAGACGATGGATAAAAAAACAAAAAAGTCGGGACTTTCGCCCCGACTTTCCTATTATAAATTTTGTCGTTTCTACTTGATAACGCCGAGTTCCTTGCCGACCTTGGTGAATGCTGCTATGCACTTGTCGAGGTGGGCGATTTCGTGTGCTGCCGAAATCTGAACGCGGATACGAGCCTGTCCCTTCGGAACTACAGGATAGTAGAAGCCAGTTACATAGATGCCTTCTTCCTGAAGTTTTGCAGCCATATCCTGCGAAAGCTTTGCGTCGTAGAGCATTACTGCGCAGATTGCCGATTCGGTTGGCTTGATGTCGAAGCCAGCAGCCTTCATCTTTGCAACGAAGTAGTCGGTGTTGCTGTGAAGCTTGTCCTGCAACTCGTTGGTGCTCGACATGATGTCAACCATCTTGCAGCCAGCAGCGGCAACCATCGGAGGAATTGAGTTGGAGAACAAATATGGACGCGAACGCTGGCGAAGCATTTCGATGATTTCGCGCTTACCAGTTGTGAATCCGCCAACTGCACCGCCGAAAGCCTTTCCGAGAGTACCGGTAAGGATTTCAATCTTTCCACGGAGGTTGTAGCGTTCGGTAACACCGCGGCCAGTCTTTCCGACAACACCTGCCGAGTGCGATTCGTCAACCATTACCATTGCGTTGTACTTGTTTGCAAGTTCGTAAATCTTGTCGAGCGGGCAAACGTTACCGTCCATCGAGAATACGCCGTCGGTAGCAATGAGGCGGAAACGACACTTCTGTGCTTCCTTGAGTTTTTCTTCGAGGTCGGCCATATCGGCGTTGGCATAGCGGAAACGCTGAGCCTTGCACAGACGAACACCGTCGATAATTGAAGCGTGGTTGAGCGAGTCGGAGATGATAGCATCGTCTTCGCCTAGCAATGGTTCGAAAACACCGCCGTTAGCGTCGAAGCAAGCAGCGTAGAGGATAGTGTCCTCAGTGCCAAAGAATTCAGCAATCTTCTTTTCCAATGCCTTGTGAAGGTCGGAGCAACCGCAGATGAACCTTACCGATGCCATACCATAGCCGTGAGTATCCATGGCTTCCTTTGCAGCAGCGATGAGCTGTGGGTTGTTGGCGAGGCCGAGGTAGTTGTTTGCGCAGAAATTGAGAACCTTGGTTCCGTCCTGCAATGTGATTTCACCACCCTGCGGCGATGCTATTATTCGTTCGTTCTTGTACAAGCCGGCTTCTCTGATACCAGCTATTTCCTTCTGTAGATAAGCTTGAAAATCGTTATACATGATATTTTGTTTTTAAATTATTTTCGATTGGCAAATGTAAGAAATAATGAATTAGGGTGAACAAATTTTTTGTAAAAAAACAGAGAATGGGTTTCAAGGTTTCTGGGTTGATGAGTTTAACTTCGTTGAGGGCTTCGCCGTTCAATGGCTGACGCCGTTTCTGTGCCTTCGGCGTTTCTTGGTTTAACTTCGTTGAGGGCTTCGCCGTTCTCGCTTCGCTGTTTGAATGGCTAATGCCGTTTTTGTGCCTGCGGCGTTTGAATGGCTTCGCCGTTTCTATGTGCTTCGCACGTTTAACTTCGTTGAGGGCTTCGCCGTTGAATGTCTGCGCCGTTCAAGGGTTCAATGCTCGAACAAAATCAAACCACCTCAAACCATTCAAACTATTTCAAATGCCTATTGGTTTTTAATATTCAAAAAAAACTAATTGTTATGAAATTAAACATTATCTTTGCAATCTTTTTTGGAAATTAATGCTTTTATGTGGCAGAAGATTGCACGGTTGATTTTAAGGCAGAAACTATACCTAATAATAGGTTTAGTGATAATCACTGCTTTTCTGGGCTTTGAAGCCTTGAAACTCAGCATGGACTACGGATATGCACGCATGCTTTCTGAAGATGACGAGGTATATAAGCAGAACAAGAGGTTCAAGGAACTTTTTGGCGATGAGGCTAATGCAATCGCTGTTGGAATCAATGACAGTTGCTTGCTTACGAATTATGAGCATTTCGAGAAATTCCGCAACCTGTCAAATCAAGTCAAGTCGCACAAGGATGTAAAAATGACATTTGGTCCTCTTGAGGCGATAAACTTGTGCAAGGCAAGTATTACCGATGAAAATGGGGCTAAGAAGCAGATATTCAAGCAAGTCCGTATTTTTGGCGACTCTATTTCGTCGCAGGCGGAACTCGACAGCGCAAGCAACGTTTTCTTCAGTCTTCCGTTCTATACCAGTCTGCTTTACAGTGCCGACACCAATGTTTTCCTGTTCACAATCACGCTAAACCCCGAAATCCTCAATAGCTCGGAACGGCAGCAGTCGGTGGCGGAAATTGACGAGATACTGAAGAAGTATTCAGAAGATGCCGGCGTTGACGTTCATATTTCGGGACATCCTTATATCAGAACCGAAGTCACCAACCTTATTAAGCGCGAACTGTTGATTTTCACGCTTCTGGCAGCATTTGTGTGCATAATAATATTGTATATCTTCTTCCGTTCGCCAAAGATTATTTTTGCTGCGCTCATCGTTGTGGCGTTGAGTCTGGTATGGTCGTTCGGCTACATGGTTCTGCTGGGCTATCAGATAACAATCCTTTCGTCGATGATTCCGCCCCTATTAATAGTAATAGGTATCCCGAACATAATTTACATGTTCAACAAGTATCACGCCGAATATAAGCTTCACGGACAGAAGGTTAAGGCTCTGCACCGTACTATCTGCAAGATTGGTAATGCTTCTTTCGTCACCAACCTCACTACGGCTTGCGGTTTTGCGACATTCGTCGTCACCTCCAACAGCCTTCTCATCGAATTCGGTGTAGTGGCTTCGCTCGGCATAATGACGGTATTCCTGCTTTCGCTGCTCATAATTCCAATATTCTTCAGCCTTTGCAAACCGCCGTCAGAGAAGGCTACAAAGCATATCGACAACAAGGTGATAACATCTATAATTGCCAAGATTGAAGACATTGTCACTCATAAGCGTAAAACCGTTTATATTGTGTTCATCACTGTGGCTGTCACGATGTTGTGTGGTATTTTCTTCATCAATCGTGCTGGCTATATTCTTGACGATGTTCCCGACGACAGCAAGCTTTGTCAGGATACACATTTCCTCGAAGACAATTTCGGTGGAGTTTCCCCGATAGAGATTGTGGTTATTTCCAAGGATTCCCTTCGCAACGACCACGACTACATCGACCAGATTGTATGCCTCGACTCGTTGCAGCAGCGGCTGAAGAAATATCCTGAACTTTCGCGCTCGGTGTCGATTGCCGATGCGGTGAAATTCCTGTATCAGGCATATACAAACGGCAAGAAATACGAACTTCCGCCAGACCCGAATACGTATTCAAACCTAATGAAGCGTGTTCCGAATATGAATGATGCAGGACTGGCAAAGTCGTTCATCGACAGTACGCGTACTGCTACGCGCATAAGCATGAATATCCGCGACGTGGGTTGTGACCGCATCGAGGAACTGTTGCCGTTGCTAAGAGCCGAAATAGATTCGGTTTTCCCTGCCGAAAGGTACGAGACCATTGTGACGGGCAATTCCATAATGAATTTTACAGGACAGATATATCTGACCAAAAATCTTTTCATAAGCCTTGCACTTGCCATAGTGGTGATTGCGCTGTTCATGTTCATAATGTTCCGTTCGATAAAGGTAACTCTGCTGTCGCTTATTCCAAACGTGGTGCCTATGATAGTCACGGCTGGGTTTATGGGATTTTTCGGCATCCCGATAAAGCCATCGACGATACTGGTGTTCAGCATTGCATTTGGTATTTCGGTAGATGATACAATACATTATCTTGCAAAATACAGTCAGGAACTTAAGCATAGCGACGGAAACATTGGAGTTTCGGTCAAGAATGCACTTGGAGAAACAGGTATGAGCATGATATACACGTCAATAATACTTGTGCTTGGTTTCGGAATGTTTATGATTTCGGAATGGGGCGGAGCCCAGTCGATGGGAATCCTGGTATCGACGGCTTTGTTTGTGGCAATGTTCTCAAATATAATATTGTTGCCCTCGTTGCTGATGACTTTGGAGCATCATTTCAACAAGAAGGTTTTCAACGAGCAATTTATACAGATATACAACGAGGAGGACGAAATCGACCTCGATGAACTAAAGCTAGAAGGAGAAGAATACGATGAAGACAAGTAAATCGCGTCATTCATATAAGCGTCGCATATTGGTCACTGGTGGAGCAGGATTCATTGCCAGTTCGCTGGCGCAGAAGTTAGCCGACGACGAGTCGAATCTTGTGGTCATAATGGATAACCTTTCTACTGGCGACTTGCGCAAACTGCCGCCGCAGAAGGAAAACATCCGTTTTGTAAAGGGTGATGTCAACGATTACAAGGATATTATGGAAATAATGGTTTCGTACCAGTTCCATTATGTCTTCCACTATGCCGCGATGGTTGGTGTATTGCGTACTCAGGCTCATCCGGTTGGCGTACTCGAGGATTTGCGCGGAATTGAGAATATCTGCCGATTGAGCAAGAATACTGGCGTAAAGCGAGTCTTCTTCGCATCTTCGTCGGAAGTTTATGGCGAACCCGTTGAATTCCCTCAGAATGCACATACTACTCCGCTCAACTCGCGTGTGCCGTATGCCGTCGTGAAAAACATAGGGGAGGCTTTCCTGCGTTCGTACAACAAGGAATTCGGACTCAACTACACTATCTTCCGTTTCTTCAACACTTACGGACCAAAGCAGAGCAAGGATTTCGTAATCAGCAAGTTCCTCAATATGGCTCTTCGTGGCGATGACATATCCATTTATGGCGACGGTTCGCAGAGCCGTACATTCTGCTACATAGATGACAATATTGAAGCCACAGTGAAAATTGCTTATTCCGACTTGTATATCAATGATGTTGTCAATATTGGCAATTCGCGTGAAACTTCAATTCTTGAACTTGCAAAGATTATCATCGACATCACTGGCTCCAAGTCGAAGATTGTGTATTTGCCACCATTGAAGGAAGGCGATATGATGCGTCGTTGCCCCGACAATTCCGATATGCTCAAAGTCCTTGACCGTCCGCTTGTTAGACTTGAAGACGGAATCAAAAATATCCTTGAAAAGGGCTTCTTCGAGTGGGAGAACAATAGATAGAAGGGGAGAATTGATAATTAACAATGTACATTTTTAGGTGCTGATAATCTGTGGTGTCGCGGAGAGTTGCGACACATCAGATTGTCAAATTATTGAATCTTCAAATTTTTAAATTCTTCCTTATTTTTTCCAGCAGTCCCCAGCATCCGTCATTCACATCCTTCCAAGTAGCATCGAAATTGCCTGTGTACCACGGGTCGGCTACGTCGCGGGGATGGTCGGTGTAGTTCAGCAGCAGTGAAATCTTGTGTTGCTTGTCCTCGCCAAGCATCCGCGAAAGGTTACGCAGATTGTTAGCATCCATTGCCACAATGTAGTCGTAGTGCTCGTAGTCGCGGTGAGTAATCTGGCGAGCAGTTTTGCCGTCGCATGAAATTCCATGTTCGGCAAGTATGCGCCGTGCTGGCGGATAAACCGGATTGCCGATTTCCTCGGTTGATGTTGCTGCTGATGCAATCTCGAACTGGTCGGCGATTCCTGCATCGGCAACCATTTTCTTCATTACAAATTCTGCCATAGGACTGCGGCAGATGTTGCCGTGGCATACGAAAAGGATGCGTTTCATTTATGTTGTTTTTTTGTTTTATTGGCACAAAGGTAAATAATTTTATAGTGCTTTTGAAAATGCATTTATGATTTCATTATCTTTGCACTCTGTTACGACAAAACAAAAACAATTATGCATAAGATATTTCTGTCGCTCGCATTTCTGATTGCCTTTGCCCTATGCCTTAACGCACAGGAGAAGAAAGAGTACAAAATCGGAACAATTGCATTTTATAATCTAGAGAACCTTTTCGATACGCTTCCAGGGGCCAACGATGTGGAATTTACTCCCGAAGGACCAAAGAACTGGAACACAGAAAAGTATTTCTCGAAAATCGACCGTATGGGTGGCGTGATTGTGCAACTTGGTGCCGATGTCACTGGTACCGCCCCGATGATTGTGGGTGTGAGCGAAGTGGAGAACATTACTCCTCTCAACGACCTTGTAAAATGCGAGGCTATGAAACCTTACAACTACAAGGTTGTGCATATCGATGGTCCCGACCGCCGTGGCGTTGACTGTGCATTGCTCTACAGGGAGGATTTCTTCAAGGTTACAAATGTGCGTATGCATCGCGTTGTTTCGGAGCAGGAAGGCTTTGTTACCCGCGACCAGATTGTTGTGTCTGGAATTTACGACGGAGAGGAAATGCATTTCGTTGTGCTTCACTGGCCTTCGCGACTTGGCGGTGAAAAGCGCAGTTTGCCACGTCGTGCCGAAGCAGCGACAACAACACGACAAATATTCGACTCCATTATGGCAATAAATCCCAATGCCAAGATAATCGCCATGGGCGACCTCAACGACGACCCCATCAACGAGAGCTTGAAGAAATATTGCAAGACCGTTGGCAAGAAGGACGAAGTGAAGGACGGCAAACTCTACGACCCGATGGAAGAACTTTACCGCAAGGGAATCGGTTCGCTGGCATACGGCGACAGATGGAATCTTTTCGACCAGATGATTTTCTCGCCGGCATTCGTTAGTAGCGACAAGTCAACATACGTGCATTATGCCAGCCACGTGTTCAACAAGGCTTTCCTAACGCAAAAGGAAGGTCGCTACAAGGGTTATCCGCTACGTACATACGTCGGTACAACATATCAGTCTGGCTATAGCGACCATTTTCCTGTTTATTCGTTCATAATCAAGGAGAAATAATCCATGTTGGTAAAAACTTTCGGTAGCGCCGTCGATGGCATAAACGCACAGACAATTACCATTGAGGTAAATGTTTCGCAAGGAATAAAGTTTTATCTTGTCGGTCTTCCCGACAATGCCATCAAGGAGAGCCAGCAGCGTATGATAAGCGCATTGAGCAACTGCGGTTTCCACTGGCCTGGCAAACGCATTGTGATTAATATGGCACCAGCTGATATGCGCAAGGAAGGTTCTGCCTACGACTTGCCGATGGCTGTTGGCGTGCTTGCCGGGTCGGAACAGATGTCTGCCGATTTGCTCGACAAGTACATAATCATGGGCGAACTTTCGTTAGATGGCAGCGTAAAGCCAATCAAAGGTGCGTTGCCTATTGCAATAAACGCCAAGGAAGCAGGTTTTGATGGAATTATTCTTCCTGTGGAAAACACATTGGAGGCGGCCGTTGTTGATGGAATAAAGGTGTATGGGGTGCATAATCTTACAGAAACCGTCGATTTTCTTAATGGAAGTCGCGAATTGGAACAAGTTACCGTTGACCTCGAAGCTGAATTTCAGAAAACCCTTTCGGAAAACGACCTCGACTTTGCCGATGTAAAAGGTCAGGAGAACGTGAAGCGAGCTCTTGAAATTGCGGCGGCCGGCGGTCACAACATAATAATGATAGGTCCTCCGGGTTCGGGAAAGACAATGCTTGCAAAGCGAATTCCTTCGATACTTCCGCCGTTGAGCCTCGATGAGGCTATCGAAACTACCAAGATACATTCGGTTGCTGGCAAGACCGAGGCAGGACATTCGCTGATGCTCCGCCGTCCGTTCCGTTCACCGCATCATACAATTTCGGATGTTGCCTTGGTTGGTGGAGGGACTTATCCTCAGCCCGGTGAAATTTCACTCGCGCACAATGGGGTGCTCTTTCTAGATGAACTTCCTGAATTCAAGCGCACTGTTCTTGAAGTTATGCGTCAGCCTTTGGAAGACAGGATTGTAACCATTTCACGGGCCAAATTTACGGTGGAATATCCTGCAAGTCTTATGCTCGTTGCATCGATGAACCCTTGTCCGTGCGGCTACTACAACCATCCCGAAAAGGAATGCACCTGTACGCCTATGGCTGTGCAGAAGTATATGAGCAGAATCTCCGGTCCGTTGCTCGACCGTATAGATATTCACCTTGAGGTTACGCCTGTGAAGTTCGAAAAACTTGCCGATACCCAACCTGCCGAGCATAGTTCCGAAATACAGAAGCGTGTAATTGAAGCCCGCAAGGTTCAAGAGAAACGTTTTGCCAAGTGCAAGAAGATTTACTGCAATGCCCAGATGTCATCGAAGCAGATACGCGAGTTCTGCAAGTTGGACAGCACTTGTATTGCACTGTTAAAGACCGCAATGGAGAAATTGCATCTTTCTGCCCGTGCCTACGACCGCATTGTTAAGGTTGCACGCACCATCGCCGACCTCGAGCATAGCGACGACATTCAGCCCGCACATATCGCCGAGGCAATTCAGTACAGAAGTCTGGACAAGGAAAACTGGGGACAGTAGGGGAGAGCAGTTCTTGTTCAAGGTTTAACGTTCAAGGTTCAATTTGTAGGATAGGTTCTTTTTTTGAATGACCTACATCGTTATCGCTGCGCAAACGCCAGTCGTGATTGCATATATCAGCAGATATGACAACGGACGGTGCACCGGGATTTTCTTTGCAATGAGGTCGTAGATAAGGTAGCCAACCAACAATGCCGAAATATATGTTCCGATCATTTCCTTGCCTGCATAGCCCTTGCTTACAAACCAGACTCCGACAAACATATTCATTTTGCAGTACAGGTCGATTATGAATGCAAGTACGCTGGTCTTGTAAATCTTACTACGTATGCTGGTAATGAGAAATATTACAAGCGATGCTAACCAAAGGAAAATGAAGCATGTCAGTGCGTACGGAATGCTTGCTGCCGCCAAAATTGCGCATACTGAAAGCAGTCCCATTACGGTGTAGTCGATGATGTTTTGTGTTTTGGTATAGGTATTCATAACTATTTAATTTTATGGTTAATAATGGCGCAAATGTAAGAAAATTTACGGATTTTAGTGTTTTTTTGTTAAAAATATGTTAAAGGATGGCGGTTTGCTGTCCGTTGAATTGTTGCAGGTTTGTCACTATTTTTTCCGTCAACGCATCCTTGTCGGTTCCTGTAGCATCGACGGTAATCTTAGATTTTGCGTAGAACGGTTCTCTGGCTTTGAGTGTTGCATTCACATAGCTGGCAAGTTCTTCATCCGACTTTCCCTCGGTAAGCGGACGTTTGTGGTAAGAACTGGAAATCCGCCCCACTAGCTCGTCGGCAGACAACTTTATATATATGGTAGTGCCAATGGAATTCATAAATGCCATGTTTTCGCTGAAACAGGGCGTACCGCCACCACACGAAAGCACAAAGTTGTCCTTGTTGGAAAACGATTCGAGAACAGAAGTTTCGAGTTTGCGGAAGCAAGCCTCGTCGTACTTCTGGAAAATTGCCGATACCGACATCTTGTAGTGCGATTCGATTTCCTCGTCGAGGTCGTAGAACGACAAGTTGAGTGATTTGGCTAGGCGTCGCCCGACAACGGACTTGCCAGCCCCCATGAAGCCAACGAGAAAAATTCTCATCTGTTAGAAAAGAGGTATTTGAAGCTGGGCTTCTGCTTTCTGCATAGCCATTTCTTCCTGCTTGCGAACACGCGGTTTGCGTACAACCTGCTGTACGTTGAATCCCAGTTCGTTAAGGCATTTCAGACGGTCTTCGAACTCAAGTTCGGCGTATCTTTCGCAGGCAGCATCGAAAACTTCAACAATAAGCTTGTCGGTAGTATCGCGGATGTAGTCGATATTTTCAACCTCTGCCTTGTTAAGGTTTTGACGATAAGCGCGTTCCTTATGTATGTCTTCAAACTTTTCAACCCAGATTTTTACGGATGAGATATTGGGGTTGGTAAGCAGACGACCACCATTTGCTACGCGGTTCGAGTCGCATTCGAAAAGGTGTGCTGCCACTTCGAGAAGTTCTTCTCCATTGCGCGGATTAGGAATGATAAACGGATACTGCAAGCCATACCACGAAGTGATGTCAACAGGCAATTCGCCGCGTTCGATAGCCATGTGCATCGACATGTAGTAGTGAACGACGAAAGTCTTTGCCTTGCTGAAAAGATTGTTGTAGTTGTTGTTGAAAGCTTCTTCCTGCTGTCTCAGGCATTCCTTGTAAGTTCTGAACTTTTCGAAAACAGAAAGGTTTTCTTCCGCTATATTAGCCTGGTATTCAGCAAATAAACAATCTTCGCCCAGTGGATTCTCGCGCAAATACGCATCAAAAGACCTCAGTATTTCGAGTCTTTCCACATCGGTATGTCTGTAAATAAGTTTCTCCATCCGTAGTCTAAATCTATAAAATCGCACAAAAATATATTTCATAAAAACAACAAAATCCACTCAAATTACAAAGTAATCAACACATTAGTGTTTATTGTGAATTTATAACCCTCGGATTTTCAACGGAGAACGATTCTGAACATAAGACATAGCAAAGATGTTACAAGATAAATTGTTGTTAATCAACGTGTTATTGGCTGCATGCTACAAGATAATGATAGCGGTAATTATAATATTTTGAACATTGCATATCTGGACTTTTGACACATAATAGTTTAAACGTCTTAGGCGTTGAAACCTAAGAAACTATTTAAATTATTTGCACAGTTTCAATAAAAAGCATACCTTTGAGGTCTAAAAAACTTAGTAACATGGCAAGAAGCGAAGAAATAAGCAACAACCTCAACATATTGGGCAGCGGAACTAACATTGTAGGCAATATCGTTTCGCAGGGCGATGTTAGGGTTGACGGGACATTGGAGGGCAATCTGACCACTCAGTCGAAGCTCGTCATTGGTAATACCGGCAAGATTGTCGGCGAAATAAAATGCAAGGATTGTGAAGTGTCGGGAACGGTAAAAGGCAAGATGCAAGTGGAAAATCTGCTTATGCTGAAATCGACGGCTGTTATGGAAGGAGAAATAAGAACCTCCAAGCTGGCTATCGAACCCAATGCAATATTCTCTGGCACCTGTAGCATGAGTACCGCAGTCCCCGAAGAATCGTATAATGGATAACGACAAAAAAGGCGACAAGTTAAATTCCGGTCTCGGGAAGTGGGCGCGATATACCTCGCTGGCTTTCGAGATGGGAATTGTGATTTTTGCAGGTGCTTTCGGTGGTCTGAAACTCGATGAGTATTTTGGTACCGAAAAGCCGTGGTTTACAGTAGCCTTGTCGCTGTTTGCCGTGTTTGCATCAATTTATATCGTTATAAAGGGCGTGAAGAATGAAAAATAATTCGCTTGCCGGTGTATTGGCAAAGCTTGCAATATTCGGTGTGGGACTGTTTGCCGTGCATTTTCTGCTGGCGCGTGCTTTCCCAGTGTGCGCCGCCGAAGGAATCTACGAGGCGCATCTTTTCCTTTTTGTGCTTACTGTGGCTGTGGTCTTGGTGCTGAAGTTCATATTTAGGAAAATGACGCAGAAACAAGGACTTTTCGGTTATGTATTTATGGCATCGAGCCTTGTGAAAATGGCTTTGTGCGTGGTTTTCCTGATTCCTATAATAAGAGGCGATGCCGATTATCGCATTGCGTATGTGGTGCAGTTCTTCATTTTGTATTTTGCATATCTTGTTATGGAGGTCGTGCTGGTTGCAAAGTTGCTGAAGTCGGCACAGGAAAAGCAGGATTCTAGTGATGTGAAACAGGAGTAAATTTGTTCAGATGTACAATCTAATAGTCGATTCGGGCAATACTACGATAAAGATGTTTCTTTTTGTCGATGGTGAAATCGCGCAGAAGATGGTTTGCGACGAATTGCCGGAACTGCTTCCGACGCTTAAGGCTAACGTATCGCTCGACAAGATTGACCGCTGTATAGTTTCGTCGGTAAGCATCAGCCAAAGCGAGATTGTGGAGGTTTTACGTCCGTTTTTCCCTGTGCTTGAATTTTCACCGCGTTTAAATTTACCTATTATAATAAAGTATGGCACTCCCGAAACGCTTGGCAGCGACCGTGTGGCGGCGGTTGTCGGGGCGGTTTCGCGTTACCCCGACAGGAATGTGCTCGTAATTGACTCTGGCACTGCAATAACTTACGATATTGTCACCGACATGCGCGAATATCTTGGAGGAAATATTTCGCCAGGACTGAAAACAAGGTTTCGTGCCTTACACAATTTTACGGGGAAACTTCCGTTATTGAATGCGGATAAAACTCTCGACGGCTTGTTCGGAACGAACACTACAGAGGCGATAACCATTGGTATTCAGAACGGTATGCTCTATGAAATAGAAGGTGCTGTAAAGGAGTTCAGCCGTAGGTTCAATGACCTTTTGGTCGTTTTTACAGGTGGCGATAGCTTTTTCTTTGAAAACCGAATAAAATTTAATAATTTTGCAGAGCCATATTTGGTGGCTTTTGGATTGAATGAAATATTGGAATATAATGTTTAGACGGATATTCTTGTTGGCTTGCTTACTGGCAGTTACGGCATTTTCCTTCTCGCAGGGACACGTCGGTTCTCCGTATTCGCGTTACGGCATTGGCGACGTAAATGCCAATGCGCAGGCTCGCAACTCGTCGATGGGCGGCGTGGGATATGCCACTCCGTTTATGTACGATGTCAACTACAAAAGTCCGGCTGGCATCGGTGATATCGACACCTTGACTTTCATATTCAATTTTGGCTTCGATGCCGGATTGCGCAAGTATTCAATCTCGAATCCGCCGACATCCAAAATAAAGAGCGATGCCGAATTGTCGCAGATTGCCGTCGGTTTCGCCTGCACAAAATGGTGGAAGATGGCTCTCGGCATAACACCTTACAGCAATGTGGGCTACTCGATTTACTCGGCGGACAATTCGTTTGGCATCGACAAGAATTATGTTTATGCAGGTGACGGCGGACTCAACAAGGTGTTCTTCTCCAATGCGTTCAACCCGATTAAGGACTTGAGCTTAGGCGTTGGCGTATCCTATCTTTTCGGAAAGATTTACCATTCCAATGCAATTGCTTTCGTGAACGATACCGTTGGTACTTACATAAATTCGTTCTGCCAGAAGACATTCAAGATTTCCGATGTTACTTTCGATGTCGGACTTAAATACAATATCCATATCGGTGAGGACAATTTGAGGCTTGGCGCCTACTACGGCTACAACCGCGACCTGAATGCCAAGCAGTCAACATTGGTTTACAACACTTTGGCAAGCGCTGCTACTACTGTCATCGACACCATACATCAGGAGGGTGACGTGAAAGGCAAGATTGGTCTTCCACATACTGTTGGTTTTGGCTTGTGCTATACCTATAGGGATAAATTGTCGTTGGCTGCCGACTTTACTTTGCAGAACTGGAAGGACAGCAAATTCTTCGGTGTTTGCGACTCGCTTAACAACAGCATAGGTGCTGCTTTGGGCGCTGAATTTACTCCGAACAGGCTTTCCCCGAAAAATCTTTGGGAGTCGTCATCGTATCGTATGGGCTTGTTTTTCAATAACTCATACATAAGTATGGATAGTGGAAAACTGTCTGTTCCAGATTATGGCATTACTTTTGGAGTAGGATTTAAACCACGGCACGGAAAGACGGTATTCAACGTTACGTTCCAGGTCGGGCAGAGAGGTTCTTTAAAAAATGATTTAGTAAAGGAAACTTATTTTATTGTTGGTGTCAACTTGAGTTTAGTTGACCGTTGGTTTGTAAAAAGTAGAATTGATTAAAAATTATAACTATGAAACGCAGGACTTTAATATTGATGATGGCGGCTGTGATGATTTTCTCGGCCAGTGTGTTTGCGCAGGATGATTTCACTGTTAATATGTCAACCTACACCGAGTTCTACAATCAGAAGAACTACAAGGACGCATATCCGACTTGGAAATGGTGCTTTGAAAATTGCGACGACAGGGTTAGCGAAAAGACTACCAAGAATATTTTCATACAGGGACCGACAATCCTTGAAAATGTAATTGCAACAAGGGAAGGTGACGCTCGTGAAGTAGCAATCGATACTTTGCTCATTATTTACGACAAGAGGATACAGCTGTATGGACAGGAAGCTACCTATCTTGGTTCAAAGGCTATTATGCTGAACAAGTATCGTCCGCAGAACTATGTGGATGTTTACAATATGTGCGCACGAGTTTTTGAACTTGCTGGCAATTCTGCAAATTATGGCGTGCTCAAGTTGTACATGGTTGTTGCTTTGAATCGTTACGAGAAGGAAGAAATCAGCAAGGAGGAAATGGTTAACATCTATTCAGCTATTGCCGATGCGCTTGCTGAGCAGGTGGAAAAGGAAACCAAGGAGGACAAGAAGACAAAGATTGCTGATGCAGCAACCGCTGTAGAAGAATTGTTTGTTAACAGCTCGGCTGCCGACTGCAAGTCGATAATTGACGTGTTCTCGCCGAAGTTTGAAGCCGACCCGACAAATGTTGAATTGGCAAAGAAGATTGTTAAGCTTCTGAGAAACGGCAACAGCGACGAGTGCAAGCTCTCCGACCTGTATATGCGTACCGCTATTGTAATGTACGAAAACGAAAAGAGTTCGGCCGCTGCTCACGCAATCGGACAGGCTTACTTTAAGCGTGGTGAGTCGGGCAAGGCTGAACAGTATTACAACGAGGCTATTTCGCTCGAGGAAAGCAACGAGAAAAAGGCCGACATGTACTACGAACTCGGTTTGCTGTACTTCACTGGAATGAACAACTATCAAAAGGCCCGTCAGGCTGCACGCAGCGCATTGGCTGTTGACCCTAACTACGGCAAGGCTTACCTCTTGATAGGTAGGGTTTATGCAGCAGGTGGCAAGGGTTGCGGTAACGATGCTTTCGAGAACAAATGGGTTTACTGGGTAGTTGTTGACCAGTTCCAGAAGGCTAAGAGTGTTGATCCTTCGGTTGCCGAAGAAGCAAACAAGCTCATATCTACCTACTCTGCATATTTCCCGAAGGCTGGTGATGCTTTCTGGGCCGATATGAAGGAAGGTGCAACAGTAACCGTAGGCTGCTGGATTAACGAGACTACCACTGCAAGGTTCATCAAGTAGTGTCAGACTTAAAGCAAATATTTTTAAAGACAGGTATCGTGCTTGCAATTGTTGCAAGTACGATATTTGTTTCATGCAAGAACGACATAGACAAGGTAAACCTGTTAACTAAGCGTACAAATATGCCGACATTCTCTGTTTTCGGATTCGAGACTGTTTATAGCGATTCGGGAAGGGTAATGGTGGAACTGAAGGCAAAGGAATTGTCGCGTTTCGAAGGTCAGAACTTGAAATACGATGAGTATCGATATGGCTTGAATGTCAGATTTTTCGACGGTTATGGCTCTGTCACGGCAACACTTAAGTGTTCGTATGCACGATTCCTGATTGAAAAGGAGCTGTGGGAGATAAAGTCGGACGTTGAGGTTGACAACATAAGCCGAAACGAAAAGATAAATACGGAGCTGATGTACTGGGACATGAAGAAGGAGTTAGTGTATTCCGACAAGTACGTCAGGATAACTACTGAAGATGAAATTTTGACTGGCGATGGCTTCGAGTCGAACCAGGACTTTTCGGAATGGAAAATACTGAAGCCTGCCGGTGTAATAAGCATAAAGGATGAATAGCAAGAGGATTTTTAGGATTGTAGTCGAATGCCTATGGGTGGTTATGGCAATTTTCTGCCTGTCAGCCGGCATATACTATCAGACCAAGTTCGATAGCGTATCTAACGTATGGATATTTTACGCAATGGCTGTAATAAGTGCAGGAATGTTCATCATGCGCTTCATGCAGCGTCGCAACGAGGAACGTCGCGAGCAAAGACGAAACGGAGATAGATAATGGTAACCTGGATAATCATAGTGCTGGCGCTTGTGCTCTCCGCTTTCTTTTCGGGGATGGAGATTGCATTTGTCACGTCTAACAAACTGAAGCTAGAGATTGCCATCAAGAAGGACAGTTTCAACTCGAAGGTGCTGGCGTTTATAACAAAGAATTCGTCGCAGTACATTTCAACAATGCTCGTTGGTAACAATCTTGCCAATGTTATTTATAGTATTTTTCTGGCAAAATTGCTGGCAGCACCGCTTGCTCCATTGAACAACGAATTGCTCATCCTTCTTCTGCAGACGGTTATTGCTACGGTCATTGTGCTGTTTTTTGCCGAATTTTTGCCCAAAACCTTGTTCCGTATCCTTAGCGATTCGGCTCTCAGTACTTTTGCAGTACCTGTGGCATTCTTCTACTTGCTGTTTTATCCTATAGTGGTGATTTCGGTTTTGTTCGCAAGGCTTATTGCTAGAATCTTCGGAATAAGAATCGACGACCACCAGAAGGACAATATGTTCAGCAGGGTTGATATAGAAGATATTATTGGCAATGGCGCCGAACTTTCAAATTCGGCGAAGTCGTCGCAGGAGCTCAAGATTTTCCATAATGCAATGGATTTCTCGTCTATAAAGTTGCGCGAATGCATTGTTCCGCGAAACAAGATTATTGCAGTGCCTGTTAACGAGTCGGTAGAGAATGTTCGCAAGATGTTTGTCGAGACTGGACATTCCAATTTGTTGGTTTACAAGGAAAATGTTGACGACATAATCGGATATGTAAACATAAAGGACATCTTCAAGAATCCGCAGAAACTGCGTAATATCATGCGGCAGATACTGGTGGTGCCCGAAACCATGTCGGCGAAGAAACTTTTTGGTCGCCTGATAAAGAACAACCGAAGCATCGCAGTGGTGGTGGATGAGTTTGGAAGCACCTGCGGAATTGTTACCGTTGAGGATATTCTTGAGGAAATCTTTGGTGAGTTTGAGGACGAGCACGATTCTCCCGAATTGTCGGTGGTGGTCAACAAGGACGGCAACTATATAATGTCTGGTCTGCTCGATGTTGAGACTTTCAACGAGGAATACGGCTATTCGCTTACCGAATCGGACGAATACGAAACCATTGCAGGCTACATCATGTATTTTTCGGGCAACTTTCCAAAGATGGGCGAGATTGTCACCGTCAACGACAACGATGTGTCCTATCGCTTCAGGATTCTGGAAATCAAAGGCACAAAAATCGTAAAGGTCATGCTGTATGCAGAATAGGCAGTCCTAATATTAGGGTGGCAGTGGAGATTGCATAGTAGTCTAACACATTTTATGGATAGATAAATCTTTGATACATACTGAGTTGTAGGGTAAAGAACTCGTGTGTCAAAAAAAGTGAACAAAATTTTGTGAATTAAAAAATTAGCAGTACTTTTGCAGTCCGATTTTTACGGGAAAGAAAACTTAATTGTAAAACATAAAAATATTATAAGGCAATGAAAAGAACATTTCAACCTTCACAGAGGAAAAGAAGAAACAAACACGGTTTCAGAGAAAGAATGTCAACCGTTGAAGGACGCAAAGTATTGGCAAGAAGAAGAGCTAAGGGAAGAAAGAAACTCACAGTTTCTGATGAACCAAGGCACAAGAGAAGATAGTAATAATAATTTTATTGTTTTTGCCGAGCATAATTATCCAAGCATTTGGGTGATTGTGTTCTTTTTTATATATAGTCAAGATGGGAAAACTGAAGAAATTACTTGGCGATACCGCTATATACGGGCTTAGCAGCATAATCGGACGATTCCTTAACTACCTTCTTGTTCCGCTCTACACCTACAAGATTACAGCCGAATCGGGCGGATACGGAGTTGTTACTAACATATATGCCTACACGGCACTTATCCTTGCAATTCTGACTTTCGGAATGGAAAGCACATTCTTCCGTTTCGCCAACAAGGAAGGCGTGAATCCACTCAAGGCGTTCTCCACTTCGCTGATTTCGGTAGGTACTGTTGCTCTTACTTTTATAGCGTTATGCTCGGTTTGTCTGCCTTGGATTTCCAATGCGCTTGGATATGCCGACCATCCCGAATACATTGAAATGATGGCGATTGTGGTTGCTTTGGATGCATTCCAGGCAATATTGTTCGCCTATCTGCGCTACCAGAAACGTCCAATAAAGTTTGCATTTCTAAAACTTCTGTTCATATTCTTAAATATAGGTATGAACCTCTTCATATTCCTGCTTGCTCCAAAGATGTACGAATGGTGTCCATCGCTTATGGGATGGTACAATCCGAGTTACAATGTAGGTTACATTTTCGTTGTGAACCTGATATGCACTTCGCTGATTACCTTCGGATTCCTACCCGAACTCAAGAACCTTCGCTACGGCTTCGACCCCAAGCTGATGAAGGAAATTTGGAAATATACCTGGCCATTGCTAATCTTGGGAATCATCGGCAATATGAACCAATCTGCCGACAAGATATGCTACCGCTTCATCGTTCCTGGACAGGAAGGCGAAACCCAGCTTGGAATTTATGGTGCCTGCGTGAAGATTGCAATGATTATGGCGATGATTACCCAGGCTTTCCGCTACGCATACGAGCCGTTTGTCTTCGGCGAAAACCGCGAAGAAGCCAAGAAGAGCAAGGAAATGCAGGCAAAGGTGATGAAATATTTTGTCATCTTCACATTGCTGGCGTTCGTTGCGGTAATGTCGTACATTGATGTATTTAAATTCATCATCAGCAGCGACTACTGGGAAGGACTTGCCGCAGTTCCGATTGTGATGCTGGCCGAGATATTCATGGGAATATACTTCAACTTGTCGTTCTGGTACAAACTTACCGACCAGACATACTGGGGAGCAATAATCTCGGCAATCGGATGCGTTGTGTTGCTGGCAATCAACTTCCTGCTTGTGCCGCAAATCGGTTATATGGCCTGTGCGTGGGGCGGATTTGCCGGTTACGGAATCTGCATGGTGCTGTCGTACCTGATTGGACGCAAGAAAAATCCTGTTCCATACAAACTTATGCCGATTTTCGGATACTTTGCACTGGCAGTCGGAATTTTCCTTGCCGAAAAGTATATGAGAGAGTTCCTGTACCCCGAAAGCACAGTTATTGCAATCATTGTCAACACATTGCTTATGCTGGTATATCTTGCAGTTGTAATGTATAACGAGCGTGTACTTGTAAAACAAGTCGTCTCTGGAGTAAAACGGAAATTATTAAAACGATAATACGATGAAAATCAGAATAGTAAACAAATCAACCAATGCTTTGCCACAGTATGCTACTTCGCAGTCGGCAGGCATCGACCTTCGTGCAAACCTTGCAGAACCAGTGGTTTTGACGCCGATGGAGCGCAAACTTATCCCGACGGGACTTTTCATTGAACTTCCCGAAGGCTACGAGGCGCAGATTCGTCCTCGTAGCGGTCTTGCACTAAAGCACGGCATCACGGTTCTCAACACTCCCGGCACAATCGATGCCGACTATCGCGGCGAAATAGGTGTAATCCTCATCAACCTTTCGACCGAAGATTTCAAGATTGAGCACGGCGAACGCATTTGCCAGATGGTCATTGCCCGCCACGAACAGGCCGAATGGATTCAAGTGGAGGAGCTTAACGAAACCGAACGCGGAGCTGGCGGATTTGGACATACAGGTAAAAAATAAAAATGGGCGAAATTTTTCGCCCATTTTTATTTTCGTTTACGCTACAAATTAGAACAATCCAAGAATTGTGCTAAGTGCGTTTGCGGCAGTTGTTAGTGTCGAGCCAGTCGATGATGTGTTGATTCCCGACAATGCATTTGCCGAAGTTACCAGACCGTCGTAAATAGGACCAGCCTTGGTTTCGGTAAGAATGCCAGCACCACCAAGTACCATACCAGCGATGTAAGCCTTGCGGTAGTTAGTGTCCTTGCCGTTCTGCTTCAAACCAGCAATGCTTGTTGACAAAGCGATAGCATTGGTAAGAACATTGGTGTCGTTCATATTAACCTTGTTGCCAGCAGCCTTGTACGACTTGTAAAGGTTTACAAGCGACGAACCGCATGAAGTACCAGCAGTCTTTGCAACAGTGTTGGATGAAGAAACATTCGATGTCGAATTGCATGAAGCAAAAGCAAATGCAACTGCTAAAATGATAAATAAAACACTCTTTTTCATCTTATTATATTTTAAATTTTACAATCTTTTTACCGCGCAAAATTAATCTTTTCATTGGAATGCAAAACAAAAAATTATTTTAATGCACCAATATAATATCTTTCGCATTGTTCGGCACTTACATTTATCTGTGTTATTATGTCGTTCACAAGGTCGCAGACAAAGAGTGAATGTGTGTCGAAAATGAACATTGTGGCGTATTTTGTTTCGTTTCCCTGCTGTATTTCTATGGTGTAGTCCATTGTCTGCGTGGCGTATTCGAGCGAAAGTTCATCCTTCGAGAATACAAACAGCCCGAATTCGCGGAAACAGCCGTAAAATCCATTTGCCACCTTGCCGACCTTGCTTTCGATTATTCGTCTGAGCGGAATTGCCAGCGACCAGAATTCCTCTTCGACCTTGCCCATCAGCCGACGATGGATACCATAGCTATAGCCGTATTTCCTGATTCTCTCGATGTCGCATTCGGAAATGTCGTCGGCACCAGCCATGTCGGTGATGAGCGAAATTGCATCGTCGCGGCCAGTGACCATTGCACGGGTAACTTCTATGCCGATGCCAGCATCGCTGTCCTGCAGGTCGGGACGGTCGCGGTTGACAAGGTTGGCGTATTTTTCGCCAAGCAAATCGACTAGCACAATCTTGGCGTAACGCTCGAAGAATGTTGTGTCGAACTTAGGCAGAAGCGATATGATTTTTGTTTCGTCCATAGGTTACAATATTTTTTTCAGCCACAATTCAAGCACAGGGTCGGCAATGAAAGTGCCGGAAGTATCAAAGTCGATGAGTTCCTTGTCGGTAAGTGCGGTTTTTATTCGTGTTATGTTGCTGTAGGTTCCGAGCGAGTATGTTTCGCGGATTTCCTTTATTCCGAAATCTTTACTTACACCATCGAGCAGTGCGCGTAGGAAATTCGTCTGGTACGAAGTGAGACTTTCGGTTTGCTGAAGGAAAAGTTGTGTATTTTCTTTTATAAGGTCATCCACCGACCGCTTGAAAATGTCTTCGGTTACTTCTTTGTCGGTGTTTAGCAGTGTAAGCCACGAAAGTTGCTGAACATACGAAGGGTTGTATTTTACAATTTTGCAAATCCGCTTGCAGAAATCCGCGCTTATCTTTTTGCTTTCCTTGGCAAATCCTTTGGTTATGTATGGAATCCATGTTTCGACAGGAATCGGGTCGAGCGGTGCTATGTCGCCGAACTTGTAGAACGGATTGCTACGGCTCTGGAATATATTTTCGAGCAGGTGCTTCTTGCTTCCGAACAGGCAATAGCTTGTGTTTTGCTGGTGTTGCCATACCGTACGCATCCTTTTCTGCACCGAAAGTGACTTTTCGAATTCGCCAATCTGCTGGAACTCGTCTATGCAAACTACAATATGACATTTCTTTTTTGCCGCAATGCGTTCGGGGAGTTCAAGAATTTCCTCTGGGGTGTGAGTTTTTGGCGTAATGCCGAGGGAAAGAGATATTTCGGAGTTCGGGTCGGGCGATAGGGCAACCCTTGAAACTATACGGCCAAGAAAAGATGTCGCCGTATCGACGAATTCCTCAAAACGACTTGCGGTCTGCCTTAGCACGGCCTCTGCAAAGACATTGTAGAAGTCGTATTCGCTTCTGCACCAGAAAATATCCAAAAAAACGACCTTTAGCTTATCACTTTTAACTTCTTTTGCAACCTTCTTGACCAAAGATGTTTTTCCCCACCTGCGTGGCGAGATGAGCATAGTGTTTATACCATGCGTAAAGTTGGCTTTAAGTCGTTTTATTTCGGCTTCCCTTCCTATGAAGTTGTTGTCGCCAATCGATTCTCCGAATAGAAATATCTTGTCCATATTTAGAGTTGTTTCTCACTGCAAATATACAACTTTTTTTAATAACACAACATTGTGTCACACAAAATTGTATCACACAACTTTGTGTGATGTGTATTATATTGAATTATAGTAACTTATTGGTGCAAATATTTGCAAAACATTACTGTTGTTTTTTGTTAAGAACAATCTAACACAAACTTGTATCACACAATATTGTATCACACAAGTTTGTGTCAAGATGATTTCTTAGAATTTTTGGTACATTTTACCTTCTTAAAATTTCCTTAAATTTATTATTGCATAAAAACATTTATTAATCTATTTTTGCAATCGTTATTATTGGAATTGTATAATGCCCGAATCGGCAGAAATATCGCACAAGGGAACAGTGAAGTCAATCGCTGGTAGCACCGCCACCGTCGAGATTATGGTGTCGTCGGCTTGCGCCACCTGCAAGGCTACATCGTTCTGCGGTTCAAGCGAATCGGGCAGCAGGGTCGTCGAGGCTCAGCTTGTGCAAGGACAGGAAATTTCCGTAGGCGACGAGGTGAATGTAAAGATGACGCAGACGATGGGCACCAAGGCCGTGCTTATCGGCTATGCGCTTCCGTTTGTGGTGGTGATGATTGGACTTTTCGTGCTGATTGGCGTCGGTGTGAACGAGGGTATCGCCGCCTTGGTGTCGCTGGTACTACTCACGGCATACTACGTTGTGCTGTATCTGCTGAGGGACAAGATAAAGAAGGTTTTTAACTTTAGGATTGAAAAATTGTAGGCTTTATATACGATAAAAATAATAAAACAACAAATCTACTTTTTCGGCAGTGAAAATCAATTTTTAATCCCTTATTTTTTTGCATTATTGGCAAAAATCCATTTTGTTAAATTTGGTTTGTTTATAATTTCTAATTGTAACTATACAATAAATATCTATTAATGTATTCAAAAAGTCAATTGTCAGTAAAATTTTGAAAAATTCAATGCATTGTATTGAGAATTAGTATGTTGTGATTATTGTAAAAAAGAACACACAAATGCGCACTTTGTATTCAGAAATTGTTTATATTTGTGATGTAAAAATGAATTTAAACAATATGTTATATGAATAAACACATAATTTTTCTTTTGTTTTTCCTTATTGCGCCAATATATGTTTTCCCACAATACACTTTCTCTGGTGGCAATGGTGGCGAAGATGCCCCATATATTATAAGCACACTGCAAGACCTTAAAGATTTTAAATTGGCGACAACAAGCGGAAATGCAGACATAGATTCATATTATAGCCATAGTAATTATATCCTTTCAAATGATATTTCTATTCCCAATGCAGAAATTGGAGAAATATTGGCAGGTGATTTTTATGGACATTTTAACGGGAAAGGTCATTCTTTAGTTTTCATTGCCGATGGAAGCGATTCGATAAGTAGCAATGTAGATAATAGGTATTTAATACATCTACTTGAAGGAACAATCGATTCGTTAGTTATGTCTGGAGAAATTTACCATAATTTTTATTTAATTGGAGAAATTTGGGGGAATGGAAAAATATCAAACTGCATAAACTATAGTTATAGTCAACTATCTCCTATATGGTCTGATAATATCCATACGGGTTATGTAAGTGCTCGCTTTGCCGATGCAAATTCAGGCACTATAGAAAATTGCATAAATTATGCCGACATATATGCTTCTTCTATTTGTGGCGGTGCGATTTGTCAATCATGTTGGGCTGGTGGTATTGTTAGAAATTGCAAAAATTATGGAAACATATATAATGCTGTTGTAGCAGCTGGAATATGCACAATTGTTGCGGGAGATGATGATGGGAATACATTAATAGAAAACTGTATAAATTATGGCAATATCTATACGCGCAACCAAAATGAAATAGTGCAATTAATTGATATGCACAACTATGAAGATTTCTCTGTGGGGGGGATTGTTGCTTATGCAGAATATTCCAACAATGTCATAAGAAATTGCCAGAACTACGGCACAATTGTTTCCGAAAAATTTCATACAGTCGGTGGCATATATGGCGGGAATCGCTACTATCCAAATCAGGCAAATGTGAATGTTGAGAACTGTGCAAATTATGGAAAACTTTACAATGGAGGCAACATAGGTGGCATTGTCGGAAATGTATTTGGAATAGTGAATGTACATAATTGCTACAATGCTGGGCAAATCCAGGGCTATGGCAATATATTAGCATCAGAAAATGCCTTAGGTGCCGAGGTAAGAAATTGCTTGAGCGTATATGGCGGAAGCAATATGGTACGCGCGGTAAATGGCGATAATATAACAATGTCATCAAATTATTACGACAAGCAAATGGTCGGAGACACGGTTGATGATATAATTGGTCAAGCCGAGGGGCGTTTGACTAGGCAACTTACAGGCGACACACCAGAACTTCGTGCTATGCTTGGCAATGGTTGGAGTTATGCCGAAGGTCGTTACCCCATTCCGCTTGGCTTGGAAAACGATTCGCTTGCAATGCTTTTCGCTACTCCTATATATCTGCATGGTGAGAGTCTTGATGACTATGACAATATCAACCTTGTTCAGCATAATTTTCGGGTAGGTACAGAAAGTGATGTTGAATGGAGGTCGGACAATTTGCTGTCGATAAATGGCGAGACTGCCACAATCATTGCATCAGGTAGGGATACGGTTACCGTGTCGTTGGCAGGATATTCATTCTCTCGTGCAATGAACTTGGTCGAACATTGCGCTGTTGTTTCTAGTTTTAGTTCCACAGTATGCGACAGCTACGAATGGAACGGAACATCGTATACATCAGATGGCGACTATGTACAGATACTCACAGCATCAAACGGTTGCGACAGCATTGTAACACTTCATCTTACCATTAACAATTCCGTGCATTATAGTTTCACAGAATCGGCAACAAATCCATACACTTGGAACGGCACCGAGTACACCGAAACGGGTGACTATACGCAGAATTTCACTTCTGCAAACGGCTGTGATTCAATCGTAACGTTACATTTGAATATTTTAAGCGGAATTTCGCAGAATGGTACGGCGGAAATTTCTGTTTTCCCAACTCCAGTTACCGACATTCTCAACATCACATCATCGGAAACAATTTCGGAAATCGAGATTGTAAATACGCTTGGACAGGTTGTTAAGCGCATTGAGGTAAACGCAGACAATGCGGTTTGCGATGTGGAAGATTTGAAGGCAGGGGTGTATGTGGTGAGAATCCACGCGGCTTCGACTACACTCAGCCTGCGAAGGTTTGTGAAGGAATAGAAATCTGCGAAACATACGATAAAAGTCCGGCGATTGTCGGACTTTTTTGTATATTATTATGAATTGCCATATCAAAATACTATGCAAAAAACAAATTATAAAAGCCGAAATGAAAGTTATGTTTTTTGGTGTGCAATTTATTTTTTTGTTACCTTTGCAAAAAATTCGTTAAAATGGAAAAGAAGGTTGCAAAACAAAAGAAGCGTATGCCTAAGAGAATATCGAAACTTGGGTTGTGGATGATGCAGAATAAGGGTGGCATTGTCGTTGTTGTTGACAGAAGAGCGGTAAACAAATGAGGTATCTTATAGACACTTGTTTGTTTGTGAGCATAATCGAAGGCCGGCAAGTCAGCGATGATGTTGAATATATATTGTGTGACTACGAAAATCTCATATATGTAAGTTCTGAAAGCATAAAAGAGATTACCCATTTATTCCAGAACGGAAAAATACAATTTCAGAAAGGCAAAAAACCTGCCGACTTTGAAATATTTGATTTCGTTGAAAACAAACTTAATATGGTTGTGAAATATGTGGCTAAGGAACATTTGCAGACTATGGCGAAATTGCCAGTAGTGTCTGACCACAACGACCCGAGCGACAGACTCATCATTTCGCAAGCAATAACAGAGAATATGCCACTAATTAGCAGTGACAGTAAATTCCCTAAATACCAGAAATATGGACTTAATCTAATAAAACTATAAATCATCAAACAAATAAACAACATCAAACAACCATAAACTTAGAAACAATTAGAAACATAGAAACTTAGAAACCCAGAAACAAAGAATAACGAATATAATAATTTAAATCAGTGAATTTATGGAGATTGTAATTTGGACTGTGATACCTTTGTGTGCGCTAGGAATAGTGTTAGCAATAATACTGTTCTTTGTCGCCAAGAAATTCAAGGTAGAAGAGGACCCGCGCATCGACGAGGTTGAGGCTTGTCTGCCGGGTGCAAATTGCGGCGGATGCGGATTCCCGGGTTGCCGTGGATTGTCGGAAGCCGTTGTTAAGAGCGGTAATCTCGATGGCAAGTACTGCCCTGCAGGCGGTAATGCTGCCATGAGCAAGGTTGCTGCCGTTATGGGACTTGTAGCCGAGGAAAAGGAACCTATGGTTGCAGTCGTTAGATGCTGTGGCTCGCACGACAAGCGCCCGCAGACTTCGACCTACGATGGAGCCAAGACCTGTGCTATTGCTCACGCTACATCGAGTGGCGACACCGGATGCCAGTACGGTTGCCTTGGCTATGGCGACTGCGTTGCCGGATGCCATTTCGGTGCAATATCTATTAACCAGGAAACGGGACTTCCCGAAATCGACTACGACAAGTGCGGCGGTTGCGGCGGTTGCGCCAAGATGTGTCCGCGCGGTGTTATCGAGGTAAGACCTCGTGGCAAGAACGACCGTCGTGTTTATGTAGGCTGCATCAACAAGGACAAGGGTGCCGAGGCTATGAAGGCTTGCAAGGCTGCTTGTATCGGTTGCGGCAAGTGCGCAAAGGTTTGCCCGTTCGAGGCTATCACCGTCGAGAACAATGTCGCATATATCGACTTCACAAAGTGCAAGTCGTGCCGCAAGTGCGTTGCAGAATGCCCGACAGGCGCAATCAACGCTGTAAACTTCCCGCCTAAGCCGGCAACTCCGCCAGCTCCGAAGCCCGAAGCACAGCCAGCTCCTGCACCAGCTGAAGCAACAGTGGTAGAAAACAATGTAAATAACAACTAAACTCAGGAGGACTCATCGTGTTAAGAACTTTTCCAAAAGGTGGTGTTCATCCACAAGAAAATAAGATTTCAAAAGGAAATCCCATCGAAAGAATAGAACTGCCCAAGCAGGTAATGATTCCTATCGCACAGCACATCGGTGCTCCTGCCGAACCGGTAGTTGCCAAGGGCGACACCGTAAAGGTCGGACAGCTCATCGCTAAGAGCACCGGATTCGTATCGGCAAACATTCACTCGTCGGTATCGGGTACTGTTGCTAAGATTGAGAAGACAATCGACACTTCGGGCTACAAGAATACATGTATCTTCATCAATGTAGAGGGCGACGAATGGCTCGAAACCATCGACCGCACTCCCGACCTGAAGACCGAAATCACAATGAGCGCCGAAGAAATCCGCGCCAAGATTGCCGAATGCGGTATTGTTGGTACTGGCGGTGCAACTTTCCCGGCTCATGTTAAGTTGTCGGTTCCACAGGGCAAGAAATGCGAGCACCTTATCATCAATGGTGTCGAATGCGAACCTTACCTTACTGCCGACCATCGTCTTATGCTCGAGCATACCGAAGAAATCATGGTTGGCTGCAAGATTATACAGAAGGCTACTGGTGCCGAAAAAATCATCATCGGTATCGAGAACAACAAGCCCGATGCAATAGCCAAGATGACCGAGGCAGCAAAGAAGTACGGAATCACCGTTATGCCTTTGAAGGTTAAATATCCGCAAGGTGGTGAAAAACAGCTTATCAAGGCTACCGTAAACCGCGAAATTCCTGCTCCTCCAGCATTGCCTATCGATGTTGGCTGCGTAGTTCAGAATGTTGGTTCTACCTTCGCAATCTACGAGGCAGTACAGAAGAACAAGCCTCTGTTCGAGCGTGTTGTAACTGTAACTGGTAAGTCGGTTAAGTCGCCGAAGAACATACTTGCAAGGGTTGGTACTCCATTGAGCCACCTCATTGCAGCAGTTGGCGGTTTGCCCGAAGACACCGGCAAGGTAGTAAACGGCGGACCTATGATGGGTAAGGCTGTGAAATCGTTGGAAGTACCTGTAACAAAGGGTACCTCAGGCGTGCTGATGTTCAAGCAGAGCGAAAGCGAGCGTATGGAGGAAAGTGCTTGTATCCGCTGCGGAAAGTGCGTAAGCGCTTGCTGTATGGGACTTGAACCTTACTTGCTCAAGAACCTCGCCAAGATTCGCGACTTCGACGCTTTGAAGGAAGAAAGAGTGCTCGACTGCATCGAATGCGGTTCGTGCAGCTTCACCTGCCCGGCAGGAATTCCTATTACCGACTACATCCGCTACGGTAAAGCGACAGTAACAAAAATTTTAAGGTCTAAAAAATAGTAACAGCTATGGCAGATAATAGATTAGCAATCGCAATGTCACCGCATGTTCACAGCAACGAGTCGGTGAAAAAGATAATGTACAGCGTGGTAATTGCGCTGTTACCGGCCTTCTGCGTATCGGTTTACTTCTTCGGTCTGAACGCTATCAGAGTTACTCTAATCTCGATAGTCGCTTGTATGGCTGTTGAATGGCTGATTCAGAAGTTCTTATTGAAGGGAAAGACCACTATTTGCGACGGTTCGGCAATTGTAACAGGTATGCTTCTTGCATTCAATGTTCCTGCCAACCTCGACTGGTGGATTATTGTTATAGGTGCAATCGTCGCAATAGGCATCGCAAAGATGACTTTCGGCGGATTGGGCAATAACCCGTTCAACCCAGCAATCGTAGGTCGTGTATTCTTGCTCATTTCGTTCCCGTCGCAGATGACAACCTGGCCGACTCCGGAACCAATTTGGGACATCAAGGCTCTCGATGCAGTAACAGGTCCAACTCCACTGGGACTTCTCAACGAAGGTCAGATGGTTGATTACAACTATATGGATATGTTTATCGGCAACATGGGCGGTTCGCTCGGCGAAATGTCGGCGATAGCACTGCTCCTTGGCGGTATCTTCCTGCTTATCCGCAAGGTTATAACCTGGCATATTCCAGTTGCAGTTCTCGGAACTATGGCTGCTTTCTCGGCAATCCTCTGGGGCGTTGACCCGACCAAGTATGCCGACCCGCTGTTCCATATCCTCGCTGGTGGTGCCCTGCTCGGTGCTATCTACATGGCAACCGATATGGTAACTTCGCCAATGACTGGCAAGGGAATGTTGGTTTACGGTGTTGGTATCGGTATCATCACCATCTTAATCAGAACCTGGGGTTCGTATCCGGAAGGTATGTCGTTCGCAATCCTTATTATGAACGCACTTGTTCCGCTGATTAACAACTGGTGCAAGCCGAAGCGTTTCGGTGAGGTTGTAAAGCCGCCAAAGGAAGAGGTAAAGAAATAATTGTGGAACCTAAAAAAGAATTATCATGGCAAAGAAACAAAGTTCTTTAATAAATATGGTGCTCACGCTGTTCGTGATTACAGTAGTGGCAGCCGTGGCTCTCGGTTTCGTATATTACTTTACCCAGGAGCCTATTGCACAGGTGAAAGAAAAGAAGTTGAACGAAGGTCTTATGAAGGTGCTCCCTGCATTCGACCATCAGGTAGCCGAAGAAGTTGAAGGCGTTCCTACCTACAAGGCATTCGACGCTAACGAACAGCTTGTTGGAACAGCTGTCGAGGTTGTTACCGACAAGGGTTTCGGCGGCGACGTGAAGGTTTTGGTCGGCTTCGACACCGAAGGCAAGATTTTCGGATACACCGTTCTGGAGCATAAGGAAACAGCCGGTCTTGGTTCGAAGATGGGCGACTGGTTCCAGGAAGGCGGAAAGGGAAATGTAATTGGCAAGGACCTTTCTACTCCTGCAAAGGTAAAGAAGGACGGTGGCGATGTTGACGCTATCACAGCAGCAACAATCTCGTCGCGTGCTTTCTGTGATGCTCTCAACAAGGCTTACGCAACATACGTTAATACAGTTGGCAGCTGCGTATCTACCGATACCTTAATCGTTAAAGATAGTAAATGTTGCGATACATTAACAAATGTTTCGACGGTATGCAAGTCTGGAGAAAACAGTATTGAGGTTACTCTTAAAGAAGAAGGAGGACAGGACAATGAATAACTGGAAGAATTTCACTAAGGGTTTCATAAAGGAGAACCCCGTATTGGTAATGTTGCTCGGTTGCTGCCCGACACTGGGAACCACCACATCGGCAATCAACGGCTTGAGCATGGGTCTTGCGACGACATTCGTCCTCGTATGCTCCAATATAGTAATATCGCTAATCAAGAACCTTATCCCCGACAAGGTGCGTATTCCATCGTACATCGTTGTAATCGCATCGTTCGTAACGGTAATCGACCTGCTTATGCAGGCTTACTTGCCGGGCATTTACGAGACATTGGGCTTGTTCATTCCGCTTATCGTTGTAAACTGCATAGTTCTCGGTCGTGCCGAGGCGTTTGCATCGAAGAACGGCGTTTGGGCATCCTGTGTCGATGGTTTGGGAATGGGTCTCGGATACGCACTTGCACTTATGATATTGGGTGCTGTACGCGAAATCCTCGGTAGCCTGTCAATCTTCGGATGGCAGTTCATTCAAGCCGACGGAATCCTCGTATTCGTGCTTGCTCCGGGTGCATTCTTCGGATTGGCATATTTTATAGCAGTAGTAAGAAGGTTTAACAAATAAAATTTACGACTATGGCATACATACTCATCATAATATCGGCAATGCTCGTAAATAATATCGTGCTTGCCCAGTTTCTCGGAATATGCCCGTTCCTTGGCGTATCGGGAAAGGTTAAGACGGCAGTAGGAATGGGAAGCGCAGTCCTGTTCGTAATGACTCTTGCAACCATTGTGACATGGCTCGTGCAGACCTACATCCTCAATCCGTTGGGAATTCAGTTTATGCAGACAGTTGCATTCATCCTCATCATTGCTGCCCTCGTACAGATGGTCGAGATTATCCTCAAGAAGATAAGCCCGTCGCTGTATCAGGCACTCGGTATTTTCCTTCCGCTTATTACCACCAACTGTGCAATCCTTGGTGTCGCAATATTGGTTGGCAACGGAACATACAACTCGATGGGACTCGATGCAACATCGCTTTTGCCGGCAATAGTATTCGCAATAGGTACCGCATTAGGATTCATGCTTGCATTGGTAATCTTTGCAGGTATCCGCGAACACATGGCAAAGCTCCCGATTCCAGAAGGTATGAAGGGCGTTCCTGCAGCTCTCGTAGTTGCTGGTATCCTCGCTTTGGCTTTCATGGGATTCTCAGGACTTGTATAAAGTTTTGTTTTCATAATGCAGCTGCGCGGTGCAATTTTGTGCTGCGCAGTTTTTTTGTAGAATCGTGCCATGGCGCGATCCTACAAATCTGCGCAGCTCACCGTTTAAAGATATTTTCATTCCATTGTCAATCTCCGACCAAAAATAATTATTTTTGCATCGAAAATAACCGTAATTGCAATGCAGAACACCGATAACATAAGCGCAGTAATACTCGTCAAGAACGCAGAGAAGACAATTGGCGAATGCCTCGAATCGTTACGCCTGTTCGGTGAGGTCGTTCTGCTTGACAATGGCAGTACGGATGCAACGCTCGAAATTGCAAGTAAGTATCCAAACGTAAAGGTTTTCAGCGAACCGAATTTCTATGGGTTCGGCAAGATGAAAAATATTGCCGTGAGCCACGCTACCAACGACTGGATATTGAGCATTGACTCCGATGAGGTGCTTATGCCAGAAATTGTTGCGCAAATAAATGCAATACAACTGAACGAAAATACTGTCGTTGCCCTGTCGCGACTCAACTACTACGGCGACCGCTGTATGAAGTGCTGCGGTTGGTATCCCGACTATGTATGGCGAATTTTCAACCGCAAATACACCTGTTTCAACGAAAATATGGTACACGAAGGTGTTGAGACTAAGCCAGATACCCAAAAACTATACATAAAGGATGCAATGAAGCACTACACGGCAACCACAATGTCGTCGATAATAGATAAAATGAACCGCTATACAAGTCTGTCGGCTCAGCAGAAGCATGATGCAGGCAAAAAGACATGTGTAATCGTTGCAATACTAAAGTTTATTCATACCTTCAACATGAATTATTTTTTCCGCAGAGGAATATTTTACGGATATAAAGGTTTTGTGTTGTCGGTGCTGAACGCCAGTGCGTCTTTTTTGCGCTATATGAAGTTGTACGAACTGAACAAATCAGACAAGAAACATTAGGTTGTAATACAAAAAAGGCGGATTTCTCCGCCTTTTCTATTTAACATATATCATCTTAGCAGTTGCATTTTACAGGAACATTCTTCAAGGTTTCAACCAGGAACTTCCAGAATTTCTCAACCGAAGCAACATTTACTCTCTCAACCGGTGAGTGCGGATGTTCGATGGTAGGACCAAACGAAATCATATCCCAGTTGGGGTAAACATAACCCAGCAGACCGCATTCCAAACCAGCGTGGATAGCCATAACCTTTGCTTCCTCGTTGAACAGACGCTTGTAGCAGTCCTTCATGGTGTTGAGGATTGGCGAATTCATGTTTGGATTCCATCCTGGGTACGAGCCTGAGAATTCAACATGTGCACCGATGAGGTCGAAAACCGTACCAATCTTGTACATAGTACCCTTCTTAGCCGATTCTACCGAGCTACGGGTGAGGCACTTAACCGAGAAGTTGCCGTCCTTGCACTCAACGATTGCCAAGTTGTTCGAAGTTTCAACCAAACCAGGCATCGAGTCGCTCATTCTTACAACTCCGTGAGGACATACGAATGTAGCCTTGATAATCTTTTCGCCGATTTCCTTTTCGACAACCTTTGCAGGCATAGCAACCTTTGTAGCGCAAAGAGCAATGCTCTTTTCGGTTGCAGCGAATTCGCTCTTGTAGTAGCCGTCGAACTTTGCAACTTCAGCCTCGAAGTTAGCGCAGTCGGCATTGGCGATGAGAACTATTGCGTAAGCCTCGCGCGGGATAGCGTTGCGCATGTCACCACCCTTGATTTCAGCAAGACGCATATCGGTCTTGTAGAGGCAGTGGTTGAGGAAGCGAACCAAAAGCTTGTTTGCGTTTGCACGACCTATGTTGATGTCCATGCCGCTGTGACCGCCGTTCAATCCCTTAACGTCGATGCGGTAAGCAGTGTAACCAGCAGGAGCAGCGCATTCGTCGTACTTCATGGTAACGTTTACGTCAACACCACCAGCGCAACCAACGTAAAGTTCGCCTTCGGTTTCGGAGTCGAGGTTCATGAGGATGTCGCCATTGAGCATACCAGCCTTCAGGTGGTTAGCACCAGTCATACCTGTTTCCTCGTCGATTGTGAAGAGGGCTTCGATTGGTCCGTGAACGAGGTCCTTCGATTCAAGGACTGCCATTGCAGCAGCACAACCCATACCATTGTCGGCACCGAGGGTAGTCTGGTTTGCGCGTACCCATTCGCCGTCGATGATGGTTTCAATCGGGTCCTTAGTGAAGTCGTGAACCTTCTCGTTGTTCTTCTGCGGAACCATATCAAGGTGACCCTGAAGGATAACGCCCTTGCGGTTTTCCATACCCGGAGTTGCAGGCTTGCGGATTATTACGTTGCCGATTTCATCGACTACAGTTTCGAGACCTAACTTTTCGCCAAATTCCTTTACAAAAGCCACAACCTTTGCTTCGTGCTTCGATGGACGCGGAATCTGTGTCAGTGAATAGAAATTCTTCCATACACCCTGTGGATTCAATTTTGTGATTTCACTCATAATCTTATTTGTTTTTAATTTGTTTGTAATTTTATTTACGGATGGCAAATATAAAAAATATTTCTGAACTGCAAACTTAAAATAATGATAAATTGTAGAAACCACCTCAAACCATCATAAACAAATTGAAACCACCTCAAACAACCTTGAACTTTTGAACCCTTGAAGTACAATCGTGTCATGGCGCGATTCTACAATCATCAAACCACCTCAAACAACCTTTAGCTCGCGCCAGCAATTTCAAACGACCTCAAACCACCTTGAACTTTGAACCCTTGAACTCCTTGCCCTCCATTTCGGCACATTCATTGCAATATAAAAAGCATGATGTTAAAATAATTTTAAGGATACGATGCCGTTTATAAGAGGATTGTTTCGTATCTTTGCAGTTTAAATTTTTATGAGATGAAAAAGGTCTTGTTCTTTATAATAGCGGTTATCTGTGGCGCACAGGCACTTACAGCGCAGGTAAAATGGATGGGCATAGAGGAGGCTATGCGCAAGCAGGACTCGATGCCAAAGACGGTAATGATTGACATGTACACCGACTGGTGTGGCTGGTGCAAGAAGATGGATGCCGAGACTTTCAGCAATCCTGAGCTTGCTGCATACATAAACGCCAACTTCTACCCAGTGAAATTCGATGCCGAAACCACCGACACCATAATGTTTCCCATAAAGCATACCGATGAGAAAACAGGTAAAGTTACCTCCGAGCTCAAGCCTTTCATAAACTTGCAGACAGGTAATCGTTCTCCGCATTTGCTTGCACAGATGCTTTTGAGTGGACGTATGTCTTATCCTACTATAGTTTTCATCGACTTCGAAGGAAATATTGCACCTGTTCCGGGCTATCAGACGGTAGAAAACCTTGAGCCTTTGCTTATATATTTTGCCGAGCGCATAAACAAATACAGTCCGTGGAACGAATATATGGACTGCTTCAATGCTACTTTCCGCCCCGAGAACGACACTGCAGGGCAGTTCGAAGGCTCGGTTGACTGGATGGACTTCAACGCCGCCGTGAAAAAAATGAAGACCGAACCGAAGAAACTTCTCCTGTATATTTATTCCAACTGGAATACAAGCAGCAAGATAATGCTCGGAGGCGCGTTCAAGGAAAAAGCATTGGCAGAATACATCAACAAGAATTTCTACGCCGTGCAAATTCCGTACGACATTACTGATTCTCTGGTAATAGCAGGAAAAACTTTCGTTAACGAGACGAATCAGGCTCAACATCCGCACCAGATAGTGTTGTCGCTGCTGCATCCCGACTATCGCATCCCTGCCTTTGTGATTTTCGATGAGAACGCAACTCATCCGATGTTCGTGCAGCGCGGATTCTCTTCGTACTCGACAATCGAGAGACTGCTGACCTACTTCAATGATGAACTATATATGAAAGGCGTTGACCTTCAGAAATACTACGATGAATACATATCAAAACTACGAGAAAAGGAAGAAAAACAATAGTAACAAGATGCTTAGACGATTCATTATACTGCTTATCCCTGCAATTTTTGCCGTATGTGCTGTATCGGCGCAGGTAAATGTTGAAATTTCACAGGAAAAAGTCCTTGAAAACGGGCAGAAATTCTATCTTCATACCGTGCAGCAGGGACAGACCTTATATTCTATATGCAAGGCATATTCGGCAAAGGAAAAGGATGTGCTTAACGCCAATCCCGAACTGCAATCGGGTACGCTTTCCATTGGCCAGATAATCAAGATTCCGATTGAAAACGAAATCTCAAAGGACGGTAAATACATTGTTTACACAGTGAAGAAGGGCGAAACGCTTTATTCACTGCTGAAACGCTTCGAAACCACCGAGAAGGAATTCTACGAAGCCAACCCAAAACTTAGCCGTAACGAAAGCATCAGGGCAGGTGACGAGATTTACTTTCCTGTGAAGGAAAAGAAAAACGAAAATGTTATTGTAAAGAAACCTGAAGAGGAGCCAAAGCAAAACGTCATTACGCCACGCGACGAAACGAAATACATCTACCATACCGTAGCTAAGGGCGAAACCTTGTACAAGCTTACCAAGCAGTACGATATCAGCCTCGACGAACTTGTAGCCGAAAATCCTAGCCTTGCCGACCGCCCTCTGTCGATTGGCGAAACCATCCGTGTACCTCGCAAGCAGATTGCTCTGGTAAAGCAGGAGGAAAATAATAAGGAAGAGAAGAATGAGGAACCGGAGCACAATATAATACGTCCTGTCAATAGCGAAAACGCAGAAGTCGTTGAAACCGAGCCAGATACAATGGTTGTTCTCACCGACAAGAAGGACTTTTCAATAGCATTGCTGATGTCGTTTGAGACAGAAGCCAATCTTCGCGACCTTGCAAATCAGGAAAAACGCAAGGTTCCGCAGAAAATACGTACTGCAACCGAACGTGCCGTCGATTTCTATTCTGGATGCCTTGTGGCTCTCGAAAACTTCAGGCACGACGATGTAAAAATAAGGTTCAAGGCATACGATATCGGCAAGGACAACACCATACTTACAACTATGGTCGGCGAGGGCAAACTCGACAACGTTGACATGATAATCGGTCCCGCCTACAAGAGTCAGGTCGATTACCTCAACTCGCTTAACCTTGGCATTCCGATGCTTCTGCCTTTCGTTACCGACGAAAACGTGCTGAAGAGCAACCCGAACAACATAATGCTCAATCCCAGCAAGCAGGACATCCGCAACGAGGTGGCAAAGTATGCATCCAGCATAGCTAACAGCAATGCACTTATAATAAAAGGTACTTCCGACGATTCGAAGGTAGCTGCCTCAAAATATGTGGAGGCAATGCAGAATGTCGGGGTGAAGGCTACCGAACTTAACTTCAACGGAAGCAGCATTGAGGCACTGGGAAGCGCATTGGTAAAGGGTGCCGAAAACATTATCATAATGACTTTCGAGAACGAAATGACCGCAACAAGGGTGCTGTCACAGGTTTTCAAGCTTTGCAACGACTACAAGATAACGCTCATTGCCGACCCAAGGATTATGAACTACGAAAGCATCGACCCGAACTACTATGTGGAAGTTAGATTCACCTATTATTCCGACATCAGTATCGATTACAAGAACCTTGATGTGAAGACGTTCATAAGCAGGTTCCACAATGCTTTCCTCTGCGAGCCGAACACCGATGCCTACATAGCCGCCGATGCAATCAACTACTTTGTTCCGCTGATGCAGAAGGCAGGTAAGACATTTGCAGGTATCATCGACCAGAACTATGTGCAGGAAGGTCTTGGCGGAAAACGTCAGTATGTGAAAAATTCGGGATACAGCGCCAACTCGTACAGCAACAAGGAGGTTTATCTCTATACAATACAGAAGGACTATTCGTTCTCAATCGTATATCCTACAGAAAATTCAACCGATAACAAATAACATAGGAAGGAAATGGGAGCACTGACAATGACCGTACAACTGCTTTTGGCGTTATCGCTACTGGTGGTGATACACGAATTCGGACACTATCTTGCAGCCCGTGCCTTTGGCGTTAGGGTAAAGAAATTCTACCTGTTCTTCGATTTCCCGATGTTCTTTACCGCACCGACTTTTGCATTGTTCCGAGCAAAAAAGGTAAACGGCAAGTGGAAATTCAGTTGGTTCAGCCGTAATGCACCAAAGGAGTTCGACGACGACGAAACCACAACCGAGTGGGGCATAGGATATTTTCCGCTCGGCGGATACTGCGCCATCGAAGGTATGGTTGACGAGACAACATCGTCAGACCAGCTTCCCGAAGAGCCTAAGCCGTGGGAGTTCCGCACAAAACCCGCTTGGCAACGACTAATAATAATGATTGGCGGTGTCACTATGAACGTAATTGCCGCCGTGCTGATACTCGGTTTCTCTCACTTGGCATTCACAAAGTCGTACTTGCCGGTCGAAAACGTAAGCGAAGGAATTTATCCGTCGGAATATGGACGCTTCCTCGGATTTGAGGCTGGCGACAAGATTGTCGAAATAAATGGAAACGAGGTGGAACGCTACGAGGATGTTTTCTCGGCAAAACTTTTCTTCGCCGAAAGCATCACTGTTGACCGCAACGGCTACCGCAAGGAAATAGAAATTCCCGACACTCTGTATTCCTTTATGAAAAACGGTGGAACTTTGTTCGATTTGTCCAACCATAAGGTTGTAATTGATAGTGTATTAAGCGGGATGTCAGCCGACAGGGCAGGAATAAGGCCTAATTCGGAACTGCTAAAAATTGGCAACGTCGAAATACAGAGTTTCGGGCAGATGCGCGATATGCTCAACTACAGCAAGGGCTGTACCCTTGAATTTGAACTTATTGCCAACGGCGAAGGTTACAAGGTTCCGGTAGAAATCGACAGCACTGGAAAAATCGGTGTCTTTGTGAAGCAGCCGCAATACGAGACAAGGGATTACACGCTTGCAAGCGCAATGAAGTACGGCTGGCGCGATGCTATGGAAACGCTCTACGCCAACATCAAGGGCTTCGGGCTGATTTTCAGCGGTAAGGAGAAAGCCCGCGAAAGCCTGCAGGGACCAATCGGAATTGCCAAGGTGTATGGTCCTGTATGGGACTGGGCAAGATTCTGGAAACTGACGGGAATAATATCTATCATATTGGCTTTCATGAACATACTGCCGATTCCTGCTCTCGATGGTGGTCACGTACTATTGCTTGCAATAGAAGCCATCACGCGCCGCAAGTTGCCAAACAAGGCTCTCGACATCATTCAGCGGATTGGTCTGATGATATTGCTGGCTCTTATGATTTTCGTCATATTCAACGATATTCTAAATCTTTTCTGATATGAAAATGAAGCGGATTATTCAAATATTACTGATTCTTATTTCTTGTGTATCAATGGCCTATGGTCAGGAATACCTTGATTTCAACAGCCGATACAATAGGCAGAAACGGGTTCTTGTGGTTCCATTCGACGAAAGAATCTATTTCAACGATGCAACGGCCGAGATTGCCAAGCGCGACGGGCTTACCCACGACGAGATAATGGAATATTTCCGCTACCAGCTCAACTTGCAGCTTGTAAATTCACTAATCGATTCGTGCGAGGTGGTTGACCTTTTTAAGGACAATACCCGCGAGGACGAAGCCGATATTTCTGGATTATACACAACTATGTCGTACGAGCTTCGTCTTGCCGAATTTGAACTCGATACCGAAAATATGGGCGCACTTGCCCGTAAGCGTGCCGAAAAGCTTGAGGAGGCACGTCGCAAGCAGCGCGAGGAGGAAATGAAAAATGCTCGTCCCGGAATACAGAACGGCGAACTCGTGGGACGCAAACAGCAGACCGACGATATGTACCTGCATATAATTATAGGTCAGCCCGAAGTGCTGAAGGAGATTGCTAGTCGCCGTAAGGTCGATTACTTCTTGTTTGTCAATCAGTTCGACATCAAGACCGACTACCGCGACCCCTACATCAGCGGACAGCGCAACGTGCAGAGGCTTATGCGTGTGCATTTCAGCATTTACAACAGCAATGGGGAATTTGTTTCGGGAAACTATGCAAGTACCAAGGTGCCATACTACGAGGACAGCAAGGAACGTATTGTAAACCAATATTTCCCCGAAATTATGCGACAGATATTGAAAAAGCTAAAATTCCAATGATATGAAACTTGTTCTTGCAAGCAACAACAAACATAAGCTCGAAGAAATGAGGGCTATTCTTGGCGGCAAGGTCGAAATTTTGTCGCTTTCGGACATCAATTGCCACGACGAAATCCCTGAGGAACAGGATACCATCGAAGGGAATGCCTTGCAGAAGGCAAGGTATATACACGACAAGTATAACCTTGATTGCTTTGCCGACGACACAGGCCTTGAGGTTGAATGTCTCAACGGAGAGCCTGGCGTTTATTCTGCACGTTATGCTGGCGAACATCCTACTTTCGACGACAATATCGCAAAGCTTCTCGCCAATATGGAAGGTCACGAAAACCGCAATGCAAGGTTCAGAACAGCCATAGCATTGATACTTGGAGGAAAGGAATATGTCTTCGAGGGCGAGGTGAAAGGTCAGATTATCAAGGAATACCGTGGACACAACGGCTTTGGCTACGACCCTGTATTCCTGCCCGACGGCTACAGCCAGACTTTTGCAGAACTTCCCGCCGAAATAAAGAACAAAATCAGCCATCGGGGAAACGCAGCGAAGAAACTGGCGGAATTTTTGAACAAAAACAATGCAAATGAATAAGTTAGAATCCATAGCAATCACCATTACCTTCCTGATAATATCAATAATATCCTCGGCGCAGGTGGCAGTAGGGCAGTGGCAGGACCATTTCTCCTACAACAACGGCAAGCAGGTTCTTGTCGTTGGCAAGACCGCCTATCTGGTTGCCGATTGCGGCATAGTGAAATACGATTCGCAGTCGGGTGAAGTGGAAAAGTACAACAGGTTCAACATTTTGTCCGACATTACACCTACAAGCATCGCCTACGATGAAGGTACAGAAAGCATTGTCATCGGTTATTCTAGTGGAAACATAGACATAATACGCGAAAACGAGGTCTCAAACATCAACGATATAAAGAAAAAGTCAATAAACAGCAGCAAGTCGATAAATTCAATCATCGTCAATGACGGCTATGCCTATCTGGGTACCGACTTCGGAATTGTAAAGTTGAATATTGCAAGGCAGGAAATAAGCGAGACTTGGTTTATCGGTGAGAATGGCACCTACGTTCACGTGAACGATATGGATAGGCACGGCGACGACCTGTATGTCGCTACTACTACTGGCGTATATTACGGACGGCTTTCCGATATGCTTGTGGATTTCTCCAACTGGCAGGTGCTTACCGACATCGAGGAACCGTCGCCACAAGCTTGGATGAAAGGCAAAAACTACAATACGATAACGTATTTCGGCGGGCAACTCCTTGTAAACTATAGAAATACACAGGCTAATGGCGACAGTGTAATGGCATACAACGGGAATTCGTGGACGCATGTTTTGGACGAATGCGTGTCGGTGACCTCATTGTTTGGTGATGACGAGATGTTGCTTTGCGCCACAGGGATGATGCTTTATATGTTTAATCCTGCGCTTGAAAGTATAACGTCCGAACCTCAATGGTTCTACAAGGATGAGAATTGGACGCAGATTTTCTCAACCGATGCTATCGTCAGCGATGGGAAGATATGGATTGCCGACAGGATACACGGTCTTGGCTGGCTCAAAGGTCCCGAGGAAGGGGGCAATATAATAAGGATGAACTCTCCCGAAAATAACAATGTGTTCCAAATTGCATCGTCGAAGTCGAAAGTGATGGCGGTGAGGGGCGGATACTTGTCTTCGTTTTCTCCGGCATGGGTAGCACCCAACATATACAAGTACGAGGATTATACTTGGACTACGGCATCTGCGAAGACTAATCCTGAATTTTCGGGTGTAAGCGACCTCGTAAACGTAACAATCGACCCCAACGACGATAGGCATTACTTTGTTAGCTCGTGGGAAAAGGGGCTTTTTGAGTTTCGCGACGACGAGTTCTACAAGCTCTATAATTCCGAGAACAGCACGCTGATGCCAATCGACGGTGCCGATATGCTAAGGATTGGCAGTTCGGTGTTCGACAGCAATGGAAACCTGTGGGTTACCAATTCGCTTGCTGGGAAATGTTTGCACGTAATGGCTCCCGATGGAAAGTGGACTGGATTTTCATTTCCCGATATGGTGAAGAATATCCGTAGCCTAGTAGTGACCAGAAACGGAACTAAATGGATAGCCTTGGGGCAGTCGGGCGGACTGTTTGTATTCAACGACAATGGTACTATTGAGAATACATCCGACGACCAGTACAAGTTCCTCTCCGTGACTAACGAGGACGGCGAGATTGTCAGCAACGACATATATTCGATAGCCGAGGACAAGAACGGATATGTCTGGGTTGGCACGGCAAAGGGGGTGGTTGTATATTACAATCCCGACAAGGTCTTCGAGACAAGTTCGTTCCGAGGCAGGCAGATAAAAGTGCCGCGCAACGATGGCACCGACAATGCCGACCTGTTGCTGTCTGCCGACGTGGTGACCTCTATTGTTGTTGATGGAGCCAATTGCAAGTGGTTCGGAACGCAGAATGGCGGAGCCTATTACACCAGTGCCGACGGCATCGAGACCATACACCATTTCAACACCTCAAATAGTCCTATTCCTAGCGACAACATCCTGTCTATAAGCGTAGTGCCCGAAACTGGCGATGTCTTTTTCGGAACGCCTAAAGGTATAATTTCCTATCGTGGTTCCGCTACCGAAGGTTTCGACGACTACAAGGAGATATTGGCTTTCCCGAATCCTGTTCCGTCGGGATACGAAGGTCCTGTTTCTATAAAGGGTCTGGTTGCCGGCTCCATTGTTAAGATTGCCGACATTTCTGGAAATCTGGTGTACGAAGCCAAATCGACGGGCGGTCAGTTGGTTTGGGATGGTCGCAACCTGCGTGGCAACCGTGTCGCGTCGGGTGTGTATGTGGTGTTTGCCTCAACCGAAATCGGCGAGCAGAAGTCGACGACAAAAATTATTTTCCTGAAATAAATTTATTGAATTCAACTTCGTTGAGGGCTACTTGTGCTGAGCTACTTCCTGAGCCTGTGGCTACTGAGCGAGTCGAAGTATCGAAGGGCAGTCGAAGTACGCCGTTCTGCCACTTGTGGCACTAAGAAAAAGAGTCGCTGCGCGAAATTATTTGAGTCGCTGCGCGAGAACGGCGAAGCCCTCAACGAAGTTAAATTAAACAATTTTATACAAACCTTTAGCTCACGCAGCGAAGCAAGTAATACGACAAATTTTATGGAAACTATATACGTGTTGACACAATGTTCTTTTTGTTCTACTCCTGTCAGTCATTCCGCAAAACAGAACGAACAGCATAAGGAACGTTGCTTGTGAGTCGTTTATGCGGAACTCCTTCACGAAACGGAGTGAGTAATCTCCCATAGAAACGTTTTCAGTTGGAGATTCCGCATAGTTGAACAATATTACGCTCCGCGTTCCGTATCGCGTTATTGTTCTAACTTGCGGAATGACAGTTTGATAGCACAAAATTTAGTCAACTTGTATATAGTTACCAATTTTATTTGCCCTCTGGGAAATTCCATCCTTCGTTTGTCGTAGGCTCTTGTCCCTTTAGTTAGGCGTAGCCAATCTTATTACTAATAGGCATTAGCATAGGATTCATACGCTTTGCTCTTTGTTCTTATCATATATAATAATTTGGTATTTATGCATTATTGTTTGTGTTATTAGTATGCAAAATATATAATATAGTATAATCGTCAGTTTATTCATACAATATTCCCCCTATAATTCTTAACTTTGTCCACCTTTATAGTGGTATCACGTTTTTGTAGTGATATGTTGTAGGTTGGTGTGATGCGTGTGCTGCAAAAGGGTATAGTTGTAAATAGAAATTTAGTTATTATGGTAAGATTCGCAAATGTAAACCGTAGTATGACGACGAATAATATTTCGTCTGTCTTGTGTAATGATTATATGTGCAATATGAAAAGAAAATCTACATTGGTCGATTCCGTTTCGGCAGAACCTGAAGTTAGTGCAGTTGGTAGAAAGCGGCTCTCTTTAACCGTCATTCCGCAAAACAAAGCGAACCGACTAAGGAACGTGTCGTGTGAGCCTGTTTATGCGGCACCTTTAGCTCGGCGCAGCCAATCTCCTGCTCGGCGCAGCCAATCTCCTACTCGGCGAAGAGCAACTGTTAACTCTTCACTCTTAACAGTATTCGCTGTTTTGCTTTGCTTATTCTTTGGTGGTAAGGCGTGGGGACAAACTACTCTTCTGTCAGAAAACTTCGACAATATGTCAAGCATTTCCACCAGTTATTCTGCCACAAATTGGTATGCTTATAACGCTGGTAGTGGCAATAACTGGACGCTTAACACTTCTTCATCTTATGCACACAGTGGCTCAAAGAGTGCGCAGGTACAATATAGTAGTAGCTATGCAGCAAATTGCTATTTAGTTTCAGCTCCGTTTAATGTGTCTGCAAATATGTCTGAACTCAGCGTAAGTTTGTATGAAAGAGTGCGCAGTGCAACATATGCCGAAACATTTGAGGTGTTTTTTGTAAAGGCAAGTGATGTAACCAATGCTGCTGCCGTTGTTTCTGCAACGAAGTACAATGCTATATCTTCCACATCCTATACTAATGAAACCTATGCTACTCAATCTGGCTCTGTAACGAATTCTGCACTTGCTGGTCAAAGCGTAAGAGTTGTTGTTCATTGTACCTCTGCGGCTGATAAATGGTATCTCTATATTGATGACATTGTTGTTACCGAGACTGCGCCTACTTGTCCTGCTCCCACCTCTCTTGCATCTTCCAATGTAACATCAACTTCCGCCTCTCTTTCGTGGAGTGGAAGTGCCGATAGTTATAATATAAGATATACGACTATTCCTCCACAAACTCCTTTCTCCTACGATTTTGAAAGTGCTCCAGCTTGGACTTATACCGACTTTTCTCCTTGCACCACCTATGATGGTGATGGTAAACAGACTTATGGGTTTAATTGGAGTTTTACAAATGCATATTATACTGGAGCGTGTATAGTATTTAATAATGACAATGGTCATGATTTTATGCAATCTCATAGTGGAGAGCAATTTGGTGTAATGTTCAATCCTGATGATGGTTCACAAGCCGATGACTGGTTCATCTTGCCCGAACTCACCATTCAAAGTGGGGGGTATTTTAGATTCTGGTGTAGAGAAATTACCGATCAGTATGGGGCAGAGACTATCAACGTGGGCGTCTATGGTGGAAATGGCACATTCTCTTCTACTATAGCATCAAATGTTTCTGTCAATAGTACGACTTGGACACAAAAAAGCTACAGTTTGTCGGCTTACGCAGGACAGACAATCAGATTGGCTATTCAATGCGTATCAACAGATATTTTCGGTGTCATGATAGACGATATTACTGTTGACGGTACTCTTTTCCTTGGTGGAACCACGATTGACAATGTTTCCTCTCCATATACTATCTCCGGTCTTTCTCCTGGAACCACCTATTATGTTCAGGTGCAGTCCAATTGCGGTGGCAGTACAAGCGGGTGGAGTAATCCTATAAACTTTACAACTCCTCTCGAATATGCGGCTCAGTGGCTCGACGACCAGTGTGTAATAGATGCTTCCGACTGGTGCGAGGGCGAAACGCGCAACGTGACCTTAAAGGTGAAGAATATCGGTGGTAAAACTTGGTACACTTCAGCAGGCGGGGGGCATATTGCTGCGGGTGGACATCCGGAGCAGCTTGACGGCACTGAGGTCGTGGCTGTGTCGTACAAGTGGAACGAGGATACTTGGTACGACTCGCATCCTCCATACACGCGCGTGGAATTTACTGGCAATGTAGCTCCAGGTGAGATAGGTATAGTTACTTTTCCAGTGCAAAAACCAAGCCGTAGCGGACCAAATGTTTTGAAATTCAATCTTATACGTCGCGAGGCTGGTGGATGGTTCTCATCCATGGGCTATGCGACAGAAAAGGCTGTGCCAATTAACGTATCTTCGCCAACCATAGCCGTGAGCAACGGCAACAACCTCGCCAACTGCCTCGACGGAAGTACGCAGGTAACATTGACGACAAGTTCCGCATTATATTCTTATGAAGAAGGTTTTGAAGGAGGTTCTATGCCATCTGGTTGGACTCAATCTGGTTCTGGCACATGGAATGTTAATGCAGGGTATGGGTATAATTCAATAGGAACCAATAGTGGCACTTACAATGCAGTAATCAACCACGACACTAGGGAATATGAAACCTTCCTTATCACTCCCAAGTTGAATCTGAGTGGAGTTGAAAATGCGAAATTAAATTTTTATTATATCAGCTACAACTGGGGGTCTAGTGACATTGACCAACTCTATGTTTACTATCGCGTTAATGAAGGTAGTTGGACGCAATTGTGGTATAACACATTAGACCAACAGTCATGGACTTCATCAGGAGAAATCAATTTGCCGAATCCTTCAGCAAACTATCAAATTGGTTTCAAGATGATAGATAAATGGGGACACGGCGTTGGCCTTGATGATATAAGTATTACTGGAACTTATACTTATTCATGGTCATCCACTGGCACCTCAGGCATTGCATCGGGAGCAACATACACCGTTACCCCGAGTGCGCTTCACAATACCTATACCGTAAGCACCGGCAACTGCTCAAGCAGCATCTCGTTCGATGTGCCACGCGCTACAAATATCTCAGTATCACCATCGTCACCAAGTATTGATTGTGGTTCAACAACTCCTGTTGAAATTACAGCTTCGGGCATCGACGGTGCATCGTACTATTGGAACGGCAGCAGTACGGCCAATAGCACGGTCTCTGCATCTGCTCTCACCCAAAATGCAAACTACTATGTTAATGCCACACTACAGCGACCTTTCAATACCATAGTCTATGATGTTCCAGGTAGCTACTCGCTCCAAATACCGAGCGGTGTTAACGAGGTGCTTATCGAGGCCTGGGGTGCGCAGGGCGGAGGTAGCCATGAAGAAGGTAGACCTTATCCCGACCGAGGTGGAAAAGGCGGTTACTCAAAAGGCTACTATAAGATAACATCTCCAAATCAGACTCTATATGTTTGTGTTGGTGGTAGGGGAACAGATGGAATTATTAATACGTCATCTGCAACACCGAATGCTGCTGGTGGTTACAATGGCGGAGGAAAAGGTGCGCCAGATGGACGTGATAACGAAACTGGTGGTGGCGGTGGTGGCGCATCCCATGTAGCAATTGCTATGCCTCAGTTGTCAACAGTAGAAGGTTACCAATTGCGAAATTATTCCAACACCAACAATAGGAACGATATTCTTCTTGTTGCAGGAGGAGGCGGAGGTTCGTCGTGTCAGGCACCGGGAGGTTGCGGAGGTGGTACTACTGGCGGAAATGCAAAATATGGTTCTACTGTAGGTAATTGGCAAAATGGAACTGCTTCGGATCAGGTGGGGCTTGGCGGTCCTGCAGCGTCTAGTGGTTCTGGTAACTTCGGATATGGCGAAGATGGTGTAGAAATACATAGCAATGGTTCTGGCGGTGGTGGCGGTGGCTATTATGGCGGTTATAGGGCAACTGCTGATATTGATGGTCGTCGAAACTCTGGTGGTGGAGGCTCTGGCTTCTTGAATGACGATTTGCTATATCCTTATGCCTCGAAGATAACAATTGATGGCGAATCCGAAATGCCAAATCCTAATGGAGGTACAATGATTGGAAAGACAGACGACGGTTATGTAAGGATAACTTTGTTCGGCATACAGACTTGTTCTGCACGCAAGGATGTTACAGTAAATGTAAGGCAGGCAGAAGTATCGCTTAATACAATATCGGATCAGACAATTTGTAATGGTGGTGATGGAGTGCAGCTTACGGCTGACCCATCAAGCGGAGTTGGCTCGCCTGCGTACCAGTATGCATGGTCTCCGGCAACTGGCCTTAGTGCAACAAATGTAAGTCAGGTCACTGCAAATCCTACAACAACACAGACCTATACATACAAAGTTACAGCAACTCTCAACGGCAATAATTCATGTACAGCATCAGCTTATAATTCTGTAAGTGTCACTGTCAACACAGCACCTACAGCACCGACATCAATCAGTGGCTCCGATGCAGTATGTAGCGGCTCCTACGTTGACCTTTCTGCATCGGGAGGCGACAATGGCTCAGGCGCAACCTACCAGTGGGGCACAGGCACGACG
>CACYQN010000017.1 GCA_902776565.1 uncultured Bacteroidia bacterium
GATCAACAGGAGGCCTAGAAAAAAATTGGACTTTTTAACTCCTAAAGAGGTGTTCTTTAATCTTATTATTTAATTTTGCACTTGCTTGTTGAATCTGCAAAAGCTTAATTTTGTGTTTGTTAATATTAATTTAAAAATCTTATTATAAAATTGATTCTCTTTCTTATCTTTGCATCGAATTTAAAATTGTATAGGAGGCACTATTTTTGTAATTTGTGATTTGTAAAAAATACTCTTTTTTGAATTCTATACAATGACGTTCTTTTAATTAGTAACTAAATAAAAATAATATGAGAAAACTTTTTTTATTTGTTCTTGTGGTTTTCCTTTGCTTGGGAGCATTTTCGCAGGGAATCACTCTTAGTTTTATAGGACAGTTGAACAATTCTGAATATTGTCCTATGGATAGTGTTGTTGTTACCAATGTTACAAAAAACTGGACTGAGACTATTGTATATCCTGACACTATAATAGTGGTAGGTGGTACAGTCAGCAACGATTTAAACATTGTGACCACAGTGGGGTTGAAGCAGAATGTCCCCAATCCGTTCGACTGTGAAACCATGGTTGAACTCACTGTGTTGCAACGCGAAGATGTCCGTATGCAATTGCTCGATGTTGCAGGTCATGTATGTGCCGAATATACAGGTTCGCTAAACGAGGGTGTGCATGTATTTGATATTTCGGCGGCAAATCCTCAGACTTATATTTTGAATGCAATTATAGGAAACCGTTCGTATTCCATAAGGATGGTGAATGTTGGCAGCGGCTGTGGTTGCAGCATAAAATATTCAGGATTAGGGAAGAACATTGTGCAAAAATTTGAAACAACTAATGAATTCGAACTTGGAGACGATATGCGTTTTGTCGGCTATGCAACCATTGAAGGGGATATGCTTGCCAGTGATACAGTGGAGCAGTCGTTGTCAGAAAGCCAGTGTGTAACTTTGCATTTTACTCGTAGTTTGCCACAAGTAGAAACTCTTGCTGCCAGTAGCGTTACAAATTTGTCGGCTATATTGCATGGGCGAATAACAGGAACAGATGCTTCTTCCATTATTGCTTGTGGATTCTACTATGGTACAAGTGAAGACGACCTTTCGCATAATGTTGCAGCAACTATAACAGATAACGAATTTTTTTATGAACTCACAGGTCTTACAACGGGTACAACTTATTATTACAAAGCATACGCAACCAATAGTGAAAATGCTGGATATGGCGAAGTTAGACTGTTTACGACGGGAGGCTCGCTAAACGGTCACGATTTCGTTGATCTCGGTCTGCCTTCTGGTACATTGTGGGCAACCTGTAATGTTGGAGCAAATAATCCCGAGGATTATGGTGACTACTTTGCTTGGGGCGAAACCAGCCCTAAGACAACTTATGCAGAAGACAACTACACATATACTGACCATCCTCCCACTCTTCCGTGGAGCAACGATGCTGCTACAGCAAACTGGGGATCGGTATGGCGGATGCCGACCTACGATGAACTGTATGAACTGATAGATGATTGCACTGTAACTTGGACAACCCAGAACGGAGTAAACGGACGCTTGTTCACTGGACCTAACGGCAACTCCATTTTCCTGCCCGCTGCCGGCTACTACGGCGAAAGTTACCTCACCTATGTTGGTTCCTATGGCTACTACTGGTCGAGTTCACGCCGCTTGGTCGACCTGGGCTGGGCGTGGGGCATCTACTTCGGTTCGGGCATTTACGACATGGACCACGGAGGTCGCGACTTTGGGAGGTCTGTGCGTCCTGTCTGCGTGTCCTATGATTAAATGGATTTACGAAGTACGAATTATAATTTTTGATTTACAGCAGTCGGCTTTGGTCGGCTGCTTTTTTTTGTGTATTTCGCTCTTTTGCATTATATTTGCAGTAAATATATTGTCATGAAGAAGATAGTCCTCGTCATATTGTCCGTCTTGGTTTCAATGTTTGCATTTTCGCAGACACGAAAACCCATAGTCGAAGAACCAGAACCTCCGATGACGCGCATACTTTTCATCTTTGATGCATCGATGAGTATGTCCGACAAGTGGGAGGGGACGCAGAAGTTTGTGAAGGCTCGCGAACTGATGTTCGAACTGCTCGATTCGCTCGAAAGGGTTCAAAAAAAACATCCGCTTGAGGTGGCTTTGCGCGTTTACGGTCACCAGAGTCCTGTGCCTCCGCAGGATTGCCACGATTCAAAGCTTGAAGTGTCGTTTGGTGAGCGCACAATCGGAATCATACGCGACAAGCTTATGTCGATAACGCCCAAGGGAACAACGCCGATTGCATATTCGCTCGGACAAAGCGAGGGCGATTTCCCCGAAGGCAACGACAGCCGCAATATTATAATCCTCATTACCGACGGCATCGAAATGTGCAACGGCGACCCCTGCGAGGTTAGTGCTGCCTTGCAGAAAAAAGGCGTTGTGCTGAAACCTTACATTATAGGTATCAACATTGATGTCAAGCAGGCCGATATGCTTGCCTGTATGGGCAACTATTTCGATGCAGGAAACGCCGGGCAGTTTCGTCAGGCGATAAAGACCATTGTGTCGGAGGTTACCTCGTTGACGGCGGTGCGTGTAAACTTGCTCGATTCGAACGGCAAGTCAACCGAAACCAATGTTGCAATGTCGTTCCACGATATGCAGTCGGGCGATGTGCGCTACACCTATATGCATACTATGAACGCTGAAGGGCAGCCCGATACGATTTATCTAGATGTGCTTTCGCAGTACAAGTTGAAGGTGCATACCGTTCCGCCTGTCTATAAGGACGGCATAACAATCGAGGAAGGCAAGTTGAACATAATTGATGTTCCTGCACCGCAGGGAACCTTGCTAGTTGACATTAAGGGCGAAGACCCTGCAAATGCCGACATAAAGTGCATAATCCGCGAAACAGGTCTGCCGCACACGATTCATACCATCGATGCCGACAAGAAGCAGAAACTCATTGTCGGTCAGTACGATTTGGAGATTCTGACTATGCCTCGCACATACGTAAATGCCGTGCGCATCGACCAAAGTAAGCTTCGCAAGATTGATATTGCCCAGCCTGGAACTGTGATAATAAACTTCCGCAGTCCTGCTTTCGGTACTTTGTTGCATCAGGAAGGCGACAAGTTGACCGACATTTACGAATTTTCGCCCGACAAGACTCACTACAAATTGCGCTTGCAGCCTGGCTATTACCGCATTGTTTTCCGCGACCAGCATAGCCATTCGGCAAAGAACTCGGCTGAATTCAAGTTCCGTGTGAAGGAAGGTGAGATGACTGTGCAGAATCTGTAGTTGTTTGTAGCTAATTTTCAAATTATGACAGAATTATTTTCGAATAATCCGTTGGAGAAGGCGCTCCCTGAGCCTGTCGAAGGGGCGATTAGATTATTCAGGAATTTCCGTTCCTTTTACTTCGGCTACGCTCAGTGGGCGGAAATTTCGGCTACGTTCAGGGTGCGGTTTTGTGTATTAATGTGCTGTCTTGTTGCACTTTGTTCCTGTTCAAACCACAATTCGGTGGTACTTTCTCAGAAAGATGATTATGTCGTTGTGTATGAAGGCGATACTTCCGGATACGATTGCATGGCTGCATACGAAATAAGCGGTCTTCTTGCCGAAATTTTCGGACACGAATATCCTGTTGTTACTACTGAAGAGTATGATGGTGGAAATGCAATTTCGATTGGTTGCAATACAATATCTCAGGACATTTGCAAAAAGTATTCGGCTGATATTCACGATGATGGATTCTTGATTCATACCGAAAATGGTAATTTGTATGTCTTTGGAAATCAAGAGATTTCGTCGTTGTATGGTGTTTGTCATTTGCTTGAGAATTATCTTGGTTGCACCTATACTTGTAGCAACGGCTTGCATATAGAGGCGCAGTCGGATAAGGTTGTGCTAAACATCCACGACCTTCAGAATCCGTCGTTTCGCTATCGTGAGACCTTGCAACTGATTCCCAATGCCGACCCGCGTTATGCAAAATGGCACAAGTTGCACAATCGAGCCGATTTCAATGCCGAATGGGGACTTTTTGTACATACATTCAAAGATTTGGTGCCAGTTTCGGAATATTTTGATAGCCATCCAGAATGGTTTTCCGAAATTAACGGTAGGCGAGTACGCGACGGGCAGTTGTGCCTCAGCAATCCCGAAGTGATGGAGGTGCTTTGCAAGAATTTGGAAGCCAAGATAAAGGAAAATCCCGACAAGAAAATCTGGTCGGTTTCGCAGAACGACAATTATTCGTCGTGCCAGTGCGAGAATTGTCGTCGTCTCGATTCTATTTATGGCGGTCAGTCGGGGACAATGATATGGTTTGTGAATCAGGTTGCTGAGCGTTTCCCCGACAAGGTGATTTCGACACTTGCCTACCAGCAGACGCGCCACGCGCCAAAGAACATAAATCCGGCTGACAATGTGAACATAATGCTCTGTTCTATCGAATGTCCGCGCCACAGGCCTATTTCTGCCGACTCGTCGGAACATTCGTTTCAGCGCGACTTGGCAGACTGGACTAACTTGACGCACAACATTTTCCTTTGGGATTATGTGGTGCAGTTCCGCAACTATATGGACCCGTTTCCAAATCTGCATGTAATTCAGCCGAATTTGCAAGATTTTCACAATCATGGCATTCCAATGATTTTCGAGCAGGGTTCAAACCAGAACATTACCGAAAACTATGAGTGGCGGACATACCTTATTGCGCATTTGCTGTGGAATGTAAATATTGATGTTGACAGTCTGCGAAGTCGTTTCCTTGATGTGCATTACGGGAAAAATCGCTCCGAATTTGTTGCAAAGTATTACGACACAATGCAAAAGGCTTTGCTGGAGTCGGGCATGGTGCTTAATATTTACGGCTATCCCATTGATGCAAAGGATAGTTATTTGTCACCTGACAAGATTGCCGATTACCGCAAATTTTTTGCTTCGGCGTACGCAGTGCCGCCTTACGATGGTTGCACTGACGAAAATGCAAAAGTTTACAACGATAGGCTGAGATTGCTTGAGATGCCGCTCGATTTTGCTACGCTCGACTTGTCGCTGTACGAAATAAGTCCCGACTTGTCGTTTTTTACCACAGATGCTATCGGCAACAGGATTGCTCGCCCAGAAATGCTAGATATTGCGCAAAGGTTTGTCGCCGATTGCGATAGACTTGGCGTAAAGCAACTTGATGAGGCAAAATATACGCCTAAGCAGATGCAGGAAAACATTGCCAATATTGTATCAAAGTCAACAGGACGGAATCTCGCATTAGGCAAACCAGTTTCTTGTTCAACCGAATGGAGTAATACCTACGATGTCGGTGGTCCAAAAGCGTTGACAGATGGAAAAGTCGGCTTGATGAATTATTATTTCAACTGGCTTGGTTTTCAGGGAAATGACATGGATGTGGTGGTGGATTTGGAGTCGGAGCATGAAATAAGCGAGGTTAGTGCCGATTTTTTGTTTTATCCGTTGTCGTGGATTTTTGCTCCCAAGTGCGTGACATGCTATGTGTCGGCAAATGGCAAAAATTGGCGCGAAGTAGCTCGCAAGACTTACGAGAACGAAGAATCCTTGGCAGAATGTAAGATAGTAGGTTTCAAGTTCACGTTTTCGGAGCAAAATGTCAGGTATGTGCGGTTGAAGGCCGAGTCGTTGCGAGTGAATCCCGAATGGCATCGTGGGGTAGGGCAACCTTGCTGGATTTTCTGTGACGAGGTGGTTGTGAGGTAAGGTATTTTGTACCTTTTTATGTATGTTAGGAAACATATTTTTTGTTGGACGAGCATTGCTTGAAAATGTTTACCTTTGTGGATTGTAAAATTTAAAATAAGAAGTCATGATAGAAAACTTGAACGAATTTATGTCAACGAATATGGCTGCTGCAAAGCGTTCTGCCATTCGTGAAATATTGAAGTTAACACAGCGTCCGGAAGTTATTTCGTTCGCAGGAGGTTTGCCAGCTCCGGCATCTTTCCCTGTTGAGGATATTAGAATGTGCATCAACGAAATTCTTGACGAGGCAGGACCAAAGGCATTGCAGTATGGTACTACCGAAGGCGATGTTGACCTCCGCAACGAAATCGTAAAGCATTATGCTCGTCACGGTCTGAATGTTACCATCGACAACCTTATGATTACTACAGCTTCGCAGCAGGCTCTCGATATTGCTGGCTGGATTTTCATCAATCCGGGCGACACAATCATCTGCGGTTTGCCGTCATATCTCGGTGCTCTCGGTTCATTCCGCGCTTACGGTGCTGTTCCAGTAGGTATTCCATTCGACGACTATGGAATGAGACCAGACCTTCTCGAAGCTAAGCTTGCTGAAATGAAGGCTCAGGGTAAGAAGCCGAAATTCATCTATTTGATTCCTGATTTCCAGAACCCGACAGGTATTACTTATCCAGAATCACGTCGTCAGGAAATCATCGACATTGCCGACAAGTACGATTTGTTCATCATCGAGGACTGCCCTTACCGTGAACTTCGTTTCGAAGGCAAGGCTCAGCGCATGATGTACGAACTTGACAAGAACCACAGAGTTATCTCTCTCGGAACTTTCTCGAAGACTTTGGCTCCTGGTTTCCGTTTGGGTTGGGTTCTTGCTCATCCAGATGTAATCTACAAGTTCGTAACTGCTAAGCAACACACCGACCTTTGTACTCCAGCTATCCTCCAGATGGCAACTGCAAGGTATATGGCAAAGGGCTTGTTCGAGAAGAACTTTGGCAAGACCATCGAGATGTACCGCGAAAAACGCGACTACATGCTCAAGTGCTTCGAACAGTATATGCCTGCAGGTGTAAAGTGGACTCATCCGGAAGGCGGTTTGTTCCTGTTGCTCTCGTTGCCAGAGGGTTACGACACAAATGAATTGTTCCAGGTTGCAATAAAGAACAACGTTGCTTTTGTAACTGGCGATGTTTTCTTCTGCGATGGAAGCGGAAAGAACACTATGCGTTTGAACTTCTCGTATTCTTCAATGGAGCAGATAGAAGCTGGTGTTAAGCGTCTTGCTGATGCAATAAAGGAATTTATGAAGAAGTAAATAGGTTTGTAAATATTGTTTAAGTGGCGATGCAAAAGTATCGCCACTTTTTTTATGCTTTTACTGTAATTTTCTGAGACTTTTCTTTCCTGTATTTTAGGTATATAGCTCCGACTATTAGGATGACAAGCAAGGCCGAGAATGCAATTGAAACAATGTCCCATACCTTTATCATAGGTGCTTCGTTGATAAATTCAATTTTGTGCTGTCCTGCAGGAATTACCATTGCGCGGAGTATGTAGTTGGCACGGAAATATTCGGCTGGCTGTCCGTCGATGTAGGCCTTCCAGTCCGGTTCGTAGTAAACCTCGGAGAATATTGCCAGCTGTTCCTTGTTGGTGTATGTGCTGTAAATCAAGTAGTCGGGATTGTATGGCTTCTGGTGTGTCATTTCGATGACAGAAGTCGTATCGCGAGACAAGTTTTTGCCATCCACATAGCTTGCAAATCTCTTGTCGATAATTGCGGTGTCGGCAGGGTTGAACTCGTTGAGTGCGAGAATTTCAGCGTTGGCATCGTCAACAAGTTGGCAAGCGTCAACAAACCAAGCATTTCCAAGTGCTGCAGGATTGCGTTGTACCATACTGGAACCTTGCTGGTCGGGAACGATGAAGTATCGGGCATTCAGCATGTTAAGAACATTCATGTTCAGTTCTCGCATCATATAGAAGTCGATGAGGTCCTGATAGCGACGGAATTTAGCTCCGTGGTATCCGCCTATCGAGTGATGGAATGCCGAGGTGCGCGAGTCGTTGAATGTGCTGGTTGTTAAGTTCATGACGCGGTAATCCTTGTCACCGAAACGTTCTGCGTACTGGTCGATGATTTTGTCATCGTTGGTCGGCTTGATTTCGGCTTCCTTCTTAGATATGTAGCTGTCGTCGTTGAGGTAGCGGCGGTCAACAGTCCAAAGGTCAAAGATTACGAGTAGAGCGATTACTGCTGTTGTTGTAGCAAAAGCAACGGTTCTTTTCTTGTCCTTGAAATTGATTGCGAAGAACAATGTTGCTGCCGAAAGCAGAATTAGTATTATCGAACGCCACGAGTCGGCAGTAAATAGGGCTTGCCTGTCCTGAATGAAAATTTCCTGTATTTTTGGCCAGCCGTCGCCATATTGTGCAGCCATCTGTTCATCGACTGCCCCAGCAAACGAGAACGAACCCGACATAATCAATACGATAAGGATTATTCCGCAGGTTATGCCAGTCGATGTGTAGAGGGCGATTTTCAGTTTTTTCTTGTCAATTCCCTCGTCGAAGATGTTTTTCAGTGCGAGAATTGCCATCATCACCATTGCAACGTTTGCAATGACAAGGCTCATCGACGGGGTACGGAACTTGTTGTACATAGGCAGGTGGTCGAACAGGAATCCGTTGACACCCATGAGGTTCTTGCCCCACGATAGTATTATTGCCATGATTGTGATGCCAAGTAGCCACCAGCGTTCAGGTCCTTTCACGATGAAAAGTCCGAGAATAAACAGGAAAACTATTATTGCACCGAAGTACACAGGACCCGATGTGAATGGCTGGTCGCCCCAGTAGAGCGGTGCATTTTTGATTCTGAAGTTCTTGTATGTTTCGGTTGTCTTGTCAACAGGTTCGTTTGAACCACCGCCGTAGCTTCCCGGAACAAGCAAGGTGTAGGTTTCGCCGATTCCGTAGCTCCAAGCAAAGGCGTAATCCTTGTTCAGTCCGACCTTGTTCTTGTCCTGCGAATGTTCGATGTCGCCCGACAGGGATTCGGGAGTTACTGTAATTTCGGAACCACCACGCATGGTGTATTTTGCGTATTCCATGTTCATCATCAGCAGGCGGGCATTGCCACCGACAGCGAAGACTGCACCGATTGCCAGTACGCATATCGCCTTTCCAAACTGTTTGAATGTTTTGTCCTTTATTGTATATATAAGGTAAACGATTCCTAAAATCAGTACCGACAATAAGGTGTAGTATGTGATTTGCGGGTGGTTGAAGGCAATCTGGAAACCAAGTGCAAAAGTGAAAAGTATTCCGCCCCAGATGTATTTTTTCTTGAGCGTCAGGATTATACCGCTGAAAATTGGTGCAACCATAGCTAAAGCCCAGGCTTTTGAAATGTGTCCAGCCTCAATTATTATTATATTGTAGCTTCCTAGACCGAAGGCAATTGCACCGACAAGGCTTAGCCAAGGATTTACTCCTAATGCGACAAGACAGATGTAAAATCCAATGAGATAAAGGAATAGGACTCCAATGTTTTCTGACCAGCCCAACCAGTATAGGTCGAAGATTTCTTTGGCTTTAAAAATTGATTCCTGTGGCTTGTTGGTAATCTGGTAGGTAGGCATTCCGCTGAACATTGCACTGTTCCAGTGTGTGTATGTGCCTGTTTCCTTCAGAAAGTCCTTCTGCTCCTTCACCATGCCCTGCCAGTTGCGAGTGTCTCCTTGATTCAGAACTTTGTTGCTGGTCACCAACTTGTCGAAAAACAGAATGGAAATCAGAAAGAAAATTATCACTATGCCACTGTGTGTCAGAATGTTCTTTACTATCGGTTTCATATCAAATCTTGATGTTACAATTGAAATACAAAGGTAATGCTTTTTTGTGATTGCCATACATCGATGTCCTTTTATTTTCTTACCTTTGCAGTCCCAAATTCGGAATCTTGGAAACCGGAAAGTACATAGAATTTGTGTCCGACAAAATTTTTGCGGATGTAGCGGAAGTCGCCGAACGCGAAAATGTTGATGTGTTCGTCATTGGCGGATACGTCCGCGACCATTTTTTGAAGCGACCTGGCAAGAACGACATAGACATTGTTGTCGATGGAGATGGCGTTGACTTTGCCCGTAAGTTGGCTGCACACCTTAAAGTAAAAAAGGTTAGCATTTTCAAGACCTACGGTACGGCTATGTTCGTTTACAAGGACACGGAACTGGAATTTGTAGGTGCACGCAAGGAATCTTACAATTTCGACAGCCGTAATCCTATTGTTGAACGCGGAAGCATCGAAGACGACCAGAAGCGTCGCGATTTTACCATTAATGCTTTGGCTATAAGCCTGAACAAACGCAATTTTGGCGAACTGGTTGACCCATTTAATGGTTTGGAAGACCTCTATTATCGCACAATCAGGACTCCGCTCGAGCCGTCGATAACCTTTTCCGACGACCCGTTGCGTATGCTCCGGGCAATTCGTTTCGCGTCGCAGCTCGATTTCCAGATACACCCCGAATGCCTCACAGCAATTCATGATAACCGCGAGAGAATCAAGATAATAACTCAGGAACGTATTCACACCGAACTCAACAAGATTCTGGCAAGCAGGAAGCCGTCAATTGGATTGAAATTGCTGTTTGATACAGGTTTGCTAGAAATAATTTTCCCCGAATTGTACCAACTTTCGGGAGTTACGGTACAAGAAGGACTTGCCCACAAGGATATTTTCCTGCATACCATTCAGGTGGTTGACAATGTCGCCGAAAAAAGCGACGACCTCTGGTTGCGCTGGGCTGCTTTGCTGCACGACATAGGCAAACTGAAGACAAAACGATTTGTGGAAGGTACCGGCTGGACCTTCTATTCCCACAATACAGTGGGGGCAAACATGGTGCCGAAGATATTTACACGCATGCATCTGCCGCTCAACGAGAAGATGAAATTTGTTCAGAAGATGGTCGATTTGCACATGCGCCCAATTGCGCTTGTCGAGGATATTGTTACCGATTCGGCGATTCGTCGTCTCATTGTAGATGCAGGCGACGACATCGATGCGTTGATGACGCTCTGCGAGTCGGACATTACTTCGCGCAACGAGAAGAAGGTGGCGCAGTTCATTGAAAATTTCAAGCTTGTGCGCCAGAAGATTGTGGAGGTAGAAGAGCGTGATTCGCTGCGTAATTTCCAGCCGCCAATCACGGGCGAGGAAATTATGGAATATTTTGGCATAGAACCGTCGCGTGTAGTAGGGGTGATTAAAAATGCGGTACGCGAGGCTATTCTCGATGGCTTAATTCCCAACGACTACGAAAAGGCCCATGAATTTATGGTACAGAAAGGACGTGAACTTGGGCTTGAGAGAAAAATCTAAAACCTGTTGCTGTGGCATAGAACAAAATCTTTTCTAACTTTGCATTTTGTAAAACTGTACGACCATGAAGATTGTCAAGAAGACTTGGATTGCAATATTGGCGGTTTTGACTGCTGTTGTGGCTGCATGTACTGCTACCAAACGAACCTCAGAAAATAATAATTCTATAGGGGTACAACCTTCTGATAATGATAATCCTGTCGCCGATAAGGAAAATGCTGTACATAATGACTCTATAAGTGTACACCGTGCCGAAATGCAGGAACGTCTTGAAAAACTGCGTGCCATTATCCACGACCGCGAGATGTCGTGCGTGTATGGTTCGCCCGAGGTTCTTAAGGAATACAGTGCTCATACGCGTGAATTGCGCCAAGAAGCCGATTCTTTGCAGAATGTGCTTTTGAATATGCTTGAATCGGAAAAGCAATCTCTTAACGAACGCTTGCAGTCGATAGATGAAACAATCAAGGGAAGGTCTGGTGCAAAAGTTTACGGTCCGCCCGAGATGATAAAGAAGTACAATGCCCGCAACAAGGATTTGCAGGAACAACGCGATTCCATCCAGAGAGAGATGGAAAAAATCGATGTGGAAATTTCCAATATTAAGAATAACAATTAATAGTGTCGGAATTTTCTCTTTATAAGCGACTTTCGCTCGAACTCAACCGTGCCGTTCTTTCGCTTCGCGCCGATGAGCATCATCTTCACCAGCTTTTCTGGGAGTGTACTTTGCGTTGCAACCTTAATTGCCGTCACTGCGGAAGTGATTGCCGTGTGGTTGCACAGCAGCAGGATATGCCTTTGGATGATTTCTTGAAAGTCCTTGACGATATAAAGGCGCACGTTTCTCCTAACGACATAATGGTGATTACTACGGGTGGTGAACCGCTTGTTCGTGCCGATATTGCCGAATGTGGACGTGCCATAACCGCGCGTGGTTTTATCTGGGGAATGGTGACAAACGGAATACTTCTTACAAAGGAAAAACTTGATGAACTTGTGCATAATGGATTGCGTTCGTTGGCAATAAGCCTCGATGGTTTTGCCGACGACCACAACTGGATGCGTGGTCATTCTGAAAGTTTTGCCAATGCAATACGTGCCATCGAAGCGTTGAAAGGGCAGGACGGACTTGTGTGGGATGTTATAACCTGCGTGAACAAGCGTACCATAAGGTATCTTCCTGAATTTCGCAATTTCTTGATTGAGAATGGAATACATAAGTGGCGTTTGTTCAGTGTATTTCCGTCGGGACGGGCAGCCAATGATATGGAACTTCGCCTAAGTAACGAGGAGTTTGTGCAAATGATGGATTTCATCAAGTTGACACGGCTTGAGGGCAAGATTGATGCAAGCTATGCCTGCGATGGATTTCTTGGCAGCTACGAAGGTGAGGTGAGGCGTAAGTATTTCAACTGCAGTTCGGGTGTAAATGTGGCATCAATTCGTGCAGATGGGGCGATTTCGGGTTGCTTGAGCATTCGTAGTGACTACAATCAGGGTAATATTTATACCGATTCGTTCTGGGATGTGTGGGAAAATCGGTTTGAAAAGTTCCGTAACCGCAAATGGATGCGTACTGGCGACTGCAAGTCGTGCAAGGTGTGGCGTTACTGTCAGGGCAACGGAATGCATCTTCGCGATGAGAACGGCGAATTGATGATGTGCCAGTATCAGATGATTGGCAAAGAGAATGCCTAGTTTACATTATTTTGTTCTGTACAAATCGACGTATGTCGGCAGGTGGTCGCTGTAGCCACCTTGGTACTTGTAGCCGACGTAGGTGCGGAAAACTTGTTTTCCCGTGTAGCCTTCATCTGGAATAAGCAAGAAGTCGGGATTGTAGATGTGAGCATCTTCTAGGCTTGTGTGAAGGACGCGTGCTGTGTCGAGCAATGCTCCCGAAACAATTATCTGGTCGAGGATACCCCATTGTCCGTGGAATTTGTGTGTTCCCTGCTTCTTTATTTCCTGTAGGTAGTACGACAGGTTGTACAGTTTGTCGCTTGCGATTAGGTCGTATTCGGTTTGGGCTTTAAGTCCGTGTATCAAGCTTTTGTCTGTCGGGTAGTCGTTCAGGTCACCGACGATTATTATGTTGGCGTTCTTGTCGGTCTTGAATATCGAGTCGGTAGTGTGTTTTACCAGTCCAGCGACAAAAATTCGTTTCTCTTCGGTTTCCTTTTGTCCGCCCCAGCGCGACGGCCAGTGGTTTACAAAGATGTGCAAGGTGTCGTTCTGATTTGTCCTGCCTTTTACGTAAAGTATGTCGCGAGTTGTTCCGCTACCGATGTTCGACGGGTATTTTACGGGAATGAAATTCTCAGAAATAGGCGTGAAGAATTTCTTTCGGTACATGAATGCAACGTCTATTCCGCGTGCATCTGGCGATTCCTTGTGTATTATGCGGTAGTCCGACTTGTATAGCGGAGTCTTGTTTATCAAGTCTTCTACGACCTTGCGGTTTTCTATTTCGCTAAGTGCAACAATCTGAGGAAGTTCCCAGCCACCAGCACCAATAATTACCTTTGAAAGATTTGTGAGTTTCTGCTTGTAGCGGTAGCCAGTCCAGAATTTCGCACCTTGAGGTGTGAATTCATCATCGTTTTTTTCTGGGTCGTTTATGGTGTCGAAAAGGTTTTCGGTGTTGAAGAACATTATCCTGTAGGAATCGCGCACAAGTTGTTCGTTGAACTTGTCATCGGTGCTGTTTTTGCTTGTTTTGCACGATATTGCAAGCACTATGGCTATGGCGCAGACTGATAATATGGCGACCAACCTTTTCATTTCCATCTCCTGAAAAATTTTGTGGCGGTAGTGTCCTTTGGTACGTATTCGTATGCTCCGATGTCGGGTTTTCCGTCGTATGAAATCCTATTTGTTCCATCGTGGTCGAGCGGATAGGTTTCCGAGACAGAAACTTTTGCCTTGTCTCTTGCCGCCGATACTTCAAGTAAACTGTATAAATATGGCTTTACGGTTGATTCGAACATCGGGTCTTCGTTGAAAATGTTGTCCACAAACGAACTTGGTGCCGACTGTGTGAGTTCTGAATTGTTTTCGTACCTTATTAAGCAGTTGTCGAAAAGAATGTTGGCAGATGCTCCGCTAACGAAATCGAAGCCGACCTCTTTCTTGTTGTAGCCGTATATTATGCAGTTGGCAAAATATGCACCTTCAAGGTCTCGGTACGAAGTCTGTACGTTGCCATTGGCATCGCGGTAGTTATAGTAGTTGTTGAGCGAGAGCTGTGGCGTTTGCCGTACCCCGACGGAGTAATTAGCCATTGTGCAATGGACGAACGAATATTTTCCGCCAATCCAGCATGCAACGGTATATTGCGAACTATTGGCGAAAACGCAGTTTTCGGCTTCAACGTGTGCGCCGAGTGCATAAAGACACGCGACTTTTGCATTTTCGATGTTGGTGTTCTTCATTTTTAGGGTAGGTGCGTCAGCGGTAACAACAGAATCGACCTGTACGCCTATGAGGGCATTGGTTATGTCGGTGTTGTTTAGTTCGTTGTAGCGGGAACCGGCAAGCAAGTGTATTCCACCGTAAATGCCTCGTGTGTTTCCTGTTTCGTCACGCAGATATGCCCCCCATTGTCCTGGTGTGTAGCGGTAGTATTCTTCGAGGCGGTCGCCAGTGAATGTCACGCGGTTGTCAATCACTCCAAGCGATTTCAGGGTTCCCTTTACAAATAGGCTCGAGTTTCTGTGAAAATAGACTTTTGCGCCGGGCATAACGGTAAGAGTTACAAGGGTGTCAACCATTGCCGAGTTGTAAATTAGAACTGGCTTGTCTGCGTTCCAGGTTGTGTCTTGTGTAATCATTCGTCCGCTGAGCAGAGTAACATTCTGACCGAATGCCACAAGGTCAACGTCCTGCGAATTACCGTTCGATTCAAAAATTATAGAATCCTGTTCGACAAGGTCGTCAGCACTGGGATTTATTGTCACTTCGACGAATATGAAAAGGGAATCGCCTGGTGCAAGTGCATAATCTTCAAGTATATAATCCTTGTCGGCTTTGTGTCCGTCAATGTTGAGCCTGTATTTTGAGGCTTTCCCGTTTGCAAGGTATATACGGTCAATGTTTATCGACTTGTTTTTGTTGGAGTTCTTGACAATCAGGTATTTGGTCGTGCTGCCAATTCCCGTGAAGATTGTGTCGAACTGAACGGTATCGCTTGAGAATAGAAGTTTGTCGGCAGGGTCTTTGGTGAATATTTCCTTGCGGCACGAAGAAAACAACGCCGATATTGCTATCAGCGTCATTATTGATATAGTCAGTATTCTGTTCATGTAAAATAAAACGCGGATTCCGTTTCAATATTACATTTACTTCAACAAAAATACAGTGCCTTTCTTTTCGTGAGGTCTGCCTGTGAAGTCGGTAAACTTGCATACCCAGTTGTAGGCGCCAGTAGTTACAATCTTGTCGCCCTTGAGTATGTTTCCTTCGTCGGTGCCGTCCCATGCCATATTTTGCGGCGACTCCATATCAAAGGTAGTTGTCTTGAACATTCTTTCACCCCAGCGGTTATATACGGTAAGCATGAAGTCCTTCTTGTCGATTCCGTTTCCGCTAATGTAGAAGAAATCGTTGTCGCCATCACCGTTAGGAGTAAATGCGGTAGGAGCGTAGAATGTGTATATGTCAGTGATGCTCAATCTCTTGTAGGCTGTATCAACGCACTGGTGTTGGTTCTTGGCAACAAGCATTGCTGTATAGTCGCCAGCTTTTTCGTATGTATGTATCTGAGTTTCGTTCGACCAGATGCTTGTGTTTCCGTCGCCGAAGTTCCAAAGGTAGGTTGTTCCGCCTTCAGAATAGTTTATGAATTTTATTTCGGTTGTGAGTATTGATGTTATGTCGGGGTCAACAACAAATTCGGCTCTCGGTTCCTCGTATATAACAATCATATTGTTTCTGGTTCTGGTATTCTTGCAACCATAGTCAGAAGTTACTGTTAGCGATACGTTGTACGAACCGGTTTCTTCGAATGTCTGAGTAGGGTTCTTTACTGTAGAAGTCCTTTCGTTTCCGAAATCCCAGAAATATGTCTGGCTGGCATCTTCGTCTGATACTTCAAAGAATTGGAATGTTCCTGGAGGACAAGATGCCGACTTGTCGGAATAGAAACCGACATCTGGCAACGGGTGGACAATTGCAAATACAGAGTCGCGTGCTGTTGGCGAACCGCAGGCGTCGCTTACCGTGAATGCATAGAAGCCAGTTTCGGGAGCATAGAGGTTGCAAGGGGTATTTATGATACCAAAGTCGTCAGAGACAATTCTGTATGGACCTCCATTACCACCAGTAATCTCTAAGTCGAAGACTATCTTGTCGCCTTTGCAAATCTCATCGTTTTCCTGTGTTATAGATACAATTTCAATAGGAGTGTTGACATTTATAGTCATACGTTTCTGAGCTGCTGTGCAACCGTGAATGTCGGTTACGTTAAGAGTATAAGTTGTTGTTGTGGTTGGCGAGGCTGTAAAATTGTGACCGTACCAAACAAAGCCATCAGGGCCTGTCCATACGAATTCGTAAGGACCTTCTCCGCCGGTTGCGTTTCCGTATGAATGGAAAGTTTCTCCTATGCAGATGGTTCCGCCGTTTGGTATCGGGTCGGCAACATATATTGCCTCAGGCTGGTCAACGAAAGCACTGCCAGTGTGAGTGCAGCCATTTGCATCGGTGACTGTGACAGTGTGGAATCCTGCGCCCATGTTGACGTGAGCAGCAGTCTGTCCATCGTCCCAGAGGTAGTGGTAGTCTTCGCGACCTGATGAGAATTGGACGCCACCAGTCACATCAGCCTGAACAAAACCGTCATTATATCCGTAGCATGTCGCAGGACCGGAGAGTGTTGCAACATACATTGTGTCTGGTTCGGTTATTACAAACGAAGCATTTCCTGTGCAGTTGTACTGGTCGGTGATGCTTACTGCGTAACTGCCTGCGCAAAGGTTGTCTATATGGTCTGTAGTGCTTGCCCAAGTGTATGTGAACGGAGGTATGCCGCCTTCTATGTTAAGGACTGCCGAACCGTTGCATTCGCCGTGGCAAAGGATGTTCTGAACTACGGGTGTCAGCACTATTGTCTGGCTGACAATGACTCTTGTTGTCTGCGGGGTGTTTGTACAGCCGTTTGCATCGGTTACGGTTACTGTGTATGCCGATGTCGAGTCGGGAGATACTATTCTGTTGAATACGCCAGTTGTGCCATCGTCCCATTCGTATGTGTATGGTTCGGTTCCGCCAGTTGCGGTAGCTGTGATTGTGGTTTCTGTTCCGCGGCAGATACCTTGGTTAGGCGATATTGTGTATAGAAATCTTGTCGGTTCGACGATTGAAGCGGTAGCTCTAGCTGTACACTGATTGTCGTCGGTTACTGTGACTGAATATGTTCCGGGGACAAGGTTTGTGATTGTTTCGGTGTGCAAGGTTGTTGACCAGTTGTAGGAGAAAGGTCCGACTCCGCCATTGACGACTGCGGTCATTGTTCCATCGTTTTTGCCAAAGCAGGTAACATCAGTTTTTGTAAGGCTTACATTTACAGCTGGTGCTTGAAGTATTTCAAAATTCTGTGATTTTGAGCAGGCGTTGTATGTGTCTGTTACGGTTACGGAATATTGTCCCGAAGAGTATATTGGAATAACCTGAGAAATGTCTCCGGTTGACCATTCGAACCAGAATACATTTGTGTTACCGTGGTTGCTATGTTCTATGTTTACCATCGCAGTTGACTCGGTTCCGTCGCACAAAACGTCGGAATGTGTTACTGTGAAGGTCAGTTCCTCGTCGGTGCAGATGCGTCGCTGAGGCTGTTGGGCGTTCGCGTAATTTATTGATAAACAACAAATTAATGTGAACAATATAATGGCTATATTCTTCATATTCAGCTATATATAGTTACACTTCTATTCAAGAGAGCAAACATATAATTTTTTTTTGAATTAATTGTAAAAATAGCGAAAAAACTTGTCATAAAGTTTGCAAGTTGCTGGTATACAACAAATTAGCTGTATGAAAATATATATTGTCGGTATTTTGCGAAATTAGTGAAAGGGTTACAAGAAAACACAAAAAAATGCGGACAATTTTGCCCGCATTTTTTTGCTTGATGCGTATTCGCTTATTTCTTGAAGTATCTGTTGTAGAGACCTTCGAAAGCCTTGCCGTGACGAGCTTCGTCGCGAGCCATTTCGTGAACTGTGTCGTGGATTGCATCGAGGTTGTTCTTCTTTGCGCACTTTGCCAATTCGAACTTACCAGCGGTTGCACCAAATTCGCAGTCGATTCTCCACTTCAGGTTCTTTTCTGTCGAAGCGGTCATGTTGGGGTCGCATTCCGAACCGAGGAGTTCTGCAAACTTAGCTGCATGTTCTGCCTCTTCGAAAGCTGCCTTTTCCCAGTAGAGACCGATTTCTGGATAACCTTCGCGATGTGCGATTCTTGCCATGCAGAGGTACATACCTACTTCGGAGCATTCGCCTGTGAAGTTAGCCTTCAACTGTTCAATAATATATTGCTTGTCTTCGGGTGAGCAAGCGTCGAGATTCATACCTACGCCAAATACATGTTCTGCTGCAAGAGGAGCATTTTCCTGCATTTCCTTGAATTTGCTTCCTGGAACCTTGCAAACTGGGCATTTGAAATCTTCAGGCATACTTTCGCCTTCATAAACGTAACCACAAACCGGGCATACAAATTTTTTCTTCATCGTCTATTTGTTTTTTATTAGTTAAATCGTTTTTAATTGCAATGGTGGTGGTCGCAGCTGTGTTCACAACCGTCGTGGTGGTGGCTGCAACATTCACCTTGCGCGTAAATTTTACCGTTGAGGAAGTTGAGTACGACTTCGCTTGTCGGACCGCAGCATCCGTTGAAAACGCCGATTCCGCTCGATTCGAGTATTGCTACTGCGCCTCCGCCGATTCCGCCTGCAAGCATCACATCTATTTCCTTCTCGAGGAAAGTGTGGATAATGTTGGACTTGCATCCGCAACCTTCGGGCGAATCCAACTTTTCTTTGCTGATTATGGTTTTGGTTTCGTCGTCAACCTTGAACAGCGTGAAATATTCGCAGTGTCCGAAGTGTTCGTCAACCATGTCGCCTTCCCTTGTGGGTATTGCTATGTTGAAAATCATTTCCTGCAGTTTTAGTCGAGAACTAATGATGGAGTGTTGTAGGTTCTGCCAGCGAGTTCCTGGTCGAGCATATACAATGCGCGAGCATCGCCGCCGAAGAGTTCCATCTTGCTGATGAGGTCGTTGGCGTTCTTTTCTTCTTCGCCCTGTTCCTTGATGAACCACTGGAGAAGTTCCATTGTCCTATAGTCCTTTGCCTTAGCTGCTTCACCGTAGATGTTGTCGATGAGCGAGGTAACATACTTTTCGTGTTCCAAAGCAGCCTTCAGCGGGTCCATGAAAGTCTTGTACTTCTTGTCTGGCTGGTCGATTGCAAGCAATGTAACCTTTTCGCCATTGTTCTGGAGGTACTGGTAGAACAACATTGCGTGGTCGCGTTCTTCCTGAGCCTGAACCTTGTACCAGTTTGCGAAACCAGCAAGTCCCTTCGATTCGAAGAAGTTTGACATGTCAAGGTAAAGATAGCCAGAGTACAATTCCTTGTTTATCTGTGTGTTGATTAATTCTGAAACTTTTTTGTTCATGATATTTTCCTTTCTATTTTAATTGTTTGACAAATTACTCTTATTCAATTGTTATTTTTTCGAAGTCGGCAGCACCGTGCTTGCACCATGGACATACGAAATCGGCAGGAAGTTCCTCGCCTTCATAAACATATCCGCACACCTTGCATCTCCAGCCAACCTTTACCGATGGCTCTGGCTTCGGCTTGATGTTATTCTGGTAGTAGGAGTAGGTAACCGATTCTACATCCGACAATACCTGCTTTTCGGTAATTTCGGCAATGAAAATGCTGTGTGTGCCGCAGTCAACTACATTTTTTACTGCGCCAGAAATGAAGGCGTTGGTGTATTTGGGGATGTAGTACAATCCGTTTTCGCTGCGTTTTACTGCGTCGCATTTCTCGAACTTGTTCACATCGCGACCACTCTGGAATCCGAAGTGACTTATTACATTCATCGGAACTTCCTTTGTCAGGATTGAGACATTCAACAAGTTGGTTCTCAGAATCATGTCGTGGGTGAAGTTCTTCTTGTTCATGCTTACGGCTATGGTCTGTGGGCTTGCGCTTGAAACCTGAATTACCGAGTTGCTTATGCATCCGTTGTCTTTTTCGCCTTCGCGGGCGGTGATTACGAACAGACCGTATTCAATGTTGTATAATGCGTCGCTCATTTTTTGCTAGTATTTGTTTTTCAATAGTTCTGTTTTCTGTCTATCAGTGCATTAAAGTCTTTACAAGTGTCAACCAACCATCACTCATGGTTGGCTTGACAAGAATGCGAATATAAATAAAATTTATTAATAGGCAATAAAAATTTTTGTGGAAATTTGTGATGAGTTGAATTTCAAGAGGTTTGAGGTAGAAGTTGTGTTTTGTTCTGTTTGTTAGATATGAAATTTGGTATGGATTTACTTCTTCCCAAAATATTTCGGTGCCAAGATTATAAGCAAAACAGCCACCATTATGGTTATGAAGCCGAAAACTAGCGAAATGGTAAACGGCTCGCCAAACACGATGCAACCGAAGAATACCGCAGTAGCAGGTTCAAGAACGCCGAGGATTGCCGCTGGCGTAGAACCTATATTCCTGATTGACACCGCTAAAGCGATGAGAGAAATGGTTGTAGGGACAATTCCAAGTCCAGCAAGGCAAAGCCACGAAAAACCGTCGGGAACGGCCTGCAACTGCGTTCCACAGCCAAGGCGGAAGAAAAACAGCACAAATGTTCCCACGACAATGGCATAAAATGACAACTTGACGCTATTCATTTCTTTCAGTGCCGAACGGTTTACACCTACAATATATATGGCGTATGTCAGCGACGACATTACCACGAAGAAAATTCCCATCAGCGTCACCGAACCAGATTCGTCACCCTTGTAGAGCAACATAAGACCGCCAAACGACAAGGCAAGCGAAACCACTGTAAACCAACGGATTTTCTCCTTGAAGAATACTGCCATTATTATTGCCGTCAGCACAGGATATACAAAAAGTATGGTCGATGCAATTCCCGCAGGCATCATGCGGTAGCTCTCGAAAAGGAAAATTGACGACGAGCAGAACAATGTTCCCATAATCACAACGGCAATAAGTTCCTTTGCCTTCAGGCGGAAATCGATTTTCTTGACAAGCATCAGAATTGCAAGAGCAACGGCAGCAATCGCATACCTGTAGAACAAAATGGAATCAACACCTACGCCACGCGACATCACCGGCAGCGAAAACAGCGGATTCACGCCGTAGCAAATCGCCGACAGACAGCCGCACACATAACCTTTTACCTTATTTCCTTCTAGTTCTGTCATCGCAAAAAAAATAGTGCGCAAATTTACAACTTTTATTATTTTTGTTTGCAAAAAATAGTTACACGCAAATCTACAGATTATCAACCAACTACATCAACACAAAAAAGTGGTCATTTCGGAAGCTAGTCGTAACACGCGATACGATACGGGGAGCGTTGTGAAGACTGCTATCCGTAATCTCCTTTAGTACAATGTTGAGATTCCGCATAAGCGAACTCACAAGGCTCGTTCCTGCGCCTGTTCGTTCTGCTTTGTGGAATGACCTCTAGGATTTTTTAACAAACAATATTAAACTTTTATTATTTTTGCATCGTTCACAAAATTCAAAAGTCAGATGAAAAAAATATTTTTACTCTTAGCATTAGCTTTAGCAGCAAGTTTCTGCTTCTCACAGTCCATTTTATGGAAAGTTACAGGCAAAAAAATCAAAAGTCCGTCGTATCTGTACGGCACAATCCACATTCAGGACAAGCGCGTTTTCGCCTTCGACAACACCGTTACCGATGCCTTCAACTCGTGCGATGCCTTTGCAATGGAAATCCTGATGGACGAAATCGACCCCAAGGAATCGCAGGAAGCAACACTTATGAAGGACGGCAAGACATTGAAAACCATAATGTCGGCAGAAGACTACAAGTTGCTCGACAGCGCATTTACCGCCGCTACTGGTGCAAGCCTACTGCTCTACAACAAGATGAAACCATTCTTTGTTAGCAGTGCAATGATGCAGGCTGGAATGAAGCAGGACATGGAAACCGCACTTGACCTTTATTTCCTGCAGAATGCACGCAAAGCTGGCAAATCGTGCTACGGTGTAGAAAAGTTTATGGACCAGATAAATGCAATTGATGCCATAAGCCTCGAGGACCAAGTGAAAATGCTTATAGATGGTATTAAGGATACCACTTCCGATGGTGGCAACAAGGAAGAAGAACAGTTTGCCGACCTTCTTGATGCCTACTTGACCTTCAACTTGGACAAGGCTTTGGAAATGAGTTCAGACCCATCGTTGCCGGCAGAGTTCAATCAGGCATTCCTCATCAACCGCAACAGCGGAATGGCAAAGAATTTCCTAAAAATCGCCAAGAAGCAGTCGCTGTTCTGCGCTGTAGGTGCAGCACACTTGCCTGGCGAGCAAGGTGTTATCAGTCATCTGCGCAAAGCAGGTCTGACTGTTGAGCCAGTTGTTTTCAAGTGGAAGGAAGAATAAATCTTCATTTATGCGCCACCTTACAACATATATAGTCCTGTTGCTTCTTGCTGTGGCAGTAATGCCATCGTGCAAGCCGGAAGAGGAATATCCTATCGAACCGATAGTGACTTTCAAGGACTTTTCCTTCACCGACACTGTACTTCTTGGCAACACTGTCAAACGCGGAACACTCACCTTTTCGTTTACAGATGGCGACGGCGACATTGGCTTCGACACAATTTCACCACGGCAGAACACCATATTCATGACAAAGCACAAGATGGAAAACAATGTGCTTACGCAGATGGATTTGCTTGTAGATTTGAATTACTTCGTGGAGCGTATCTACAAGGACGACAAGAAGCAGGCTGTAAGTGGCGACATGAAAATCGAAGATTTGAACGAATATGCAATGTCGTTCGGCGACACCATAATGTACAAGTTCTATATAGTTGACCGCGCTGGAAACAAAAGCAATACCGATAGCACTGGACTGATAATTGTGTACTGAAAAAGTTCAACGTTCAAAAATTCAAGGTTCAACGTTCAATGTCGCGTTGTGCAATGAATTGCGACAATTAAGATGTAAAATTTTGCATCCTTCGAAAAAAATCATAAAAATTGGGCAGTTGAATCATTTTTCAAAAAAAATGGAAAATAATTTTGCACTATAAAATTTTTGCAGTACTTTTGCAGTCCGTTTCCGAAAGGAACGAGGTCCCATAGCTCAGTTGGTTAGAGCACCTGACTCATAATCAGGGGGTCCTAGGTTCAAGCCCTAGTGGGACCACAAAAAGCCACAGATTTGTGGCTTTTTTGTTTTTATGCCCACACAAAAAAAGCGGCATTACACCGCTTTTCACAAATATTTCAAAATCACTTTTTACAGATAAATGTCTCTTTCGCCACCGTCAATCTTTTCAAGATTTTCGTTGATGGTATTCTTCAACTGCTGGCTTTCGACTTCGGAGACAAGCTTCTTTATCAAAGCCTTGCCTTTTGCCTTTGTTTCAGGCGAAGCAAAGTCGTTGAGGTACTCGTTGAAGGTGAACAAACCGTTAGGCATACAGAACTGCTTGATAAGTCCCGGCTTTGCCAAGTCCATAAAGTCAGCGCCAACACGACCCTTGCGGTAGCAACCTGTGCAGAATGATGGAATGTAACCGCCATCTATCATATTGGAAATCACATCGTCCATAGTTCTGTGGTCACCAAGCGAGAACTGGCTGCCAGTACCTTCTTCCTCTTCGCTGTATGCGCCTGGGTTGGTACGCGAACCTGCCGAAATCTGACTTACGCCGTACTCGATAAGTTCCTTACGCATCTCGTCGTTTTCGCGGGTGCTGAGGATAATACCAGTGTAAGGCATTGCTATACGGATGATTGCGATAATCTTCTTGAAATCGAAATCGGAAACCGGATGCGGAATGTGGTTTGTGAACTCTACGCCGTCGGCCGGTTCGATACGCGGGAAACTTACTGTGTGAGGTCCGCAACCGAAAACTTTCTCCAAGTGAGCAGCGTGCTCCATAATTGCCAGAATCTCGAAACGGTAGTCAACAAGTCCGAACAAAACGCCAAGACCTACATCGTTGATTCCGCCTTCCATAGCGCGGTCCATAACGGTCAGACGGTTGAGGTAGTCGGCCTTCGGTGTGCCTGCCGGATGGAATTCCTTGTAAGCAATCGGGTCGTAAGTTTCCTGGAAGCAAACGTAAGTACCAATCTTCTCGGCTTTCAGACGCTTGAATTCCTCGACTGTCAATGGAGCCAGCTCAACATTGATACGGCGGATGTAGTTGCCGTTGTCGCGTGCTGCGTATGTACGGCGGATAGCTTCGCAGTAGTAGTCGATGTCGTTGCGTGGCGACTCACCGCAAATCAGCAGTACACGCTTGTGACCTTCGTGAAGCAACACCTTGGTTTCCTGCTCGATTTCGTCCATTGTGAGCACTTTACGCTTGATAGCCTTGTTGTCGCGACGGAAAGCGCAGTAAACGCAGTTGTTAACACAAACATTACCAGTATAAATAGGTGCGAACAAAACGAGACGCTTGCCGTAGATGCTTTCCTTGGCGAATTTTGCTGTCTCCATTATCTTATGTATCTGGTCGTGGTCGGTAACGCGCAGAAGCACAGCCACATCCTCAAGCGACAAGCCTTTCAGCTTACGAGCCTTTGCAAGTACTGCATCGAGTTCCTGTTCGGTAGGAATGCTACCATTAACTAAATTATAGAGTTTTTCTCTATCAATGAAATTTTTAAACTTTTCGTCCATATTCTTAAATCTTTTATGCTGTTGTTATTAATGTCGATTTCGCCTTGAGACCTCTCAGTCTGCCAAGTTTTCCTGTCAACGAATTGATGGTGTCGCCGTCGCTCTTTACGACAAGTGTGATAATGGAAATGTTTTCGTCGCGCAGCGGCATTCCGTTTCGCGAAAGGATTATGCTACCGTACGAACTCAATAGTGCGTTGACTTCCTCAACGACATTCACATCTGTGATAAGTATGTTTATTGTGCCAATTTTCTTCTCCATCAGTACGTTGACTTTTGAATCAGTTATTCAGTCAGGTTCTATAAATTCACCGTTTTAAAAGTTAATCAATGAATTCCGAATATAAAACTTTTCGCCGTTTTTGGATTTCTTTTGGCATCTTACTGTTTGTCAGTCAGTCACAATGCCCGCATTGTTCCTTTCTTCCGCGCAGCAACCTGCTCAAAACAAATCTCAAAACCAATCGAAATCAATTTAAAGAACCTGCCTTTTTTAGAACTCTTTGAAAGCGATAAATCCCTTCCGCAGATTTCGAAGCAAAGATATGTATTATTTTTTGAAATGTGCAATATGTTTTACAGCATATTGAAATTTATGCGAACAAAAAAAGGGGTTCCGAAGAACCCCTAAAATAAAAATATGGAAAAAAACTATTTAATGTTCGGTTCTTCAAGTCCGAGACCTTTCTTCTTGTCAACACCCTTGAGGATTATGCCAAGTATGAACGAAGCCACGCCAAGGCAAGCCAACATTACGAGAGGCCATGTGTAGTCGAATGCAACAGGGTCGGTAACACCTGGATTTGTGCTGTCGAGAACCTTACCTATTAATAATGGGAACAACCAGAGACCGATGTTCTGAATCCAGAAGATAAGTGCGTATGCAGAACCGATAATCTTTTCGTCAACCAGCTTTGGAACGCTTGGCCACAAAGCAGCAGGTACCAACGAGAACGAAGCGCCGAGAACGAGGATTGTAACGTATGCTACAATAGTTCCTCCAACTGCACTGCCCTTGAACATCGGGAGGATGAATGCAAATGTGAGGTGGCAAAGGATAAGCAGCAACGAACCAATCATAAGCATTGAAGCAGCCTTACCCTTCTTGTCAACATAACCGCCAAGTATAGGAGTAATTGCAACAGCGAGAAGTGGGAATACTGCGAAGATTGTTTCGGCAGTACCTCTCATGTAGCCCATGTAGCAGTAAACAACGAGAGCAACAACAGCGATTGCCATCAAACCAATCTTCAAGCCCTTGTTCTTCATAAAGTTGCTGGTGAACGCGCAAACGGCAACAACAAGCATAATTGCATACTGGATGAAAGTGACAGTTTCGCTAGCCCAGAAGCCTTCGCCAGGAGTCAAGGTCAAGTTGCACTGCAACATATTTACAGCATACTTCTGGAATGGGAAGATTGCTGAGTAGTAAAGAACGCAGAGGAGAGCAACAAGCCAGAAACCACCGCTCTTCAAAATCTTTCCAATATCGGAAATCTTGAATGGGTCGTCCTTTTCCTCGGCTTCACCAGTCTGAGCGTCAAGTTTCTTATCCATGAAGAAATATACAACGAACATTATCAAAGCAATGCAAAGCAATACAACGCCGAATGCCACAGAACGCGAAACATCGATGTTTCCACCGAGCTTTGCGAAGAACGGCGAGAAAATCATACAGGTTGCAACGCCCAAACGAGCCAATGCCATTTCGGAACCCATTGCCATTGCGGTCTCACGACCCTTGAACCACTTAACGATACCTCTTGAAACAGTGATACCACCCATTTCGGTACCGCAACCGAAAATCATGAAGCCGATTGCAGCAAGCTTAGCCGAAGCAGGCATACCTTCGTAGAATGGAGAAACGCCAAGTTCGTCGAAACCTGGGATGTAGTTCAGGTGATTAGTAAACCATTCCTCAACACCGCTTCCGATAAACGATTCGGATACTGCATAGTACTGGATACCAGCACCTACGAGCATTACCAAACCCGAAAGCACAGCTGTAAAGCGTACGCCCATCTTGTCGAGGATGATACCAGCGAAAATCAGGAAGAATACGAACACATTAAGGAAAGTTTCAGCACCCTGCATGGTACCGAAAGCTGTGGAATCCCATCCGCGTTCCGACATCATCAAGTCCTTAATAGGCGACAGAATGTCCATAAAGATGTATGAACAGAACATCGCCAGAGCCAACAACAGCAATGCAAGCCAGCGCATGGTCGCATTGTCTCTCAATGTAAGTTTTTCTGACATAACTATTATCTATTTAAAATTATTTGACCGCAAATTTACTAAAAAATTGGCAAGGCAATTATTTTTTTGAAAAATGTTGAATCAGACATTTATTAATCACCTATATATCAATAATATACGCACGCAAATTATAGTTGAAACTATAAAAGCGAACACAACATAATCATAACATTTTATTTATCAATAATTTACAAACATTCATTACACATAAATATTTTAAGACGTTGCTCGCAACGTCTCTACTGTCGCGGCGCGCCACGACACAACAGACGCAAAATTTTGCGTTACAAATCAATAATCACAAAAATTGTACCGTCGCGGCGCACCACGACACAACAGACGCAATCCTATAAATCAAAACATTAAAAACAATTTTAAAATTATTGAAATAATTTTTGTCTATCTCTCAACTAAAATATTATTTTTGCTATTTCAATACAAAATAGAGAACATATGAACAATGCAAGAAAAATAGGCGAAGATTTGTACTGGATTGGTGCAAGCGACCGCAGAATCAACCTGTTTGAAAACATAATGCCAGTTCCGCAGGGCGTATCGTACAACGCATACCTGCTGAAGGACGAGAAAAATGTACTGATCGACACATCCGACAATTCGGTTTCGGAACAATTCTTTGAGAACCTCTATTCGCTTGTCGGCGACAACGAAAAACTCGACTATATAATCGTAAACCATGTTGAACCCGACCATAGTTCGCTGCTTTGCCGCACCGCATACGAATACCCCGAAGCAAAAATTATCTGCAGCGCACAGGCACAGAAGATGATTCTGCAGTTCTTCGACTGCATAGGAACAGACCGCTTCATTACCGTAAAGGAAGGCGACAAGATGAGTTTCGGCAAGCACGAATTCACTTTCTGCACCGCACCTATGGTTCACTGGCCAGAAGTAATTGTCAGCTACGACATTACAACCAAGACTTTGTTTTCGGCAGATGCATTCGGCACATTCAAGGCTCTGAATGGCAACCTTTTCGCCGATGAAGTCAACTTCGACCGCGACTGGCTCGACGAAGCACGCCGCTACTACACCAACATCGTAGGCAAGTACGGCACACAGGTACAGAATCTTCTGAAAAAAGCTTCCGCATTGGAAATAAAGATGCTATGCCCGCTTCACGGACCAATCTGGCGCGAAAATATCGGCTATTTCGTTGACAAGTACGACAAGTGGAGCCGCTACGAAGCCGAGGACGATACCATATTAATAATATACGGCTCGCTGTACGGCCACACCGAATCGGCAGCCAACATTGTCGCTTCACGCCTTGCCGAAGCCGGACAAAAAAACATCGCAATGTACGACGCATCGGTTACGCATCCGTCCTACCTGCTTTCGGAAGCATTCCGCTGCCGTAGGATTGTAATCCTATCGTCCACCTACAATGCCGAAGTATATACGCCAGTAAAGATTTTCATCGACGAGATGAAATCGCACAACCTGCAGAACCGCGTGTTTGCCGTAGCCGAAAATGGCACCTGGGCACCGACGGCAGGAAAGCAGATGCGTGAAATGCTGGCATTCAACAACAATGTCATCTGCGACACCATGCTCACAATCAAGTCGGCATTGAACGAAAGCCAGAAGGACAGCGTTGACAAATTTGTAAATGAGATTTTGAACAAATAATTACTAACCCTAAAACAGACACGAATATGAAGAAGTATGTTTGTAAGATTTGCGGATATGTTTACGACCCGACAGCAGGTGACCCTGATGGCAAAATAGCTCCGGGAACCGCATTCGAAGACTTGCCAGATGACTGGACCTGCCCTCTCTGCGGAGTTGGAAAGGAAGACTTTGAAGAAGAATAGTCAGCGAAGAAACTAAAAGAAAAACAAGGCATAATCGGAAAGGTTATGCCTTGTTTTGTTGTTTATCTAATCCTAATGTAATCATAAAGTTAGCAGCGAATATTTTTTTAGAATAAATGGCGGTGAGTCATTTTTTTTGAAAGGTTAGCGCCGAGTATTTTATGCAATATTCCTCATGTATCTCCGATTGCATACAGCTCTACACAAAATAAGACCAAAAGGATATAGTATGCAAAAACGAATATAAGGCAAATATTTATTATTTAATTAAAAATAATTTGTAGCAAATAAATATTTATAGTATTTTTGCGAAAAATTTAAACCGTTGGAATTATGGAACAAAATGAATTTGCATGTGACATACTATTAAATGTACTTAAGCAATTGGCGAGTAATCCTTTTGAGAAACTTGTTTCTTTTGGCATATCTTATAACTATAATCGGCACAAATATGATGAATACATTCGTAAAATTCAAGAAGAAAGCAAAATTATAGAAGGAATCCAAAGATATGGATATTGTTATAATGAACTAAACAGACATATAGCAATAAAGAATGAGTATGTATCTAAGGCTCAGAAGCACAATTCTTCTGCAAATGATGATATAAAGAACGCAAATGAAATTTATAATGAATTGAAAAAATACAACTAAAAAGAGACTGCTATGGGGTTTAATGAAAACGAGGAACACCTTTATCATTTTACGACTTTTGAGGATGCTGTAAAAATACTTGCAACCAATGAGCTAAGGTTTTCAAAGACTAATAATGCTAATGATATTTTAGAGTCTAATAGATTGATTTTTTTAATCTTAAAGCATTTGAGAACAAGGACTTTGATCCCGAAAACATTTATAATGAGGCAATAAAATACAGACAGATTAGTCTTACTTCTGATGATTTTTCTAGCAAACCATACAAATATGGATTTTGCAGAAATCCAATGTGGGGGCACTATGCTGATAAAGGAAATGGAGTATGTATTGTTTTAAACAAAGAAAAACTATTGACAAAACTTTCAAAACATAATTACTTCTTTGATAAGATTGAATATGTTGACAACTATGACAATACTCTTAACATTAACAGCAATAACAATTCTTGTATAATAGAAAATGTAAAAGAATTTATTGCCAATAATTGGCATGAAACATTTTTTAAGAAGACAACAGATTGGCAATACGAACAAGAATTCAGAATAGTAAAAAGGGCCAAGTCGGCAAATGATGAATATTTAGATATTAAAGGTTGCATTGATTGCGTAATAATAAATAGAGCGAAAGATATATCGCATAATGACTCCGTATTTAAATCAAGCCAATATATTGCGTTGACTAAAATTTATCATCAAGAATATATTTATGAATATGGCGTATCACTTGACGGATATAAGGCTCTTTCTGGATACGGTAGGGAAAATTTCATTTGGTCTGAAAAAAAAGGTGATGGATGGGAGATTGATCTTACCGATCAATAATTTTAACAATATCAAGATTCAATATTGACAGTATACACTTATTCTTTTGTTGTAAAAGTTTCTGTAAAACTATATGCAGTACCTGCACTGCTTTTAACATAAGCTCTTAAATAATAGGTTGTACCAGGATCTAAACAATAAATCTCACCTGAAAAATAATAAAAACTTCTATAATCTGCTGTCAAATGATAATCATTAATGGTTGGATTATTTGATTTTGACCAACAAAATCCACATTCGAAAATATCCTCTCCCAAATTGTCTTCAATATTTCCCATAAACTTAGCAGATGTTTGTGTTATATTCTCATAGCTACAAGTAAGAACTGGAAGATTAGTCGTAGTAAATCTAATCCTTGGACCGCATATTTTTGCAACAATATTGTTTGGGAAAGAAACAACTGCATATGCACAAACATCATATGTTTTACCTTTTTTCAACATAACAATATTACTAGAAAAGTCGCCTACACCACTACCGTCTTTAGACATATTAGTAAAAGGAGAAAATCCTTCATTTTTTGTGAACCAACACACACCTCGTTCTATTATTTCAGAACCACAATCATTAGGCAAAATAGAACCACCTGACATTGCCGATTTAGCAGTTATATTACTTACTTCTTTTGTCGTAATTGAAGGCAATTCACATTGAATATTGTATTGTGATTTATAACCACTTGTATTGGACGTGACATTACATACTGGTCTAACAGACAACCCACAAGATCTGTTCTCCTTATTGTTTTCATTTATCCATGCATAATTCGTATAATAATGCCAATTGTTTTCGTTTTTTGCATCATAAATCGAACTGGACCAATAATAACCAACTAAATCTTTTCGGTACATGGATGAGCCAGCATTTGGTAGGAAAATATAATTATTGTTACAACCAACAATTAGTTGTCCTTTTACTCCGTTACTAGTTGCTTCCATACAGGTGCAATACTTATATAGTTCATCAAATTCTTTTTTAGTTGGCATATGCCATCCTTTTCCCCAATTAACACTGGCAGCATCGTCTATTGGTTCTAAAACTTTCTTGTTGTCTTCTACGCCCCAACAATCTATATTGTACTTTAGCAAGTATATCCATGTTTCATGTTCGTCATCTTCATAGTTCCAATATTTATAATTGTCAGGACTATACTCAGTTTTAGGAGAAGTTTCTCCCCAAGCAAAATAATCGCCATATTCCTCTGGAATAGTAGCACCAATGTTACAAGTTGCCCATTTTGTTCCAGAAGGCAACCCCAAATCAACATACTCATGCCCATTGAGCGTTTGCCCGAAACAAACATTGTAACAAAGTGTTATATATGCAATAAATAACATCCTTTTAATTATATGCATTCCTTTCATATTCAATCGTTTACTTTTTTACAACTCCATTCTTGTATGTTATTTTCTCAATTGGTTTCTTTGTTTCTATATTGACTGTAACAGTTTTCCCGTTACGTATTCCATTCTTTACACTGATTATTTCCTTTTTACCTTTATTCTCTGGCATTTCAACCTTTCCGTTGCATAGTTTCATTGAAGAAATTTGCCTGAATGTTTCCAATTCGTTGTTTGAATAGTCCGTTTCAACTAGCAAATCAATATCATGATAATACATTTGCCATATCCCAATCCTCTTATTGTTTTCCATTTTTCCCGATAAAATGACTTTATCATTTTGAGAATCCTTGTATATATAGTTGCCGTTCATTGTTTTCGATTTATTTTCCTTGAATATCATGTTGAAATCTTTTACATCTACATTTTTCAAGACAAAACTTTGCCACGAACTATATTCAATATCATAAACATAATTGCCTTTATACTCTACATGGCGAATCTTGTTACCTGTTGTAAAGTAAAATTCCTCAATAATACTATTTTCTAAATCAGAATTGTAATATGTTAAGGTATTGGGGTCGTCATTGCTATAATCAACCTTTACATACAATTTACCGTTGCGATAAATAGACCATTCCCCTGTCTTCATATTACGAGCAAACTGTCCTTTTTCAATATCATTGCCAAGACTGTCTTTAAATTCATAAATTCCATATTTTTCACCATCTAAATAATTGTATTTCACGCACTTCTTTTGCCAATCAGAATTGTAATGCCTTTTATTGGCTTCCATTTCCGTCAAGACTTTTATTGGTTCGTCTGCAACATTAACGATGCCAATTCCTTTGTAAGAATCATCTCTTATGTAATACATTACTTGTCCATCCAACTCGCCATTCTTATAATTTTCCTCCTTATATAAAACATAGTTTCCATTTCCTTTTACATCATCATAATACTCCCACTTTCCTTCCGGTAACCCATTTTTATAATTCTCAACTCGCACGGTTTGATTATTATAACTTCCATATCTCCATTGACCATTTTTCTTGCCTTTATGATACTGACCTTTAGACAATTCGCAGCCTGCTTTCCCTGACTCCCAGTCTGGATGCCAAGAAACATATTCGCCCTCCAACTTGTTGTTCGCGTAAGAGCCACATATACACGAATCTAAATAATCGTGATGAAATTCTCCGTTCTTTTCTCCGTTAACATAAATATAATCCCATTTGAACTTAATGCTAATTTTTTCTCCAGTTGAATCGGTAGTTGTATATGGCGAAATCCAACATCCGCATACTTTGTCTTCCAATTTCCCCATTTTATAGAAACCTGTTTCAACCGTATCATTAGCATTTTTGTTGTACTCTCCATTTAGATAACCTTCCGAATATGAACATTCATAAACTAGGTTGCCTTTTTCATCATATTCCTTATATGGACCGTCCAATTCTCCCTTTACAAATTTTTCTGTCGTCATTATTTTTCCATTAGAATGATATGATTTCCTTTCTCCAGTTATAGTGTCATTTTTCAGACTGTATTCAACCTTCAAATAACCATCCCAGTAGTCGTATTCTCGTTTAATTCCAGTAAATCCCATAATAGAATCTGTTATACCATCTTCTACCAAAAGTCCATCTTCGTAACGCTTGTATGATTTCAAAACGCCATTATTGTACGACAATGTCATTACCTTATTCCCGTCAATATCATAAACAGGAATATTTCCGTGTGGCTTGTTATCCTTATATGATACTTTTACATTATAATACTTCTCATCGCTATCAATAAAATCAATTTGTTCATCAAGTTTGACAAAATCGTCATAGTCATACATTCTAAAAATATTTTCTGGCTTTTTTTTCAAATACTCCCAACCAGTAAACTTGCCTTTTGCTACTTTCCCATCTTCTGTAAGGGTATCACTATAATATTCGTGTAAAACACCTGTAAAATCATCAATGCCGGCAAAGTCATATTCCGAACACGGGCGACTTTTCATACCTGTACTTATAAATTCCTGCCTAAGAGGCATGCGATTTGTAAATGACCCTTCTTGAATAATATGTTTACCAAATAAATCATACACTTTGACTTTCCCTGTAAAATTGCCATCTTTCATCTGTCCATCATAAGCCAATCGCCCTTTTGCATCATACATTTTAAATTGACCATTTTCACTTCCTTTTACAAAATTTGTTGAATAGTATTTCAGATATTCTTCATCTTCTGCAGATTTTCCAAAGCCCCAAAACCAATGTTTTCTTTTGCGAGACACTTCACATTTGCCCTCAAGTAATCCATTTTTTAGATTGTACTTAAAAAGATAACCATTTATATATTCTTCTTTATAACCATTTCTATCATCCGCTTCACTTCCCTTACGCAATACTTTAAAGTCGAAAATATTTGATGTTTCATAATAATCGTATTTTTTCGTTCTATTAACGAGAGTAAGATAGTAACCGTCATTGTAATATTCTGTTGTCTGAACATTATCATCAAATTTTGTTTTGCCGGACTTGAATCCTGCCGATTGTATTTGTTCGCGTATTTTGGGGAAGTATTCATTATTAAACATACGATAACTAAGTTTACAAGGACGATTTCTATAACACCATAAAGTTATCCAAGCAGTAGCCATGTCCTCATAAGTCAATCCGTGAGCAAATTTTATTATTTGAAATTTATTTCCATCGATATAATCATTATCTGCCTTATAAAACATCCATCCCTTTGCTGTTAGGATTGATTCTGCCTTTTCGTAACTGCTTTGCGATACAATATTTGTCAGGTCGCTAATAGATAATTTTTGTGGATAAAGCGAACCGAATAAGAGTAATGACAAAATAGTCAAGAGAACCCTTTTGCATAATGAACTATTATATTCCAAATTCATTCTTTTTCTTATTTTCTCCGCCGATTCCCCACCTCGGTATCAACAAAAAAAAGAAAAACGTGGGAATCTTGTTACTCGCTCCCACGATTCAAGGTCTTCGCATTACCCACCATTGTAAGATTGAGCAACGCGAAGCCCACGCTGTGATATCATTGATGTTATACCAATATACACTAACGCAGACATTCACCGTTGCTTTTTCTTTGACAATGGTTATCAAAAGTTGCGAAGTTTTGAATCGTCAAAGGAAAACGTCAGTAAACGTCTTTCTATATGTCTGTCTTGCACTCTAGACCATACAAACGGCATCGAATGTTCGACACTGCAAAAGTAAGATATTTTTAGATTGGGAGAAGAAAAATGTTGGAATTTATTATTTCATCCAATTTTTGCTCGGCAAAACGCTCACGGGCAATTCCTGTCGTGCAATACCTATATATTAATATAGCAGTCCGAACATCCACAGCGGAATCCTGTTCTTGTGGCCAATCTCGGTGTCGTCAACGGCAAGGAAACTGTCGGGTTCGTCCTTTATCTGCTCGAAAGTCTTGCCCATACCGCCGACCTCAAACAAATACCTGCCATCGACAAGGAAATCGCCCTTTGCCGGATATGCAACAGGAAGCACCTGCCGAACCTGATTGAAGAAAAAAGTCTCCCTTATGGTGCCGATTTCCGTCTTGGCACCAAGAGCATACATCAAGTTGGTATTGTCAATGAGAATCTTTTCTGGCCGCGCCAATGTCTTCAGGCTCTTGGTGTTGTCGGTAAGCAATGCTATAAGTCCTGCCCGCTGCAAGGCATAAAGCATCTTCAAGCCTTGATTCCTGTCGGTTTCCAACTGCCCGTACAACTTGCTCATTGTCGGCACCTGTGGCACATGCTCGGCAAGCACCATCAACATTTTCCGCGTCTTGTTTATTGTCGATACGCTTACATCGTCAATCTTGGGATAATCCATTTCGAGCACCCTGCTGGCAACATGCTGCAACCGCAATTCGAAACCGCGCGACACCTCCTTGTAGAAAGGATAATAGCCGTGCCTCAGATACGCATCGAAAAGCGGCATTATGCTCGGAATCTTCTCCTTTACCGACATCGCTATCTGCACATGCCTTGTCAGCAGGTCGTCCCACGAAACCGCAGGAATGTCAGCAACGCCCTCATAGCTAAGGAATTCCCGAAACGACAATCCCGGCAAGGTGTAATCAATAAGTCGCCGTGACAAATCGCCTTGCGCAGTTTCGAGCAACAGCATCGACGAACCAGTGTATGCAATATGCAGGTCGGGATAGCCGTCGTAGAGGTTTTTAAGGATTGTCTGCCATGAATCGTAATGATGCACCTCGTCAACAAACAAATACCTGACACCCTGCGCATACAAGTACGAAACAAGCTCCTCCAACCTATGCGATGCAAACCAGAAGTCGTCTAGCGAAACATAAAAGGCATCATCGGGATTTGCAAACGATTCCTTTATATGTTGAAGCATCAAGGTGGTCTTTCCAACACCCCGCTGACCTTTTATCCCAATCAGGCGGTCTCTCCAGTCGATTTCATTGAACAAATACCGATGAAACGACCCGTCAACAAATGCGAGCCTATTGTGATAAATCTGCATTAACATCTGAACATCATTCGATTCCATAGCCAAAATATTTTTATATGCCACAAAGGTAATACTTTATTTTTAATCTGCAATAAAAAAAATGTTTCCAAACACTAAATCTTATCACTATTTAATGTTTCTAAACACTAAAAACCAAATATCACAATCGTAATAAACAAAAAAAATGTTTACATATACTAAATTATGACATATTTTAATGTTTCCAAACACTAAATTGGTTTTGAACGTTGTACTTCTTGCAAAAAGTTGTAAATACAGCATCAATTTCTCGCAAATAAGTTGTAATTTTGCACAAAATTTTCAAAAAATGAAAGACTACAAAAGAATTACCATTACTTCCGCTTTGCCGTATGCAAACGGACCTGTACATATTGGACATCTGGCTGGCGTGTATGTGCCTGCCGACATCTATGCTCGCTACAACCGCTTGAAACACCGCGACGTACTTTTCATCGGTGGTTCCGACGAACACGGCGTTCCCGTAACGCTCAAGGCTCGTAAGGAAGGTGTTACTCCGCAGGACATTGTGGATAGATACCATAAGATAATTAAGGAATCCTTTGAAGAATTTGGCATTTCGTTCGATATTTACGGTCGTACAAGTGCAGAAATACACCACAAGACTGCTGCTGAATTCTTCCTTTCGCTTTACAACAAGGGTGAATTCGTTGAAAAGACTTCGATGCAGTTCTACGACGAGCAGGAGCAGCAGTTCCTTGCCGACCGCTACATAATGGGAACTTGTCCCAAGTGCGGTGCCGAAGATGCCTACGGCGACCAGTGCGAAAAGTGCGGTTCGTCGCTTAGCCCTACCGAACTTATAAATCCGCGTTCGATGATTAGCGGAAATGCTCCCGTTATGAAGGAAACCAAGCACTGGTATCTGCCTCTTGACAAGTATGAGGAAGAACTTCGCCACTGGATTCTTGAAGAGCATAAGGAGTGGAAACCAAATGTTTACGGTCAGTGCAAGTCGTGGTTGGATTCGGGATTGTTCCCACGCGCCGTTACCCGCGATTTGAACTGGGGTGTAAAGGTTCCGCTTGAGGAAGGCAAGGACAAGGTTTTGTATGTGTGGTTCGATGCTCCAATCGGCTACATTTCTAATACCAAAATGCTGTATCCCAACGATTGGGAGAAGTGGTGGAAGGACAAGGATACCAAACTGGTTCATTTCATCGGAAAGGACAACATTGTGTTCCACTGCATAATTTTCCCCTCGATGCTGCGCCACGAAGGTTCCTACATTTTGCCCGACAATGTTCCAGCAAATGAGTTCCTTAACCTCGAAGGCAACAAAATCAGCACTTCGCGCAACTGGGCTGTTTGGCTGCACGAATATCTGCGCGACTTCGAAGGTAAGCAGGATGTTTTGAGATATGTGCTTACGGCAAATGCTCCCGAAACCAAGGACAACGACTTCTCGTGGAAGGATTTCCAGACAAAGAACAACAGCGAACTTGTTGCCATTATGGGTAATTTCATCAACCGTGCAGTAGTCTTAACACATAAGTATTTCGGTGGAAATGTTCCGCAGCCGGCCGAGGATACCGACTACGAAAAGGAAATCCGTGCCGAAATAGCACGCATCAAGGAAAGCCTTGAAAACAATATTGAAAACTACAAGTTCCGTGAGGCTTTGAAGGATGCTATGGCTGTTAGCCGTCTGGGTAACAAATACTTGGCTGACACCGAGCCATGGAAGCTTATAAAGACGGATGAAGCACGTACTCGCACCATATTGTACTATTCGCTTCAGTTGTGCGCATTGTCGGCAACTTTGGCAGAACCATTTTTGCCGTTCACAAGTGCCAAGCTGTTCAAGATGCTGAACTTTGAGCGTCCCGACTGGGAAAGCACGACAAAGGTTGACTTGATTCCTGTTGGACACAAGATAGGAGAGGCAGAACTGTTATTCGAGCGCATTGAGGATGCTGCTATTGATGCTCAGTTGCAACGCCTTGAAAACATTAAGATTGAGAACGAAAAGAACAACTACAAGCCACAGCCTGTTAAGGAAAATGTTGCCTTTGACGACTTTATGAAGGTTGACATCCGTGTTGGTACAGTATTGGAATGCTTCAAGGTTCCGAAGGCTGACAAGCTCTTGCAGTTCAAGATAGATGACGGCATGGGCGGAAGGACGATTGTCAGCGGTATTGCAAAATACTATACCGAGCCGGAAAAACTTGTCGGTACTCAGGTTTGCTTCATTGCCAACTTTGAGCCGCGCAAGTTGAAGGGCGTTGTTTCGGAAGGTATGATTCTCTCTGCCGAGGATGCCGATGGTCGTTTGGTTCTGTTGCTGCCGAAGGATTTGGTAAAGTGCGGAGTTAGAGTTGGATAGTTCAATCTAATCCGACACTTCGGCTTCGCTCGGGGGCGAATATAAAATATAATGGCGATGTTGTAAGACGTCGCCATTTTTCTTTAGAAATAGATTGCGGTTGCCGTTAGATTTTGTGTGTTATTGCATTACTTTTCAAATACCCAGTGACCTGTCTTTGCTGAGCCAGACCATTTGATGTGTAACGTTTTTAGGTCTCGATAAACAGTTCTGACGGTTACATTTAATTTTTGAGCAATATCTTCTGCTGAAATATAAATGTTGTTTCCTATTAGGTTAAGAACTTTCAGTTGTCTCTTGCCAAGTTTTTGCCTATCATTTTGGCTATCATTTTGGCTATCATTTTGGCTATCATTTTGACTGACATTTTGACTGACATTTTGACTGACATTTTGACTGACATTTTGACTGACATTTTGATTGGTATTGTTTTCATTATCAATGTCTTCAGCTCTCCATAATATTGTTCTAAAATCTTCGATTTGATGGAACTCTGGAGTCTTTAAATTCATAGCTTCACAGCTATCTATAATGTCAGTTGTTCCAGTACCCATTTGTTCAATATATCCAGCCAAATATACAGGGTTGGCAAGAACTGGATTAACAGGAAACGATGAATGTTCGCCTTTTAGCTTCTTTATTGTCATTCCTTGTGGCAACCGTCCAGGATTCCACACTTCAAGTCTGTCCTTGAACAGCATTACTTGTACACTACCTGTACTATTGTAGTCGCGATGTACCACTGCGTTCACAATCGCTTCTGTTACAGCCTGTGCAGGAAGTTCTGGTGTTACATCCACTTGTGCAGAATGAATACGCTCTCCAACATGCTGATTGATACGCGACATGACAAATCCAACTGCTTGGTCAACCATTTCGAATACATTGCCTCCGTAGATTTGTTGTGATAGCATTGGTTTCTGAACTTTAGTTCCATAAAATTGCGCACATTTGATTGTGGCTGATGCAAACCATTTTTGTACATCTTTTGCAAATAATAGCAATGCAGCATTCTTTATCTTTTCGTCATCGGTAATCAAGTGAAGACTGCTAAGAATTTGATGTACATTATCCTCCGAATATTGCAGAGGAAACTGCCGTTTTTCACGTGCAATGCCTACAAACCAGCGAATTTTAGAAAAGTCAAGGTCGTTTATTGTGGCCTCAGGAAATATTGAAGAATCGAAAGGTCCACTATGCAGGAGGTTGTTTTTCATCATATAATCCACCAAAGAAGCATAAACACTACTTTGCAACACTTCGTATGAGCCGAATGAGTTTCGAATTACATCATTGTCTATTCTTTGTTTGAAGTGTTCTTCTTTTTCTTCGCGATGCGATACTTCCTTGATGAAAGCTAATCGATAGACTTGGTGGGCTGTTGCAGTATTGTATTCGCGTTCCGTAGGTGAAATGCCTTTTGCGTCTTCAAAACCATATTTTTCTCCGATTAGTAGCAAATAAACATCCGCGTTGGCTGCCTGTTCTAAAAATGCAGTCTGTGCAGATTTGTCTTGTGCTGGCAATTCCTCAAAAAGGTATGGCTCAAAATATTGCGAAAACAAGGCATCTTGGCGGATGTACGCTGCCAACTGTTTTCGTTCGTTTTGAAATTCGTTTTGTACGCTACTAATGAAGATTTTCTTTCTGGGCATAGTTTTTTTAGATTAAGAGAACTTAAAAAAATGTAGAATTTGAAGAACAAAAATAATTGGAAAATTTGGTTGCAATAAATTTTGTTTACTTTCCCAATTCCTTAACCAGCCACTCAATTTCTTCCTTGTTCAATTTCATGCATCTGATGTGCCATAATGCTTTTTCGGCACGATGCCATTTGTTGGTTTTGATTGGCTTGGGAGACTTGCCTTCTTCTACAAAGTCCGACAAATCTGGATTTTGCGACCAGTTGTTAATTGTGCCATCAGCATTTATGGCAATTTCAATATAGTCGCCGTATCCTTTTTCATAGGGCGGGATAAGTTTGTTGGGTACGTAACCATTAATTTGACAAATCGGATTCTTCTCTGCGTCTAACAAGGTATATGTGCCACTGTCACGGACTTTAGCCCACATTCGTAGATAGCCGTATTCTTCATTCCAATCTTGCATTTTACCATTTTTCAAATCAATCATAAACTCTAATCTTAGAGTTTCTTTATTGAGCATTGGCGGAGTGAAATCGGCATCAACTTCCAATTCGTTCATTATGCCATTGTCAAATGTTATCAAATCGTCCTCTTTGTCGTATGGTATGGAAATGTGTAGGTAGTAGGCTTGAGCTCTAAGTTGTTCAATCATAGATTATTTATTTTACTAGTGGATAAATTTGGATATGTCTTTCTTGTATATTATTCTTATTTCTGAGTCTAGAAAAACTTTGAAATCTTGCCTATGGCATCAGGCAAAGCAAATAGCACAACGCTGTCGCCTTGACGGATTTGCGTGTCGCCCATTGCGATAAAACTCTTGTTGCCACGGACTATGCCGCCGATGATGATTCCCTGAGGAAATTTAATGTCTTTCAGCTGGTTCTTGGTCACAATGGCATCCTTAGATACGATAAATTCCAAAACTTCAGCCTTTGTTCCTGTAAGGCACTTTATCATAGCGACTTCCGCCTTCATCGTTAGAGCGTAAATCATACTGGCGGTACTTAGCTTCTTGTTTATTATGGTGTCGATACCCATACGCGACGCAACATCTATGTAGTCGAGGTTTTCGATTTCGGCAATCACTTTCTTTACACCATATCGCTTGGCCATCAGGCAGGTTAGGATGTTGGTCTCGTCGTCGCCAGTAACGGCGGTGAAAACATCGGTCTTCTCAAGACCTTCGTCGAGCAGATTGTCAATGTTGCGTCCGTCGCTGTTGATAATCATGGTGTTAGGTAGCATGTCGACTAATTTCCTGCTCTTTTCTGGGTCTATCTCAAACAACTTTATGTTCAACTGCGATTCAAGAAACTTGGATGTGCGGATTCCTATACGGCTACCGCCAAGAATCATGATGTTGTGCAGTTCCAGCTTTGAAATTCCTATTGCGGCAAGAAGTTCCTGCATTATTTCAGGCAGGGTTATAATATATATGTAGTCGTTTGTCTGAAGTATTGTTTCGCCGTTTGGGATTATCGTCTCGAAGTCGCGAGTGATGGCGGCAATTCGGAAGTCGCGCAGGTTGGTAAGCGTTGAGAAGTTCTTGAGCATCAGGTTGCGCAAAGGTGAATTTTCATCAACCTTTATGACGAACATAGTAAGTTTACCTCCCGAAAATTCAAATATTTCGGTTGTGCCAGTCTGCTTGATTACTCCTACAACTTCCTGTGCTGCAATGTATTCTGGATATATCAGACGGTCGATTCCGAGGTTGATGAACGAAAGTTTGTTTACTGGCGAGAGGTATTCCATGTTGTCGATTCTGGCAACTGTCTTTTTCGCACCGAACTTCTTGGCGAATACGCAGGCAAGTACGTTTGAATCTTCCGAGTTGGTAACTGCAATGAAAAGGTCGCAGTTGGCAACGCCGGCTTCCTTCAGCACCGAGAACGAAGTGCAGGAGCCGTAGAGCGAAATAAGGTCGTACGAGGATTCCACTTCCTTGAGAATCTCCTTGTTGGTGTCGATTATGACTATGTCGTGTCCTTCCTTGACTAATTTCTTGGCAAGGTATCTACCTACATTTCCCGAACCTGCAATAATTATGTTCATCTTTTAGTATTTTATGCTTTTGTCCAACACTTCATTTATTTTTTTCATTATCACCGAATAATATCCGGGATATTTATTGGGATTTTCCATAATTGTATGGTATCTGTCGTACTGCCAATATTTTAGGTACTTGTAGTAGGGCAGGGGCGCTGCAAGGAAAATCCTAGGGTCGCGTTTAAGTTGCAGTTTGCTGTCGATTGCGAATATTGCGCCGTGCTTCGACGGTACATTTGAGGCTTTTGCCAAGTCCAAATTCACATAGCCAATTTCAATTGCGCGTCCATTTTTTGTAGGGATTAGTACAGGACGTATGTTAATGCCATTTTCTTGGCAAACTATTAGGAATACGAGATTCAGCAGTGAGCTTGGCAATGGCTTGTTGTCGTTGGAAAACAGACCGTTGAGCAGTGTTTGTCCTGTTTCATCAGCGAAAATGTTCTCTTCTTCAAAGACTTCCCTGATGACCCTCAATGTTTCGAGGCTTGTGTTGTCGCTTAGGCGAAGCCATACTCTTCTCGAAAGTTCGCGCATATAGTGTGAAAATTCAAGGGCATCGAAGGTGTTGTCGGCAATCTTTTCTATCATTACTGTGCCGGCAAGCAGCGATGGCTCAGGCGTAAGTCTTGCCGTGTAGTTTTGGAATTCGTTTAGGAAAATCCTTGATATTGAGAGCTGTGCGACTTCTGCAATCCTCATTTTTTCTATGTCGCTACATTCGCCTGAATAAAGTCTGCGCGTAAGTTCTCCCGAAAATTCACCGAAATTCTCAACTATCACGCTCTTTATTCCTTCAAACACCTGATTGTCGGGGTCTTCCAGAAGCCTTATTATTGATTCTATTTCCGTTCTTCCCATATTATTCGCCTCTTGATACTTTTATGACACCTTCTATTTCAAGCATCTGGTGGATAAGGTTGTCCAGATTGTACTTGTTCTGCACGAAGAGCCTGATTTTTCCGGTAAAGATTTCTCCGTTTGTCTCGAAGTGCAGCATATTCGAGTTAACGTTAGCTTCCTGCGATATAAGTTTTGTGATGTTGTACACAAGTCCCAGATGGTCAATGCCTTCGATGTTTATTTGCACCTCGTACGACTGTCCCTTGTAGCTTTCCCATTCGATGGTGACGATTTTTTCGCCGTGTGTGGTTGCGAGCCCTTTAAGTTCGGGGCAGTCCTTCTTGTGGACGATTACGGTGTTGGTCGGAGTTATGTAGCCAACGACTTCGTCGCCGGGGATTGGGTTGCAGCAGGTTGCTAGTGAAAAGCGTTTCTCGGCATCGTTTATCACGAAGGTATTCTTGTGGCTGATTTTCTCGTTCTTGGGACTGCTCGATTTGCCGAATCCTAGTTTCCAGAACTTTGTGAGGAAACCTTCCTTGTTGTTTTTCTCCTTTTCGAGCATTGTCATCAGTTCGGTAATGTCGTTTTCCTTAAGTTGTCCCGAACCGAGCTGGTAGAAGAATTCGTCGTCGGTGCTGATGTCAAGTTTTTCGCGCAGGTGGCGTATGTCCTTGCTGTCGAGGTTTAGGTTCAACTCCTTCTGCTTCTTTTCGTACATTCGCCGTCCCTTGTCGATGTCGGCGCTCTTGTCCGCTTTCAAAGCCTTCTTAATCTGGCTTTTAGCGTGTGCCGACATTGCAAAGTTCAGCCATTCTATTTTTGGGTTCTGCTTCCTCGATGTCAGGATTTCCACCTGGTCGCCACTGTAGAGTGTCTGAGAAAGTGGCGCCATCTTGTGGTTCACCTTTGCCGCAATTGCGTGGTTTCCAACATCGGTGTGTATGTTGTATGCGAAGTCGATGACCGTAGAGCCTTTTGGAATATCGATAATTTCGCCCTTTGGAGTGAATATGTGAATTTCCTTGGTGAATATGTCGAGCTTGAAGTCGTCGAGGAAATCGAATGAGCCATCCGTGTTGCTCAATGTTTCCTTCATGTTTTCAATCATTGAGTTAAGTCCAGGATTGTTGCTCTTTTCGCCCGTCTTGTATTTCCAGTGCGAAGCGATTCCCTTTTCGGCGATGTCGTCCATCTTTCGGCTGCGAATTTGGATTTCCACCCAGCGTCCCTGCGGACCCATAACGGTAATGTGCAGAGCCTCGTAGCCGTTTGGCTTTGGCTTTTTCACCCAGTCGCGTATTCTTCCGGGATGGTATTCGTACACATTGGTTATCAACGACATAATTCTGTAGCACTCTTCACGTGCCTTGTCGTCGGTAATGTCGTCGGGGTGGTCGAAAATTATTCTTATGGCAAAAAGGTCGTACACTTCCTCGAAAGGAATGTTCTGCTTCTGCATTTTCCGCCAGATTGAATAGACCGATTTCAGACGACCTTTTATTGTGCATTCGATTCCATTGTCGTCCATTATTTTTCTCAGTGGCAGGATGAAATCGTCGATGTACTTGTCGCGGTTTATCTGGGTTTCGTTTATTTTCTTTGTGATTTCGTTGTAGGCGATAGGGTTTGTGAACTTCAGCGAAAGGTCTTCTAGTTCGGTCTTAATGGCATAAAGACCAAGGCGTTCGGCTAACGGGGCATACACGTTGCTGGTTTCGCTGGCGATTTTCACCTGCTTGTATTCAGGCATCGAGTCGAGGGTGCGCATATTGTGCAGTCTGTCGGCCAACTTTATCATTATCACGCGGATGTCTTCCGACATTGTCATCAGCATCTTGCGGAAGTTCTCGATTTGCTTCGAAGCGTCCTGGTCGAGGATGGTGGAAATCTTTGTCAGACCTTCAACAATGCTGGCGATTTTTGGTCCGAACATACGTTCTATGTCGGCTACGGTGTAGTCGGTGTCTTCGACCACGTCGTGCAGCAGTGCGCTTGCAATGGCTTTTCGTCCAAGTCCGATTTCGGAAGCGACAATCTTAGCGACGGCTATCGGGTGGATTATGTATGGTTCACCGCTTTTGCGCCGCATCTTCGAGTGGGCTTCGTTTGCAAGTTCGAATGCCTTTCGGACGAATGCAATGTCCTCTTCGGTCTTCAGCCGTTTTGCCGACTTTATCAGGTCGTCGTAAAGTCCTTCTATATAAGTTTGTTCTTCTGCTGTCAGTGCCATTGCTTATATGGTATTTAAAACAAGCAAAGTTAATGCTTTTGGTGAAAAATTGCAATGGAAAAATTAGATGTTACTAACTTTAAATGTTAAAAAACAGAAATCCTGTCTGTCAAATAATAAAATCGTATCAAACCGCCATAAACAACATCAGACCATTTCAAACAACATCAAACGATTTCAAACAACATCAAACGATTTCAAACAACATCAAACAATCTCAAACAACTTTGAACCTTGCCCCCCCCTTGAACTTTTGAACATCCAAATTGTCGTCCTCCAAAAACAATTTCAAACTTTCAAACTTTTTTCTTATCTTTCGCAAAATTTTTTGAATATGAAACGATTTTTGTCTTTTCTCTGGACAATGATGATATTGTGCGCTGTATCAGTGGCGCAAAAGGTTGATTATGAAAGTAATACCATAATTGTAAAGTTGCATCCCAATACTGCGAAATCTTTTTTCGAGTCGGAAAAAATGACTGGTTTTAGGGCAACTTTCGGCGATTTTGACTATAAACTTGAGTTTCCTGATGCTGTGCGTCCCGAAAAGGAGTACAACGACTATGGTCGCCGTTTGGTTGACATTACTACAATCTACCGTCTTGTATTTCGTAGCGATATGGATGTAAATCAAGCAGTTTCGTGTCTTAACAAGAGTCGCGAAGTTGAATATGCGGAACCTTTGTATCGTGTTTTGTTGCTTGATGTTCCCGATGACCCGCTTGCCCGTCCCGAAAATGCAAATGCCGACGGTGCATATCAGTATTGGACAAGGAATGTGCGTTCGTACGAGGCTTGGGACATCTGCAAGGGCGACACTTCCATTGTGATTGGTATTTCCGATACAGGAACTGGACTTACACATCCCGACCTTGAAGGTAACATAAAGGTCAACTATGACGATATTCCCGATGGCATTGACAACGATAACGACGGCTTTGTTGACAACTACAAGGGCTGGAATTTCGCCTACAACGACAACAATGCGCAAATCCCTCACGGTTGCAACAGCAACGAGCACGGAGCCTATGTGTCGGGAATTGCTGCGGCAGTCACCAACAACGGCATTGGCGTTTCGGGGGCTGGCTACAAGTGCAAGTTCGTGCCGTTGCGAATCATGAACAATGAAGGTTCGCTTGTAAATGTATATCAGTCGATTGTGTATGCCGCCAATCATCGTTTCGATGTGGTGAACTGCAGTTGGGGGAGCACTTCGTACCAGCAGATGGGGCAGGATGTTGTTAATTATGCGACAATAAATTACGATGTCCTTGTGGTTGCCGCTGCTGGAAACGAGGGCGTTGAAGGCAAGTTCTATCCTGCTTCGTTCGAGAATGTGCTTTCCGTGGCTGCTACCGACAGGAACGATGCAAAATGGAATGGTTCTTCGTTTTCGACAACGGTGGATGTCTCGGCGCCGGGGACAATGTATGTTTCTACAAGTGAGAACGGCTATGTCACAATGTGGGGAGGAACTTCGTTTGCAAGCCCGATAGTTGCGGGCAGTGCTGGTATTTTGAGGTCGTACTATCCCGACTACAATGCAATGCAGATTGGTGAAATAATTCGCGTGTCTGCCGATAACATTGATACTCTGAACTATTTGGTCCCCGATTCCATTATGCAGGTTGACAGCACTTTCGTTGAGTACATCGATAGTATTTCAATCGACAGCACTTGGAACGACCAGCTTTATTCCTACGATAGCATTTCGGTTGACAGCACTTGGTCGGACGATTTGCAGGCATACGAGTACGATACTATTCATAATCAGGTGTATGTCGGTGGTTATGAATATGATACGATTCACAATGATGTGTATTTCGGACAGTATGTTTTTGATACGACATATTTTGATACTTCCTACCGCGTGTATTTTAATAGCGATTATGCAGGAATGCTTGGCAATGGCCGGTTGAATTTGTATCACGCCTTGACGATTTCCGAGGACAGCCTTTATTCCACACGTTTCAACGAGGCTGTGTTCGACAGGTACGACAATTTTGTTGACATTACAGGAAAGATTACCAATTATTTAGGGTCGAGGTCGGGCTTGAGGATGTTGTTTTCTGTCGAAAGTCCCTATGTTGAGGTTGTTACTGACGAATTGCAGTTTGGTTATCTGGCTTCGATGCAGAATGATAGTATAGAACTGATAAGGCTTGAGGTATTGCCCGATGCTCCGCAGGAACTGACGGTAAAGATGAAGATAACCTTTGTATCGGATGAATTTACCAATGTGCAGATTGTTGATGTGCCCGTAAATGGCGGTTTTGTCGATGTAAATACTGGCCGTCTTAACCTTTCGGTGGCAGGAAACGGACGGCTTGGCTATGTGGATATGAATACCGAAGTCGGTCATGGATTCTACCTTGATGATTATTATGAATTGTTCTACGACTGCGGAATAATTTCTGGAATCTCTGGAACTGAGGTATATAGTTCGGTGCGTCAGATTACCGATTTTTCGGTAGTTGAATATCCTCATTATGTAGAAGATACATTGGCTATTACACATGTGGTTGCAAAAATGACGGATACTTTGGACTATAATTCGCGCAATCTGGAAATTATGCTTGATGTTTATGCCGATGGTGGAAACTACATACTTGCCGAATATGGAATAATCAACAAGGGACTTGAACCAGTGGATGGCTATTGTTTTGGACTTTTTGCCGACTGGGATTTGTACGAACCTGTTGAAAATGTCAGCCGTTACGATGTGGCTCGCAAGTTCGCCTATTGTGCATACGAGGGCAACAATTCGCTTTATGCAGGAATGAAATTGCTGAGTGGTCAGACGTCAATAAACTATTCGCTTCCAAACAAGGCAGGTGGCGATGGTGCGGTTGACATTTCGGACGGCTTTTCCGATTTGGAAAAGTACTATATGATAACCAATACTTCGATAACAGATGTAACAAACGACATTGTGCAATATACGGGTGCTGGTGCTATGAGCATCGGCGTAGGTGATACCGCAAAGGTTTGCATTGCCTTGTTTGCTGCCGATTCGTTCGCTCGGTTGACCGAAGCTGTCGATGCTGCTGTCGCTAAGTATTCATACCTTTATGGAGAACCCGAGGATGAGGAATCTGTCGATATGCAAATGTATGAACGGTTGTCGGTTTCTCCTAATCCAGCAGCCGATATGCTAGAGTTGTCGGGTGTGGATGGCGATTTTGATGTCAGTGTGTACGATGCTTATGGCAGGTGCGTATTTTCTGGAAGGAATGTTTTGAGGCTTGATGTGTCGGAATACACCGCAGGCATCTACAATATTTCCGTATCCAACGGCGATGGAACAAGGAATGCCAAATTTGTAAAACTGAAATAATTTTCGTGTTTTTCGGTGCAAATCATTGCGCCGAGATTATACAATGCGCCGAGATTATACAACGCAATTTTTTATATCAGCGCAAATCATTGCGCTGCTACACATCTTTTCAGCGCAAATTGTTGCGCTGCTACTCTCAACTTTCATCTCTCAACTTTCATCTCTCAACTTTCATCTCTCGTTTCTCATATTCTCTAATCAGCCCCTCTGCGCTTCGTGCGCTTAGTTTCAGCCATTGTGCGAGCAGTTCTGTTCTCTCTTGCTGCGTCAGGTGCCAGTCGATGTTGGAGTTCCTTAATTTTGTTGTTAGTTCGTAGAGGCAAAGAGCCGCCGATACCGAAATGTTGAAGCTTTCGGTGAATCCGTACATCGGAATGCGGACAAATTCATCGGCATTGTCCATTACTATGTCGGACAGACCAGGCTTTTCCGAGCCGAAGAACAGTGCGAATTTGCCTTTGGTGATGTCAAAGTCCTTTATCAGGACATCGTTTGTGTGCGGAGTAGTGGCGACAATCCTATATCCTGCATCTCGTATAGCCTTGATTGCATCCAGTGTGTTGTTTTCCTTCTGGTTGTAGCGCGTAATGCTGAGCCACTGCGACGAACCCATTGCCACATCCTTGTTTTCCATATAGCTGTAGCGGTTTTCTATGAAGTTGACGTGTTGTACGCCGAAGCAGTCGCAACTGCGGAGCACAGCGGAGGCATTGTGTGTCTGGAAAATGTCTTCCAAAACCACTGAAATGTAGCTGGTACGGTCGTCAAGAACTCTGTTGAGCGTCTGCAACCTTTCTTCTGTCACATAATTTGTGAGCAATTCTATTATTTCTTGAGCTTCCATAATGAAAAAAAGGGAACATTAAGTCCCCTTTAATGTCGTTTGTTGCAAAGCGTCTTATTTCTTCTTGGAGTTAACAGCCTTCTTAAGAGTTGCACCTGCTGAGAATCTTACAACATTCTTTGCCGGAATCTTAATGGTTTCGCTTGGCTTCTGAGGATTGTGACCAGTCCTTGCAGCTCTCTTCGATACGCTGAATGAACCGAATCCGATGAGAGTCAATGATTCACCCTTCTTTAAGGTTTCCTGTGTGCTTTCCAAGAAAGCGTCCAATGCGCGCTTTGCGTCTGCCTTTGTCATGCCTGCCTTTGCAGCCATTTTTTCAACTAATTCTACTTTGTTCATCGTAAAAATTTTTTTTGTGTTTAATACTAATAGATATTTTGAGCAAAAGTATAAAAAGACTATAAATCTCCAAATCTTTTTCTCAAATAAAATGCAAATTGTTAATATCTTGTTCATTTTTGTTAATAACCATGGCCGTTTTTTCGCTTTTTTATTGGATGCCTCTGTGCGAGTGGACTTTGCAATGTTCACAATTATAAACAAATTTTGTTAAAAAAATGGTGGTCTGGACTTGGCTATATGTACAGAATTTTGTAATTTAGCAACAATTTTGTGTAAAACACAAGGATTTGATTATAAGAATATTAGAAATAAATTGAGATAGAAAATGCTTGAAGAAGAAGGAAGAGCAAAGATAATTTCGATTAGTGTCGAAGATGAAATGAAGTCGGCATACATAGACTATTCGATGTCCGTAATAGTTTCGCGTGCATTGCCGGATGTTAGGGACGGCTTGAAGCCCGTTCAGAGAAGAATCCTTTTTGGAATGGAAGGTTTGGGACTTGCTCCTGGTAAGCCTCACAAGAAATCGGCGAGAATTGTCGGTGAAGTTATGGGTAAGTACCATCCTCACGGCGACTCGTCAGTTTATTTTGCAATGGTAAGACTCGCCCAGAACTGGGTAATGAGATATACTTTCGTCGATGGTCAGGGTAACTTCGGTTCGGTTGACGGCGACAGCCCTGCTGCTATGCGTTACACCGAGGCTCGCCTGTCGAAGATTTCGGACGAGATGATGGCCGATATGGACAAGGAGACTGTAGATTTCGTAAACAACTTCGACGATTCGCTGCAGGAACCTAGCGTATTGCCGACCAAAATACCTAACTTGATTGTCAACGGTGCTAACGGTATCGCCGTAGGTATGGCAACCAATATGGCTCCGCACAACCTTGCTCAGACAATCGATGCAACAGTCGCCTATATTGACAACCCCGAAATCGAAGTCGATGAACTTGGAAAGATAATCCAGGCTCCCGATTTCCCGACCGGTGGTATTATATATGGTATCGACGGTGTTCGCGAGGCTTACGCAACAGGTCACGGACGCGTTGTCATCCGCTCGAAGACCGAAATCGAAACTTCGGAACGCGGTCACGAACGCATCGTGGTTACCGAAATTCCTTATATGGTCAACAAGGCCGAACTAATCAAGCATATCGCTAACCTCGTTACCGACAAGAAGATAGAAGGTATTTCGAATGTCAACGACGAATCAGACCGCCGCGTTGGTATGCGTATCGTTATCGACATCAAGCGCGATGCAGTTGCAAATGTTGTACTCAACAAGTTGTTCAAATACACCGAGTTGCAGTCGTCGTTCAGCATCAACAATATCGCTCTTGTTAAGGGTCGCCCGATGGTTCTCAACCTTAAGGACTTGATTCACTACTTTGTTGAACATAGACTTGATGTTGTTACCCGTCGTACCGAATTCGACCTCCGCAAGGCAGAAGAACGCGCTCACATCGTTCAGGGCTTAATCATAGCAAGCGACAATATCGACGAGGTTATCCAGATTATCAAGTCGTCTGACAATCCTACCGAAGCAAAGGAAAGATTGATGCAGCGTTTCTCGCTCTCCGAAATTCAGGCATCGGCAATCGTCGAAATGCGTCTCCGCCAGTTGACCGGTCTCGAACAGGAAAAACTCCGTGCTGAGTACGAAGAACTTATTAAGCGCATCGAATACTTGAAGGAATTGCTTGCTAGCGTTGAGATGAGAATGCAGGTCATCAAGGACGAACTTCTCGAAATTAAGGAAAAGTACGGTGACGAGCGCAAGACCGAAGTCGTTTACGCATCGGAAGATATGAATCCAGAAGATTTCTACGCAAACGAAGAGGTTGTGATTACAATTTCGCACCTCGGATACATGAAGCGTACTTCGTTGTCTGAATTCAAGTCGCAGAATAGGGGTGGCGTAGGTTCAAAGGGAACAGCAACCCGCGACGAGGACTTTGTGGAACACATGTTCGTTGCCACAATGCACAATACCTTATTATTATTTACAAAGCTCGGAAAGTGCTACTGGCTCAAGGTTTACGAGATTCCAGAAGGAACAAAGACCTCGAAAGGACGTCATATTCAGAACATTATCAACATTGACAAGGAAGACGAAGTTAAGGCTTACCTGAATGTCAAGTCGTTGAAGGATGTTGACTACATCAATAGGACCTACGTTGTGATGTGTACCCGCAACGGTGTCTTCAAGAAGACCTTGCTTGAGGAATATTCGCGTCCGCGCCAGAACGGTGTCAACGCTATCAATGTTCGCGAAGGCGATATGCTTCTCACGGCATCGCTCATCGAGGATGTAGAGGGTGAAGCTCCGACAAATGTTATGATTGGTGCATACGGTGGCAAGACCATCCGCTTCCCGCACGACATTGTCCGTCCGATTGGCCGTACAGCAACCGGTGTCAAGGGTATAACCTTGGACGATGGTGATTATGTAATAGGTATGATAACCGTTCGTCCGGAGCAGGATGTACTTGTAGTTTCCGAAAATGGTTACGGCAAGCGTTCGAGCATCGAGGACTACCGCGTTACAAACCGTGGCGGTAAGGGTGTTAAGACCTTGAATGTCACCGAAAAGACTGGTAACCTTATCAGTGTAAATGCAGTTACCGACAACGACCACCTGATGATTATCAATCGTTCTGGCATAACAATCCGTCTGGCTGTTGACACATTGCGCGTAATGGGTCGTGCAACTCAGGGTGTTCGACTGATAAATCTCCGCGACGGCGATGTAATCGCATCCGTAGCAAAGATTGAAGGCGGTGCCGAACTTGAACGCATTGCCGAGGAAGAGGCTGCAAAGATTGCACAGATGGAAGCTGAGGCTGATGGCATAGTTCCCGCTGAAAATCAAGAAGAAGTTGTGCCGGAAGAAAATGGCGCAGAAATTGCAGAGGAAGAAAACAACGAGAATACAAACGAATAGATAACATTTAAATTTTAAGATTATGAAGAAGTTATTTTTAATAGGTATAGCATTGACTTTGGCGTTTGCCTTGAACGCCCAGAAGCAGATGATTACCAGCGCATGGAGCTATCTTAAGGATGGCTATCTTGATGATGCAAAGAAGGCAATCGATAAGGCTGAGGCAAATCCTCAGACTGCAGAAAGTTTTAAGACTTTCTGGTTCAAAGGTCAGATTTATCAGGAAATTGGAAGTTCAAAGAACAAGAAGTATCAGGCTTTGTGTAACGACTGCTACGAGGTTGCTTACGAGTCGTATATGAAGGCTTTGAAGTACAACTTTGTAAAGGCTGAGCATCGTGACATTGATTTCACAACTCAGGCTGGTCTTATGAAATTTGCAAACATTCTGAACCAGAACAATGAAGCAAACTACGAAAGTACCGAAGCGTTTATGGATATTCTATTCCAGAGATTCCCGGCTTTGTCCAATGCTTTTGTTAACAAAGGTATCAATGCATTCCAGAGCAGCGATTTCGAAACTTCCTACAATCAGTTTGAGAAGGCAATCCAGATTTCAACTCTTACTTTCCGCATCGATACTCAGATTTACTACTATGCTTCATTGGCAGCAATGAGAAGCAAGAAGTTTGAAGAGGCTATTTCTCTCAACGATTTCCTTATCGGAGCAAATTACGGAATTGACAACAAGGAAAAGGTTTCCGTATATGTTAACCAGGCAATGGCTTTGAAGGAAACTGGCGACACTGCCAAGATGCTCAAAGTTTTGGAAGATGGTATTGCTAAGTTCCCGAACGACAACTATCCGCTTGTTATTGAGACTTTCAACTACTATGTGGCTTCTGGAAATGACGAAAAGGCAAGGGAATACATTAACATGGCAATGCAAAACGACCCCAACAATGCTCAGTTCCTTGTAATCCGTGGTACTTTGTCGCAGGAAATGAAGGACAATAAGGCTGCAGAAGCAGACTTTAACAGGGCTCTTGAACTCGACCCGAACAATTACGATGCTATTTATGGCCTTGGCGCTTTGTATATCAACACTGCTGCTGATACATTGGAGTGGGCAGACAAGAACCTTCCGCCAACAGACTTCACCGCTTTTGAGAAGTATCAGGATATTGCAAAGGAATATCAGTCAAAGGCATTGCCTCACCTTGAGAAAGCTTTGTCAATTAAGCCAAACGATTTGCAGGTTCTTCAGATTTTGAAGGAATTGTACTACAAGACTGGAAAGTTCGAAGAAAGCCAGCAGATGGGTGCAAGAATCAAGGAACTCACCGAATAAGATTATTATCAATTGATAGGAAACGGAGAATGCAAAGCATTCTCCGTTTTTTTGTATAGGTGTCCGTTAAAAATAAATAATACATTGGTAATTTGTGTATTATCAATCAGGTGCCTTAAAATAAAAAAAGAAAGTTGTCATTTCGGAAGCTAGTCGTAACACGCGATACGGAACGGGGAGCGTTGTGAAGACTGCTGTCCGTAATCTGTTAACGGATTATTATAGAACAGATTACTCACTTCTTTCGTGAGAGAGTTCCGTACAAACAGGCTCACACGACACGTTCCTTAGTCGGTTCGCTTTGTTTTACGGAATGACGTGGAAGTGGATTTAGCAGACAATAATAGTTTAGTTGTAGAAGTTATCGAACCAGCTTCTACGTTTGTTGAGCTTCAAGTCCTGTAGCATCGAGGCCTTTACGTTGATTTGGAAGGCGTACGACTTGTGCTGTCCGAATGGAACTACGTGCAGGCTCATTTCCCAGCAATGCAGGTCGCGGTAAATGTCGATGGTGGTTGGGCTCATCTTCTTGGCTTCGAAGTCGTATCCTGTCGCCACGCTAATCTTCCATTTCTTCGTTATGTTGAGTTCTCCGGAGACATTGAGCGTCTGGGTTATCTTCATTTCGTCGTATGGCTTTGTGTATCTGAATGTATAGCTTACGCGCAGATTCCATGGCACATTGAAGTCCACATAGCTGTTCGGGTATCCGTATATTATGTCGTATAAACTTTCCTGCTGCTCGGCAATTTTCTTGTCGCGGGCTTTCGAGTTGAGTGAGAATCCTACCGTTAGGTATCCGATTGTCATTCTGACCAGATGCCCGTTTGTTTTGACTAGAGCCTTGTTTATTCGTTGGTATGTTCCGTATTCGTTCTGTGCTATGGCGTAAGGGTCGAGCGTGGTGTTGAACGATATGTCAACGACCTTGATTCTTGTTCGGGCAGTGATGCTTATTGGAGCCCAGCGCAGACTGTCGGCAAAGATGTTGTAGTTTGTCGAGATGTTGAAGCTTTCGAGCAACTTTATCTTCATGTTGTCCTTGGTCGTGTCCTTCAGGTTGCGGAGTTTCATCTCAAGGTTGTTGCCAAGGTTTATGTTGACAGTTCCCGAACCGCCTTTGTTCGGAGTTCCGTATGGCAGTCCCTCGAACATCGAGTACATGTTTGATACGGTATCGTACTGACCTGTGGAGTTGTTGTACATCACACGCGAATAGGTTCCGTAGTACTTGTATTTCTCCTTGCCGAAGTCGGGCACGTAGCTGAAGCTGACGTTAGGCGAGAACACATGCCGCAGAGCCTTTACTTTTCCTTTGCGGAAATTGAACATACCATAAATAGTTGTTGACCATGATAGCGATGCATTGTAGTCCCAAACGCGGGCAAATGTAGATGCATAGTCGGTTTCCAGCAGGTTTTCGCTATCGTTCCATTGTTTTGAAAAACGTTTGAAGTACCATCTCTCGTTGTAGTTGAACGATGGGGTTAATGTGGTGTATTTGAATAGTTTGAACGACGCGTTTATTGGAATGCGGTGGATTATGCCGTTTGTAATGCTGTCGTATGGTATGTTGAAGAAATCGGCGTCGTTTGTCCTAATCTTGTTGGTTGCGTTCATTGTGTAGGCGATGGATATTTTCTCGTAGAAACGGCTCTTGCCGACGGCTTTCTTTCGTTTGAACGGGTAGATTCGGCTCATGTTGAACGCGAATTCCGGTAGTGTGAGGTCGATGCTTCCTGTATTGCTGTTCTGCGAATGTTTGAGTGCAACCGACATACTGAGCGGAGTGTTGGGGAATACGTAGCTGTACGAAACGCTCGACTGCTTGGTGGAGGTCATGTAGTTGTTGACGTTGTACGAATTGTACTTGTCGTAGTCGGTGCTGCTCATGTTTACGTCGGCAGAAAAGGTGGAGTTAGGGTTTGCTTTTGAATCCTGTGTGAATTTCCATCTCAATGCGTACTGGTTTGATGCTGAGAAGTTAGATAATCCTCTGTATCCAAATAGGTTACGGTTGTATTTGAAGCTTAGCGACCCGTTGAACTTGTAGCGCAACTTGTAGTTCATTATCATGCCGGCGCCCCAACTGCCCTTTGAATATATGTCGCCTAAAACGGTGAGGTCTACATAGTCGTTTATTGCCCAGTAGTAACCTCCATTGCGCAGGAAGAAACCGCGGTTTTCCTCGTCGCCGAATTCTGGTATTATAATGCCCGATGTACCGCCTTTCTTGTTGGGGAAGAATCCGAAGGGGATGCCTATTGGTGTGGGCACGTCTTCTACGACGAGGTTTGCCGGTCCGGAAATAATCTTGTCGTCGGGGATTACGATTGCTTTGCTAAGGTTGAAATAGAAATGCGGGTCGGGCAGGTCGCAGGTCGTGAACTTGCCGTGTGTCATGTGTATGTGCTTGTTTTCGTGGAGTTTAGTCTTGCCACCAATGAGGTAGGCTCCATCGTAAACTGTGGTCACATTCTTTATTATGCCTTTCTTGGAGTTGAAATTGTATCTTATTGTATCGGCAACAAAAGTCTCGTCGCCTTGGTTGAATTCGGGCTTTCCTACAATTGAATCGCCATCGGTGCGACCGTAGGCATATACTTCCTTCTTGTCGAGGTCAACTTCGATGAAGGCTGCGTTTATTGTCATGTCTTCGTACTTAACCACGGCATTCCCGTATAGGAAAGCCTTGCGGTTTTTCATGTCGTTTAGCAGTGAGTCGTCGGAGTTGTAATATACAGGAACGTCGAAATCCTTTGATTTTGAGTGCTTGCTTTTTCCAAAATTCGGGATTGCTATAGTATCAACGTGCAGGGAGTCTGGAACTGCTGGTAATGAGTCTGTTATGTTTTGTGTAGTATCTGTTTGCAGTAATGTTTCCGATGAGGTTTTTGTTGTATCTTGTACATGCGTAACTTGCGGAAACACAGAGGTGTTTGCCACAAATATTGCAAAAACTACAAATAATAGTTTGTGCAGGTATTTTTTTAATAATATGAAATTCTTACTTTTGCACAAAATTTGTTATACCCAGTTTTCTTATGAAAATTGGTGCAAAGATAATAAATATGACAAAATTTATGTTGCAAAAAATAAGTATAGCATTAATGGTTGTCCTGACGATGGTATTGTTCGTTAACAATGCTGATGCTCAGGGTACTAAGGGCAAAGGCTTGAGTGTCGTTGTCATTGACCCGGGGCACGGAGGCAAGGACCCTGGTGCTGTAGGAAAGACCGCCAAGGAGAAGGACATTGTACTTTCTGTTGCCTTGAAGTTAGGAAACTTGATAAAGAAAAATTACCCTAATGTGAAGGTTTTATATACTCGCGACAAGGATGTTTTTGTTGAATTGAACGAACGTGCCAATGTGGCAAACCGCAACAATGCAGACCTTTTCATTTCTATCCATGTCAATTCGGTGGATGGCAATACTTCGTCGCACGGTACCGAAACCTTTGTGATGGGTTTGCATAAGAATGATGCCAACCTAGCCGTTGCAAAGCGCGAAAACTCAGTAATCTTGCAGGAGGACAACTATTCGTCGAAGTACGATGGTTTCGACCCCAACGACCCTGAAAGCAACATCATTTTCAGCCTGTTCCAGAATGCATATTCCGACCAGAGCTTGTTGCTGGCGGCATCTGTCGAAGATGAATTCAAGTCTTCTATCAAGCGTTACGACCGCGGTGTGAAGCAGGCTGGTTTCCTCGTGCTATGGAAGACGGCAATGCCAAGCATTCTTACCGAACTTGGTTTTATAAGCAATCCCGAAGAAGAAAAATATCTGAAGTCTGATGCTGGTCAGACCGAACTGGCAATTTCGATTTACAATGCATTTGCAAAATACAAGTCGCAGTACGACAGTTCGCCCGTGTATCTGGAAAAGATTCCTGAACGTCCAGCATCGGCACAGACATCGCAGCCAAAGGAGCAACCAAAGCCAGAAGCAACAGTAACAGAGAAGCCCGAGGCTCAGGCGCAGACCGATGACAAGGCAAATGTTTCGGCGGAAAAGCCGAAGGAACAAGCCCCGAAGACCGAAGATACGTCGGGAATAGTGTTCAAGGTGCAGATAAGGATGTCGCCTAAGGAACTTGAAGTTAACGAAAAGAATTTTGGAAAATATTTCGAAAAGGTATCGTATTATATGCACGACGGCAGCTACAAGTACACTGTCGGGGCAGAAAAGGACTACAATGCCATACTGAAGTTTTTCCATGAAGTGAAGTCAACCTATCCGGGGTGTTTTGTGATAGCTCTGAAGGATGGCAAGAGAATGGATTTGAACGAAGCAATAAAGGCAACAAAGTAATAAGGATATGCAGAAGAAAAATAGGAAGTTTTTGATATATGGGATTTTGGGAATAGTTGTCCTTGTGGTTACTTATTTCGGAATAGGTTTCCTGAAGGGCAGCCAGTTGTTCAAAAACACAAGCGAATATTATGTGTATTACGACCGTGTGGATGGTCTTAACACTTCGAGCCTTGTGCAGGTAAACGGCTACAAGATTGGTAAGGTGTCGAAGATAGAATTGCTTCCCGAAAAGGATTGTAAACTGCTGGTAACGCTTGAATTACAGAACGATTATCCGATTCCAGACTCTTCGGTTGCTGCCATTGTAAGTACCGATATTATGGGTACCAAGGGCATTGAGATGCGTTTTAGCGGCAAGACCACCTACCATAAGGCAGGTGATTTTCTGCTTGGTCAGACGCAGGAAAACCTGAAGGACCAGATAAGTGCCGAAGTGCTTCCTGTAAAGAAGGCTGTTGAGGACTTGATGGTGGAAATTACCGATGTCATTGATATTGTGTCGGGTGTGTTCAACGAGGATACACGCCAGAACCTAGAGGAAAGCTTTGCTTCGTTGAGAAATTCACTTGTCCACCTTGAGCATTCTGTCGGGCATCTTGACAACATTATGTCGAAGGAAACCGACGATATTGTTGATATTCTTGCAAATGTGAAGACCTTGAGCGACTCTCTTGCTGCCAGCACCGACGATATTAATAATTTCCTTGACAATATTTCGACCTTCTCCGATACGCTTACCGCTTTGCATCTTACAAAGACCGTTAATGAGGTTAATAGCGTTGTTGCTAAGGTTAACGATATAGTTGACAAGGTAAATCGTGGCGAAGGTACGCTTGGCGAACTTATACACGACAACACTCTTGCATTGCAGGTGGAAAATGCAGCTATGAATCTGGACAAATTGTTGACCGATATACGTATTCATCCAAAGAAGTACATCAACTTGAGCGTATTTGGAGGCAAGTCTTATTATGTGACCGATGAGGGCTATCTGTCCGACAAGGACTTGGAAAGGATGAAGCAGCAGCAGGAAAAAGACCTTCAAGATACCGAAAAGGAATTGCAGAAGGAAATGAAATCGGAAACCAAGACTGGGCTATATTTTGCAATACAGATTTTGTCGTCGCAATCGAAAGCAGACATGACATCGCGTGAGTTCAAGTCGCATAACGATGTTGTGGAAATTCATAGTGAAGGCCGCTACAGATATTTCCTCTATCCGCATTCTAATCCTAAGTACACCAATACTTACCTGAAGGATGCAAAGGCTGACTTCCCCGAAGCCTTCCCTGTTGCAATTGAAAAGGGCAAGGTGATTTTATACGATGAAGGCCGTACAAAATATAATAGTAAACAATAACCAATAATAAGGAACGGACAGTGTTTGCCGTCCGTTTTTTGTTTGATTAGCGATAAACACACCAACGGCTTTAGCCGTAGAAACGTGCGTAGCACATGAAACGGCGCAGCCATCAAACATTCAAACGCCGCAGGCATTGAAACCGCCCCTTCGACAGGCTCAGGGAGCTATATGCTTTGAAACGGCGCTAGCCATTGAACGGCGAAGCCCTCAACGCCGCAGGCATATAAACGGCTTTAGCCATTCAAACAGCGTAGCGAGAAACGCCGCAGGCATTGAAACATATAAACTATCTTATTATCCTCGACCTAACCCCGATACACACTCCCAGATACTTGTCTTTCCGCAATTCGTTGCTGTTGTAGCGCATAGCTATTTCTGCAAAAACCGACAACGCCTTGTTCTTGAGCGGATAATATGCAATGTCGAATTTCACAGTCGCGACATTTGTGCGGATTCCCTGCAACAGAACATTGTAGTAGCTCGAAACCGGAATATTGCTTTGGCTTGGCATGTAGGCGTCCATCGTGGGATAGAAGACATTTTGCCCGAAGTGAGAATATTGTGACGAATCGGCTCCGACAATTGCGTACGCGACCTTTAGGTTGCATTCAATGAAGTCGTTGAAATAGCTAATTCCGCCAACACCTTCGACGAAGTTTGCTCCAAGCGGGTGGGCGAGAGGCTTGCCGTTGCATGTATAGGTTAACTCGCGTACGCTATGCGAATAGGTGTAAGGACGCACAATGTTTCCCTCGACAAAGCAATCCAAACCCTTGACCTTGAACATATCGAAGAACTTCATACCTCCTTGTATGCCCCATTTGTTTGCAAACCAGCCATACAGACCTGTATATGAACTGCTAAGCCTATGCTTGATGTCGTTCATCAGTTGTCCAACAATCACATCGTCGAGGACAAACTGTGCGTATATGCAGTTCTTCTGGCTGAACGAAACTTTGAAATTTGCACCCATAAGCACATTGTTGTCGCTGCCAAGCGAATAGTCAATAGGGCGGAAGAAAACCACCGGGTTGAAGAATTCGAACGACATGAATTTCCTCGACATTACCGACTCGAACAATCCTACATTGACATGCTTGCCTATGCGGCAGTCGAGGTAATGAGTAACATTGTATTTTGGAATGTTGTAGGAATTGTAATAGGTTGGATTGCCAAACCTTGACCACGCGCACGAATACTTGAAGTTAAGGAATTCGCTTTCAATCTTAATGTACGGATGGTTTCCGCTGTAGTCGGACTGTAGCAATGAGCGGTAGCCGTCGCCATAGAACTGTTTTCCGTTTCCTGCTTCAATGCAGAAAAATTCGGCAGGAGTGTAGTTTATGTTGAATGTCTGCTCGAATGAAAGCAAGTATGGATAAAACTGATTTTCGGTGAAGAAGCCCCAGACTTCGTCAAAGTTAAATCCATCATGATAATTGTATATATATTTTGAGTGAGTTAAAAACCTTTCTGTTAAGGAGTAGTTGATGTTTAACTTGTTCATCAACGAGAAATCGACAAGGAATCCGAGAGTTTCGTTAAGTTGGCAACGTTCCATGAAAGGTCTTTTTAGTGCATTAAGATTCCCGTATAGATTATATAATGGTGCAATATTCAAGAATACTTTTGGCTTTTGCAGTTTGTATGCCACAAAGTCGCTCATCGGGACAATGGAATCCGACATTTCCGTCTGTGGTGTAGTTCTGTATGGCTTCATTGATGAGTGCGTGGTCGAGAATTTACCGTTTGCCGACTTTTCTATGTCGCGGGCAATGCGGAAGTCGCGTACCTGTAGGTTCTGTGCGAAGGCTGTTACCGACGCGAGAATTATGATTGATATTAATGCTATTCGTTTCATTATGCGTCGATTTTAATAGTTGTTTCTTAATGCTGTCCGGAATCCAATGCTGAAGTAGTAGTCGAGAGGTTTGTCCGCGAGGCTGTACATCGATATTCCTGCAAACCACTGCATTCTGTTCACGGGGTTCATCTCGTAGATGAACTGGAAGTCGAACTGGTCGCGAGGAATTGGATATATATGTGGTAGGTAAAATCCGCTGTTGGGACTAATAGGTCGTGGTATAAAAATATATTTTGCCATCAGCTTGAATTGCTTTATCTGGTACGAAAGCGCTGCGGTAAAATTGCAGCCAAGTATTTGTTTTCCAATCGGAATGGTCAATGGCTGTCCGTAGTTTGTGTTTATGTAGTAAATGTTATTGTAGTCGTAAAGTTTTTCCATGTCAATATCATCGGCATCATGGTACAGCATTGCATTGATTGGCTGTGTCGTAAAGTTGCATTCTGCTTGCAGGAAAAGCCCTTTAGCACCGAACAGATTGTGGTTTTTATAGCCAATTTGTGCTTCTATCCCGACTTGCCCGCATGAAAAATATGTAGTGTCGGTGCCGTTGTCATGATATCCAAGATACCTATTGTTGAAACCGGCAAATTGCATGTAGAAAATACCTGCTTTAGGATTCTCGTACATTATGTTGGCTCCTAATTTTGCATTGGCATTGTCAACGAAGATAGGATAAAATATTCTCGCTACAGGAATTCCACGAGCAAGTCCGCCCCAGAAGTTGGTTTTGCGATGGTCGATTACGCTTTGCTCGAAGAATGTGAACTGCCATCCGTTTTGCGGATTGTAGATAAACATGTTGTATGTCGCTATTCTGCTGACTTTCTGGGCTGTTTCAACATTTGTGTCGTAACCTGCATATTGCATTAGGCGCGTAACGAGGTTCACGTATTCCCATTTTCCGAACTTTACGCTTGTCTTCACATACGGCATTGGTGCTGCGTAGTCGGAAAGTATCATCGAGTGAAGGCCGTCGCCGATGAATAGGCGGTCGTAGCCGAGTGTGAAGTTGAGGCATTTGATGGGGCGGAACGAAATGTTTCCGTAGGCGTTGGCATAGTCGAATTCGGAGAAGCCGTTGAGTTTCTTCACGCGTGCGTAGCCGGGAATGTTGCCTTTAACGGCATAAATATCTTCCATATATGCTGGCAAAACGGCTTGGTTTTCGTAGAAACTGGTGTTCAAATATACATATTCGCTCAGTTTTGCGTGGACGATTGCACCGCGCGTGTTTGTGTAGCCGTTGATTCCGACAGGATTGCTAGGGTCGGAGAGGTCTTGAAGTCGATTGTAGCGGAAGTCGAAAATTGGGTCGATATAGACCTTGTACTTTTCGTTGCCTATAATAAATAGGTGTTCGTGGAACAACTTGCGGACGAACCAGTTTTTCTCAACCTTGTCGTTCTTTGGAAAAATCAGGCTGTCGTAAACTTCGTTTTCGACGCCGGTCGTAGGCCTTATGGCGGTATTAACACCTTTGAAATATATGTCGGCATCGCGCATATTCTGCAGATGACCTATGGTGAAGTCGTCCTGTGCAAAGGCGGTAGAAACAAGTGCAATGGCGATAAGGTATAGCAGTGCGTATTTTCGCATGGTAATTAATTTTGCGCCAAAAGTACTAATTTTTTGTTTGTCATTATCTTACTATTGCATAATTTTGCAAAATATGGAAAGTTTGGTTGAATGGTTGAGTTCGCATGCACTGCCTTGTTTTCACAAGCAGTTGTTCGGGTTTAGCTGTCCGATGTGCGGATTTCAGCGAGGGATAATCCTTTTGCTGCAGGGTGATGTGTTGGGATGCATAGTACAATTTCCTCCTATTGTCGCGTGGGTTTTGACATTGCTTGCGTGCATATTATTGTTTGCAACAAAAAAGATGACGAAACGGATAGGTTGGATAATTGTTTGGTGCAATCTTGCCGTTTTCCTGTTCAACTGGATATATCAGAATGTTGCTTTTTGATGATTATGTTGGTGCAATAAGTTGTAAATTAGAAGAATAATATTGCTAAAAAATATTCAGATATTTTATATAATGAGGCACGATTTGATTATCTTTGCAGAACAAAAATTAAAAATTTAATAATATGACTGATCAGATTCAAAAACAGAATGCACCATATGCAGTAGCTGCATTGGTATTGGGTATTTGCTCCATAGTATTTGGATGCATGTTCGTAGGTTTAGTATGTGGTATAGTAGGTCTTGTTCTTGCAAAGAAAGGAACAGATGCATATAATGAGGCTCCAGATCAATTTACAGGTGACGGTATGCTGAAGGCAGGTAAGATAACATCTATAATTGGTATTATTCTCAGCGCTTTGTATATCGTTTACTGGGTTATCTGGGTTGCAATACTTGGAACAGCTTACGCAAGCCTTTGGTCATCAATGATGTAATTGAAACCAATAGACATTCGTAAAAAAAAATCCGACCATCGCGGTCGGATTTTTTTTGTGAATCTTTTAATCTTAAAACTTTCATTCGTAAATCGAAAATCCTTTTGATTCCATCGTCTTTGTTTCTCCGTTCTCGTGTATTATGAAATAGGCTTCCATACCGTCGATGCTTTCAACGATTTCCATTGCTTTTTCTGCTCCCATGACCATAAATGCAGTTGCGTAGGCATCGGCGCGTATGCAGTCGGGATAGACTACTGTTGCGCTAATCATTTCATTTTCGGCAGGATAGCCAGTTGTCGGATTTATGGAATGTCCGAACTTTTTCCCACCTTCCTCGATAAATTTACGGTAGTTGCCCGAAGTATTAACTGCCATATCCGACATGTGAATTACAATCTGGTTTTCGCGATAGTCGTAACCTGAGCCTTCGATTGGCTTGTCAACTCCGATATTCCATTTTTCACCTTTGGCATTTATGCCCGAACAGTAAATTTCACCACCGATTTCAACCAAAAAATTGGTGATGCCCTTGCTCTTCAGAAAATCGGAAACATAATCTACCGACATTCCCTGTGCTATGGCGTTTGTGATTATCTGTATGTCGGGGTCGTGCTTTACGATTTTTCCATTGGCAATTTCCAGCTTGTCCATTCCGATATGCTGAAGCAGCGAATCGATTTCGATGCTGTCGGGGATGTGCGTTTCGTGGCGTTTCCAGCCGAAGCCCCATGCGTTAACAATTGGAGCGACAGTTACATCGAAATATCCATCTGTATTTGCCCAAACTTCCTTTGATACGCGGAAAAACTCCTCGGCAAGGGCATCGAGCGAATCGGTTTCGTTGCGGTTGATGCGTGAAATGAGCGAGGTGCTGTCGTAGTTTGATAGCGAACGGCAGAATGCCTGCAGCAGACTGTCGATTTCGGCATTGTAGTTGGTATCACTGCAATAGGTGATATTGAACATTGTACCCTGTGTAGGTCCGCTGTACTTTATGTATTCGGCTTTGCGGCTGCACGAGGCTGCCACTATTGCAAATATTGTTAATCCTAAGAATATTTTTACTTTTAACATGTTAGTATTTAATTTGTTATGAATTGTTTTGCAATTATTTCTATTGGTTGCAAAGGAACAAAAAAAAATGTTATCAATGCTCTTTCCCATATACTTTTTGGTTTTTATGCAACGTGTCGAGTTTTAAATAATTAATAGTTCATAAAAAAATACTACAAAAGCACCTTTTATATGATTTTTATTTTTAAATTTGCATTTGTTAATGCATTAAATTTTAAATTATGAGAAGACTTTACTTTTTGAGCGTATTGTGTCTGCTGATATGCGGCACATCGCTGGCACAAGTTGCCCAACAGAATTTTATCCACAAGAAGGTTGCTGGCTACAACTCGTACAAGACCATTATGAATGTCGCTCCGCTCCAGAGGGATGGCAATGTCATTTGGTCGTGCGACTTTGAAGAAGGTTGCCCGGAGTACATCATTGCAAAGGAAGATGGAACCGACACTGACTGGCAGGTTATCACCGAAGCCGACTATCCAGACGAAATGTATGTTCCGAGCACAGGAAGATGCTATTTCCTCCCGATGAACTACACAGGACATCCAGGCAACACCGACCCTCATCAGCAGTTGAGCGAAACTCCGGCTCACTGGGCATTCCTCGACGCTGGCTCTGACCTTTATCCTGCTGCACCGACAATTGATGCAAGCTTGACATTCACAGGCATCAACCTATCCTCAACATCGATGCCTAAATTGCAGTTCATTCAGTCGTGGAGAGCTCTTAACACAGCTAGCGAAGACATTTATGTTTCCGTATCAACCGACAATGGCGCAACTTGGACAGACCACCTTGTAAACGACGAAACCGTAGAGGCAAAAACCTACATCAATGGTATCAAGGAAGTTCTTATTCCAGAAGCAAGTGGTGCTGCAGAAGTTTCGATTCGGTTCAGATATGTCTGCACAAACGAAACTTGGCACTATGGATGGCAGATTGATGACATCAAGATTATCGAAACCCCAATGAACGATCTTAAGGTTGTAAACGGTAGAATGAGCATGTTCGGATACATCGACTACAGAAATGTTCCTGCTGAATACTGGACATCAATGACCGACCCTGCAGAAAGAAGAGATTATGCTTACCAGATTTACGACCCATACGGACAGACTCCACGTCAGAACTGGGTTTCAAACTCAAGCTACGGTGCATTCAACATTGAAGTTTTGAACAATGGTGTAAATGCTGTAGTTCCTAAGGTTACAGTTACCGTAACTTCACCTTCAGGAGATGAAATATACAACCAGACCGTAACAGGACGTAGCATTGCAACTGGTGTTGGAGATACTCTCGACATTGCAACAATTGACGAGGAAAATCCAGCAAACTCGACAATTTTCTATTTCAATGTTGCAGATGCTAACGATATCGAACTCGGACGCTACACCATTACCTACACTGTTTTCGCTGATGGCATTGAAGATGACAACAATACAAACAATACCATTGTTCAGTACTTCGACATTACCGACAACAACTACTCGAAGTCATATTTTGAACCGACATTCTCTGCTTGTATCAACTGCAACGTAAGCAGTGCTTCTGGCGAAGATGAATATGGTACAGAATTCTTATACCTCTATTCTCCAGACGATATTATGTCAATCGATGTTTACATCAACAGACTTACCAGACCTGGTACAGCTATTAAGGCTGCTCTCTATGCTAGGGAAACCAACGAAAGCAACGAACAAGTTGTAAGGTTGAAGAGAGAGTCGGAATATTATGAAATTACCAGTGAAGACATTGAAACTTGGGTTAATCTTACTTTCGAAAACCAGTATCCATTCCAGTTTGAGTCGGGAGAAACTTTTAGACAATTGTATGCAATGGTATGTGGTTCTTGGGACAACCAAGGCGATGATATCTATCTGGGAGCAAGCGATGTCTTGACAACTAGAAGCCACAACTCGTACGTACGCCACGGTTCAGACCTTGACGAAAACGGAGAACCTACATGGTACTACGGCGGACAGGACATAGCAATCACATTGCATGCAGGCGAAGGCGTTAATCCTGGTCTTGTAAATGCAGAACAGAATGTTGCTGAAGGCATTGAAATGTACCCGAATCCTTCAAACGGTATCGTTAACTTCACCAATGTTGAAAACGCTACTATCGAAGTTTACAACATGATGGGTCAGGTTGTTGCTAGCGTAAACAACGCTAATGCAAATGCTTCAATCGACCTTTCAAATGTTGCTAACGGCAACTATGTTGTAAGAATCGTTAAGGACGGTGCTATTGCAACTTCAAAGTTGAACATCGTAAAGTAATCTTATTACGATAACAAAAATTAAGGGCGGATTTTTCCGCCCTTTTTTATTTCTTGCTACTGGTTAACAGCAATTTGTCAATGGATTTGCGCAAATATTCTCAAGCTGAATCCATCCGCGATGCTTCTTGTCGTATGTCTCCACATAAACCCATCCTTTCTTAAAATCGAGAGGACGCAAGCCTATTTCTTCTGTAAATGCAAAATTTTCTACCGATTTTTCCGATGGCTGGGAGAACAAAACATATCTCTGTCCTCCATAATTCCTTGTCGAGAATCCAAGAACTGAATAATGAATCCATGCAGTCTTGCACTTGCTACTGAAATCGAAAGTCGTATCGGTGCTGCATATTCCAAACACTGAATTATCATCTATTGCCCACCAACCATTCTGCGGATTCTTTATATCGAGCATATATATGCAGGTATCGGGAAGACTGCCAACAATTTTCCCGTTAGGAGCCGAACGGATATTGGTCGGAGTGCCTGTTGTATCGTCAATATAAACTTCCAAACTTTTCTGTGCGCTTACACAAAAAGCAGAAAACATCGCCACAAAAACTATAACTAATCTTTTGATATTCATATTATTAAATTTATCTTAATCTGTTTTTCAAATAATTATTCCGGACATAAGCGAAATAAAATATCACACCAACTGCATTCAAAATCCATGCCGCCCAGAATGCGCTATGGTAACCGAAATGCTCGACAAAAACGCCACCGACAAGAATGCCAAGTCCCACACCTATGTCCCAGCTAATCAGGATACTTGAATTTGCAGTACCGCGTTGGGTGTGCGGTGCCAAATTGATAAACATTGTCTGGAATGCAGGCCACATGTGTCCGTTGCCAAGACCAATTATAAGTGCCGATGCATAAAATCCGACAGGATTGTGCAAGGCGGCAAACACAAGGTAGCCAACAACCGACACGCATATTCCCAGCGAGGCGTTACGCACAATCTTGCCTTCGCGCAATGTTCTGTTGCCAATAAGTCGCGACATTATAAGTCCAGCCGACAATAATATGAAATAAACGCCCGAGCCACCAGTTATTCCAAGTTCTTCCTTGCCGTATATTGCTATGTATGTGGCAATTACACCATACGAGAAAGCGTAGCACACCATTGCAAGTGCTTCGCTCCAACCTTTCACAAGAAAGAACCTGTCGAACGAAAGTTTTGGCTTGTCCTGAACAATGTCGCGCGGTTTGAGTTTCAGCGTGGAATTTATAGCAAAACCAATGCCTGCAAACAAAAGCGAAAGCAGAAATATCAAATCGTAGCTACCCGTAACCTCGTGAATCCAGATGGCAACACTCGGTCCAATTGCCGACGCTATATTGTTGCTTAGTCCGTAATAGCCAATGCCTTCGGCTCTGCGCGAGGGGTGCAGCACATCGATTGCAACAGTGCTGTTCGATACTGTTGTAGCCCCGAATGGAGCCCCATGCAATGTCCTGACGATGGCAAAAATCAGCAAAGTCCCTGCAGCCAGATAGCCTGCAAAAAATATGAAGAATAGGAAATAGCATATCAGCAGAACCTTCTTGCGAGGGAAACTATCGACAAGGAATCCGCTGAACGGACGAATCAACAAGGCCGTAAGCGTATATCCTGACAGAACTATACCTATTATATCCTTGTTGGTATCGAAAGTATCGCTCATATAGAGCGGCAGCATCGGAGCCAAGAGCATGAACGAAAAGAAAATCATAAAGTTAGCAATCCACACCTTGGTGTAGTTGCTATTCCATAGCTTCTCCTTTACTTCGGTCTGCTCCGATGTCATCGCGAACTATTTTTTTAAATCGATTTCCTTGAGCCACTTGGCAATATCATCGTCGGACGAAGCAACGCTCGACCCACTGAAAACGCCAGATTTCAGGAACTTGGCATTTTCTGACAACTTGCGCATATCGGATTCACAACGCGAAAGACCGCCACCACCGTGGGTAACAAACAAAGCAACTTTCTTTCCTTCAAAATTGTTTTCAGACAAAAAAGTTGCCACAGGTGGGGCTATCGTACTGCACCAGTTTGGCGTACCGATGAGAATCACATCGTAATCATTCATATTTTCCACTTTGGTCTTTATTGCAGGCTTGAATCCTTCCTTGGTCTCCTTGCGAGCCTGCGTCACGCACTCCGAATAGTCGGTTGGATATGCAGTTTCAGGAACAATCTCCACCAAATCTGCACCGAGCTGAGCCTTTATCTTTTCTGCAACAACGCGGGTATTTCCGCCCCACGAATAATAAACAACCAGAATCTTAGTGTTCTGCGAATTTGCAACCATTGCTGTCATAATGAATAAAACTAACGTAAATAATATATGTTTCATTGAAAAACTTTTTACAAACTTTGCTATTCTATTTCCCCAGCCGCCAATTTCTTCACTTTCACCTTGTCCTCGTTGATGAGACGGATGAGGATGCCAACGGCTTTTTCTGTGTCGTTGAGGAGATTGCCGATGTATATTTCGGTAATTTCATCTTTTTCAACGAGATGTTGGTCAGATGCGCCACTTTTTAAAGCAACGCTGCAAGTTGGAGTCAATGTGTGAACTATTGATGTGCGCAGTTGGTAATAGAGGAAACTTTTGCGGTTTGCTTTCGAGTATTTTATTGGGAACAGCTTGTAAATCGCTGTGTTGAAGCGGTTTGCCGACTGTTCGCGCGAACGCATTGGCTTTGCGTCGAAATAACTGCCCATAATTTCAATAAGTTGCGACATTACAAGTGTTGCGACTGCGGTATGTCCTTCAGCGACAAGACTTTTTGCTTGGTTTAGTATTTCGTTCAGAAAATCAATATGTTCTTCCTTGGTGGTTATCTGCATGGTTAGAATTTCAGTCTGAATTGCAGTTTTAATTCGGTTCTGTTTGGCCCTTGGATTTCATCTAGTCCTGAGCCGAGAACGGTCTTGTCGGCATAATATGAGTTGGCAATTCTGAACCACAGGTCGATGTTGTCGGTGACGTCGTATTTTACGACAAGTGCCAAGCGTGTGCCACGACCGTAGAACATTGGAACGGTAAATGCGTAAAGTACATCCTGTTCGTATGCGTAAATCCTTGAATTATAGTCTTGTGTGTCGAATAATGCGATTCTCGCGGTGAATGTGAGCGGAAGTTTTGCTGGCTTGTATTGGATGTCTTCGCAGACGAGGAAGCCCCAGCTTGTGCTGTCGGGAAGATGGTAGCGTGAAACTTCTATGCGGCTTTTAAGTTTCCATTCGTCATTGGGCGTAATGTTGAGCTGATACCTGTATTTAGATGTGTTATAGTTGATTAGCTCCTTAATATTGGCGTCGTCGGTCGAATTTTTCTGCTTGGTTTCGTATTTTGCACGAAGTATCATTTCGATGTTGCGTTTGGGTGTGTAGGTGGCTTCGGCAGTCCATTCGTGACCTGTCGATGGGGCGTTTACTCCGTATTTCAACCACGGGAATTTCCAACTGTCAAAGTAGATGTTAAGACGCAGATGCTTTACGGGAAGTATTTCGGCTCCAATGTACAAGCCCGATTCGTTGTAGGTCTTGTTGCCTTCCGAAAATCCCTGTGCGTACATATTCTGGTATTTGGGGCTGTAGTAGCGGTATAGTGCCGACATCTTGAATTCGGGCACAAAGTCGATTGTTGCGCCGTCAACCGTAGCGATGCCACCGTTCGGACTCATTGATGTTTCGCCGAAGATGTTTATTTTGTGGAGATTGAGAAGGTAGTCAACGCCAAGGTTGAAATTAGATTTGCCGTTGAAGTTGAAATATTCGTAGGCTCTGTCGTTGGTGTTCAATGGGTTGGAGTAGGAATAATAAACGCCGGTTGCACCAATTTTCAGTTTGTTGCCCTGCCAAGTTACATTTCCGCCTGTAACAAATTCCTTGATGGTGTGTCGTTTGGCAATTTCGTTCGGCGTACGGTGGTAGCCAGTCTCAAGGAAACTTGTCACAAGGTCTTCTTCTTCGGTTAGCGTGTCGGCTTCAGCGATTCCTGCATCAAGCGACTTGTACGATACGAATTCTGTGATTGTGAAGTCCTTGAGTTTTATTGTTGCAGCCTCTCCGCGCATAAATGCCGACTCGTTTGCCGATGAGTACTTGTCAACCAGACGAGGCTTCTTTATTACACCTTCAATGCCAGAGCCTTTGCCGAAGCTCATGCCAGTCCACATTGTAAGACCCTGTCCGAACTGCGCAACATAGTCGCCGACGATAACTTTTTTCAAGATGCCGATGTCGCCAAGCATAAAATGCGCCGAATAAAAGTCGAATCCGTATTTTTGTGCACCGCGGAAGAATTGTTCGCCCTCATCCTTTTCGGCAGTAAAACCATAGGAAATATTTTTCTTGTACGAATAGTTGTATTTCAGGTAATACTTGTCTGGCGAACCCAAATATCTAGATTTGTCGGGTTTTATTGCAAGAATGCTGTCGGATATGTTGTAGCCGGCCTTTTTTTGCAATGTTCGCTGGTAACGACCAAGAACCGTGTGGTGTCCGTAGGTAAATATTTTTTTCCAATTGGTTTTTGCCTTTGGCTTTTCTGTGCCAATTGTGACGAAAGGGTAGAGGTATTTCATTGTAAGTTCGTCGAGACCTTCGACGAATGCCAATTCGTATATTGTCTTGAATCCGTTGTATTTTGTTCTGTATCTGATTATTGAATAGATTTGATATTCGTTTAGGAACAAAATTTCGCGAAATTCTTCAGCAGTGGCTGTGTTAAGGTCGAGAGGATTTTCGGCAAGGATTTCAAGGTTGTTGAAAAGCGTAGTGTAGTCGAGTTCGTCGTCGGTATTTTCGGCGATTTCTTCCACAATGTCCTGAAGAACAACGGAATTTTCGACCTGGGCCGATAGGTTTGCCGTGCAGAAAATGAATGCGACAGCCGCAAAATATTTCAGCAAGGACTTAGAACTCATATTGTACCGATATTTTTGGACTTAGTCCAAGAATCTGATGGTAAGCGAATGCGAGGTCGATTGTAGCACCTGCGATTTTGTATCCAAGTCCGAACGAATATTCAATCGGCAGCATCGAAATGCCTGCGCGGAACGAGAAATGCTTGCGGAGTGTGTATTCAATTCCACCCTTGAAAATCGGGGTGTAGCCGTTTATCGATTTTCCTGTTTCAACGGCAAGCAGCAATGCGTCGCTGAATAGGTAGGAGAGGCCTAACTTCATGGTTACAGGCATTTTCATGTCTCTGTTCTCAAAGAATGAGACATTTACAGGGTTGAAAACATACACGCCGATTGCGAAGTTTTTCACTGGCTGCGAATAAAGTCCAAGTTCGAAGGTCATACCGTTGGCGCGTCCGTAGTATTCGGCTTGCGAAAGATGCAGGTAGTTGATGTTCAGACCCATATACAGGTTAGTGAACAATTGCTGCGAGTATCCGATGGTGGCGCGGCTGTATTGGTAGTATTTGTACCCGTAGTGGCATACACCGACGGAAATATTTCCCGACTTGTGTACAGGCATCTGGAATGCGAGTGCGCCGTAGCCGGTTTGTTTCAGCAGGAAGCGGTTTTCGTAGTATAAGCCAGCGCTGATTTTGTTCAGTCGGCAGGTTGCTGCAGGGTTATTGAAGACAGCCCAAGTGTCGCGTATTGTTGTCGATGTGTTGCCTATGCCGGCACTGCGAGCGCCTGCGTTGTTGGTCTCGATTTGCGCAGAGGCGAAAACCGAGATAGCTATAGCAAGCAATGTCAATATGGCAACCTTGAATTTCATTATATTACGCGGTATTCAAACTTGTATTCTTCGAGTTCCTTGTTTGCCTTGACGATTTTCTGCTTCAGGTTTTCCTTGAATTCGACAAGTTTCTGAGCAATCTCTGCATCACCTGTTGCGAGCATCTGGGCGGCGAGAATTGCTGCATTCTGAGCTCCGTTTACAGCTACTGTTGCAACGGGGATTCCTGGAGGCATCTGGACAATTGCAAGAAGTGCGTCCATTCCGTCGAAGCTTGCGTTAATTGGAACGCCGATGACAGGAATAGGAGTTACAGCGGCAATTACACCGCAGAGGTGGGCGGCCATTCCTGCACCTGCAATTATGACCTTGATTCCGCGTGGTGCGGCTTCGCGGGCGAATTTTTCAACTTCGTCGGGGGTGCGGTGTGCCGACAAAGCGTTTATCTCGAATGGGATTTTGAATTCGTTGAGTTGGTTGGCGGCCTTTTCCATAACTTTCCAGTCTGATGCCGACCCCATGATGATGCTAACTATTGGTTTCATAATCTGATAAATTTTACATTAACAAAAAGAGCCTACCCCCAACAAATTGGTCGGAAGCAGGCATTTTTAAGAAATGTGTCTCTTTGTTCGCAATTATTCGGCAGTGGCTTCTGCTCCTGCATTAGCTGCGTCTTCGGCAGCTGCATCTTCTGCTGCTGCTTCCTGAGTCTGTTCTGTCTTAGGCGCATCATTTTTCTTCTCGTGAGGAATAGTGAAGCTGGCTGCAAGGCAGAAAACTGCAAGGCATATAGCCAAAGTCCAAGTTGCTTTTTCCAGAAAATCGGTGGTCTTCTTAACGCCCATTACCTGATTTCCCTGGCTGAAATTGGATGCCAGACCGCCGCCTTTACTGTTCTGTACTAACACGACTAATATCAGCAATACTGCGCATATTAGAATCATTACAGAGAAAAAACTATACATAACTTTTTATTTATTTATTAAACGTTTAACATATTCAATTTGGGTCGCAAAGTAAGCACTTTTTTCTGGATATTTCAAATATAATTTTTCATAAGTTGTCAACGCCTTTTCAAGGAGTCCCTGCTTGATGTAAATCTTTGCCAGTTTTTCGCTGAACAATTCTTCGTCCTCCAGTAGCGATTCTGTTGATAACTTGCTGTCGCTGTGGTAGTTCTTTATCGGTACAATCTTCGCTTCGGATACAAGGAACTGGTCGATTAGGTCCATTTTCTGGCGTTTGCTTGAATGTGTTTGGGGCTTATCTTCGTGTGGTTTTTCGGCAATTACTTCCGGTTCTATTGGTTGCTCAATGACATTTTCTTCCTTAGACGATGCTTGTTTTTCTGCATTTGCACCGAAATCGATTTTAATGTTTGCACTTCCGTCGGAGAATGTGATGTTTGCATTTATGCCTAAGGATTGCAATTGCTTTTCGATGGCTTCTTTTATTTGCTGCTGGGATATTTCTGGTTTAGGTGTGGGTACATTTTCTTCTTGTGGAGACGCAATGAATTGCGTCTGTACGGGGGTGAAATCTTCTTCTTGGGTTTCGGGTAGAGACACAAGGTTTTGTGTCTCTACGGTGTCTGTGTTTGCATCGTCGTATTGTGGTTGTTCGGGTTCTTGCGGAGACGCAATGGATTGCGTCTGTACGGGAGTGAATTCTTCCTCTTGGATATTGGATTGGGTCACAATGTTTTGTGTCTCTACGGTGTTTGTGTTTGCATCGTCGTATTGTGGTTGTTCGGGTTCTTGTGGAGACGCAATGAATTGCGTCTGTACGTCTTCTTCGGAATCGGATTGAGCCACAAGGTTTTGTGGCTCTACGGCGGATTCTGAATTTTGGTTCTCGGCAGATGCTGCAGAGGCTTTCGCTTTGCGCATTTCCTCCATTTGCATTAAAATCCTGTCGGCAATGCTGAGGGGGGCGGTTGGCTCTGGTTCTTGCGGAGACGCAATGGATTGCGTCTGTATTGGTGTGAAATCTTCCTCTTGCGATTCGGGTTGAGACACAAGGTTTTGTGTCTCTACGGTGTCTGGATTTACATCGTCGGATTGTGGCTGTTCTGGTTCTTGCGGAGACGCAATGAATTGCGTCTGTACAGGTGTGCAATCTTCTTCTTGTGATTCGGGTAGAGACACAAGGTTTTGTGTCTCTACGGTGTCCGGATTTACATCGTCGGATTGTGGCTGTTCGGGTTCTTGCGGAGACGCAATGGATTGCGTCTGTACGGGTGTGAAATCTTCCTCTTGCGATTCGGGTTGAGACACAAGGTTTTGTGTCTCTACGGTGTCTGGATTTGCATCGTCGGATTGTGGCTGTTCTGGTTCTTGTGTAGACGCAATGAATTGCGTCTGTACGGGGGTGATTGTAGGAATATATGTTCCTTTCAGGAGGTCGTGCAGATGTTTGCGGTCGGATACGAAGGCGCTGGCTGTTTTCAGCTTGTTTTCGTAGCGAATGTCCTTTATGGTGTGTAAATTTTTGATGTACAGCACCCACGCCGACTGGAAATATGGGAATTCGTCGAGCATTGCCTTTATTTCGGGCAAAGTGTCGTTGTCGAGTAGCGATGGGTCGCTGATGTATTTTGCAAATGTTTCCTTGTTCATATTACCAGTTAGCTACGGATTTATTAAAAATATCATCTACCAGTTCGTCGCAGATTTGCTGCATAAGTTCGCCTTCTACAGCCGAAAGGTTCTGCGAACTTTCGAAGTCGGCGTATCTTGAGAATGATGATTCGAAGCTCTTTGAAGGCTCGATGTTGTTTGTAAAACGTACCCTAACGCCGATTGTCAGTCGTGTGAGTGCCGAGGTTTCGTTTCCCTGATATGCCTGTGCCGTCACGTTGTAATTTGTGATTTCACCTTCGAAATAGAGGTCACCATTTTCGTTGACAAGATGCAAGCTTGTGGCGGTTAGGAACTTGTCCTTTAAGGTCTCGGTGAAAACGTTGCTAAGCGTAGGTTGCACGAGGCTTGCTCGGTTGGGAAAAAGTTCGACGGTAAAGGTCTTGGTGTCGGGGCTGATGTCGGCTCCTGTGAAAGAATAACCGCCCTTGCACGAAGCAAATGCGATGCACGATGCGATTATTAATATAATATGTATTCTTCTAATTTTCAACTTTCGGCTTTCAATTTTGAACATTCAACTTTATTTCGCTATTCCGTATTCTTTTATTTTTCTATATAGAGTTCTTTCCGAAATTCCAAGTTCTTCGGCAGCAAGTTTCCTTTTGTTGTTATTTTTTGCCAAAGCCTTTAGAATCAGGTCTTTTTCTTGGTCGGCAAGCGACAGAACCTCTTCGACGATTTCATCGCCAGACGATTGGCTTTGCTGGTGATACTGTACAGGTTCGCTGTACATTGGCGTGACTTGCGTATTTATTTTCAGAGTGTCAGACAAGTCGGTAATTATGCGGTTGTCGTTATTGTTGAGCGAATACCTGATGTTCGGGTTCTGGTCGATAATGTCGTTGAGGAGGATTTTCATCTCATCCATTTCCTTTTTCAAGTCGAACAATACCTTGTATAGAATTTCGCGTTCGGTAGAGAAGTTGTGTGCTTGTCCTCCATTATTAATTATTGTCGGCAGTGATGTAGAATGTATATCTATAAGGTATCGCTTTAAGGTGTCGGCGGATATTGTTCGTTCCTTTTCGATTATTGAAATCTGGTCGGCGACGTGTTTTAGTTCGCGTACGTTTCCTGGCCATCTGTAGTTTTCGAGTAGTGAGGTGGCTTCGGGAGAGAGCGATATGGCGGGCATATTGTACTTGTCGGCGAAGTCGCGTGCGAATTTTCTGAAAAGCAGGTGGATGTCTTCCTTGCGTTCGCGCAGTGGCGGTATTATTATAGGTACGGTGTTGAGGCGGTAGAAGAGGTCTTCGCGGAACTTGCCGTCGTTGATGCGTTCCTGCAGGTTCACGTTAGTGGCAGCAATGATTCTGACATCAGTCTTTTCAACTTTCGATGAGCCGACCTTCATAAATTCGCCCGATTCGAGAACACGTAGCAGACGGGCTTGCGTTGGCATAGGCAGTTCGGCAACCTCGTCGAGGAAGATTGTTCCGCCGTTTGCTTCCTCGAAATAGCCTTTGCGTTCGGTGATTGCATTTGTGAAAGCTCCCTTGACGTGACCAAAAAGTTCTGAATCGATTGTGCCTTCGGGGATAGCGCCGCAGTTTACTGCGATGTAGCTTTTCCCGGCACGACGGCTATACCTATGTATTATTTGTGGAATCTTTTCCTTTCCTGCGCCGCTTTCGCCAAGCACCAGCACCGATAAATCGGTAACTGCAACCTGAACGGCTACGTTTATTGCACGGTTAAGTCCAGCTGAATTTCCTATTATTCCGCTGTTGGTCTTTATCTTCTGAATATCATCTAAACTCAGTTCCATTTCGTTCTGAAAATAAGTTTACAAAGGTAAGACATTTTTATGGAATATTGTCATTTTGTCAGTTTTTTTTGTTTGTGTCAGTTTTTGGGGAGAGGGTAAAAAAGAACGTGCCCCGATTTGAGACACGTTCTTTTTTATGAAATAATCTGCTTCAAAATTATTTCTCTTCGCTCAATCTCTTGTAGTCTTCGTAGCAGAGCTTTGCAAATTGTGAGGTGTTGGCGAAGATTTCCTTGATCACAATTGCGTTCTTTGCTGTCGAGGTCACCTCATCATCCGCTCCAACTTTGTTTTCCACTTCTCCCAATGTGGCTCTACCTGCTCAATAACGACTAAAAATCTTTTGTGTGGTTGCGGTGGATCAAGTGGCACAATTCGTGGGTGATGACATATTCGATGCAAGAAGTATGGTGAATATTTATCTCAAGGAGAAAAAATATTTTAAGGAGGATAGTGACAGATGAAGAAAAATTTTTATATTTGCAAATTGTATGGTACAAAATAAGGGAAAAGATGAAGGGGTTGACACATTTTCGGATAAGGAGAAGCTATTATGGTTATAGACAATAAGATACTTGACAACTTGACCGCTCAGGCAAAGGCATCACCTCGGCTGCGGATGAATCTGAACTTTCATCAGAGTCTGGATGAGAAGTGCCACCGTTTTCTGAATGCCGTGGAACCGGGTGCCAACATCCCCATTCACCGTCATCCCACAAAAGCCGAATCGTTTGTGGTTTTGCGCGGCAAAGTGAAAGTGACGACCTACAACGACGACGGCACCATTATCGAAAACATTGTCCTCGACCCATCGGAAGGCCGCTACGGCGTGAACATAGGAAAGAATGTCTGGCACACCGTGGAAGCCCTGGAACCTGGTTCCGTCATCTTCGAGTGCAAGGAAGGCCCCTATGTGCCGCATGAGGAGGAAGGGATACTGGAAGTTGACAATTGTGAAGGATTTGAAAGTGTGTGTGGGGGGGAGGGGTGAGTGTAGTTATCGTTCTTGACCACAATGGAAATAGAGATGTAATTATATTTTTTAGATGCCAGATATTCAGTTTACATATCAATTTGAATATGATAAGAAAGAGGTTCACTATCTTTCTTCCCCAAAACATAGGCAGATAGGGAACCCTCACAAAAGCATTTGGATTGTTACACATGACGAGGAATTCAGATGTTTCAAGTACACTTATGAAAATGAGTGGGTGGTTGAAAACGAAGCTTGGGGTTTTGTGTTGAACGCAAATGAAAAATTCACTGTGTTGGGGCAGGGGCTTAACAATGAAGAACTAAAGATTGCTAAGTTTAAAAAAGACCCTAATGCTACTGAATGGCATGGTTACCCTTGTAACTATATGGCAAATACGTACGATGTCCCCTCTGACATTGTGCTGAAAAAGTGGGTCGAACTGCATAGGATTACCAAAGCAAAAATGTCAAAAATTCAACAGACTTTATCATGCAACCTTTAAAGATAACATTATTTGGTGACTATTACGACTGCCAATTGTACCGTGGTAGATTGTATCTTTGGACTTTTGACGGCGATCTGCGTATCTACGATTGGGATCAGGTTATTGATAAGGTCATAGAACACAACGGTGATTGGTTAACTTTCTTATATGGTTACAAGGATGGCCGTTATTTGTATGGAAGTAAGACAAAAAGGCTGTTTGAGGATGATGAATTTAAGGAGATCGTATTGAGAAGATACTCGTCTACATGCCGGCGAAAACATTTTTTGGAGGAAAAAGATATTGAGGATTGTATAATTGGTGTGCAACCGGCTCCTTCATCCGCGCTACCTGTTGATACGGAAATCTATAATAATATTCTGTACTATTCCACCGAAAAAGGCTTGTTTAAGGCAACAGCTCATCGGCCCAGGTCGGAGAAATATAAGGTTAGTACTAAGGCTCTAAAGCTATGGGATGCTCGAATTCTTTCCATAATTGCAAATGATTATCCTCAAATGGCTTTGTCAGCTGGCAGTGATGGCTTGTATGAATATAGACCTGGTAGTAATTACAATTACGCCTTTTTAAAGGAAATAGAACCGCAATTATATCAGGTGTCAGAGAAGTATTCTCTGTTCTCGAATTATATCTTTGAAAGCATATTCAGTTCTTCCCATAACGGGAACTCATATATATCCATGTTTAAGTTGGATAGAGACAAAAATTCTTACTTTCATCGTGTTTTCGAAAAAGAAATTGAAGAAAATGCATTCATTGATGATTTCAAGGGAGATGCGATACTAAGTTGGGGGATACGTGACAAAGTATATCAGGCCACAGGTAACAAGGTGCGTGTTATAAAATATAGCAAGTGGAAAGAAAACTCACATGCCGACCGATTGAATAGTTTTGGAACTTTTAATCTTAAAAGCAATTCTCGTTTGATAAAAGGAAGTGCGGCAACTTTTGGGAATATAATGGAATATGAAGACAAGTTGCTCGTAATGATGAGTAATAATGAAAAGTTTGTATTGCCTGAGGAGGTTACGAGATGGCGTATTTATCCGAGGTCAATAAATTATTTGAACCAACTTCATGTTATCTTAGAAGACCGAGTGGAGTTTATTTCATTTAATCACGATTCTTATGTGGACCAGATGTCAAAACTTAATGGAATAGAGTATTATATTCCAACATCAACCAAAGCACGAGGTATGTGTTCTGATTATATTGAAGAATGGTAAAAATGGACTCTTGTATTATGGATTCTGGTAAGGAAAGTATCTTAAGGAGAATGTCTCTGCTCTATACGGGGGGAGGCGATAAGATAAATGTCCTCTCAATAATTGAGCAGGTTGAACCTGATATGCCTGACTATGATTTTTCACCCAAAGATGACGTTGTTTGTCGAGAAGGGAGTTTTATTATAGAGGTTGAAGATTGTCCCGTTTTTGAAAAATGGATGGACAATTACCATGTTTGGGAAGATAAAATTGGTGCCACGTCCTCGAATTATTACAAGTTGCCCAAGATAGAACATCATGAGGTGCTTACACAAGATTTCGATGATACAAAACTAACAGAAATCCTCCCTTTCAGGAAAGGGCCATATTATGTGATTTCTTATGTGGAACCCCCAAAAGATAATAAGTTAAAACTTAATGAAGAGGAGTTGGGTCAATTATCTTCAATTACTGAAAAACGTTTGGGCTTTGATGTCTGCAAATATCAAAACAGATGGGGTGGAATGTATATGGTATGGCATCATTCAATCATCAAAGATATTCATTTTACAGCATCTGATAGTCATGCAGGTATGCTTTGCACCATGACAGCCAGAAAGTCGGGGGAATTTCCTCTTTTCTTTACAATCACAGATTTCGATAAGGAAGGAAAACAGATAGGTAAACCTGTGGAAATACAAACAGATATAGAACAAGGTAAATGTTTGTTGCAGACAAATCAACCTGTTACATGCCCTGACGTAGAAGTGAGAGATGAAAATGGAGAAATTGTTTTTGCAGTAAAAAAAATCATTTTTATCAGAAAAATTGTGCTGAATATGGGTGTCATAGACGGTGCTACAGGGGAAAAGGAAGTGGCTATGGAAAAGGATGTGATAGCCCCAAGCGATAGCAGGGGAGTGGCTAAAGAAAGAAAAGGAAAAGAAAAAATAGCAAAGGAAATCGTAACCAAGCTGAAAGGATTGCCACGTGAGGAACAAGAACTGATATTAGAAGACGTAAAGAGAATGATGGAGGATTAAGATGATGAAGAGAAGGGTGACAATCAATAAATCGTCAGAATTTGCAGACGATAATATGATACATGGGAAGAGCTACGCCTTTTTCCATCGTCCGAAATACCCTGCATTACCACCACGGTGGTATATGACACTTGTAGAGTTGGCTAGAAGGAGTGTGGATATTTGGGATCCTTATTTCAACTATAATCAGAATGATGTTGCCAGTGATTGTCGTATCTTTAATCATTTGAGAAACAGTCTGAAATTTCGCTATATGTTGGTGAAAGAAAAGGCGGATTTTGACAAGAAGGTTCAAACATGGGAGCCTGAGATTTCAAATGCGATTCCTAAAGCAGTAAAAAACGGTACCGAAGTAACTTTGGCGTGTATTTCAACAAGCGATGATCTTGGCAAGAAATGGGAATTCCATGACAGGTTCTTAATTATCGACGGTGAGAGGGTTTTCTTGATTGGTGGCTCATTGGGCTATCATCTTTCATCCATTGCTTCTACCGGTATTTTTGAATTGATGGATGAGGAAGACAAAAACCTTGTAAAAGACATGTTTGAGTTATATTGGACTTTTGCAAAAACACGAAACCACTATAAAGAGATTGCTCTATGAAGCTGAAAAGAGACATACTTGTAAGGACGACGACACCTAAGCGTGCGGCGGAAATTCTGAAAACGCATGAAGTAGTGGACAGCTATGTGAGTAAGCATTCGCAAGGGAGGTTGTTTGCTGAGCGTATATGGCCTTTGCTTCAACGTCACATTGATGAAAATGACTCTGTAGGCATAGAGGAAATACTCAATGTTTGTAATTTAGAATTGCAGCATCTAAAAGAGTCCGCTCTGCAATTTTGTGAAGAGGCTTTTCGTGTTTCATTGTTGGATGTAAGTGACGAAGTTGTTACCAAAGAATATGAGAAAGCTTGGAGATTCAAGGAAATGGCCGAATTCCTTAATGAGCAATCAGGCATTGTTAACACAAAATTTTTAGACTGGGTTTATTTTACATGGAATGAGGAGTTTGCTTACAGTATTATTATCGATGAGGACACAATAGACCTATTGATAGAGGAAATTGATGCTGAAGCAATAAAGGATACTAGGCATAACAGAGATTATTTTGGTTATGGTGGAGGATATTTGGATTTGCCAGAATGGCTGGCTTTCATAGCCATGTATTTGGAAGATGATGAACAATATGAGCGACTGTACAAGATGTTTATAAAGCTCAAGTATCCCCCATTACAAGATGCATTGGCATATAGACTTCAAAGGCCTGAGACATTCATAGGTGTTCTGAATTACTGTAACAACAGTAAACTCGAGTTGGGTCTGATATTATTGATGCACTGGTATAAGCAATTTGTTAGAGAAGGGGGTACCCTTAGGGGGTATGATGATTTAGAATCAGATCATCCATTGGCAAAAGACGGCCAAAAACAATTTGAAATAAGAGAAACCGAGATTGCCAGCACTATCAAGAATGTTATGATCAGCTTCTGTGAGTTTTTGGGTAGAAACGTTGTTGAGCGATGGTATTATGGTTCCAATCAGTATAGCGATTTTTCTGATTCGTATGCGAAAGATTCTGTGGATGAGGCTAATCAGCTAATAGACGTTTTTTTTGATAATACGTTTACGGTTAAGAATGCGATGACGGATTTCGCTAATCCACGATATCTTGTATTTTTGGCACGACAATGTGAAAAACAGAAAGAGGATGCCCTCTTGGATTGTTTAGAGAAAGGATATAATACTTTATTGTTTTCCTTAAACATGCATAAACTCCCACAGTTTGGAGACGAGTTGTTGGAAATTTATAGGGGATACACGTTGCCTCTCCAAATGAGAGGAACATACAAGCAAGCCTATAAGATATTGCTGAAATCGTACTTGACCAGGCATGAAGGACTTGGGACAAAGATTACAGATGACTATAACAAAAAAGTGGCGAGAGAAGTATTCGTGATGTCCGCTCTAATGTTGATGACAGAGGATGATGACCTTTTAGAGTGTGATAGAAAGGCTATTTATGAAGAAACTGTGGATTTGTTATTCCGTCAGATAAATTCCTGTTGGATGCCCCATTTGCAAGAGATGTATGTTGATGCTTTAAAAATGGCCTATGTCATGGTGTGTCAGGTTTGGAAAGAAAAAAGAGAATGGTTTGAAATGCGACTGGCAAGAAGCGTTGAAAATATGTACTGGATTGGTATGGTGTTGTCAGTGGGGGATGGTAAGATTGGTTTTGACACAGCCCAGATTGTTAAAAAACGCTGGAAAAATGAGCATCTTGTGATGTATATCAGGACTCAACAAATACATGAGATGAATCTGTACGAATGGATGAAGAAGTGGGTGGAAGCAATAGAATTTTAACCGATTACAACTTAGGAATAATATCGTTAAAAAAGACTTTTGAATTTTTCTGATTCGAAAGTGTTGTGGAAAGCGGAATTTTCATTTGGTTATTATTATGGGAATAGATGATGCTATTAATGTGTTTGTAATATCATGTCTTGCAGGTTCATTGCTTTCATTGAAATATTTTTTTATGAAGAATATTTTAGAAAGAAGAAGAAAATTGTCGAAAGACAATTGACGCGATGTCGTTGTTTGATATTTATTAATTGGCTTAATTGAACACTGAAAATAATATGAAAACCAAAGAAACAATATATGATATGGTCAACCAGATTGCCAGAAACGATATGATTAGAGAGAACCATATGGGCGTAAGAAAACTGTCTTACGAAGCGTTTAAACGCAAAACACGGGAACATCAAATTGGTTTCCGTGAGAATGAACTTAAAGTGTTTTTTTACAATCATACGAATATGCTTAAACTGAATGACGCAAAGAAAGGATTGATCTTTTTTGAGGGTTTTAGAAAAGAGATTATGGATGAACTAAAACAGCCTATTGCGACGTCATCAACGGCACCAAGTGGACAGATGCTGACCAATCTGTTGCGCAGTGAACATATTCCGTACAATAATCTTCTTACCAATGAGGCATGACCTTGAGGGATGCAAACTTTTGTTTAACAAAATCCTTGGAAAAGAAGAGATAGCGACCATTGAAGATATCCTCATTGAATACCATCCAGAACCAGTTGCCGATTATTTGGATGACTGCACCGCTTTTGACGTGTATATTCCCTATATCAATAAAGACAATCAACAGTGTGGTATCGGTATTGAAGTAAAATATACCGAGACGGCATATCCACTAAAGTTCGATTCAAGGGAATACAAGCATGTGAAAGACAGTTCGGGTAAAACATGCCTGTATGGAGCTTATAAGGATGTTACAAAAAAATGTGGCTATTATAAAACTAATGTGACAGATGATGACCTTGTTTCAAACAAGTTTCGTCAGATTTGGCGAAACCATATCCTTGGTGCGTCAATGGTTCTGCATGGCGATATTGCCAATTTCATCAGCATAACTCTCTACCCACAGGAAAATATACATTTCAGCTTTGATGCCATGCCCAAATACAAAGAAATGCTACGAGATGAGTATTACAACTCATTTGTGCCATTAAGTTATGAGACTTTATTCCAAAGAATGGGAGAATGTCTGAACATGGAGCAAAAGGACGAATGGATTGCTTATTTGAGAAGAAGGTATTTTATTTATTAACTTTATTGGGATTTTGGAAGAAAATGTTTAAAAAGGTTGTATCACTACAACCTTTTCAATAATAAAACACTGCAGAGAAGGAGGACTGTCTGTCGCTTATGCAGTTTGCGGCTGTTTTTGACACAATAAATAAAACAAATCATAAAAAAGAGTGTTTCACCTGTTGCCCCTTTCAATTATTGGGAATTACATATTATTCCCCTTTTCTCAGTTTCTTGTAACTTAATGATATTGCTACTTTCTTTTACTCATTCTTGTGCCCATCGTCGGCAGTTGTTCGTAATTTTCGGACAACTGATTTTTCATCCAATTCTCCTTCTGCAAAAATATGCTTAATATATTCGCTAATATTCGGTTTTCTGGATTAATACAGAAGAACTAATTGCTTTTATCCTTAGAATATGGTATACTTTTTATTGTTAATTCTGATTGCGGATTTACAAAAAACAGAATAAAAAAAGAACATGCCCCAATTAAGAGGCACGTTCTATATTATGAAATAATCCTATTTCAAATTATTGCTTTGTTGAAAATGTAATATGTAGTGAATATTATAATTTAAAGGCATTAGAATAGGTCGGTATTATGAATATTCTGTCATTTATATCTTTCGGACAATCTTCTTTTTTTATCATCATTTTGTCCATTAGCCAGTTCCGTTTTTCTCTTTCTATCTTACCTAACATTTGTTTTTTGGTTTTCGGGATTGCGGTTGGCATATATGGATATAGTATAATGCTTAAATAAAAACGATTCTTAATTTGTTCTCCTATTAGTTTCCACCAACGAATATCTGTTTCCCCGAATGACACACCATAAATTATTATTAAATGCGCTTGTTTAATAAACTCCTCACATGTTTGGTGATATGTGTTTTTCATTGCGAGGTTAGATTGTTCTTTGACAAGTAAGTCCTTTATGTCTTCATTATTACTAAATTGTTCATTGGCAATTTGATTTTTGTTATCAACGCCAATAATTATAGTGTCATCAAGCTTGCCATGTATATGAATTATTGGTTTTATATGATTATTGCTTATAATGACATCATTGTTTGTAATTGGTTTGGGATATAGTAATTTTTCTATGGTGTTTGTGTAATTAAGATTTATGACATTTATGTTGTGAATTGCATTAACTTTTTTCTCAAAATCAAGATATAATTTTTTATCGGGTTCTGCCATATATTTTGTAGGACTTATAAAATCCGATCTGAATTTACTCTTGAGTTCTTCGGATGGGTTAAACTTGTTATCTTCTGTCTTTAAATAATTTTGAAGTTTTTCGCTTAATTCAAAATATAAATTCTCAAAATCATTAGGATTCTTTATTTTTGATGTAAACTTGCCTAAAGCAATTTCCATATCAGACCATAATGTTTTATTTTCATTAATATCTTCTAAAACTTGTTGTAGTAATTTGCTATTGTTATTATTGTTATTTCTAAGATGTTGATAAAAATCAGGGTAACTTGTTTTCATCCCTTGTGCGATATCAAATCCATTTCCTAATATGTATAATATATTCATTTTTTATAATTTAAATAATAAATTATCGGTATGCTTACTTCCTAATTACAATATGTGGTCAAATTTTGATATTGGAGTGTTGCAAAGTCGGTTTTGTATTCGGATTTATGGCGCAAATCTTATATGTTTTTGTTGGATTCTGATTTTATAATTCACTATTGGGGGGTATGGCAAAATTTATGTCTTTCTGCAAAAATCCTTTATTTTTCATTTCACACAATGTTGTATCAGTAAATGTATCCCATATTTTCAGTTTTATTGGTATATAATCAGGGTATAGTTGTTTTACAAACTCTATTTCAAAGACTAATCGTAGGTCGTTTTTGTCTGCATCTGGATGCACTTCATTTTTTGAACCAACTCTTGCTATTCTTATGAAATATTATAATTCTAAAATAATCCAGTCGTCAATATATTTAGGTTGGGAATCTGCAATAATCCCATTTTCTTTTAGTGTTTCAATTTCTCTTTTTATCATTTCTTTAGTTTCCTTCTTTTCTGCACGATTATCGCCATTATAATATACTATATCAATATGGTCTTTGATGATTTTGTATTCTTCACCACCATATACTAAACTCAGAATCTTAAGTTTATCTGTAGTTTGACATCTTACGACTGTGTAATTAGGTTTCTTTGTTCTCATTTTTTTAATAACCAATTAATAATATTCCTTTTAATGGTAATTTCAATCGGTTTGATATATATAACGTTTCCAAAAATGTTTTTACTTCGTGATAATCTCTGCTAATTACGCCACCTCCTTTGTATTCGTTGAGAACAGCGATAACGAGATACTCAATATCAAACATCATACATGCTTGGAATATATCTTTCAAAAATTGATTGTTTCTAACGGCACGACCAGCTTCAACTTCTATAACAATGTTCTTTTCTTTGTTTAGGGCATCAGCATAGAAAGATTTATCTATTTCGTTATTTTCTCCAAAAAGAACAGGTACATCTATTTTTTCTTCTCGTCCTTTGCCTTTTTCAACCGCATACCCATGTGCTTCAAGATGGGGACGTAATAAGGCCAGAACATCATTTGAAACACGATGTTTCCCATCTGCAAGTGTAGGTTCAATTCTTTTGAAACATTCAATTATCACTTGTATTTCTTTTGTCACACCTTGTGAGCGTGGGAAAAATTGGTAGTTAATCATTGTTAAATCTTTTAAGTATTCCATTAAATGACATTGGTGCAATATCGTTCTCAGAAGCATATTCGATTGATACAATCTGTTCGCAAGTTACTTTCTGGGGATTATTATTGCGCAATAGTTGACGGAGATATTTTTTTGTTACAATTAGTTCTGACCAATCATCTTTCCCGACACGTTTAAAAAAGACATTGTCTTTTGTTTTTCCAACTATTATATATTGTTCCATAGTTTTTGTTGTAAATAAAAGAATTACACATTTGTTGATGCTTGGTTTGAATTTAAGAAAGGGTGTACTCGAGAGTACACCCTTATCAATTCAGTTGAATATTCAATTCTTATTTTTCTTCGCTCAATCTCTTGTAGCCTTCGTATCTCAGCTTTGCAAACTGTTCGGTCTTAGCGAACAATTCCTTAGCTTCTTCTGGGAAGGTCTTGAGAAGCGAGTTGTAACGAACTTCGCCCATGATGAAGTCCTGGAACTTGCTCCAATCCGGTTCCTTGCTGTCGAGGTGGAATCCGTTCTGTCCGGCTTCTTCCTCAGCAGGGTTGAAACGCCACAAGTGCCAGTAACCGCAATCAACAGCAAGCTTTTCTTCGTGCTGTGTGCGACCCATACCAACCTTGATACCGTGGTTGATACATGGAGCGTAGCAGATTACCAATGATGGTCCGTGATATGCTTCAGCTTCCTTGATTGCCTTGAAGTACTGAGCCTGGCTTGCACCCATTGCAACCTGTGCAACATATACATAACCGTAGCTCTTTGCAATCATACCGAGGTCTTTCTTGCGAACCTTCTTGCCCGATGCAGCAAACTTAGCAACTGCACCTGCAGGAGTAGCCTTCGATGACTGTCCACCGGTGTTCGAATAAACTTCGGTATCGAGAACGAGAACATTAACATCTTCGCCGCTGGCCAACACATGGTCGAGGCCACCGAAACCGATGTCGTATGCCCAACCGTCACCACCGAAGATCCACTGGCTCTTCTTGGCGAGGAAGTCCTTGTTGTCCAACAGTTCTTGTTCAAGCTCGCAACCGTGGCAGATGCAGATCTTGCGACCAGCAGCCTTAGCCTTCTTGGCTTCTTCCAGCTTCTGAGCGGCAACTTCCTTGCCGTAAATTTCCTGGGCTTTCTTGGAGCCGAAGAAGTCGATGCAACCGTCGATGGAAAGGATGGCCTTTTCGAGGGCGGCGACGAATTCGTCAGTAGCCTTGCGGTTG
>CACYQN010000018.1 GCA_902776565.1 uncultured Bacteroidia bacterium
CCCGATCCCATTCCGAACTCGGAAGCTAAGCTCACCAGCGCCGATGGTACTGCGTATTGTGGGAGAGTAGGTCGCCGCCGTCCTTCAAGGTCCCGACTGTCAAGTCGGGATTTTTTTTTGTTTATACACCTGGCAAAAATCTGCTGCTATTCTTGGTAGAAATAAGAATTTAAACCATTTATATTGTATATTTTATTATTTTTGCATTTGATTGATAATATAAAAATATATGAAAAAGACTTTAATTATCAGCGTGTTGCTATTGTTATTTGCAATGAATTCAATGGCATTAAATGCGCCTACATTGAGCAGTCCGAACAATAATCTTGAAAATTGCTATTCACGAATTGCATTCAGTTGGTCTAGTGTTTCGGGGGCATCGTATGTGCTGGAAGTAGATACCTGTCCAGAATTTAATTCTGCATTGTTGCGACATATTTCTGTAACAAGCACTTCGCGAACAGAATATAATTTTCTATATGGCACAACATATTACTGGAGGGTTATGGCAATATCGACTTCAGACAATACTGTTCAGTCAGACTGGTCGGAAACTCGGATGTTTACCACAATGGATGCTGTAACATTGAATTCACCAAGCAACAATACCAGTCCAACAGCCAATTTTTATTCAAGGCAGAATTTTAAGTGGAGCAGTAGTATTGGTTCATCATCGTATATACTTCAGCTTGATACCGTTCCTACTTTCAATTCGGGAATGCTACAGAGTATAGATGTGTCATCATCAAGCACATTCACAGATTCGTATGTGAACAAATATGTTTACAATATGCGATATGGAACAATGTACTATTGGCGTGTTTGTGCCGTAAATACAGCGGACACATCTGGCTGGTCTGAAACTTGGCAATTTCACACTATTGACAAGGTGACATTAAGTTCTCCAAGCAACGATACTTCTCCTACAGGTAGATTTTATACTCGTCAGGAGTTCAAATGGGAAAACTCAATAGGTTCTACTTTGTATATATTGCAGCTTGATACTGTTCCGACTTTCAATTCCAACTTGCTGCGTACTATTACCACAACAAACTCTAATTCAAATACCGACACATATTTGAGCAAGTATGTTTACGATATGCGTTACGGTACAATGTACTACTGGCGTGTTTGTGCAGCAAATGCAGTTGATACATCAGGCTGGTCGTCAACTTGGCAATTCCATACTGTAGATAATGTTACGCTGTATTCTCCCAATGACACAAGTTCAACAGGCAGTTATTATACACGGCAGAATTTTCAATGGAAAAATTTAATAGGGTCGTCTTTATATATCATAGAGCTTGACACTACACCAAGTTTCAATTCTGGACTGTTGCGGACTTTAACATCATCAAACTCAAATTCAAACACAGATACATATATAAGCAAGTATATTTCTGATATGCGTTATGGCACAATGTATTATTGGCGTGTTTGTGCAGCGAATGCAGTTGATACATCAGGTTGGTCTGCCACATGGCAGTTACATACAACAGACAGGGTTGTGCTGTATTCATTATCGAACGACACAAGTTCTACTAGCGGGTATTATACACGTCAATATTTAGAGTGGAATAATAACAAGGGCTCTTCCTCGTATATACTTCAACTTGACACGACCCCAAATTTCAATTCCAATGAACTTTTAGTTGCAAATGTTTCATCGTCAACAACAAACACCGACACATATAAAGGCACATATATTTCCAATATGCTATATGGAACAATGTACTACTGGCGTGTATGTGCTGTAAATGCTGTTGATACATCTGGCTGGTCGTCAACTTGGCAGTTCCATACCATAGACAAAGTTGTGCTGTATTCTCCATCAAACAATAGTACTGGATTGTCTGTTTCGTCACGCACTTTACAATGGTATAATAACAAAGGCTCTTCTTCATATATTGTTCAAGTTGATACAACCACAAACTTTAACTCTGTATTATTGCGTAATTTGAGCGTTTCTTCTTCTATGACAAATACGGATACCTATAAGAGTACAAGCATAACAAATATGCGTTATGGTACAACATATTACTGGCGTGTTCGTGCTGTAAATGCCGCTGTTGACACATCGGGTTGGTCAGCAATTTGGAAATTCACAACTGCATACCAACTTACTTCTGGTCCAACATTGATAAGCCCGTTAAACGATTCTGTTGGTGCAACACATAGCAATATTCTTCTCGCATGGCAAGCAATGGACAATGTTAATGGGTATCATTATGAAGTAAGTACGAGCAGTAGTTTCGAAAACATGGTAGCATCAGGAAACACAACGCTTACATTCAATGTTGTCAGATTGCAGCCCAGTACCACCTACTATTGGCGCGTTCAAGCATACGACAACAATGGAAACTCTCCATATTCTACTATTTGGCATTTCACCACGGCGGATGTACAACTTGTTGCCCCGGTATTGTTGGCTCCTGCAGACAACAGCACTATAACGCAGTCAAATATCACACTATCGTGGCAGGATGTATTTGGCGCGCTAGGTTACGACATTCAGCTTTCAATCGATGAGAATTTTGCATTTGCTGTAAGCAACTACAATACTGCAGCTACTAACTTTGCATTGTCTGGACTTCCCGAGAATACGACATTTTTCTGGAGGGTGCGTTCTGCGAACAATAATGCTCAAAGCGAGTGGTCTGACATTTGGCAATTCACCATTGGCACATGCCAAACTTCGCAAACAACGCTATATTATGAAATGTGTTATGGTAGTTCCTATGATTTTGGAGCATCGTCACTTACACAATCGGGTACATATTCGCTTTCTCTAACAAATCAATATGGTTGTGATAGTGTTGTAACTTTATATCTTACAGTAAATTATCCTATTACAAGAGATATTGAAGTTTCTGCTTGTGAGTCATATGGGTGGAATGGTCAAACATATACTGAAAGTGGTAATTATGTTAGAACTTTCACTGCTACCAATGGTTGTGATTCAGTTGTTACCCTGCATTTGACAATAAATCAACCGCAGACTGAGCTTGTCGAAGTCTCGGCTTGTGAATCATACAATTGGAATGGAACAACTTATACTGCAAGTGGCAACTATCAGCAGACATTCACTGCTACCAATGGTTGTGACTCGGTTGTAACATTACATTTGACAATAAATCATCCGACTACGGCAGAATTTACAGTTTCCGCTTGCGACTCCTACGAATGGAATGGTGAAACTTATACCGAAAGTGGCAACTATACGGAAACATTCACTTCTGCAAGTGGTTGCGACAGCGTTGTTACCTTGCATCTGACAATTAACCATCCGCAGGCTCAACAATTTGAAGCCGAGGCTTGCAATTTCTATGTATGGAACGGAACAACATACACCGAAAGTGGCACCTATATAGGAACATTTACTTCTGTTAGTGGTTGCGATTCTGTTGTGACATTGCATTTGACAATCAATCATCCGCAGGCTGAGCTTGTCGAAGTCTCGGCTTGCAACTTATATGTATGGAATGGAACAACATACACCGAAAGTGGCACCTATACGGGAACATTCACTGCTGCCAATGGTTGTGACTCGGTTGTTACATTGCACCTGACTATCAATGAATCGGTAACCTACGAGTTCGATACAACTGCAAATGAATCATTCGTATGGAATGGTGAAACATTTACCGAAACTGGCGATTACACTCAGGCTTTCACTGCTGCCAACGGTTGCGATTCAATTGTAACCTTGCATTTGAATGTCATTACGGGAATTTCGGAAGCAGAAATGCAGATAAGCATTTTCCCAAATCCAGCAAACGACATCTTGAACATCACATCATCTGAAACAATTTCTGAAATAGAAATCGTAAATGCTTTGGGACAGGTTGTAAAGCGCATAGATGTAAACGCAGACAATGCGGTTTGCGATGTTGAAGATTTGACTAGCGGGGTGTATGTGGTGAGAATATACGGCCGACCCTTCGGTACTTCGACAAGCTCAGCAACCGAAGCTCAGGGGGCGGCTTTGCGAAAATTTGTAAAAGAATAGGATATGAAAAATACACAATAATGAAGGGCGGTTAATTCCGTCCTTTTTGTTATGAGATATATTGTATTTGTAAATTTGTTTCTATTTTTCAATACCTGTCCGTAGGATACTAAATTTTCTTACCTTTGCATTATGAACATAGAGAATATTTGCAAACAGACTGTATTTGTGGCCGAGAATGCTGCCGAAATCATCCGTAGCCACATCAATAGTGCCGACTATAAAATCGACGCCAAGGGAAAGAACGATTTCGTTACCGAAATTGATAAGAAAACCGAGAAATTCATCGTTGACGAACTGCAAAGGATATTGCCCGATGCCGGTTTCATCGCCGAGGAAAGGTCATCGTTGAAGGTCGGCGAGGTTTTCAACTGGATAGTTGACCCGATTGACGGAACTTCCAATTTCATACACGGGATTTATCCTTGCTCTGTAAGCATTGCCCTGAAGCAGAACGACGAGATTGTCGTCGGGGTGGTGTACGAAGTGGGGTTGAAGGAATGTTTCCATGCCTACAAGAACGGTGGTGCGTGGCTCAACGGCGAGAAAATTTCCGTTTCAAAGGTAAATTCCGTTTCTAATGCCTTTGTCGCAACCGGGTTTCCATACAACAGGTTTGAAATCATAAATCCGTACATCGATTTGCTGAAGCATTTTGTCACTAATGCACAGGGAGTTAGACGATTGGGTTCGGCTGCCGTGGATATGGCTTACGTTGCTGCGGGACGCTTCGATGCTTTCTACGAGTACGACCTGAAACCTTACGATGTGGCGGCTGGTATAATCATTTTGCAGGAGGCTGGCGGCAAGGTCTGCGACTTTTCTGGTGGCGACAACTATCTGTTCGGTGGCGAAATGGTTGCTACAAATTCGTTGATACACAAGGAATTTTCTTCCATAGTAACAAAATTTATGAATGGATGCAAGGGCTAAGATAGAGATTAGGCGCTTGCTTGCGGCGGCTGTCATTCCCACGTTCTTTATGGTCCTGTGCTGGATGATGTTCGCTGCCGAAAGACTGCTGGATGTGAGTTTCTCGCAGTACGGACTTATGCCGCGGGAAATTTCGCACTGGTTCGGTGTGTTCACAATGCCTTTTCTTCATGCTAATCTTTCCCACATTTTCTCCAACACAGTGAGTTTCGTTGTGCTTGGAACTATGCTTTTTTACTTTTACCCCGAAAAGGCACTGCGTGTTTTCCTTATTTCGTACATTTTTACCGGAATATTGACGTGGATAATCGGTATCGGTGGTGTACACATCGGGGCAAGTGGAATGATATATGCCTTTGCTGCATACATATTTACGGTTGGCGCACGAAGCGGAAACATCCAGAATATGGCACTGTCGCTGATTGTTGTTTTCTTGTACGGCAGTATGGTGTGGGGACTGTATCCGCAAAATACTGGCATAAGTTGGGAAGGCCATCTGGCAGGGGCGGTTACGGGACTTGTATGCGCCTTTATCTATCCAATCAAAAAGGTTGTTCACGACCTTGACGACGAGGACGATGATGACTACGATACGACCTTTGAAGGCTCTGATATTGAGATAAAATACCATTATGCATCAGGAAAGGAGAAAAATGAGTAACGCATTGCAGTGGAACGACTATTCATCGTACATCCGCAGGACTTTTGGCGAGCGGGTGCAGAAAATCTCTGTAAATGCGGGTTTTACATGTCCCAACCGCGACGGAAAGATTAGCACCGACGGCTGCATTTATTGCACCAACAAAAGTTTCAGTCCGTTTTATTGCAATTCCGATGATTCCATTGCCGTGCAGTTGCAGAAGGGAATAGATTTTTTCAGACCGAAGTACAGTGCACAGAAATATCTGGCTTATTTTCAGTCATATACTAATACGTATGTGCCAGACAGGAGCGAAAAACCTTCCCTTCGACCCTTCGACATGCTCAGGGAGCGAAGCTCAGGGGACGGTTTGGAGCTGTTAAGACAAAAATTCGATGAAGCCCTCTCCGTTGATGGAGTGATTGGCCTTGTTGTTTCTACCCGTCCCGATTGTATTGACGATGAGATACTTAGACTTCTTGCCGACTATGCTGCAAGCAATTACGTTGAAATTGAATATGGACTTGAATCAACCAAAAACTCAACCTTGGAATTTATAAATCGCGGACATACCTACGAGCAGGCGGTCGAGGCAGTTGAGCTGACGCAAAAATATGGCATAATGTGCGGACTTCACCTCATAATCGGTTTGCCTTACGAAACCGAAGACGACTTTTATGCACATGCCGAGAAAATTTCCCATTTACCAATCTCAACTCTGAAACTCCATCAGATGCAGGTACTTAGGACTACGCGACTGGAAAAGTTGTATGCCGAAAATCCGAATATGCTTACCGACTTGTCGCTGGAGAATTATGTGCGCATAGTTGCCAATTTTATGGACATCCTTAATCCAGAGATAATTGTAGAACGCCTCACCAGCGAATCTCCACGCGATATGCTTTTGTATCCCGACTGGGGTGGACGAAAAAATTTCGAGGTGGCGCATATTGTGGATGCTTATATGAAGAGGAACGGGATGTATCAGGGGCGGAATTTTAAAGGCTAACAGAAGAAAAGGCTAACAGGCAGACAGTCGTTAACGACCTTAATGACAGTGGGGGAGTCCGTTAGTCTGTAAGCCTGTTAGACTGTTAGCCAGTAAGACAGCAAGACATTTACCATTGTTTTGGATAGAAAAAATTATTATCTTTGGCAAAAAAATAACAGATGAAAAAATTAGCTTTTATAATTATCCTAATTGCTTCATTTATAGCGGTTTCTTGTCGTGTAAAAAATTCTTGTGAGATTAATCACACTGGAAGTATAGCCGTAATTAATAATTATGGAGAAACCGTGGAGCTTCGCATCAACAACGAAAAGATTGGTGAGATAGAAAACGGAAACGTTATTAAATCCGACAGGGTGGTCGGCAAATACGATGTAAATGTCGTAAAGTTCCCAAACGTATGGGATACAACCATCAATGTAGTTGAGTGTCAGATTATTGAATATACAATAAGAAAATAGTCTGCTGATGGATAATCTGTCTGTATATTCTGCATCGGCAGGCTCGGGAAAGACGTTTACCATTGCGTACGAGTACATTTCGATGATGCTGAAGGCGGAAAACTATTCCGCTTTCCGTAATATTCTTGCCGTAACGTTTACCAATAAGGCCTGCGACGAGATGAAGTCGCGAATAGTGCTGAACTTGTTCCAGATTTCTAATGTTGACAAGGCTCCCGATGACTTGAAAAAGAAAACTAAAGGTATCATCGACAAGATAAAGGAAAGAACGGGTCTTGACGAGTCAACCATAATCAGGCGTTCTCGGAATTTCTTTACGCAGATTATACACGACTATTCGTTTTTCTCGGTACATACAATTGACAGTTTTTTCCAAAAAATCGTCAGAAATCTGACATACGAGCTTGATATGCAGCAGAATTACGAGTTGGAACTGAATACCAGCCTTGTGATTTCGCAGCTTGTCGATGACATTATGTTGAGGGCTGAGTCTGATGCCGAACTTAACAAGTACATATCGTCGATGATTGAGGATAATATCGAAGCAGAAAAAAAATGGATTCCCAAGGAAGCGATAAAAAGTTTCATTTTGCAGGCTGTTGCTGCCGACTATAAATTTTCTGATTTTGATATTGATGCATACGAGGCGAAAATAGACGGCATTATCAAGGATTTTTGTGACGAGTTCAAGAAAAATATCGACGGAATTACAGCTAAAATAAAGAGTAATGGGTTGAACGATGATGATTTTTCTCATATTAGCGGTGGCATCTACAACACATACAAGAGTTTCTCCAATTTCGATAGTGGAAAATCATTATGCCTGGATATGCTTCTTGATAAATTTTCCGCCGACAAATTTTTACAGGACAATTGGTTTAAGAAAGATTCAAAAAATACGGGGCTTGTCAGTGTGTTCAAGCCGTTTACTGATGAAATAAGCAAACTAGATTCTGTTTACGATTCTAAATACAAGAAGTTCTGTACGGCATATATGGTCAAGAAGAACCTTAATCTTGTACGCCTGTATGCCAAGGCAAGCGAAATCCTGCACGAAAACCTTGGGCGCGATTCTGTGTTCCTGCTTTCGGATGTGCCGTCGTTGCTGTCGAAGATAATAAGAAGCAATGATGATGGAAGCGGTGATGTGTCGGTGATGCCGTTCGTATTTGAAAGCATCGGCACAAAGTACGACAATTTTATGATAGACGAGTTCCAGGACACAGGAATCAAGCAGTGGGACATTTTCCAGACTATGCTGCACGATGCCTTGTCGCAGGGACACGACAGCATTGTGGTAGGTGACATCAAGCAGTCGATTTACTCGTGGCGCGGTGGCGACTGGCGGATTCTTTCGCGGTTGGCGAACCGAGATAGGGAAGAATTGCTTGCGGATTACTGCGGACTGAAAAGCCTTACTGATAATCACAGGACTGCAAGGAATATTGTCGAGTTTAACAACGATTTTTTCTATCAGGAATACACGAAAAATGAAAGTTTGTTTGGCGATGAAAAAATAGACCCGCAGTTCAAGTCGCTTTACGATGATGTCTGGCAGGGTGTAACGGAAGATAAGGATTCCGAAATAAATGTGAGGTTGTACGGCAGTGATGGCGATAGTTCGGATGAAACTCTGTCTGACCGCATTTTCAAGGATATGGTTTCCGAAATTGAGAACTTGCAGTTGAATCACAATGTTCCGCCAAGCAAGATTATGATACTTGTCCGCAAGAAGAGCGAAGCAAGTTTTGTGGCAAATAGCTTTCTTGCTATTGCCGAGTCAGACAGAAAGCCGGGCGTGCGCTACGATGTGGTTTCCGACGAAGCCCTTTATATCTCCACCAACCGTGCGGTGAAGATTATTCTGGCATATATGCGCTATATCCTTAGCAATAAGGCTGGTAAAAACGATGACGACAAAAGCGCCAACTATGATATTTCGCTTGTAGAGTCGGCATACCTCTATTATTTGGAGAAGAATAATCTTGAGGTCTGTTCCTGCTTTAACAAGGAAGAGATGGTGCAGGCGTTTCTGGAGGATTTGAATCCTGATGGAGAACCGTTGGAAAAGCAGGATTTGGGAAAACTTAAGTTTTTGTCGGAGAAACAGTCTTTTGAGATTGTTGACATTATGATTGGCAGGCTCAAGCTAAACGAAAACGGCAGAAATGTACCTTTCTTGATTGCATTCAGGAATGTTGTTCACAATTTTTCCGAAAAGTCAACCGACCTGCAATCGTTTATTGACTACTGGGACGAGCGTGGTTCGGAGGAGACACTGAAGATTCCAGAAAGCCAGAATGCAATGAAAATCATAACAATCCATAAGTCGAAGGGACTTGAAGCCGATTACATTTTCATACCGTTCTGCAACTGGGAGTTTGTCGGTAGCGGAGGTGTAGGTGTTGAGTATATGTTTGTGGATGAGCCTATTGAAGGGAAATTGTCGGGCGATGGAAAGGTGATAAAGATACCCGTTGCCGGCAAGAAGGCGTTGGAAAAGACAAGTATGGCGGCAGAATACAACGCAAATCTCTACCGCAAGGCTATCGAGTCGTACAATTTGCTATATGTGGCATTTACAAGGGCTAAATATGGGCTTTATGTGTCGGCGATAGAAAAGACTGAGAGTAATAAAGACGAAAAGAAAGCTGCCAAGCCATCTAAACTGACGCATGTTTCGCAATTGCTTTCCGATTATTTCTCGGACGAAAGTCTGGACGGTGATATTGTTGTCCCGACCAAAGGTGAAACGCTTAGAAAAAGAAGCGACGGTTGGAATATGTCCAAAGATTCTTCAGCAAATGTCAGGATATTTACAAAGGGCGGACTTTCGGCAAAGGACGAGAAAAAAACACCTTCCAATGGCGATTTTATTACCGACTATCCTGTTTGTAAAAAGCCACAGATTAGCATTGTACATCACCTGCGCGATGATGTTGAAGGCGAATGGTCGGCACGAATCAAGGGAACCAAGTACCACGCAATTTTCGAGCAGATAATTACTGCAGAAGATGTGGAGCCAGCTGTTGCTGTAATGTTCAACAACGGGGAGATTGACCGAGATACATACGAAAATCTTGTGCGTGAATTTAGTTCGGCATTGTCGTGTGAGCCTCTGCGCAAGTGGTTCGACGGCAGTTGCAAAGTGTATAACGAGTTCAACATTATCTACCCGATGGACGAAAAGAATGACGACAAACTTAAACGTCCCGACAGGGTTATGGTTTTCTCCGACGAGGTTGTTATTCTCGACTATAAGTTCGGCACGGAGAAGCATGATATGAAATATGCGAAGCAAGTTGCTAGATATAAGGAACTTATCTCTCAAATGAAGCAATTCTCGGGGAAGAATGTTTCTGCATATATTTGGTATTATTTTAAGAATGAATTGGTAAAGGTTGACTCTCTTGAGAGTATTACCACTATAAATTTGAGTTGATATGAAGAAATTCATAAGGTTTTTGGTTCGTAAAATACCACGTCCTATACTGATAAGGTTTTCGGGTTTGTTTTCGATTCTTGTAAGACCTTTTTATATAGGTAATAACGTTACGTGCCCTGTTTGTGGGAAATCGTTCCGCAAGTTTCTGCCGTATGGCAAGAGCGGTAGCGACAACCGTCTGTGTCCCAAGTGCTTGTCGCTTGAAAGGCATAGGCTTATGTGGTTGTACTGGACCGAATATTCCGATTTCTTTACAACGAGGAAATCCGTGCTTCACATTGCGCCGGAACAGCCATTCATAAAGCGGTTCAAGAAGGCTGAAAATCTGGAATATACCACCGCCGACCTTGTGTCGCCAATTGCCGACCTGCATTTCGACATTATGCAGATACCTTTGAAGGACGAATCGTACGACTATATCATCTGCAACCATGTGCTCGAGCATGTTCCCAACGACATCACCGCAATGAAGGAGATTTTCCGTGTGCTGAAAAGCGGAGGTACAGCCATTTTGCAGGTGCCAATAAATACAGATTTCAAGGAAACTTACGAGGATGCGAGCATTACCGACCCGTTGGAACGCGAAAAGCATTTTGGTCAGTACGACCACGTTCGCTGGCACGGTCTGGACTATCCCGACAGACTCAGGTCGGTAGGTTTCGAGGTCGAGGAATTTGACATCAAGGAAAAGTTGCCAGCCGAAAAAATTGAACGCTATCGTCTTGACAAAAAGGAAATTCTTTATGTGGCGCGAAAAAAATAATTGATTTTTTTGCTGCAGTTCCGAAAATTTATTTTAAATTTGCCTCGTTAAAGTATTATTATTGACATTTTAAAAAGAAAGGAAGAACGCCTATAAGATACATTTTTATCCTTAACTTATTGTAAGACAGAAATATGACATACGACAAGTTTTCGGATCAGATGCTGATTGACGCATTTGTTTCAGGGGATAAAAAGTGCATCGAGGTTCTTATCGAGAGGTATAAGGGCAAAGTTTATTCTTATATACTTTTGAATGTCAAGAATCCCACAGTTGCAGACGATATATTTCAGGACACATTTTTGAAAGTGATGTCTTCGTTGCGTTCGCGTTCCTATTCCGAGGAAGGCAAGTTTCTGCCTTGGGTGATGCGCATTGCCCACAATCTGGTAATCGACTATTTCAGGTACGACAAGAATAACGGACTGACATCTAGCGACGAGAACGAATATGTGTTGAATTCCACTTCGTTGGCAGACTCCACTATCGAGGACAGGATTGTTGACGAGCAGATACTTACCGATGTGAAAAAATTGCTCGAATATTTGCCGCCCGAGCAGAAGGAAGTGATAATGCTGAGGCACTACGGCGGAATGAGTTTCAAGGAGATTGCCGATGTCACCAACGTAAGCATAAACACCGCGTTGGGTCGTATGCGCTATGCAATAATGAACCTCCGCAGGATCGTTGACGAGAAGAAAATAATCCTTACTAGATAGTATATACTCCACACTCAATATCTTCATAGGCATCCGTCGTGAGACGGGTGTTTTTTTGTGGACATTTAATTTTAAAAAATCCTAAATCGTACTTCGTAAATCTTAAATTTATTTTTAACTTTGCGACTCACAAAACAAAACGTATATGAACTTTTTGCGAAGAATCTTTTTGTTGGCTACTGCAATGTTCGCATTCTCAATGCTTTTTGCGCAGATGGCCGAACCTGTTAAGTGGAAATTCTCGACCGAAAAGATTTCCGACAAGGAATACAACCTTGTAATGACGGCAACAATCGAGGACAAATGGCACCTCTATTCACAGCATTTCGATGCGGGCGGACCTATGCCCCTCGTGATTACTTACACAAAGTCGGACAAGTACAAAACCGTCGGACAAACTACCGAGTCGCCGGCTCCTACAGCCGAGTACGACGATGTTTTTATGGTAAATGTCAAGTATTTCACCAAGAAGGCGACTTTCAAGCAGAAAATTGAAGTTTTGACCGATGCTTCATTCTCAGTAAAGGCCGAACTGAACGGTCAGGCTTGCTTCGAGGACGGTCAGTGCCTGCCGGTAAGCGCCGATGCAAAGTTCAACATCGACTTGCCAAAGAAAGAAACTACAGAACCTGAAAAAACTGCTGAAAGCAAGGTCGAGACAACCGAAAAAGCAGCCGAACCTGCCGATGCTGTTGTGGCTGAGGAAGAACCTGCTGCCGACTCCACAGAAGCCGTTGCTGAGCCCGTACAGTCGGACAAGGGCGGAACTCCGCGCATTGTTTCGCAGAACGAATTTGTCGAGGAAACAACTGAAGACGGTTCCATGTGGGCATTCTTCTTCCTTTCCCTGCTGTTTGGTATCCTTGGAATTTTGACACCTTGCGTGTTCCCGATGATTCCAATGACCATCAGCTTCTTTATGCAGGGCGAGTCAAGCAAGTTCAATTCAATACTCAAGGCTTTGGTTTTCGGAATCTCAATTACTTTGCTATATACTATTATAGGTGTGATTGTTTCGCTTACGAATGCTGGCGCAGGACTTACCACCGTGCTTAGCACGCACTGGATTCCGAACTTGATTTTCTTCCTGCTGTTCGTTGCATTCGCTGCTTCACTGTTCGGCTTGTTCGAGATTATTCTCCCGACTTCGCTGGCAAACAAGAGCGACAAGCAGGTTGACAAGGGCGGTATTTTCGCATCGTTCTTCCTCGCACTCACAACGGTAATCGTAAGTTTCAGCTGTACAGGACCAATTGTCGGAGCTTTGTTGGTAAAGGCTGCCAGTGGAAACGTACTTGAACCGACAATCGGTATGCTTGGCTTCGGACTTGGCTTTGCTTTGCCGTTTACAATCTTGGCAATAGCACCGAACTGGCTCAAGAAGTTGCCGAAGTCTGGCGGATGGATGAACTCGGTGAAGGTTGTAATGGGCTTCTGCCTGTTGGCATTCTCGCTCAAGTACTTCTCAAACATCGACCAGAACTATCATCTCGACATTATGAGCCGCGAACTTTACATTGCTATATGGATTGTAATCAGTGTTTTGTGCGGACTTTACCTGCTTGGCAAGATTCGTTTCAAAATGGACAGCGAGGTTAAGACTGTCGGTTTCTTCCGTATGATTTTGGCATCGGCGTTCTTTGTTTTCGCACTCTATTTGTTCCCGGGAATGTTTGGTGCAAACCTTTCGTCGGTATCGGGCTTGCTTCCGCCAATGACAACTCAGAACTTCAACCTTGCCGACGATGGCGGAGCTGCTTCCGAAGGCGCTTTGTGCGGAACGCCAAAGTATTCGGAGTCGATGCACACTGCATACGGCGTAAATGCATATTTCGACTACAAGCAGGCATTCGAGTGCGCAAAGGCTCAAAATAAGCCGATAATCCTTTATTTCACAGGACATTCGTGCGCAAACTGCAAGAAGATGCAGGCTGAAATCTGGGCAAACAAGTCGATTGCCGAAAAGTTCAACAACGAGTTTGTGATGACAGCCTTGTATGTAGATGAGAAATCGGTTGAAGTGCCTGTAGAAGAGCAGTTTACATCATCGAACGACGGCAAGGTGAAGAAGACTTTGGGCGAGGTTAACGCCGACATCCAGATTGTCAACTTCCAGTGCAACACCCAGCCGTACTATGTGGTTGTAAGTCCCGAAGGTCAGGTGCTTACAAAGCCGATGTCGTACAACACTAATGCAGAGGAATTTATGGAATTCCTTAACGAAGGATTGAAGAATTATAAAAAGTAGAAATATATAAATGTATAAAATTGGATTTATGAGAAGATTTGCAGCAATTTTGTTCGTGTTTGTCTTTGCGTTTGGTTTCACCGCAAGGGCTGACGAAGGTATGTGGCTATTGTCGATGATTGGCAAGAACTACGACGATATGAAGAAGCAGGGTTTCAAGCTGACACCCGAAGATATTTATAGTGTAAACAAAGGTTGTATCAAGGATGCAGTTGTAGGTTTGGGTAGGGAAGGTTCTCCTTTCTGGCATTTCTGCACGGGCGAAATCGTTTCGGGCGAAGGCCTTATGTTCACCAACCATCACTGCGGATATTCAATGATTCAGACCCATTCGACAGTAGAACACGACTACCTGAAGGATGGTTTCTGGGCATACTCAAAGGAAGAGGAACTTTCAAATCCTGGCATTACCGCTTCGATTCTTGTTAGGATTGAGGATGTTACCTCCGAAATTGAAAAGTCGTTCAAGAAGGATATGTCCGAAAAGGACCGCAACATTGCATTGAAAAAGGCATCAAAGACCATAATCGACAATGCTGTTGCTGGAACCAACTACAAGGCTCAGGTAAAAGATATGTTCGGTGGAAACCAGTATTTCTTGTTGGTATATGTTACTTATCAGGATGTTCGCCTTGTTGGTGCTCCTCCTTCATCGATGGGTAAGTTCGGTGGCGATACCGACAACTGGATGTGGCCGCGCCATACTGCCGACTTCTCAATGTTCAGAATTTACACAGCTCCCGACGGTTCACCGGCAAAATATTCAAAGAAAAATGTTCCTCTGAAACCGAAGCATTTCCTGCCTGTTAGTGCAAAGGGAATCGAAGATGGCGACTTTGCAATGGTTATGGGCTTCCCAGGTACAACCAACCGCTATGTCACTTCGTACGGACTCGAAGAAGTTATGCAGGTTACAAACAAGTTGAGATACGAAATCAGAGATGTGAAGGTCAACGAGTTGCGTAAGAAGATGAACGCCGACCCGAAGGTAAAGATTCAGTATGCTTCGAAATATGCTTCCTGCTCAAACTATTGGAAGTACTCCAACGAGCAGAACAAGGCTTTGGCTCACCTCAACACAATGGGAATCAAGAAGCAGATTGAGGCTGACTTGTGCAAGTGGGCCGATGCAAAGGGCGAATCGAAGTACCGTGACGCTTTGAATGCTTTGCAGAAAATCTATAGTTCAAGAAGAAATCATGCAGTAGCAAGAATGTATATCACCGAAGGTCTTCTCGGTAGCGAATTGCCGTATTTTGCATTTGGCTGCAGGTCGTTGGCAACGGCTTTCGCTTCGAAGGAAATTGCTGAAATAAATTCGGCAGTAAGCGATATGAGAGAGCCGGCAAAGGAATTCTACAAGGACTACGACCCCGAAACAGAGCGCGCACTTATGAAGGCTTTGTTCAGAAAGGCTTACAACGAGATGAGTCCCGATTTCTATCCCGAGTTCTTCAAGACTATCCAAGGCAAGTACAAGGGCGACGTAGAAAAGTATGTTGATGATGCTTTCTCGAAGTCAATTTTCTCTACCGAAGCAAAGTTTAACGCTTTCCTCGACAAGCCATCGGGTTCAGCCTTCACTAAGGACCCAGTATTGCAGATGGGTAACGACATAATTGATGTTTACAGAAATGTTTCGATTGCATACAACGACTTGTCGGCTGACCTTGAACGCAACAACCGTATTTTCATCGAAGGTGTACTTGCAATGAACCCCAGCAAGAACTTTGCTCCCGATGCAAACTCGACAATAAGAATGACTTACGGAAATGTCAAGAGCTACGAACCTCGTGATGGCGTTTTCTACGACTACTATACTACCTTGAAGGGTGTGATGGAAAAGGAAAATCCTGACAGCTATGAATTTATTGTTCCCGAAAAGTTGAAACAACTTTACAAGGACAAGAATTTCGGTCCGTATGTAAACAAGAATGGTGATGTTCCTACTTGCTTCATTACCAACAACGATATTACCGGTGGTAATTCGGGCAGCCCTGTTATCAATGGCAACGGCGAACTTATCGGTCTTGCATTCGACGGTAACAGCGAGGCAATGTCGGGCGACATCGACTTCGAGGAAAACTTGCAGAGGTGCATCTGCCTTGATGTAAGATACGCTTTGTTCATCATCGACAAGTACGCAAATGCTCAGAACCTTATTAAGGAAATGGACATCAAGAGATAAAAGGTTCCCTTAAAAAATACAAAGCCGGTAGAATTTCTATCGGCTTTTTTTATTCTGGTTTTCAGTAATTTGCCAAAAATATTGACGAAAATTTTGCTTATCTCACACATTTTTATGACGAATATTGGTCTTTATTTGCACGTTTTGTTGACGAATATTGCCAATAACTTGTGGCAGAAGCATTATGGCGAACAGCGGCAAGTCGGTTATGGTCTTTCCCTGCTCAAATGGTGCCATAGAAGTTCTAACAACGCATGATGCCCCATACTGATTTATGAATAGTCCCAACGACTTAGCTTTCAGATTCTTTTCTGCTTTTACTTCCAACGGAACAATCATATCGCCAAGTTGTATGATAAAATCCACCTCGGCAGTTCCCACATCTGGTGTCCAATAATGGATTTCCATATCTTCGTTAACACTTATCTGCTGGAATACGAATTGTTCAGTTAGCGCACCTTTGTACTGCGAAAAAAAGTCATCGCCATCGACAAGCGACTTGGCATCAAGTCCGGCAATGGCACCCATAAGTCCGATGTCCAAAAGGTACAACTTGAATGAATCGGCATCTTCGTAGCCTTTAAGAGGGAGCCATCCTGCCGAAATACGTGTTACTTTTGACACCACTCCTGCATTGCATAGCCATTGGATTGAAGTTTCAAAGTCCCTTGCACGTGCACTCGGTCGCACTGCCGTATATACGAATTTCTTGTTTTCCTTTGCCAACTGGGAAGGAACAGAATTCCAGACCATTATCATACGCTGTACGATTTCTTTTGGCGGATGGTTCGAAAAGTCGCGTTCGTACGACTTCAGCAGGTTGTTCTGTACGGTTCGCACTGCATTGTAGTCCTTCTCCTCGGCGAATGTCAGCACGGCTTCGGGCATACCTCCAACATAGTAGTACTGGCGTAGCATCTCAATATAATTTGAAGCAAAAGGTTCTATTGCCTTCCAGTCGAGTGTGCGGAGCATATCAGCAAGACCATCCTTGCCAAGTGCGCAAAGAAATTCGTCGAATGTGAGCGGATGCACATTTATGAAATCGACCTTGCCGACAGGAAACGAATCATCCTTGTGGTCGATTACGCCAAGCAAAGAGCCTGCAGCTATTATGTGATACTGCGGAGCCTTGTCGTGGAAATATTTTAGCGACAGCAAACCGCGCCGTGCGTGCTGAATCTCATCGAAGAAAAGCAATGTTTTTCCTGCTTCGACCTTCGTGCCAGTAGCCGACTGTATTGCAAGCAATATGCGGTCAATGTCGAAATCCATCTCAAAAATCGACCTCAACTGCTCTGAATCCTCAAAGTTTACTTCGACAAACGACTCAAATTCGTTTTTGCCGAGTTCCCTTGCAAGCCAAGTCTTGCCGGTCTGCCTTGCACCTTCCAAAATCAGAGGTTTACGCTTTCCCGACGGCTTGTTTTTCCACTCCACTAGTTTGCTGTAAATATTTCGTTTCATAATCTAAAAATATGTCGTTGCAAAAATAATTAGTTTTCAGTAATTTGCCAAAAATGTTGACGAAAAATTTGCTTATCTCACACATTTTTGTGACGAATATTTGGCATATCTCGCACATTTTGTTGACGAATAAAGTCAAAGAAATAGTATTCGCCTTCTTGTTGATGATATGTCTCTTGGATTTCGTTTGTTGCAAAAGTGTGTTTTTTTATTATATAGAAAATATTTTACTTTGGAAGCTATATGCGTGTTGACACAATGTACTTTTTGTTATAGGCACCTTAGTCATTACTCGCAAGCTTCGTGCTCTAAAGGGTCCACAAGACAAAGCGAACCGACTAAGGAACGTGTCGTGTGAGCCTGTCTATGCGGAACTCCTTCACGAAACGGAGTGAGTAATCTCCATCGAAATCTCTTTTCTCGGGAGATTCCGCATAGTTGAACAATATTACGCTCCTCCGTTCCGTATCGCGTTATTGTTCTAACTTGCGGAATGACTTATTGTTAGTATAAATTTAGTCAACTTGTATATAGTTCCCTTTACTTTTGCGTACAATATTTTCATTGTGTTCTCGTTGTTAAGAAGTTAAATCGTTAAAATGAATAAGATTATGAAAAACTTGATGTTAGTTATAGGAATGTTATGCATGATTGGTCTAAGTTGCGCAAATGCAGAAAATCAGACCGAGCAAACTGACAGCATTGTGGGAAATGCTCAGGAAAAGCCTAAGAATCTTGTAAAACAACTGTTGATAAACGACGATGACTGGCAGAAACGTGTTGTTGATTTTGAGTATGACGAATCGGGGCGTTTGGTTGCGGTTTCTACGACTTACAATGCTGGAGCAAAATCGGAATTTACCGAAAAGGCTACCGTGACATACGGCAAGAGCACAATTGTATGCGAAGGTTCAAAGGAAAGGTTGACGCTTACGTTGGATTCGGATGGTTTTGTAAAGAAGAGAGAAAGGATAACCGAAGATACGGTTATGGTTGCAGCCTACGAATACAATTCTGGAAGGTTAAGTGCTTGTGGTGATGCCGAGTGCGGGAACAAATATTTGTGGGATGGCGACAATATTGCAAAAATGACTGTTGTCTTGTGCGAGGACGATGGAAATTGGTACGATACTATTGAATACAAATATAGCGATGTTGCTCGTCCTGACATTGATGTGCTGGCTTTTTCGGATATGTTTGGCGGTTTCCCCAATGCCGAGTCTGTAGCTTCCAAAGGATTGGTTTCCAAATATATGCCGTCGGAGATAAAGGGTAGCAACTATAACAGCGATGGAGCGATGACAAGAGTTTTGTTGCTTACTCACAAGTACACTACAGATGATGCAGGTCGCATTACCGACATTGAATATTACAGGTATTCGTTCGATATTGCCAGCAAGTTAAAGGAAGAAACAAATATGACGGTGAAGGTGGTGTACTGACAATAACAAAAGCCCCCTGAGCGTCAGTCGAAGGGGTGATTAATTGTCAATAGTCCATTATTAATTATCCATACTTAATTTTTATTTTGACAGTATCGCCATTTTTTACTATTTTTGTTCGTTTTGAAATTTAAATGGACGAAAAGTATAACATACTGATTTCCAAACTTGATAAGTTTATCAGGAAATACTATCTGAACAAGATAGTAAAGGGTGTTATACTTGCGCTCGCCATTTCAGGTCTGTGGTATCTCATTATTGTGATAGCGGAATATTACGGTAGATTCTCGTCGGCTTTCCGTACCGCACTGTTTGTCTCGTCAATAACGCTCTATGCAATCGTCTTTGTAACTATGATACTTTGGCCTTTGCTCAAGCTTATGAAAATCGGCAAACGCCTGTCGTATTCCGAGGCCAGTCGCATTCTTGGCAAACATTTCCCCGAAGTTGCCGACAAGTTGCAGAACACTTTGGAACTCAACTCATTGCTTGATGCAAATACCGAAACTCGCGACCTTATTTATGCAAGTATCTCGCAGAGAATCGAGAAACTTTCGCCAATACCGTTCCTGTCGGCAATAAAGATAAAGAAGAATGTCAAATATCTGGTGTATTTGGCTCCTGTCGTGCTGGTTTTTGTGCTGATAATTTCGTTCAAGCCGGCAATCGTTACCGAAGGCACCGAGCGAATTGTGAAGTACGACGAGCATTTCGAGATGCCAGCACCGTTTGCTTTCTACTTGGAAAACGATTCACTGCAGGTTAGGCAGGGCGATGATTTTACTGTAAATCTTTCTGTCAAAGGTGACTACGTGCCCGAGCAAGTGATGATAAACTTTGGCGGAAATGCCTTCTATATGGAAAAACTGTCGGCATCTACATTCAAGTACGACTTCAAGACGCTGAATAATTCGTTCCAGTTCTACTTCACGGCACAAGATGTAGAGTCGAAGGATTACGAGGTAAGCGTTTTGCCTGCTCCTATAATTTTGGATTTCAAGGTGAACATTACGCCGATGGCTTACACTGGTCTCGATGCCATTGAAATAAAGAACTCTGGCGATATGGAAGTGCCGATTGGCTCCAATGTGGTGTGGACTTTCGGTACGGCAAACCTCGATTCGCTTGTGGTTGTGATGGATAGCACCGTTCTGCCGACCGAAAAGAACAACAGCGAGTACAAGTTGAGCAAACGCATTACCGCCAGCAGCGACTATTCGCTGTTTGTCGCCAACGACTATTTCAGCGAACTTGTCGACATCAAGTATCGCATCCGCGTAATTCCAGACCTTTATCCGGCAATTGTCGTTAACGAGGCGAAGGACAGCACCAATCCTGCAATCGTGTATTTCAAGGGTGCAATTGATGACGACTATGGCTTCACCCGCCTGACTTTCCATTGTTTCGACGGTGACAAGGAAATTTCAAAGTCGCCAGTGCAGTTCTCGCAGAGGCTGAGTTCGCAGGATTTCTACTATGCGTTTGATTTTGCGTCGGTTGAGCATGTTGGCAACAAACTTACATACTATTTCGAGGTTGCCGACAATGACGGTTACAGCGGACCTAAGACTGCTCGCTCAAAGGTTATGGAATTCAATATTCCGTCGGCTCAGGACTTGCAGGATATGAGCGACCAGACCAACAGCGAAACTGAGAACAAGGTTGATGAGGCAAAGAAAATCAGCGAGGACATCAAGAAGAGCATCGACGAGTTGAAACGCAAACTTGTCAACGAAAGCCTTTCTCCATACGACCGTTCGCAACTTATGCAGGACATCATTGAGAAGGAAGACCAGCTCGAACAGCTTATGGAGCAGATAAAGCAGGAGCAGAACCAGCTTCAGCAGGCAAAGGAGCAATTCTCGAAGAGCGAGGAACTTCTGAAGAAGCAGGCCGAAATAAACGCCTTAATGGAAAACCTCATGACTGACGAGATGCGCCAGATGATTGAGGAGATGAAGAAATTGATGGAGGATTTCAACAAGGACGATTTCTTCAAGAAGTCGGAGGAGTTCAAGATGTCGGTCGAGGAGATGGAGCAGAATATGGACAACACTCTCGAACTGCTGAAGCGCTCCGAAGTCGAGGAACGCGTAAAGAGCATTGCCGACCAGATGGAAAACCTTGCCGAAAAGGAAAAGAAACTTGCCGAGGAAACCAAGGATAAGAGCAAGTCGCAGGAAGAACTCAAGAAGGAGCAAAGCGAACTCAACGAGCAGTTCGATAAGTTGAAAGAAGAGTACGAGAAGACATTGGACAAGAATTCCGACTTGAAGGAACCAATGCCTTTGCAGGATTTCAAAGAAGATATGAACGACATCTCAAACGAGATGCAGCAGTCCAGCGATGACCTTAACGACAACAAGAACAACAAGGCTTCTGACAAGCAAAAGAACAGTTCGCAGAAGATGCAGCAGTTGTCGGAGAAGATGAATTCGATGATGGCGCAGATGGAGATGGAGGAAAACGGCGAAAATATGGAGAATGTAAGGCAGTTGCTCGAAAATGTGCTCACTTTTTCGTTCGACCAGGAGGACATAATGTCGGGAATGAAACCTTTGTCGTACAAGTCGCCGCAGTACAAGGACTATGTTGTCCGCCAGAAAAATATAACCGATAATTTTACGGTTATAAGGGATTCTATCAACGCTTTGGCTGGACGAGTGCCAGGACTTGCTTCAATGGTGTCGAAGGATGTCATGGAGATACGCAAAGGATTATCGTCTGTAATGGATTTCTTGGGCAATTCGTCAAAATATCAGGCGCAGACTTCTCAGCAGAAGGTATTGACATCGGCCAACAACCTTGCTTTGTTGCTTTCGGAGTTGCTCGACCAGATGCAACAGCAGCAGATGCAGATGCAAAGCAATTCAAGTTCGAGTTGCAACAAATGCAAGAACAAGGGGCAGGGGCAGCCACAGCAGAAGCAGATGGGGCAGATGCGTGATATGCAGCAGCAGTTGAAACAGCAGATGCAGCAGATGCTCGACCAGATGAAGAAAAACGGTCAGCAGTCGCAGAGTGGCGAACAGCTTGCAAAGATGCTTATGCAGCAGGAGATGATGCAGAAGATGATGAACGATATGATGAACGGAGAACTCAGCCCCGATGCAGCCAAGTATCTGAAGGAAGCCAACAAGATGATTGAGCAGAATATAAGGGATTTGGTGAACCGCAATGTTACTCAGCAGACGGTAAACCGTCAGGAACAGATAATTACACGCTTGCTCCAAGCCGAAAACAGCCAGAACGAGCGCGAAACCGAGCAGAAACGTCAGTCGCACGAAGCAAAGGAGTACAAGCTAAGCAATCCCGACAAGGCTTTCGAGGAAAAGGAAAGCGAAATAAGGTTCAACGAGTTGCTTCAAGTGTCTAATTTGAAGTTAAGAGATTATTATAAAAACAAATATAAGGAATATTTAAAGAATTTAAAGGAGAAGTAATTATGGCAGTAGATTTTTTCTGTGAAGATGTAGAAAGACCAAGGGTAAAGTATATTGCTTTGAAAAATTGGATAAAATCTGTTATCGAATCTCACAAAAAGAAGGTAGGAAAGATTGCATACGTTTTTTGTTCAGACGAGTTTCTGTTGAATATGAACAAGGAATACTTGAAGCACGACTACTATACTGATGTTATTACATTTGACAATACCGAGGATGAAAAAGGAAAGATTTCGGGGGAAATATATATAAGTGTAGATAGGGTTGCAGAGAATGCAAAGACTTATAATACAGAGGATACCGAAATCTTTAGGGTTATAATACACGCTATTTTGCACTTGTTGGGCTATGATGACAAGACTCCAGAAGAACAGGAGAAAATGCGTGCAATGGAGGACAAGTGCCTGGCAATGCCAGAATTTGCAAATTGCAAGTGGCTGAAGGACAGTAAGGTTAAGGAATAATTAGCTGTTCATTATCTTTTTGCCGAGTATTACGGTAAAAACTATGCCCAAGACAAAAACAATTACTGCAAGCCAATAAATCTGCGTCAGACCGACAAGCGAACTTGCCAGAAACGAAAGCGCAACAAGTGCGATGATTTTTACAAACTTTTTGCGGACATATTCCTTTTTGGCTTTTTTGTCCTTCGGTAACGAATACGCACCTTGAAACAAAAATATCGGGTCGCCGGACAAATATGCAAGTCCTGCGTAAATCAGCAGCGATATGCCCATTGCTGCCATTATTATTGAAAATACAGTTTCCATAAATTTACTGTTCCTTCTTTTCCTCGTAGTTCTCTATAATGTTTTGTATGGCTTTGCGGAGGTTCTGCTGAAGCGAAATTCTGCCCAAACCCGATTTGTTGACAAGGTTAATCGATTGAGCTATAGACTTTTCGTCCTTGTATAGCGGTTTTACCAGACGGAACTGGAAGTCGTCGGTCTCTTCGGCAAGTTCGCCTTCTTCTTCCTCGTCTTTGCCCTTGTCCTTCTTGTTCTTCTTCGGTTCCTTGGTTTGAACATTAATGCCTAAATTTGGCAATGCCTTCGGTTCAAGCACCGAAATGTGGAAGAAGTACTTGAAGTCGAAATCCATCCTTCCGCTTACGGCAACCTTGTACTTGTCCATCGAAAGTGTGAACGGATATACGCTGAGCATATTCTTGTCAATCGTAAATTCAACCGACATATTGTCAATCACATTCTTGGTCTTTTTCTTGAACATCAGGTACTTGGCTACGGTGGTGAATGTTTCTCCATCAAGCAGTACAAGGTTCTTGCCGTTGATGTGGCAGGCGGTCTGCAATGTGGGAAGTACGGGCTCCATTTCCTTGTCGAGGTCGGTTATTGCCGATAGTTCGCAGTCCAATTTGCCCTCGAACGAACTCAGCATCGGCAGTATGGAGTCAATCATCGGGAAGGCCGTCAGAAGGTCTTCGACGGTTATGTTTGTTCCGATGAGGTCAAGTCCAGCTTTTGCAGAGTCGGGATTGTTGCAGGTGTATATTGCGTTGACTTTCAAGTCGCCGACATTGCTTGTAGTCTTCAAGTCCTTGATTGATACGGTGCTGTTCTGCATTGTAATGTCGCCGTTGAGGTCGTTCATCTTCAGTCCTGCAAACTTAACGGTGTCGAGCTTGAGGCTTAACTTGCAGTCGAGGTTTGCTGGAATCTCAAAGAGCGTCATCGGTACGGTATCGTATTCTTGTTCGGCTGTATCCTGAATTTCGGTGTTGTCGTCGGCTGCAAGCTCCTCCTTGTGGGCTTTCTCCATCATCTCCTTCATCTTGCCCATACGCTCGTTGTATATTTCGGCGAGGTCTTTCTTGCTGTATGCCTTTCGTATTGAATCGACATAATGTGCTCGTGCCGAGTCGGTTATGTTAGGCATTTGCCGTGGTTGGTTGCCCATTCCTGCTTTTGCTCTCGATAGCATTTCTTGAACCGATTTCTTGGCTTCATCGTCCTTAATCTTTGCTTGTTCGCCCATATAGTTGGCGTAAAGCATCTCGTTGAGGTCGAGGTTGCGCGACTGAACATTAAGGTCGGCGCTGAGTGTGCGTCCACGCAGGAAGGCTCGGCGCATATTGTCAACCCGTCCGTTTACCTTCATCAGCGACTTGCCGACGCGAAGCATGAAGTTGTTGAGGTGCAGTGTGTCGTCGGTAAATGTTACATCGAGACGGCGTGTGCCGGTTTTCAGGTCGAAGTATGGCGACATGTACCTTGCCGCCTTTGCGTAAACCTTGCCGTCGAAGCGGAACTTTCGCAGAGCACCTTCGGCATCTTCGATGCTGGTGCATAGGTTTATGAGCGAATCGGTGTTGATTGGTTTTCTTGTCGATTGGTCAATTTCGACACGTTCGCCGTTTACACGTGTGAACCTGCGGACTCTCGGACGACCGTTGAGCACAATTCGTGTTGAGTCGAGGAAGGCACCCTGTGTTGGCTCATAGTAAACAATTGAGTCGAGTCCGAGCGATGCGCGAAGTGCAGGAATGAGCGCGTCGGTGGTGTCGGGACGGATAGCCATCGAGATGCGACCTGTCTTTCCCGAAACGAACATTGTGTCGGCAACTATTGCTTCCATTCCTCTTAAACTTCCGGCAACAATGAGGTGCGGTACTTCGTTTATCGGCTCTTCAACATTTGCGTAAAGGTTCAGCTTCGAAACTCTTGCCTCGATGGTGCGTGGCGATGATACTCTTACGGTATCGACTGTTACGCGGGCACTGCTGAGCTGTAGCCTTTCGGAACGGCGCGACTTCATCGAGTTTATGCCAAGGTCGGCGGTTGCGTTCTTTCCGAAGACGAGGAATCGCATCGACGGGATTCTCAACAGTATCCTTTCGATGTTGATGTTGCCGAGCATGTAGATTTTCTGGACGTTCATCTTCATCAGGTTGGCAAGCGAGAAACGCGCTTCGATGTCGGACGAAAGTTTTCCCTTATATGTTAGGTCGTCGATTGGGAACAGCGACGAAATGTAGTCAAGATTGAGGTTGCATCTCAGTTTTGCGTTTATGTATGGGTCGCCAAGGATGTTGCTGGCTTTGCCTTTTAGGTCGAAGTAGGTTTCGCCGACGGTGGCATTCAGCCTCTTGACGTTTATGTACGAGTCGCTTTGTTTCTCGGATACATATTTCAGGTCGGTTTCCATGTCGAGTTTCACTTCGGCATTCTGCTCAAGTACGATTGCCCTTATGTTGTCAAGCGTGAGGTTGGCATCAATGTTGGGGTAGGTGTCATCCTTATATGTGCCTTTGGCAGTTCCGTTGAAGTTTACTGCTCCAGAAATCCTATATTTTTTCAGGTCGGCGACGAGGCTTTTAGGTATCATTTCCAGCACATTGTCGATTTGAGGAATGTCGAGTCCGACTATCAGGTCGGTGTTCCACGACGAGTCGGGAAGGTTTTCTGCCAAGCCCGATGCTCCGACAAATATGTCGTTGCTGGTTATGCTTAATGTGTCGATGTCGTATCGGTTGAAATCGGCATTGCTTATTGCCTTCAGTTCTATGTTAAGCGGTATGTCGCTGAAAGTAAGTGCCGAATCGTTGTATTCGGAAAGCAAAAGGTTGAGTTTTGTGTCGAGGTCGTAGGTAGTGTCGGTGATTTTTGCCAGTGCACCGATTCCTATTGTATCGACATTTATTATTGTTCTCGATGTGCTGTCGCTGAATTCGGCAGTCAGCAGCCCAAACTCAGTGTCGAGTTTGTATTCGCCATCGTTTATGTTTCCGTTTAGGGTTATTGTTGTCGGTTCTACTTTTGCAAGAATTTGTGATGAACCGTCGTCGTATTTCGCCTTGAGTTTGAGGCTTGTAGCTATGTCGATAATTTCGGCGTTAATTTCGCCGGTAAGTTCCAGATTGGTGGAGTCGAGCGAAGCTTTCATTTGCGATTCCTCGTCGATGTAAGATGCTTGCAGTTCGTCGATTAGCAGACGGTTTATGCGTATTTTGTAGTCGAACGAAGATGTGTCCTCGTCGGGAGTGGTGTCCGATTCGTAGATTTCCCAGTTGGCTTTGCCCTCGGCGTTTACATAGCCGTTTACAATCGGGTGGGAGAGGTAGGCTTCGTTGACAATGATGCTGTCGTTATTGAGAAATTCAATGATATTTACAGAAAGGCGTAGTGTGTCGAATTTGATTAGCGTGTCGGTGAGGTCGTCCTTGATGGCTTTGGAGATTATTTCGCTGTTGATGAGTTCAAGCTCAACATTAGGCATATTTTTCCATACCTTGATGTTGATTTTTCCCAAGTCGAATTTGGCGTTAAGATAGTCTCCAGCGATTTCGTTTACTTTTTTGTTGCCCGATTCAGAATTGATATAGGTTTCCAGTATCAGTGGCGAAAATGCAACGAGCAGCACAAGGATTCCAATGAGGCTTCCAAATGCTATCAGCAGACCTTTCAGTACTTTTCTGCCTTTGCTTTTCTTCTTTTTTTCGACTTGTTCTTCCATAAGTGTCGGATTTTAAACGTAACCGTCATTCCGTAAAACAGAACGAACAGCATAAGGAACGTTGCTCGTGAGTTCGTTTATACGGAATCTCCTATTGTGCTACTGGGGAGATTCCGCATAGTCGAACAATATTACGCTCTCCGTTCCGTTTCGCGTTATTGTTCTGACTTGTGGAATGACGTAAAAATCAGCATTTCTTGTTTTCTTTAAAATGGAAAAGCGAAACGCATGGCTTCGCTTTCCATTTGTGTTTTTTTGTTATATCTTATTTGATACCCAAGTTCTTCTTTATATCCTTTGGCAAAGCGTCCTTGTGAACGACGATGTTCATAGTTTTGTATCTGACGTAAGCCTTGCTAGCGTAGAACATACCCTTGTATTCGCCGTATTCACCCCAGCTGTTCTTTACCATGTAGTATTCGTTGCCGGTCTGGTCCTTTGCGGTTCCGTAGATAACCATTCCGTGGTCGTCTGTAGTTTCCCAGTTGTCGAATGCTGCCTGGCGTTCTTCCTGAGTTACCCAGCGCTGTGGAGTCGGGTGCTTAGCGGCTTCGTCGGCAATCTGCTTTGCGCTCATGCCTGTCCAGTGAGCCATATCGCTGCCCTTCATGCTAGCTGCTTCGGCGTTGGTTTCGGGCAATACGCAGAATCCCTTGCGAGTACCAATCTTGAATCCTTGTTCGCTTACGTCGGCACCCCAAGCAACGGTGTAGCCGTTTTCGATAGCGTTGTCAAAAATTCTCATCATTTCGTCGATGGTGACATTGTAGCACTGCGACCATCTCCAGTTGTCCTGAATTTCGAGAACGAACTTCTCGTTGAACGGATGGTGAGTGTATGAAGTTATTGATACATAGTCGTCTGGGTTGAGACCAAGTGACTGGTAGAATGACATTGGGGTGTATTCGCGTCCCTTGTAGTTGAACTTTTCGGGGCACTTGCCAAGGTAAACCTCGTGGATGGCCTTTATTGCCTTGAGCCACAAAGTCTGGTTTGCCGAATCTTTCTGCAGGCTCTTGTGGTCGCCCTTTGCGATAGCCTTTACAACTGCATCCGACACAGCCGAAAGTTCTGTGTGGTCAGACAGTGTGTCGCCGTACATAACGCCTGGACGCATTTCCTCTTCGGGAACAAGTCCGAAATGCGACATGCCATATATTACATCGTAGAACGAACCGCCCTGTGAGAACGATACGTCACCGTGGGTACGAACAGCAGCCTGTGCGCGGTCAATATAAGTGTTTGAAACTATGAACATTTCCGAGAAGTCGTATTCGCCCTTGCCCATACGGAGCAATTCAGCCTCGATGAAACCAAGTCCCGAATAGCACCAGCAAGTTCCGGCGCGGTTCTGGTCCTTTACCGAGGTGATAGGAATTTCCTTCACATTGGTGAATACATAACCTTCATCTTCTTTCTCTTCTTTTTCCTGTGCCCAGAGGTTCGTTGAAATCAACGCGATACCGAGCAATGCAATAATAACTTTTTTATTCATATTAACTTTATTAATTGTTTGTAATTTTGTGTTTTTCAGTTACTTAAATTTGATGTATATACTATTAATCCATTACAATTTATTCGTTTCAAAAATAAGCAATGATTTTTATGCTAAAATAAATAAATTGTTAATAAATAGTCAAGATTCGATAAGGAAATGGTTGATGGCGTTTGAAATTTAAATAGCTGAGTATTAGTATAGTATTGAAAGCGGTCCTGAATATGTGTTATGTCCTTCGCCCAATTCTACGACATAGAAGTATGTTCCTGCGGGGACTTTTTTGCCTCGATATTCTCCGTTCCAGTATTCGGAAGTGCCGTTTCCTTCGTACATTTTCTGTCCCCAACGGTTATATACAAAGATTTTTGCATCGGGGTACATGTCGATGTGTGTGATTTCCCAAGTATCGTTTATTCCGTCGTCGTTGGGGGTGAATACGTTCGGAACGTGGATACATTCGTTAAGGTTTTCGGGTATTCTTATGTTTTTCAGCGAGTATGAGCATCCGCTTGCGTCAGTAACTATCAAGTGGTATGTTCCCGACCTTAGTCCAGTAATTGCAGGATTGTCGGCAATAGGTTGTTCGCTGATAGCATCGGTAGTTACATAGTATGGTGGATGTCCGCCTATTGCGGTAACGTGTATTTCACCGTCGGAGGCTTCCTTGCAGCTTGTCTTTACTATTTCGGACTCTGCCAAAAGTCTTTCTGGGCTGTTTATGGTGACTTCGGCGCGGGCCGTGCAGTTTCTGGCATCTCTTATGTAAACTACATGATGTCCGGCCGAAACTTGATTCAAGATGTTGGAAGTTGTGCTTTCCGACATATACTCGTTCAGCGCATAGGAATAAGGTGCAGTTCCTCCTGAAACAGAAACGGTTATCTTTCCGTCGTTGCCAGCATAGCAGGTTACGTCGGTTGCGGTTGCGCTGGCGTTGATTTCTGTCGGCTGTATTATTGTATATGAGCGGTTTGCCACGCATCCGTGTGCATCGGATACCGTCAGGTTGTAGGTTCCGGAGCAAAGTTCGGTCAACTCGGGCATGTCAAAACCTGTGCTCCATCTGTATGAGTAACTTGGCGTTCCGCCGTTTGCTGCGACATTAATTCTTCCGTCGCATAGACCAACGCAGCTTGCATTGCTTACGTTGCTTTCGATGGTCAGGGCTTCGGGTTGCGATATGGATACGGCTGCCGTGGCTGTGCAGTTGTGGTCGTCGGTCACGGTTACCATATAGTTGCCTGCGGCAAGGTTGATGGCTGTTTCGCCAGTCTGGTTGTTGCTCCAGTTGTAGCTGTAAGGTTCATGTCCGTTGTTAATGCGACTAACAGTTATAGAGCCGTTGATGCCGTTGTTGCACGATACGTCTTCGTGCGATAGCCTGATTGTAATTGGCGGTTCCTGTGTTATTTTTGTAGAGTCGGTCAATGTACATCCGTTTGCGTCGCTCAATACGTATGTATTGTATATTCCTGGGGTTATCCTTGTATTTGTGAAATTTGTTGAACCGTCGTTCCATACTATTGAATATGGAGATACGCCACCGTGAGGAATTACGGTGACGGTTCCGAACTCATCATTGCAGTATGCTTCGTTTTCGGTACGTTCGTTAGTGAGTAGTTCCGGCTCGTTAATTGTGATGGTTTCTTGTGCGGTACAGCCTTCTGCGTCGGTAACCCTATATGTGAGAGAACCTGCACTTACAGTTTCAGTGCGTTCTCCTGTGTATGGCGGTACTCCATACTGGGCGGTGACTCTTACTTCGGTCGTGTTGCCAAAGCATAGTATCGGGTTGTATGCTACGTTTATGCGTATTTCACTGGAAACTTGGTGACGAGCTGTGGCTGAGCAGCCGAATTCATTGGTTACCGTTACCAAATAAGTGCCAGGCTCTGTAATTGTAAGGGCATTGGTGTCGTCACCTGTTGACCAGTGGTATGTTTCGCCGCCGTTTGCAACTAAGGCTACGGAGCCGTTGCAGAGCGCATGGTTGCCACTGATTGTCGCATTTGGAAGTTCGTGTACTGTCAGGTAAAGGTTTGTTATGCTGTCCATTCCGGAAGGAAGGGTTGTCGTGTGTGTGTATGTTCCTGTGGACGATTCGTTGAATCCGTTTGCGTTGTAACTTTCGCCTTCGCACAAATCCACATGTATGTCGTGGACAATGGTCCTAATTATGACGTGGTGGTTTACGGTGCTGTCACAGCCAGTCGTACTTTGGTAGGTCTGGGTTATGGTGGTGTCGGTTCGTGCGACGAATGTCACGCCTTCGACAGTTATTGTTTGTCCATAATTGGCTTCGCTTGTCACTTCCCGTTCCCAGACTCTGCCAACCGACACATTGAAATCAACCGAGTTTGAGAAACTTGTACATCCGCTTCCGTTGGAGTTGACCTGCATGTTTACAGTGTAGTCACCTTGGTTTTGGAATATGTGTGTGGTGCTATTTCCTGTATATGTCGTTCCGTCACCGAAGTTCCATATTATGTTGTCGTAGTCGTAGTCGATTTCCGACGTGAATGATATTTCCTGACCTTCGCAGAATGTTCCGTCAACGTTTGCGTCGGTACTGCCGATTCCGTTGATGTACATTCTTTCGGCAAGGTTTGTTGCCATAGAGCCGACCGAATATGCATAAGAAACTACGTTGCCAATACCATAAACGTGAGCAATGAAACCGTTGCCTCCTGTCGATGTTATCGAATGTGCGGCGTGGCTGATGACCTTTCGTGCAAACGAGTAGCTAGCGTTTCCTGTTACGGTTTCCCATCCTGTTATTGCGTTTCCGTCTAATCTTATTTGTGATGTGTTGGCTGTTTCCGCAACGATGTTTACGATATGGACTTCAGGCGCGTTTGAAGCAGATACAGACGGATAAAATGTGTTGAAAACTATATTGTTAATTCTTTGTTCTAAAGGAGCTACCCAAACCATTGATGGGTCACCAAGCGATGAACCACCTGCATTTTGGCTGACAAGGTACATATAAACGGCGCAAGGGTTCGACGTTTCAATATATGCAGCTTTTTCCGAAGCGGTTAAATAGAACTCGTATGTCTGTCCTGCATTTATTGTGCTCAGGAGCGTATTGTTTTTTCTTATTGTGGTATTGTTAGCTGATGCTGTTACTCTGACATAGTCTTTGCTTCTGCCCGTGGAAGCATTTTGTAATGTGTTGGTAATGACAAATTTTTTTCCCCACGAGGTTACTGGATAAGCCTGTTCGTATATGTGGTCGGCGTATTGTGCGTTGGAAGGGACATCAGTCAGGTAGTCGCCGCAGTTGACGGCTATTTTCTTGCAGTCGCGTGCTACAATCCTTGTCCCCGAAAGGTCACCGGCGCTTCCTATGGTTGTTGATTTCATAAAAATGGACTGACCTCTGTTTAGTGAAACGTTGAAAGTGGAATTTGCCGAGTGTGTAGTTCCTGCGTTTACACTTACAGATGGTGTTATGTCAACGATTGTATTGTCTTCGGTAGCAGTTATTGAAAATTCGCTGGTGTTGATTACTGGAGGGTAGCATTGCACGATGTATTCGTTTCCGAGTGCGGTTGTCGGCAACACAATTGAACCATCGAAACTTGCAGATGCGAAATTAGATGAATATAAGGATATAGTGTCGGTAGAAGTGATTAGCAGACCTTTGTTTACCGCAGATGCTGTTGTTTCTGTTAAGTAGCACTGTGTGTGTTGCGCTGATGGAATTATGCACTTGTAGGTGGAATTTGCCCCGACATTGAAAGTTGTGGTCCAAGTTGAATTAGGATTTCTTACTGTTACGCTGCAGGCGCGTTTGGCAGACACCATAAGGCTTAGTTCAAATCCAGACTCGCCTGCGGTATGGTCGCTGTTTTGTAGAAAAACAGCCCAGAATTCGGTTCCTTGGGTTGTAACTGATTGATGTTGCGAATAGACTATACTTGTCGCAAGCAATATAAGAATTGTTATTATATATCTTTTCATACGTCAAACTGCAAAAAATCGTTTCAAAGTTAATGAAAGGAATTTATAAAAACAACATTATTTTAATAAAATTTTAAAATAATTTTAAGAGTGTATTTTGTTGTGAATCAATCAGTTGTTTTAGTGTACTGATGTTTTGTGTTTTGTTTTGTCGTTTTGAAGCCTCATATTAAAAACAAAATAAGGGGACATTCGAAAAAATGTCCCCAGTTTCTTTTTCCAAATCGTTCTAGATACTAATACTCGTCCTCGTTGAAGAAGAAATCGTCCTTTGACGGATAGTCAGGCCAGATGTCCTCTATGCTTTCGAAGATTTCTTCGTCGTCCTCAATTTCCTGAAGGTTTTCAATAACTTCCAGATTTGCACCCGAACGGATTGCATAGTCGATAAGTTCGTCCTTTGTTGCAGGCCACGGTGCGTCTTCAAGTTTTGATGCTAATTCCAATGTCCAATACATATTCGTAATATTTTTATTTCCTTTATTTTTGGGAGTGCGAAATAATGAAATTTTTTGCAATTAGCAGTTTACATCCCAGAAAAAATCATCTTTTTTATTAACAGCCATGTATTTCCGCCCAAGGACGAATAGATAGTCGGATAATCTATTGATATACAGCATTATATTCTTATCTACAAATCCTATTTTACTTAGGCTGACGATGCGTCGTTCGGCACGGCGGCATATTGTCCGTGAAATGTTGCACCAGCTTGTAACCTCGCAACCTGTAGGCAGGACAAAGCCTTTCTGCGGAGGAAGATTTTCGCTGATTCTGTCAATCTCATTTTCGATATTGTTAATATCTTTTTCGGAAATCTTGTTGATTTTTGTCGCAATTTGTTCGTATGCGGCTTCGTCGGGAGTGGCTAGGAAGGACCCGATGCTGAAAAGTTTGTTCTGTATTATATTAATGGTATCGTCGTCGGCTTTTTCGAGTCCGAAGTTGCGAATCATACCTATATTGGAATTCAGTTCGTCGATTGTTCCGTACGACTCGATTCTTATGTCGTCCTTGTCGATGCGTGTTCCACCTACTAATGATGTGGTGCCTTTGTCGCCTGTCTTTGTGTATATCTTCATTGTTGTATGTGTTTAATTGTTGTCGTTATTATTATATGGTAGTTCAATTGCTTCTATATTTTCTGTGGGGATAAGGTTGTCGGATGCGCGTTCGTGTGATATTACACTGTGACCAATTTGGCGTTCAATGTCTTGACGCGCAAGGTTGGCAGCATTGCCACCGCTCTTTGCAACTTGCTTGTTTTCGTCCATAGTCTGAGGATTGCGGTGACGGGAAATTTCCGTCGTTGCCGCTTCTGCCAATGTGTTGAGTGCAAGTTCGAGAGTTGTCATATTGTCGCGCAGGTTCTCTTTTGTAAGTCCTTTGTATTGCTTGTATTCGCCAGTGGTCATTCCGCTCCATGCCTTGGTAAGTATATTGGTCAGAATTGCAAAGTCCTTTTGTTCCTTTATGCCTGAGCGTTTCCATTCGTTTGTAAGTTCGTTGCGTGTGCGAATTGATTTAAGACGGTTTTCTATCCATTTCTCATCGTATCCTTGACGGCGATAGTCTTCCACTGCCATCTGGAAAGTTAGTTCAGGGTCTATCATCTGGTCAATGCGCTGCGAACCGATTTCGGCAAGCCATTGCTTGAAAGGTTCTGCCTTAGGCGAAGGTATTGATTGAATAATGCGAAAAATTTGCTCTAAATCAGCAACATCGGTAAGCCTTTTCTTTCCGTCTTGTGATGGTAATTTCAACTGTCCCAAATTATGGGACGTTTCATTACCTTCTTCTTTTAACTTGGTTTTCAATGCACTCCAATATTTTCTTGGGCGTGGACTATCTGTAAGTACCTCTATTATATCCACCACCGAGAAATAATATTTCTCCTTTTCTGCGTCCCATACGATGCGCACTTTCTTGTTTTCAAAGAGTTGTATTGCGAAGTTGTTTTCCATGGTGATTAGTTTATTTTTGATATTACAAAAAATGGAAACCCTCTTCGGATTCCCATTTTTTATGTAAGATACCGATTACTTATATTCCTTTACTGTGCCGGTTCCGTTGAGAACTTCGTTTCCGCAGATTGCAAGAGCAAGCATTTCGTTTTCGCCCTTGTAAATCTTTACGTTAGGAGTAATCCAGCTAATCTGGTCGGTAATCTGCTGCATCCATGGCTTGCTGTATGCAATACCGCCGGTGAGGATGATGGCATCAACCTTGCCCTTAACAACTGCTGCAAGACGGCTGATTTCCAATGCTACCTGATAGCAGAATGCATCAACCAAGAGTTTGCTCTTCGGGTCGCCGTTGAGAGCGTCAACTTCTACCTTGTATGCGTCGTTTGTGCCGAGGTAAGCAACGAAACCGCCTTCGGCAGTTACCATCTTCTTAACCTTTGCCATGTCGTACTTTCCGCTGAAGCAAACTTCGATGAGCTTGCTGGCGTTGATGGAGCCGGAGCGGGTAGGCGAGAATGGACCGAGACCGCAGAGAGCACGGTTAACTTCAACGCAACGTCCGTGCTGGTGAACACCAACCGAAACGCCACCGCCCATGTGAGCGATGATGAGGTTGAGGTCTTCGTAGGTCTTGCCGATTTCACGGGCGTAGAGCTTTGCCGTCATCTTCTGGTTGAGGCAGTGCCAGATAACGCCTTCGCGTGTCGGGTCGAGGTCGAACTCGGGATGACCGGTAATCTTAGCGTATTCGGGACGCTCGTCAACAATACCCGGGTCGGCAATGTAGGCGCATTCGAGGCCGATTTCCTTTGCAATACTGTCGGAAATGATAGCACCGAGGTTGCAGGCATGCTTGCCCTGAATACCAGCGCGGCATTCCTGGAGCATAAGTTCATCAACGCGGTAGGTTCCCGATTCGCAAGGACGGGTAAGACCTCCACGGCCGACAACTATTGCGATTTCGTCGGTACTTACGCCGTGCTTCTTAACCATGTCGAGGATGGCATTCTTGCGGTACTCGAACTGGTCGGCGACTTCCTTGTACTGCTGGATTTCTTCGATTGGGTGCTTGATGTTTTCGGTGAAGATTTCGGTTTCGCCTTCAAATATCGAAGCCTTGGTCGAAGTTGCGCCCGGATTGATTATTAAGCTTTTATTCTTCTTTAATTCCATAATATTTAATTGGTGTTAATGATTTACTTATTTAGCTGCAAGTGCTGCAAGAGCGATTGAGTACATCTTCGACTTTGCAGAGTCGCCACGCGAAGTGAGGACGCAAGGAACCTTTGCACCCATAACCATTGCGCCGAGGTTTCCGTTGCCGAACTTGGTTATGCTCTTGTAGAAAACATTTCCCGATTCGATGTTGGGGAATACGATGCAGTCGGCATCGCCTGCAACCGGGCTGGTGAGCTTCTTGGTCTGAGCGCATTCCTTGTTGATTGCAACGTCGAGAGCCAAAGGTCCGTCAACCAAAGCACCCTTGATTTGTCCGCGTTCCGACATCTTGGCGATGATAGCTGCATCGACGCAAGCCTGCATTCCAGGAAGCATCTGTTCTGTTGCTGCGAGAACTGCAACTTTCGGGGTTTCGATTTGCAACGACTTTGCAACCTTGATGAGGTAGTTGCAGATTGCAATCTTCTGGTTCAAATCCGGAGCGGGTATAATAGCAACGTCGCCGGCAACCAACAACTTGTGGTACAGAGGAATTTCAAATACAGATACGTGCGAAAGAACAGCCTTTGGTCCTGGCATAAGTCCGGTTTCCTTGTTGAGGATGGCACGCATATACTTGTCTGTGCTGAGGAGACCCTTCATTAGGATGTCGCCTTCGCCCTTGTTAATCAACGATACTGCAACAGCACCAGCCTTGTTTTCGTCGGCTTCCTGAACGATGCGGAACTTGCTGACGTCGAAGTTGTGGCGAGCACAAACTTCCTTGATTGTAGCTTCGTCGCCTACCAATGTTCCTTCAACTATGCCTTCCTGAATTGCATTGTAAACTGCTTCGATTGTGTGGTCGTCGTTTGCGTATGCAGCAACCAATCTCTTCTTTTCCCTTGTCTTGAGGACGGTTAGAACGTCGTCTAATTTTTTAATATCCATGAGTTAAATTTTATAAAGTCATTAATTTTTAAGTGCGACTAAAATAGTATTTTTTTTTGAAAAAAAACTGAAATGTTAAATTTTTTTATCAAAGAAAAGTCGTTGCATAGTGTTGAAAAGAATCATAATGATAACAATATTAATATTTTGCAATATTTTATGCGTTGTAAAAGTGTTTAAGAACATTGTTTTTGTCGGGCTAAAAGTCTGATAGTCTGGCTGACAAATGTGCAACCATTGAACGTTGAATAGTCGTTGCTCGCAACGACAATACATTGAATATTCAAATCATCAACCTTTAGCTCAGCGTTAGCTAAATCTTCAAATTTTCCAATCTTAAATCGTCCTTCGTAAATCATAAATAATATTGTATCTTTGCGCCAAATTAATAATTATGGATATTTCTGTTGTAGTTCCGCTGTATAACGAGGAGGAATCCTTGCCCGAATTGTGCGAATGGATTGTCCGCGTGATGAACGAGCATTCGTTTTCGTTTGAAATTCTGTTTGTTAATGACGGCAGTACCGACAATTCGTGGAAAGTCGTCTGCGACCTGAAGAAAAAGCACGAGCAGGTGCGTGGCATTTCTTTCCGTAGGAACTATGGCAAATCTGCTGCGTTGCAGGTCGGTTTCCAAGCTTGCAATGGCGATGTGGTCATCACAATGGATGCCGATATGCAGGATAGTCCCGATGAGGTTCCCGAACTTTACCGCATGATAAAGGAGGACGGCTACGACCTTGTGTCGGGATGGAAGAAAAAACGCTACGACAACACCTTTACAAAGAATATCCCGTCGAAAATATACAACGCTACAGCACGCCGTGTTACAGGCATCAAGCTGCACGACATGAACTGCGGACTGAAGGCTTATCGCAACAAGGTGGTGAAGAATATCGAGGTTTACGGCGAAATGCACCGCTATATTCCATATCTCGCAAAGAATGCTGGCTTCTCGAAGATAGGCGAGAAGGTCGTTGAGCATCGCAAACGCCAGTATGGTGTGTCGAAGTTCGGTCTCGACAGGTTTGTCCACGGTTATCTGGACTTGTTCTCGCTGTATTTTCTGTCGCGCTTTGGCAAACGCCCGATGCATTTCTTCGGTTTGTGGGGCAGTGTGATGTTCATTATCGGTTTCATCGCCATTTGTGTGGTCGGTGGAATCAAGATTGCCGCTCTGTGCCGCCACGTACCGGCTCCGCTGGTTACCGATACCGCATATTTCTACCTTGCATTGGTAATGATGATTCTTGGTACGCAGATGTTCCTTTCGGGCTTTGTCGGCGAGATGATTGCCCGCAATTCTGCAACAAGAAACGACTACCAGATAGAGGAGACGTTGGAATAAATCCGCATTTATATAATTGGATAAATATGCAATTCTTTGCTAATAAGGCGCAATGCGTTGCGCCTCTACGTGTTTTGTGTAATTGCATATGCTGTTGATAAATTTGCTAAAAAACATTAAAATGCATTGCCAAATTTTGCCATAAAAAACTTACCTTTGGTTTTTCAAATTTTAGAACAATAAAATTATAATACAACAATGGATTTGATTCAAGAAATTATCAGAAATGCGCAGGCTAACAAACAGCGCATCGTACTCCCCGAAGGTGACGAACCTCGTACATTAAAGGCTGCTGACCAGATTATTGCAGACGGTATCGCCGATGTAATCCTGATTGGTCCTGCTCAGAAAATTGCTGAAATGACTGCCGAATTCGGTCTGAAGAACATCAGCAAGGCTCGCATTATCGACCCGAAGAACAACCCCGAAAAGCAGAAGTATGCCGAAATGCTTTACGAAATCCGCAAGGCAAAAGGTATGACAATGGAACAGGCCGAAGGTCTTGCCGAGAACTTTATGTACCTCGGTATCCTCTTGGTTAAGGCTGGCGAAGCCGATGGTCTCGTAAGCGGTGCCCGTTCGACTACTGGCGACATGCTCCGTCCTGCATTGCAGATTATCAAGACCGTTCCGGGCGTTAGCTGCGTATCTGGTGCGTTCATCATGTTCCTCCCCGAAGGCAGCAAGTACGGAACCGACGGCAAGATGGTTTTCGCCGACTGCGCCGTTACTCCTATGCCCGATGCAAAACAGCTCGCCGAAATCGCTGTCTGCACCGCCGACACTGCAAAGAACATCGCAAAGATTGACCCGGCCGTTGCTATCCTCAGCTTCTCGACCAAGGGTTCGGCAAAGCACGAAGTTGTTGACAAGGTTATCGAGGCTACCCGTCTCGCTCAGGAAGCTCGTCCCGACCTGCTTCTCGACGGTGAACTTCAGGCCGATGCCGCTATAGTTCCATCGGTTGGCTCAAGCAAGGCTCCGGGCAGCAAGGTTGCCGGTAAGGCAAACACTTTGGTATTCCCGTGCCTCGAAGTCGGTAACATCGCATACAAGCTCGTTCAGCGTCTCGCTGGTGCCGAAGCAGTTGGTCCAGTTTTGCAGGGTCTCGCTAAGCCGTGCAATGACCTTAGCCGCGGATGCTCGGTTGAAGATGTTTACAAACTAGTTGCTATCACTTGCAACCAGGCAATAGCTCAGAAAAAATAATCATTAACAACAAAATAGGTAAAAGATGAAAATATTGGTTTTAAACTGCGGTAGCTCGTCAATCAAATATCAGCTTATCAACATTGACGCAAATAACAATTCTACCGTAATGGCAAAAGGTCTTCTCGAAAGAATAGGCCTCGAAATGGGAGAATTCACCCACAAGTACAACGGACAGAAGCACTACGAACAGACTCCAATCGCCGACCACACTGCCGGTATCAAGATGGTTCTCAAGGCTCTCACCGACCCGGAAATGGGCGTTATCAAGGACTTGAAGGAAATCGAAGCTGTTGGTAACCGCGTTGCTCACGGTGGCGAACTTTTCAAGGCTAGTGCTCTTGTAAACGACGATGTTATCGAAAAGATTAAGTCGCTCGCCGATTTGGCTCCGCTTCACACTCCCGGCAACTTGGCAGGTATCTACGCTATGCGCGAAGTATTGCCCAATGTTCCGCAGGCAGTTGTATTCGATACCGCTTTCCATCAGACACTTCCTCCGAAGTCGTTCCTCTATGGTCTGCCATACGAATACTACCAGAAGTATCATCTCCGTCGCTACGGTTTCCACGGAACAAGCCACGGTTTTGTTGCCGAAAAGGCTGCCAAGATGATTGGCAAGGACTGGAAGGACCTCAAGATAATAAGCTGCCACCTTGGTAGCGGTGCTTCTATCGCTGCTATCGACCACGGAAAGTCGGTTGACACTACAATGGGTCTCACAGCTCTCGAAGGTCTTATCATGGGTAGCCGTCCAGGCGATGTTGACCCGGGAGCAGTTTTGTATGTAGTAGAGAAGGAACTTGCTGAGGGCAAGACTATGAAGGATATTACAAACATCTTCTACAAGAAGAGCGGTCTTGTTGGTATCAGCGGTGGCAAGCAGGATATGCGCGACATCCGTGCAGGCCGCGATGCAGGTGACGAAAGAAGCACCTACGCATTCGATATGTTTGCACAGCGCGTAAAACGCTACATCGGCGGTTACATGGCCGAGATGGGCGGATGCGACATCCTTCTGTTCACAGGCGGTATCGGCGAAAATGCATGGTTTATGCGTCACCCGATTCTCGAGAACATGGAATGCCTCGGCATTAAGGTCGATATGGAAAAGAACGACAAGATTATGGGCGAAGATGCAGTTATCTCAACCCCCGATTCGAAGGTTACGACCATCGTTGTCACCACCGACGAGGAATATGTAATTGCAATGGATACCATGAAGCTCGTTCAGGGTAAATAATATATAGGTATTCGATAAAAAACGGCAACAACTGCACCCAGAGCGTAGTCGAAGGGCAGAATCTGTTGCCGTTTTTTTGTATATTCCCTTGTGGGCTGTGATGCCTGGGATTGTGGTTATAAATGATATTGTATTGACGGATTGTTGGTTTTGATTCTGTTGCGTCGCGGCGCGCCACGACCCCACAAGAATAAAACCAGCAATCCAGATATTTCGACCGCATTATCCGCGACACCGCCGAAATGAACCGCATTGCCGAATATATTGAAAACAATGTGGCGGAATGGGCTGAAAATAATGCTATCGACCTATTTGTTGAATGAAACGCGAAGACTGCCAATTCTCCATTTGTTAATAAAAATTTGATAAATAAAAATTGCTGCATTGTATAGATTGTATATATTTGCATTGCAAAAACATTACAAAAGTTCTTTGACATTCTGACCAAAATCTGACCTATTTTAGGTGTGGTTTCAAGGGAAAAAGGTACACTTTTTTGGATAAAAATTCATAATAAAATGTTAAAATTAATATCTAAAGTCTTATTGCACAACAACTTACAAATTTTGCCCTCGCAGTGCATCTTAGCTTCACTGATTTTAGGCTGCACCTCAGCAAATCAAGCTCGCTTGTTTGCATTCGGTTTGCACTAAAATTCCACTAAAACAAGGATTAAGACACAGGAGGTTTTGCCTTATAATATGTAAGTGACAATGCTCGCAGTGCATCTTCCATTAAAACAAGGATTAAGACTGCGTGATCGTTGAATGACACAATGCATGGTTTGTTCACTCGCAGTGCATCTTCCATTAAAACAAGGATTAAGACACTAAATAATCATCCCCATATACATCATAGTAATAGGGACTCGCAGTGCATCTTCCATTAAAACAAGGATTAAGACGGAGAAAATGCATTTGTAATTGCACTTCTATCAAGCACCTCGCAGTGCATCTTCCATTAAAACAAGGATTAAGACCACGGAAGAATCCTCTTTTCCATCCAAATCTGATTAATAGCTCGCAGTGCATCTTCCATTAAAACAAGGATTAAGACTTGTATGTTACAGGTTTACGTTCACCTGTTTCAGTCTCGCAGTGCATCTTCCATTAAAACAAGGATTAAGACGTCATGTGTCAACTGGAATATTGCACGGACAACTGCAAGCTCGCAGTGCATCTTCCATTAAAACAAGGATTAAGACGTTTCAAACTTTCCGTCATGTTTAGGCATCCAGTCCGACTCGCAGTGCATCTTCCACTAAAACAAGGATTAAGACATCCATATATGTGCGGACATACCGCCAATGGTAAACTCGCAGTGCATCTTCCACTAAAACAAGGATTAAGACGGAATCCACTTCCTGATTTGGTAGAGATTGGAACGGCTCGCAGTGCATCTTCCACTAAAACAAGGATTAAGACGGAGATCCACAAGATTGACAGAATACGCTATATGCCTCGCAGTGCATCTTCCACTAAAACAAGGATTAAGACTATGTTCCATGTTGATAGTGCGCCATTTAACTTGGTGCTCGCAGTGCATCTTCCACTAAAACAAGGATTAAGACATCTGTCATACTCTTTTGCATAACAATGAACAAATCCTCTCGCAGTGCATCTTCCACTAAAACAAGGATTAAGACCTCTTCACATCGATCTATAACTTCGAAGTCATAGAACTCGCAGTGCATCTTCCACTAAAACAAGGATTAAGACTTCATATTCCATCTCTTAGCGATCTCTCTAGCGATCCTCGCAGTGCATCTTCCACTAAAACAAGGATTAAGACTAGTTTTCTCATATGCATCCCAACGATCGATATGGACTCGCAGTGCATCTTCCACTAAAACAAGGATTAAGACAACCGATCTGCACCTCCTCTAGTTTGATTCGGCATACCTCGCAGTGCATCTTCCACTAAAACAAGGATTAAGACTAGTTTGTGCCTGTGCAGCCATTACACCTAGTATACTCGCAGTGCATCTTCCACTAAAACAAGGATTAAGACTCTCAAGGTTCTACCCTTGAAAAAATTTAAGCCATTCTCCTCGCAGCGCATCTTCCACTAAAACAAGGATTAAGACATTTAATTAAATAAAGATATATACAGTTTATTATTCTCGCAGCGCATCTTCCACTAAAACAAGGATTAAGACTTTAATGAATTGAAGATCTTGTCTCTTCTACTGCATGACTCGCAGCGCATCTTCCACTAAAACAAGGATTAAGACATTTGAAAAGTCAACAATAAAAACATCATTTACCTGCTCGCAGTGCATCTTCCATTAAAACAAGGATTAAGACTTGTATGCTATGAACCACTCCTCATGTTCATCCCGACCATTCTCGCAGTGCATCTTCCATTAAAACAAGGATTAAGACGCACTTGTGCTTGTCAAACCGTTTTCTCCAAAGAAAACTCGCAGCGCATCTTCCACTAAAACAAGGATTAAGACTAATCCACTTTGAAATATTAGCTTCCATATTTACTCTCGCAGTGCCTTTTCCACTAAAACAAGGATTAAGACTCCTGAAAGTTAATCCACTCATTAGCTTTTTCCTGACTCTCGCAGTGCCTCTTCCTCTAAAACAAGGATTAAGACTCATTTCTTGTCGTTTTTAAGGTAAAACATCAATACCTCGCAGTGCATCTTCCATTAAAACAAGGATTAAGACTTGATATAGAACGTGTTAGAACAAGCACTTTTCAAGACCATCTCGCAGTGCATCTTCCATTAAAACAAGGATTAAGACTTATCCTTCTTGTCGCTGATGACTTTCCATATCATCACTCGCAGCGCATCTTCCACTAAAACAAGGATTTCAAAAGGCTTAAAGGCTTGCAGGCTCACAGGCGTGAAGCCGTGACGACAAAAACGTTAAGACGACTTCCGGCTGTTAGCCTTTCTGCCCTTGGGGTTTGAAGTTGTTTGAAGTTGTTTGAGGTGGTTTGAATTTGTTTGAGGTGGTTTGAGGTTGTTTGAGATTGTTTGAGGTTGGCTTTCAGCCTGTTCTGCCGTTAACCACCTTTTGCCTTTTTCCCTGTTGATTATTTGTTGAAAACTATTGGGTGGAAAATTGGGACTATTTGTTAAATTTGTAGTCTTGAAATTGAAACTCGTATAGGTAAATCTATGGACAGACAGCGGATTTTGGTCGTAAGGTTTGTAAACGAACTGCAGCATCGGGAATTGTCGCAGTTTCGCGGAGCGGTGATTAATGCCGTGAGCGGTTCCGACATTTTGTTCCACAACCATCAGGGCGAGGGTTTCAGGTATTCCTATCCGCTCATTCAGTACAAGCGCATAGGCGGCAAGGCGGCTTTGGTATGCATCGGCGACGGAACCGAGGCTATAGGCTCCTTCTTCGAAAACGCCAACTTCGACGTGCATCTTGGCGACAAGCAGATGAAACTTGAGGTCGAGTCGGTGGATGCAAGGCAGTTCATTGTGCAGTGCTGGGACGATATGTTCGGCTATTCGTTGCGCAAGTGGATGCCGCTGAATCAGGAAAACTACAGGAAATACATTATGCTTGACAGCATTGTCGAGAAGACCGAGATGCTGGAAGGTCTGCTCACAGCCAATATTCTGTCGTTTGCCAAAGGTTTGGGCATAAACTTGGAAAAGCCCGTGTCTGTCAAGTTTACCGGCATCGAGTCGCACCGCACCTATTTATATAAAGGTGTAAAGATGATGGGCTTCGATATCGATTTCAAGTGCAACGTCACCCTTCCCGACTTCATAGGCCTTGGCAAAGGCGTAAGTTTGGGCTACGGAATGGTGGCGAGAAGAAGGGGTAAGAGAATAGATAATAACGAAAAGGAATAAAATGCAATATATGGAAGGTAATTTACTTTTTGTAGGTGGAGATTTGTCTGGAATACAGAAGTTCATCTATAATATTACTTCAAAAAGGGCGATGGTGAGTTTAAAAGGACGTTCCCAATATTTGAAGGAATTAACAGATGAAATATGTAATAATATTCTGAATATAAAAGATTTGCAAAACTCGTCAATGAAGAGGGAGATGATGGAAATCTATTGTTCGGGAGGGAAATTTTATCTGCAAGTGCCAGATACGCCAGATGTCAGAACGGCTATTGAAAAAATACGGCAAGATACAGAAAAGAAATTATGGGAAGAACACAAGGGTCAGCTGTCGATTAACATTGACTATGTTCCATTCTGTTATGTCGGGAATAATGTCAAAGTCGGAAACGAAACAGGCAACATCGGCATTCTTTGGAGATATATGACTGAAAAGTTCAATAATCTGAAAAATCAGAAGTTCAAAAGTCTATTGATTGATGGTTATAAGGATTTCTTTGAAATAACGAAAGTTGGCGAAAATGACAAGGTTTGCCAGATTACAGGAATTGAAGGTGCAGTTCCGTATGAACTTCCATTCAAGGATGAGAATGGTGAAGTAGAGAAATTGTTTGTCCTTGAGTCTGTAAAAAAACAAATTTATAAGGGTTTAGAATTGAGAGATAAACAACATTTCAAGATGTTGGAGGAGTATGCTGGCGATACATATCTGGGCATTTTGAGAATGGATGTTGACGGGCTTGGCGCAAGATTCATAAAAGGTTTCGATTCTATGGAGGATTACAAGAAGTTTTCTAAAGGGTTAGATGATTTTTTTGATGCAGACAATGGCAATCTCCATACTATTCAAGAGTTGTATAAAGAGTATTTGAACATCGTTTATGCTGGTGGTGATGACATATTTGTTGTGGGGCGTTGGGATAAAGTAATTGATTTCGCAGCAGATGTTCAAAAAGCGTTTAAAGAGTATTGCCTGAATGAGTTAAAAGATGAAACCTTGTCTATTTCTGGCGGTGTAGCCATTATAAATAAAAAATTCCCGATAGCCAAGGCAGCCGAACTGGCTGGAGAAGCTGAAGATGCTGCAAAAAAGTATAACAATGGAAAAAAGAATGCTTTCAATATGTTCGGTGAAAGTATTTCTTGGAATGAAGAGTTTGAATATGTGAAAAACTACAAGGATCAGTTCGTTTCGTTAATTGACAAATGTGGCTTGTCAAGAGGAATATTGCACAAAATAATGAAATATGCAGCTATTGTAAAAGAGAATAAGGTTATTGAAGAGGAAAACAGGTACGGCAACAATAAGCGAAAACCTGATTGGAGTTATTTGTGGCATACGGCATATTATTTAACACGATTTATGGGCAAGGAGAAGGATAATAATGCTGTTTATGATTTTTGCAAGGATTTACGTGATACACAGCTTCATACTCCAGAACAATATAGACTTATGTCGTTGGCCGCCCGTTGGGCAGAATTAGAATTGAGAGAAATAAAAAATATTAACGATAAAAACGAATAATTATGGATTGGAAAGAATTAATTCCTGAAAGTGAAATCAAAGACAAAGTCACAGATAAGACTGTGGATTTCGCAAAAAGATTTGGTGCACATTTGGGGACAGATGATTTGAGTTATTATGAGGATAAAAATGGAAAACAAAAATCAAGAGTTGATAGAGCTAAGCTGACGACCACACAATTGCGTAGGTTCTTTGGTGAAGTGAAGCGTCAACAATTGAAAGGATATGATGAAACTAATTTTGTCCTATTGAAACCCAAATTGGCGTATGCTGTTGGTCGTGCAAAAGATCCAAAAGCAAAAATCAATGATTTCTATTTTGTGATTGCAAAAGCAATAGATTGCGTAAAAGTAGACACAAAAGAGGAATCTGATAAACGTTTCAAAAATTTCATCAAAATTTTTGAAGCAATAGTTGCTTTTCATAAAGCATCGGAAGAAAGCGATTTAGAAGACATAGATAAACAATAAAAATTATTAATATGAAGCAGATTGTCGAAAAAATAAAAATACAAGCAAACATACGTCTTTTAACAGGTTTGCACATTGGTGGAAGTAAAGATAATGTTGAAATAGGGGGAATTGACAACCCTGTTATTAAAATAATGTTAGATAAAGGGAAACCTTATATTCCTGGTAGTTCATTAAAAGGAAAGATACGGTGTTTGCTGGAGCAAATGAAAGGCGTAAAATTAGGCGGGTCTCCATTAATAAATAGTGTATTTGGTTATACCGATGGCAAAAGTATTTCAAAACTGATAGTTAGAGATGCTTATCTGACTGATGAGTCTGTTGAATTGTTGGAAACATGTGATAATTTAGATATGCCGTATACAGAAAACAAATATGAAAACACAATAGATAGGTACACTGGAACAACTATAAAAGGAGGTATTAGACAAACAGAACGTGTCCCTGCTGGTGTTTTGTTTAAATCTGAATTTATCATCAATGTGTGGAAAACTGATGAACAAGATGCCCCAAAAGATGAAGAATGTTCTTTGTTAATGTTCAAAGATGCAGTAAATGCTTTGGAAAATGATTATTTGGGTGGTAGTGGTTCGCGTGGATATGGGCAAATTAAGTTTGAAAACTGGAAATATTTCAAAGCTTCTAAAGATTCAGATTGGAAAATGTCAAAGGTAGAAAATTTGATAACATGGTAACTTATGGCGAAACTGGAGTTTAACATATATAAGTTGCATTTCACTTCGCCTTTGCATTTGGGAGATGCACGCGAAGACTATGGTATTAGCCTTAGAACAATTGCTTCAGACTCCATCTATGCGGCATTGATTTCTTGCTTAGCAAAGATGGGAGAAGTCGTTCCCGATAATGGAGATTTGGGATGCACGATAAGCAGTCTGTTTCCTTTTTATCAGAAGGATAAAAAGACTGATACTGTCCTATTTTTTCCAAAACCGATGAAGCAGACACTACCTACATCAGAAAAGGCAAAAGAAGAACGCAAGAAGGTGAAAAAGGTTGCTTGGCTCGATGCTCAAACATTTTCTAGGGCACTGAGAGGCGAACATTTGTTTGATGATGATGTGGCAATTGATAATATTCAAGGCGAATATTTGACTGACAAGAAAATTGATAAGGATTTCATAGTATCACAGGTTTTTCCACGTGTGATGGTTTCTCGAAATGGATGCGAAGATGCAGTTCCTTTTTATATGGACAGAATTATGTTCAAAGACTATTCTGGTTTGTATTTTATTGCAGAAGGAGATACAACGTTGTTGGAAAAAGCATTGAGTCTTCTTCAGTATGAAGGTATTGGCACGGACAGAAATGTTGGCAATGGTTATTTCGAATATGAATCCTTTTCGGATAATATTGAAATACCAGACAATGCTGATTTTGCGATATCTCTTTCCTCATTTGTTCCGGATTCCAACGAACAATTGCAGGAAATGTTAAGTTCTGACGAGGTTGCATACGATTTTCAGCGTCGTGGAGGTTGGATTACCACACCGCCACACAATACCTTACGCAAGAATGTAATATATGCTTTTACTGCAGGGTCTGTTTTCAAGATACAAAGCGAAGGAGTTCAATGTAGAGGCAAAGTTGACATTGATTTGAAACCAGAAATCAGTTGGGACAACAAATTGGTACATCCGATTTGGCGTTGTGGTCGTTCTTTGTTTTTACCTATAAAACTTGGGTGATATGGAAGATTTAGAAGGAATAAATAAAAAGAAAAATCTTGAAATAGAAGTGCTTACTCCATTGTCAATAGGAGCAGGAGCAGAAAAGGATTGGGTGCGTGGTGTAGATTTCGTTCTTGACAATGGAAAACTTTACCGTCTCAATCTAAAGAAAATGGTAGTCAATGGGGTAAAAGTAGAAGAATTGACAACTTATTTTTCCCAAAAGGACGAAGATGGTTTAAAGTCAAAGTTGAAAAGTAAATTGAATGCAGTTTCCGACTTTTCGATGACATTTCCTGTTGAAAGTGACAATGATGTGAAAGCTTTTGTAAAGAATCAACTGAACGGCAAACCAGTACTTGTCGGTAGTTCGTTGAAAGGTGCTATTCGGTCTGTATTGTTCCAGTATTTTGACGGCGATTCCAAAGATGGCAAAGAGGTTTTTGGGTCATCAACAGTAGGGGATGAGTTTATGAGATTCATAAAGATTTCTGACGCAGAATTTGATAGTACTGAATTGGTTAATACTAAGATATTCAATCTAAGGAAGTCTGATCGAGAATGGCTAGGTGGTTGGAAACAAGATACATCAACTACAAGAGAATCCTTTTCGAACACAGGATTTAATACGCTGTATGAAAGTCTTATGCCAAAACAAAAAGGTTGCGTGTCGTTAATGTTATCAGAAAGAACATTTCAGAATTTTAATATTAGATTATTTTATGAAAATAAAAGGAGTAAATTGGAGTCGCAACTGAGAACAGAAAGAGACCCAGAAAAACAACAAAAGATACAAAAGGATATTAACGATGTCGAAAGATTATTGAATACTGTTGAGCAGAAAGAAAACATAATAAGAATAGAAAATCTTTTTGCCATTATTAACGAACATACAGAAGATTATCTTAGGAAAGAAAGAGCATTTTTTGAAAAATACTCAACGGATAAGACCGATGAAATAGTAAAGTCGATAAATGCTTTATTGCAACAAATTCCAGATGACAATTCGTATTGTATATTGAAGATGTCTGCAGGTTCTGGATTCCATTCCATTACTGGCGATTGGCAGTTCGATGATTATTCTATCAACGGTTTGGATACTAGTAAAAAAGTGTCAAGAGGTTTGTTTTATGGAGATAAATCCGCAAAATCGCGCAAAATTGCAGTATGGGACGGCAATTATTCTCTGATGGGGTTTGTAAAACTGCGAGCTATAAGTGATGAAGAACTTAGGCAATTGGAAGTGAAGCGTGCCGAGGAACAGCATCGTAGAGAATTGGAAAGACAAGCTGAATTGGAGGCAGAATGCTTAAGAAAAGAAAAAGAAGAACAGGAACGGAAACAGTTGCAGGAACAAGAGGACAAGTATAAAGTGTTAGTTTCAGAGGGAGACAATCTATATGTTGCTAATAGTATCGAAGAAGCCTTGACCAAATATCAGGAGGCAAAATCAATATTCCCCAAAAAGTTTGATTTGGATAAGACCATAGATGAACTTAAACAACAAGTTGCTGCTATTCAACAGTCTAAAGAGATTGAAGCAAGAAAACGGCAAGAGTCCGAAGACCGAAAGAAATCCAATTTGATTCCTTTGTCTGAGAAAATTGCAAATGCACAGAAACTTCCCACTCTATATGGTAATGTGAAACAATGGATGAAACAGAATGGTGTTGATTTGTTGTCTGACAAAGATAGGGAAGCCCTTTATAGTAAAATAAAGGATATTGTCGCTTCTATGAAAGATAGGGAACGAACAGCAATGAAGGGTTTGGGCAAAGATTTGGATATGCTTGTAGGTTCTGATACTGCACAAAAATGGTTCAACGAAATTATTAATTAATTCCCCCGAAAATTGAAATATAATTTATGATTTTACTCCCGAAAATTGAAATATAATTTATAATTTTACCCCCGAAAATTTAATTGTACAAATGTATGGATTATTTTAATCGAAGGATAGACAATGAGTTGCAGAGATGGAAGGAAGATGGTGATAGAATGCCTTTGTTGATACGGGGGGCAAGGCAGGTAGGGAAGACTTCTTCCATACGTCATTTAGGCGAGAGTTTTCAGTATTATGTTGAAATCGATTTGAACGAAAGCTCAACCTTACGGGAGATTTTTGCTGATGACATTTCTCCGCAGGAGATATGTCGCCGCATATCCTATGTGGTAAACAAACCTATCATTGCAGGTAAAACCTTATTGTTTATTGATGAGATTCAGTCGTGTCCTGCGGCAATCAACAAGTTGCGCTATTTTTATGAGCAATATCAGGAATTGCATCTCATTGCAGCAGGTTCACTCTTGGAGTTTGTGCTGGCCGACCTGCCTTCATTTGGTGTAGGCAGAGTACGTTCTCTCTTTATGTATCCCTTCAGTTTCGAGGAATTTCTTCGTGCCAATGGGGAGGAATTATTGATAGAGGCATACCGTTCGTCAAATCCTGATGCACCATTGCCAGAGGTTGTGCATAACCGGATTATTAATCTCCTGAAGACTTTCTTGTTGATTGGTGGAATGCCCAAAGTTGTGTCAGCTTTTGTAAAAACAAACGACTTGATGAAATGTCAACGGGTGCTTACCGATTTGGTGGTGTCATATAGGGATGATTTCAAGAAATATAGGAAACGCATCTCCGAACAGCGAATAGGTATGGTGCTTGATGCTGTTGCACAGCAAAAGTCAGGTCGGTTTGTGTATTCTAATATAAATGACAATCTGTCGCTTGCGCAGGTAAAACTTACTCTTGACCTATTGGTCAAGGCGGGATTGGTTTATTCCGTTTTGCATACTTCTGCCAATGGAATTCCGCTTGGAGCCGAGGTGAATGAGAGATACCAGAGAATGTCGGTTTTTGACACTGGTGTGCAGCAGTGCCTGTTGGGTGCTGATATTGCGAAAATGTCGCTGGTGGCAGATTGGGATGTAGTGAACAAAGGTACTCTGGCAGAAGTGTATGTGGCTGCGGAATTGGTAAAGGCAGCTTCATATTACGAACGTCAGCAGCTCTATTGCTGGCATAGGGAAAAGAAGGACAGTCAGGCTGAAGTTGATTTTGTCGTTCAGGTAGGGCAGAAGATTGTTCCGGTTGAAGTGAAATCGGGGGCGATAGGCAAGATGAAGAGTTTAAGAATCTTTCTTGATGAAAAAAAATCGACCTATGGAGTGCGCACTTCGATGGAGAATTTTGCGCACTATGAAAATATCCGTGTTTATCCGTTATATGCAATTTCAAATCTTTTAAACGCTGAATTATGAAAGAAGGCACCCGATACCTATATATAATATAATTCGATAGTGGTTGCTTGGTCATACTTTGGCTATTCTTTATAGTTGTAATGTTGTAAGCCATCAAGCTTGATGTCGACGAGCAACAGATTCTCACAGAATCTTTGTGCAGAAATATTACATACCCTTTCGTGGGTGTTGCGTATTTGGTGTGTATGTGTTTGATAATTAATCTGTTCTAGTGTTTAGTGAGTCTTGTGTATACATCAATGCCCCAACTCAAACTGTACAAGATTTTTATTCACACTTCGATTCTTGCATGGTATTTTTTATCTCCGTAGTTTTGCACCGTCAAAGTTCAATGAACGTTTGGCAAATAGAGTTAATAAAAATTATTTACAAATTTAAAATTTTAAAGTCGCAACTAACACAAATTCAAAATGCCACGCGATAATACACACGGCCGCTGTAGCAAGCGGTGCGGGAAACGCGATACCGGTTCCAGGAACTGGTTGGGCAGCAGACACAATCGCACTCACA
>CACYQN010000019.1 GCA_902776565.1 uncultured Bacteroidia bacterium
TACAGAAACCCCGACCTCAGGCTCCGGCAGCTACAACATAGTATGGAAGCGAGGCTCGACGGTACTCCAGACTAACAACGGCGTTACAAGCAGCACATATTCGGCAAGCATATCATCAGCAGGAAACACGACCTACACGGTAGTGGTTACCGATGCCAACTGCGGAACCAGCCAGACAAAGACCGTAGATGTAAATGTATATCCAGCCTTCACAGCCGGTACAATCGCAAGCGACGGCGAAGCAATCTGCAAGAATGCAACGCCTTCAACAATCGGCAGCACAACTGCAGCCAGCGGTGGCGACGGCGATATTCACTACCAGTGGTATGAAGGCTCGACAGCCATCGACGGAGCAATCTCGGCAACCTATATCCCGACTGCATACGCAGCAACTGCCGGCACATACACCTTCACCCGCAAGGCTAATGACGGAGAATGCAATACGACACTTACAGCATCTACAGGCAGCTGGACACTCACAGTAGAGGAGGCATCTGTAGGCACGGTAACCGCATCCGCATCGCCGTCAACAATCTGTATCGGCAGTTCGGCAACTCTCTCTGTAAGCGCAGAAGGCAACAGCGGAGCAATGTCGTATGTATGGGAAGGCGGCTCTACATCTGTAACACCTAATGTTACAACAACATACCATGTAACGGCAACCGCAACAACAGCAGGTGCTGGCTGTACGGCAGAAACGGTAGAGGAAGTGACAGTAAATGTTACAGCTCCGTCGGTTGACGGCATCGCATCAGGCGATATGGTTTGGTCTGGCAAGGCTGGCACAACAGCCTGGGCAACCGCCGGCAACTGGCTCACATACGGCGGTTCTGCATATTCGGTTGCAGCATCTGCACCATCTGCATCTACAAATGTATTCCTTGTTACTTACGGCGAATGCGTAACCAACAATCCGGCATTGACGGCAGCAGCAGCAACAAAGAACCTTAATATTGGTTCTGGTAGAGCACTTTCCCTTGGAAGCTACACCCTTTCCATTGCAGGTGACTTTACCAATAACGGAACATTCAATGCTAATACAGGAACCGTAGTATTCAATGGTAGCACAACTCAGACAATCTCAGGTTCATCGCTCACATTAAACAATGTAACCTTCGATAATGGCAAGAACTTCACACTTAGCGGATTGACACCGACAGTAAGCGGAACGGCAAACTTTACCGCTGGTATCGTAACTGGTGATATGAACTTCGGTGCATCGGCAACCACTGCCAATGCAAGCCGCACAAGCCACGTTGACGGCAAGGTTACAAAAGTTGCAAATGCAGGTAAGCCGTTCACTTTCCCGACAGGTAATGCGGGCGTGCTTGGAACTATAACCGACACTGTAAAGTCCGATACTTGGGTACGTTTCCACAATGTATCCGCAACACCTAGTTCGCTTCCTGCCGACTATCCGCGCTTCTGGAATCCGAACGACAACTGCGACGACAACGAAACACGTTTCGACCACGTAAGCAACTTCGAGTACTGGGATATAAATAGCCCAGCAGGACTGAGCAACGCAACTATTGTCGCTTCGGCCGACAACGCCAGCAAGCATTTCGGCTCTACAGACCCTGCGCCAACAGCTGAGGATGTCTTGGGAGCAATCTGGACTGGCAGCTGCTGGAAGAACCTCGGCGGAAGCAACCAGGACATTTCGGATGAAAACAGGACCATTAGGGTTGAAGGAGTAGTAATTCCTGCAGTAACCCGTGCAGGTACACCGTACTTCACCCTCGGTTCCAAGACGCACGAAACCCTGCTTCCAATCGAACTTGTTTCCTTCACAGCACAGTGCGACGGTCGTTCATCTCTCGTAGAGTGGACAACCGCCACCGAGAAGAACAACGACTACTTCTCGCTCGAGCGTTCCGACGATGCAGTCAACTTCATCGAGATTGCACGCGTGGCAGGAGCAGGAAACAGCATCGAACCGATTGACTACTCATACACCGACTATGGTATTCACGGTGGTGACAACTACTACCGTCTTGTTCAGGTTGACTACGATGGCACACGCACCGCATCGGAAGTAATCGTTGCAAACTGCATCGAACCCGAAGTCGGTGAGCCGGATGTTCAGGCTTACCCGAACCCGTTCAGCAACGATTTGACAGTCGTTCTTGACAACTTCGGCAACCGCGCAGCAACCATCGAGGTTTACGACATGCTTGGCAAGCTCATCTACACCAACAAGGTAGCCGCTCCGCAGAACAGCTACGAGACCATCTTGAATCTCAGCAATCTGCCACCGGCAGCCTACACGGTAAGGGTCAGTACAACGGACTTTGTAATCAACAGGAATGTTGTAAAACAATAATCTCCGCCCCCTGAGCCGAAAAGGTTTATTGCCCCCAAAACCTTAAGGTCATTAAACACGTTAATGTCCTTAAATTGGGGGCAAATACCTCAGCCAGCGGAGAAATAAAACACGCACACCAAAAACAACTTAATAGTACGGTGGGGAAGAGCCTCCCAAGCCTCCCCGCCGTTTTTTTTTACAAAATATTCTCATCTTTGGAAAAGATTAGCACAATATCAAAATAAAATTTAACTTTGCAAGTTATTATATTGGACGTAATGTTCTTTATGGCGAAGAGAATTTCATATTGTATCGCTTTGGCTATTACTACTATTATGCTTGTGATGGCTACAAGTAGGGTGGCTGCTCAAACTACCTTGCAGTTGAAGATTTCGCCTATTGGAATGCACTTTTTTAACGAGCCAAACAAAAAGAACTTTGAAAATAAACTCGATTCCAATGCAACTTTCGTACTCGAGCCTTGCGTAATTTTCGGCTTCGAAACCTATGTCGTTAGCGATATACTCTGCGTAAGGGGACACTTCGGCGGACTTAGCGATGCCTTGCCAAAACCCGGTCTTTTCCTGCAAATAGGTCTGAAAGTCAGATTGTTCCAGATTTATCGCAATTCGCTGAGTTTCGGTGCTGGGCTTATGGGTTACGGTCACGAATGCTGGGGACCTGTTCCGCCATACGAGCAGGAGAGGGGTTGGCTGAAAAACGGCAAGTGGGAATACTCCGGAGGTTTCCTCGCCGACTTGGAATATGCAATCTTCCTGAACGACAAGAACGACTTGCTGTTCAACATAACATACGGATACCAGAAGAAAACATTTAACTTTACAATAGGATACAGATACTGGCTGTCTTCCATCATCAAGCACCCGATTAAGTGCGGAAGCTGCCCGTTCACAAAAACAAATAATAAATGGAAAAAGTAGAAGAAACAAAGGCAACGAGGGTTTTCGACATCCTCGACATCTACCGCAACGAACATTCCGACCTTGACGTCGCATTTGCTCACAAGGACAAGGGCGAATGGATAAAATACACTCCAGCCGACTACAGAAGGTATTCATATATGTGTGCTTGTGCGCTCATTGATGCCGGAATGCAGAAGGGCGACAAAATAATAAGCATTTCGCAGAACCTGCCGCACTGGAATATCCTCGATATGGCAATCGCTATGGCAGGCTTGGTTCATGTGCCGATTTATCCAACCCTCAACAACAATGAACTCGAGTTCATAATGCGCGACTGCGGAGCAAAGATGGTCTTCGTGTCGAATGCAAAACTTTATGCAAAAGTTAAGCAAGTCGTTGAGAACCTTGAGGATAAACCGCGTATTTTCACATTTACCAACGTTCCCGATGCCGATAACTGGACAACCTTGATGATTGACAGCAGAAGCCGTGAGGCGGAACTTAGGAAACTCATCGAAGAGAGAAAGAAGGAAATCAGCGAGGACGATGTATTCTCTTTGGTTTACACATCTGGAACCACAGGCAATCCCAAGGGAGTAATGCTTTCGCACAAGAACATTCTGTCAAACTCATACGGAGTCCGTCAGATTATCCCTGCCGAATACAAGCAGCGTGCGGTGAGTTTCTTGCCTTTGTGCCATATCTACGAGCGAATGATGAACTACGCATTCCAGATAAAGGGCATTTCGATTTACTATGCTGAAAGTCTTGGTACAATTATGCGTGATGTTCAGGATGTTAAGCCACACATTTTCAATATGGTGCCGCGCGTTGCCGAAAAGTTCTACGACAAGATTGTGTCGATGGGAAAGGATATGACGCCTTTCAAGAAGCATGTCTTCAACTGGTCGCTTAAGGTTGGCAGCAAGTTCGATGTACGCAACAACAACTCGGCATTCTACAGGTTCCGTCTCAACATTGCACGCAAGCTTGTTTTCAAGAAATGGCAGGAAGCATTTGGAGGCAACATCATAGTGATTGTGGCTGGTGGTTCTTCGCTTAGCCTGCACATTTCCAAGTTGTTTGCTGCAGCAGGACTTAAGATTTGCGAAGGCTATGGTCTTACCGAAACCTCGCCTGTAATCGCAGTAAATTGGCCGTCCTGGGATATGTCGATGCTTGGAACCGTAGGTCCTGTTCTCGAAGGCGTTACCGTAAAAATCGACGACGACGGCGAAATTCTTGCCAAAGGTCCTAACATCATGAAGGGCTACTACAACAACGAGGAGGCTACCCGTCAGGTTATCGACGAGGAAGGCTGGTTCCACACTGGCGACATCGGCGAACTTGTTGATGGTAAATTCTTGAAAATCACCGACCGCAAGAAGGAAATCTTCAAGATGTCGAACGGAAAGTACATTGCTCCGCAGGTTATTGAGAACAAGCTCAAGAACTCCAACTTTGTGGAACAGGTAATGATTATCGGAGAAAACGAAAAGTTTGCCAGCGCACTCATTTCGCCCGACTTCAACTATTTGCATTTCTACGCTTCGAAGCACAAGATTCACTACCGCGACAATGTTGAACTCATAAACGACCCCAATGTAATCAAGAAATATCAGGCCGAAATCGACCAGTTGAATTCCACGCTGAGCGAATACGAATGCATCAAGCGTTTCCGTCTTGTTTGCGAGGAATGGTCGCAGGAAACTGGAGAATTGTCACCGACTCTCAAGCTCAAGCGTAATGTCATAAAGAAGAAGTATGCTTCGGTAATTGATGAGATTTATATGCATCAGGACGAACAGCAACAGCAGGGACCTGTCAACCCAATAATCGGCAAAATCACCGATGGCATGAAGAAACTTGTAAACATCGGTAGCTCGAAGCACTAATTCAGAAAGTTATTTCGGAAGCCAGACTGAACACGCGATACAGTTTGATGAGCGTTGTGAATACGGCTATCCGAAATCTCCTTCAACATTCCATTTTGCAAAACAACAGATTAAGGGAACGACGAATGGACGAATTCATCCACCAGATTACCAAAAGCCTCGAAGCAAACACTTTCGTCAAGATAACCTTGTCGTCGCCAATGCACAAGGATGCCGAAGTACGCAACATCTACATCAAGCAGGTGGAAATCAAAGGCGAACGCAAACTTAGTTTCACCTATCGCTACCAGAAGCGCGACATTGTGAAGAATTATGCTATTGACGAGGCTCTTGCCAACTTGCGCAAACATATAGGCGAGGAATACCGCTTTGCAACTTTGTTCACTATTTCTGGCGACTTCATTCTTCAGCACAACGGAAACCACTTCAAGATGAAGCAGCAGGAAGCCAGCATTACAGAATTGCCTTCGCTAAGCCACGACCGCAGTAAAAACCGCAAACTTGAGGCTTCCGAAGGCAAAAAATACCTTCACCTGCTCGGAATTACCGATGCCAACGGCAACGTAAACCCCAAGTCGCAGGACAAGTTCAAGCAAATCACACATTACATAGAAATTCTTAGCAGTCACATCGATACTCTTCCAACCGACCGAACCATAACCGTAGCCGACATGGGAAGCGGCAAGGGCTATCTCACTTTTGCACTCTACGATTACCTTGCCAACACGTTCAAGTGCAAGGCCGATGTCACTGGCGTTGAAATCCGTCACGATATGGTGGAACTTTGCAACAAGTTTGCAAAGGAATCGGGCTTTGATGGTTTGCACTTTGCCGAGAGCGCAATCGACTGCTACAATGCCGACAAGCTTGATATGCTCATCGCACTCCATGCTTGCAATACTGCAACCGACGATGCTTTAGCAAAAGGTGTTTATGCAGGAGCACAGGTAATTGTCGCAGCACCGTGCTGTCAGCACCAGATTCGCAACGAGATGGAAAGCGGAACACCAAACGAGATTTTGTCGCCGATACTGCGCCATGGCATTTTTATGGAACGCCAGGCCGAACTCGTAACCGACAGCATCAGGGTGCTTTTCCTGCAGTATTTTGGCTACAAGACAAAGGTTGTCGAGTTCATATCAGATGCACACACCCACAAGAATGTGATGATAATCGCAACGAAATCAACCATTTCGGATGAGCAGAAGCAAAAGATTCTTGCACAAAACTGGAAGCACTCAAATCATTCTTTGGCATAAAGCAACACTACATCGAAACAAAATGGCAGAAATAAAGGCTATAGTTTACGAATCGAACACAGGTTTCACGAAGGGATATGCAGAATTATTGTCGAGCATAATAAATGTTCCTGCCATTCCCGTGATTGACAACTCAATGATTTTTGATAAGCGTGAAGCCGTGATATTTCTTGGGTGGGTTTGTGCTGGCAAGATTAACGGTCTGAGAATGGCAAGGTTGAAATACAATCCTATGATAATTGCTGGTGTAGGAATGACGCCGATGAGCGACAGGTATGCCTTTACCTTGGCGCAGCAGAACAGCATCGATGTGCCGTTCTATTACTTGCAGGGAGGCTTGCATCGCGAAAAACTTAAGGGTTTCTATAAGATGATGTTCAAGCTGGTAGCACGACCAATACTGCGCAAAGCAGAAAAAGGCAAGTCGCAACTCTCCGAACACGAACAGCAGATGGTAAGCCTCATAAAGAATGGCGGTTCATTTGTTTGCCGCGAAAACCTTGAAGATTTGATAAAAAAATACGAGGAAGTGAACAGTATGCTGAGAATGTCGTAGTGACACATTTGTAAAAAAGGTAATTGTATTTTTGGTGTTCAATAAAAAACGCTCGTCATTTACTTGCTTCGCTGCGTGAGCTAAAGGTACGGAAGCTAGTCGTAACACGCGATACGGAACGGGGAGCGTTGTGAAGACTGCTGTCCGTAATCTGTTAACGGATTATTATAGAACAGATTACTCACTTCGGATTTATTGGACACAAATAAATTGTATGCAGAACATCTGTTCCAACAAAAAATAAGAAAGCCACAGCATTGCGCCGTGGCTTTCGCTTTTCTTGATGCTGGAAATTATTTTACAACCTTTATGGTTTCGTTGATGCTGTTGCCGACAACATTGATGAAATAAACACCTGCACCATAGTTGCTTGTTGCAATTTCAATATTGTTTACACCATCAGAAACACCAGTGTTGGCTGTGTAGATTATCTGTCCGCTGACATTATATACATTGATTGTAATGTTGTCGTTTTCGGCAGCATCAATTTCAATGTTAAGCATGTCGTTGAACGGGTTCGGGTATGCGTTTATGCTTGATTTTTCTACGCTGAAGGTTTCAACCGATTCTGTGCCACCGGTGAGGTAAAGCCTTGTCGAGAACGATGAAACAACTCTCTGTCCGTTGCAACGCAGGTAGAGGTTGAATGCGTAGATACCTGTTGCGAGTGAGTCAACCGGATAGTCAACTGTGAGTTCGTGAACCAGACCGTTCTTTTCGATGAGTGTCCAAGTTACATGGTAGATATGAGTACCTTCTTCGAGTTCAACGTTTGTAACGTGAGCGTCTGCAATTGCCGAACTGTTGATGCAAGTATCAACAATACCAGCAACTTCCTCTACTATTTCGTTGCTAATCTGGTCAATGGAAGGCAATTCGATATAGATGCAACCGCTAACTTCGTTGTCTGCTGCATCGGTTACATTTACGCAAACAGCACCGTTTTCGTAGATTGCAAGAGCCTGCTGGTCGCTGTACGTGCTTGCAACATTCCATTCGTAGTTGTATGGTGGTACACCGGCGAAAGCCTGAACGTGTGCTACTGCAAATGGAGCATCAACTGGTCCGTCGGCTGTAGGAACGGTAATAACCTCGATATGGTAGTTTACGTCAATGTAAAGTTCGTCGAAGAGATTTTCCGAAGGAACGTATTCAACTGTGAATAATTCTGCACCATAGCAACCGTTGTTGTCGTTGACATATACCCAGTATTCGTCAGGATAAAGTCCTGAAATTGATTCAGTTGTTTCGCCAGTTATCCAGTAGTAGGTATATGGAGCTTCACCGCCGGTAACAGTCAAACTTATAGAGCCATTCGGATTTGTTACACTTGTAGTATTTACAACATTGCCGGTAACATATATCGGAACATTTTCGCAGTCAGCCGGAATAGCTTCAATTGTGCTGAATTCTGAACAGCCTCTTGCATCCAATATTGTGTAGAAGTGCATACCGGGGGTAACATTCTCGATAGTCAATGTATCGCTATCAGCAGTGTAGGTTACGCCTGCGTCTTCTAATGTAATAGTATAAGGAGCAGTTCCGTGATTAATTCTAATTGTTACATTTCCGTTTTCATAATCACTGTAAGAAGTAATCTGGCAATTTGATTCCAAAGTAATAGTTGTGCTGTCGTTCGGAGCAACAATCATACATCCTCTTGCATCCGTAACACCAATAATATATTCGCCTACCGAAAGGTTGTTTATTACTATAGGATTGCTGCTGGTTGTATAGTTGTAGTAGAAATAGTTGTCTTCGCCTATCATCTTGTAGTATGTGCCATAGTATGGAGCAAAACCGCCAACGACATCAATTGTTATCGAGCCGTTTCCGATTTCAGATGAAGTCGGGTTGCTGACTGTGTAGTTTGCAAGTTCCATTGTGCATATTTCACTTCCGTCAATCCAAACCTCGGTTACACAACCGTTTGCAGCAACCAGTTCGTATCTGCCATCTGCTGTCAGGCTGTTTTCGGGAATGGTGAAGGTTGAAGTCGTTGTGCTGCCGACGAACGAATTTGAACAGTAGTCGCAATAAATTGAAATCGGGTAATAGTCATCGCCTTCAGCAGTAATATTTATTACGACGTCGGAGCTTGAATTGTATGTAAGGCTTGCCGACATTTCGCAAGTAAGCATTCCTGAGATTTCAACAGTATCGGTACAGCCAAAAGCATCGATTACGTATAGTGTCATAGGGGTTTCCTGCATTTCGTCATCGTACAGATAATATTCGAAGCTGTCAGTCTCGTACCATGCGCCATAGTCGTTAGAACCATTGTCGTTTACCATGTATGGAGCAGTTCCATTGTTTACACTGATTGATACAATTGCATACGCATAATCTGAATCTGCAGCAAGGTTCATTGGGGTAATGCCAGTGACTGATGCAGACATTGTGCAGTTGATGTCAACGATGTAGTCGCCTTCTGTGCTAGCAACACAGCCATTGTGGCTTACATTAAGCATATATGAGTATTCCAGCAGACCAGGTTCAACGAAATCGCTTGCGTTGATGATTCTACCGTGATATACATTTCCGTTAATAAACCATTCGTAATCGTCGTCGTCGGGATAAATCTGGGTTTCTTCCTGCAAATCCATTACTTCTGCAACAAGCACTGCGTTCGAAGTGGAGTCGTTTGTAATAGTTTCAACCGAAACCTCCATTGTTTCGCAGTTAACCGAAAGTCCTACAGAACTGAACGATGTACACATGCCTGTTACATCTTCCTTGTACTCATAAATTCTGTAAGTACCGCTGGCAAGTCCGTCGAAAACATAGTTGAGGCCTGTTTCAGAAACCACATAGTTGCTGCCTATAAAATCTCCGTCCTCGTTGAAAACGAATACATGATATGGGAACATGTCGCTTGTGGCAAATCCAACATTTGAGATGGCTCCGTTATTATTAGAAGCAGATGGATTTGTAACATTAATTTCGCTCATCGGCGAATAGCAAGAAGGAGTCATGTTGTCTTCGTCGCACGAACCTTCAATCGTAAGTTCGCAACCATTGTAGTCAACAAAAAGTTCGTATGCTTCGCCAAGGTCCTGATATTCGTAGTATGCGCCATAATAACCATCGTTCCAAATGTAAACTGCATCCTTAAGCATTACAGTGTCACGGTTTTCGTTAAGGGTGCAAGCCTGGGCATACATTACATTCGGCATAAGTGTTAAGGTGTCGTTTGAGTCGCTGAGTCTCGAAACATTGACGTAGAAGTTGCAATCCCTTTCGATAGTAAAATATATTGTATCGTTGCAGTTGCCGTTGTTATAACTTATTTCAAACATATAATCTCCTTCGGCAAGACCGGAAACGGTAACAGAATCCCAAGCATTGTCAATATATTGGTTGTTTTCATAGTAATTCTCAGCATCGTGGACTACACCCCAGAAGTTAACGTTATCGACTGGTCCGCCAACAATGACAGAAACATAACCCTCGTTGTTTTCAAGACCTGCTGAACTAATGTCCATGAGGTCAGCCCAGAAACCTGCGCAAAGGTCAACATAATCTGCTTCGAATGTTGTTGTCCATGAACAATTGTGTGCGAATACCTGAGCTTCGACGTTATACAGGCCGTATTCCAAATCTTCAAGGTTAGAAAAGCTAAGTTGTTCTCCGTAACCGCCTTCTTCGAAGACTAGGGTACTATCTCTGTAAACATGCCATACAAGTGAATCAAAATTATAAACTTCGGCTCCAGAATTGTCGGTAATGAAAACACTTGCATAATTGTTTTCGAATCTGCTCGACAAGAAGACATTTTCATAGCAGTTGCCTTCTCCAACAGTTACACCTTGTTCGTAAGTACCAGTGCTTCCATTGTTGTCAGTCATCTGGATAACGTATGTGCCGGGAATGAGGTTATCAACCGTAAACATGCCAGTAGTATCGTCTTCAACTGTCATGTAACGACTGCAGTATGTATCCGAAGTCCCCATAACATTAATTTCCACCGGCAAGGTATATCCCTCGGCAGTGAATGAAACATAACCGTCCCACCTTAATTCGTTGTAGGTCCAGCCATCCATGTAATCCGTGTAAATGTACGGTGACGACGTTTCGCTACCCTGTACGTTTGTGATTGTGATGTTCTGCGCATTTGTTTGCAATGAGGATAGTCCCAAGAGCAGAACTGCTGTTATTAACAGCCATTTAATAGTAAAATTACACATATAAAAACTTTTTTTGTCATAGGGGCGCTTTGCATTTTTCATAAGGACAGACCCCATATATGTCCTCAAATTTCAAAGGACAAAGATATTTGTTTTTCCTATTGGTTGAATCAGAAAAACGCAACATTTTTTTTATAATTTACAGAGAGCGGAGAATACCTATTCGCTGAAGATTTGCAATTTGAACTTTTTTTTGTATTTCAGAAAATCCTTATTACTTTTGTGTCTCATTTTGGTACACAAAAGAAATAATATTATGGAAGTAGTCTCAACAAGGGAATTCAGGAACAATATGGCGACATATTTAGGTTATGTTTCGTCGGGTCAAGAACTTATACTAAAGACTAGGGATAAGGGAAGCTTTGTGATTCGCAAGGTCAAGGAAGATGATACACTTATGTCGAAGGAAGAGTTTTTCGCAAAAATCGAAGAAGCGGAAAGGCAGATTGAGAGAGGTGAATATTCGGTTATGAAACCAGATGAAACATTGGATGAGTTTTTGGAAAGGGTAACAAATGTACAAGATTGAATTCTCAAAAACAGCCATAGCCGACATCATAAAGCTTAGGCGTAATGAGCCAAAGGCATATAACAAACTGGACGGATTGATTTCGGAATTGAAAGAACCACTGGTCATCCAGAACAACTGAAAGGAGACAAAGTTGGAAAATGGTCGCGGCACATAACTGGCAAACACAGGCTAATCTACGAAATCAAGGAAGAGGTTGTGATTGTAAACGTGCTTGCTGCATACGGGCATTATGGTGATAAATAAAAAAACGGAAGCAATGCCTCCGTTTTTTTGTGTAATTCCAATTACTACTTCATTCCTGCAAAATACTTGTAGAACAGAGGAATAGTCTCGATTCCCTTGAGGAAATTCTCAACAGGGTAGTTCTCGTTCGGCGAATGTATTGCATCCGACTCGAGACCGAAGCCCATAAGGATTGACTTTATGCCAAGCACTTCCTCGAAACGTGAGATGATAGGAATACTTCCTCCGCTACGTACTGGAATCGGGCGTTTGCCGAATACCTCGACGTAAGCCTTCTCGGCTGCCTTGTATGCCGGCAAATCAATCGGGCAAACATAGCCCTGTCCTCCGTGAAGCGGACGAACTTCAACCTTGACATATTCAGGAGCAACCTTCTCGAAGTATTCCTTGAAAAGCTGAGCAATCTTCTTATGGTCCTGATTCGGAACAAGGCGGGTCGAAATCTTTGCAAATGCCTTCGATGGAAGCACGGTCTTCGAGCCTTCGCCAGTGTAGCCACCCCAGATTCCGCAAACGTCCAAGCAAGGACGGATGCCAGTGCGTTCGCAGGTAGTGAAGCCAGCTTCGCCCTTGAGCGCCTTCACGTCGATAGCCTTCTTGTAGTCTTCTTCGTTGAACGGCTTGCCAGCCAGAAGTTGTCTTTCCTCGTCGGAAACAACCAAAACATCGTCGTAGAATCCTGGAATTGTAATCTTTCCGTTTTCATCGTGAAGGTCGGCAATCATCTTGCACAGCACATTAATAGGATTTGCAACTGCACCGCCGAAAATACCGCTGTGAAGGTCGTGGTCGGGACCGGTGACTTCAACTTCCCAGTATGCAAGTCCGCGCAGACCTGTTGTAATGCTAGGAATGTCAGATGCTATCATTCCTGTGTCGGAAACGAGAATAACGTCGCCCTTTAGCAAGTCCTTCTGTTCTGCGCACCATTCGGTAAGGCTCGGCGAACCGATTTCCTCTTCGCCTTCGAGCATAAACTTAACGTTGCAAGGCAAAGTCTTGGTCTTAACCATAAGTTCGAATGCCTTTGCGTGCATAAAGCTCTGTCCCTTGTCGTCGTCGGCACCGCGCGCCCAGATTTTACCTTCCTTTATTACCGGCTCGAAAGGCTCTGTCTTCCAGAGTTCTATCGGGTCAACTGGCATCACGTCGTAGTGACCGTAAACAATTACAGTTGGCTTCGACGGGTCGATAATCTTTTCGCCGTAAACAATCGGGTTGCCCTTTGTCGGCATAACCTCGGCCTTGTCGGCACCAGCCTGCTTCAACAAATATTTCCAATGCTCGGCGCACTTTATCATATCCGACTTGTGTGATGCCTCGGAGCTGATGGACGGAATCCTTATCAGCCCGAAAAGTTCCTCGAAAAACCTTTCCCTGTTTTCCTTGATATAATCCTTGATGTAACTCATAATTATTTTTTTTGATGACAAATTTTAATGATTGGCAAAGTTAATTCAAAAATTTAGAAATTCAAAGTTTTTATTGGGACTAACAGGCTGACAGTCCAAAAGACTAACAGCCAAAGTCGTAACTCGACTTGTCTTAGGCTCAAGCCTACGACATTGAACATACAATGCTCCAGCCTTGCTTATCTTGTTTCACAAAAAAATGTTCCATCTGCCTTCCGGCAAATGGAACATTTAAAAAGTCTTTTTGTTCACCTATTATTCCATATACGCAACCTTCTTGTCGTCACGAGGCTTGGCATCGGGATTTTCATCCTTGTAGCCTAGTGTTACGGTCAAGTAAACCACATAGTTTTCGGGAAGGTTGAGCGACTTCACAAAGTCGGCAGCCTTCGGCGAGTTGATGTATTCGCGGCAGCAACCAACAGCGCACGAACCGATGTTCATCGACTCGGCAGCGAGCAAAACGTTCTGTACGAGCATTCCGCAGTCGCTCTGTCCCCAGTATTGGGTGGTGTCGTATGCAACTACGAGCAAAGTCGGTGCGTGGAAGAATACGCTTGCATTTTCATCGGCAAAACGTTCCTTTGCTTCGGGACGCTTCTCAATCATGTCGGCGATTACTTCCTTGTTGAGATTTTCGATAGCTTCCTTGTTCTGCATAACGCGAACTTCCCAGGGCTGCGAGTTGCGTGCGCTCGGTGCGTTGATAGCGCATTCGAGGATGGTCTTCAATTCCTCGTCCTTTATCTGCTCGGGCTTGTAGGCACGGATGCTGCGACGGCTCATTATGCAGTCAACTACCTGATTCTTCTGTTCCGAATATTGCTGTTCGCACTTGCTGTTTTCTTCGATAGCTTCTGTCTTGTTGTTATTACACGATACCATAGTGAATACAAACAAAATTAACAAATAAAAACAATTCTTCATATACTTATAAATTTAATGGCATATACAAACAAGAAAAGGGAAAGCCCAACGGGTATTCCCTATCCTTTAATATTGCAAGAATGCTACTACTTCTTTGCAGCAGCACGCTGTTCCAAATGCTTCTGATAGCGGTTACGGAACTTATCAACACGACCAGCGGTATCAACAAGCTTAATCTTACCAGTGTAGAACGGGTGAGATGTGTTGGAGATTTCAAGCTTGTACAAAGGATACTCAACACCATCAACAACAATCGTTTCCTTAGTGTTAGCGGTTGACTTGGTAATGAAAACATTTTCATTCGACATGTCCTTGAATGCTACCAAGCGATACTTATCAGGATGTATTCCCTTTTTCATTGTATTTAATTTTAAATATTCTTACTAATTTTTGGACGGCAAAGGTACTACTTTTTTTTTATTCCACAAAATTCTGTTCAAAAATATTCCAAGATTTTTCCTTTTCGTCAATAATCATTGTAACTCGTTATCTTACACGTACTTTGCGTCCCAGTTGGAGCACGGTATTTGGCGTAAGGTTGTTGTTGAGCGAACAAATTCTGCTTACCGAAGTTCCGTATTTGCGAGCAAGAGCGCTTAAAGTGTCGCCCTGACGGATGATATGATATGTTCCATCGCCAGTCTCGACCGTACTTGCCGAAGAAGAGGAAGACGATGAAGAATACCTTGCCGTTGAATTAAGCTTGTTGCGCGGTAGCACGAGAGTATCACAACGCAAGGTCGTATCCTTCCAGTTGACAATGGTCTCGGGGTCGAACGGGAAGCCTTTGTATCTGGTCTCGAAATGCAGGTGCGGACCAGTGCTTCTGCCGGTGCTTCCGCCCAGGCCTATAACTTCGCCCACATCAACCGGCTCGTTTTCGCGAACTAGAATCTTCGACAGGTGTCCGTAGTAGGTTTCGAGTCCGTTGGCATGGCGCACCACGACCAAGTTTCCGTAACCACCGCAATAGCCAGTGTATCTAACCTTTCCTTCGAATGCCGAATAAACGGGGTCACCTATATTTAAAGGTATGTCGCTACCGGTATGAGCACGTCCATGTCGCCAGCCGTACTTTGAGAACACGAAACCTACGCGAGGCATGCAAAAGTCGGTCGAATCTTCTATTAGCGGCAGCACTATGGTATCGGGAAGCGTTGCGATATCGAAATTCCTATGTGCATTGTGGTCGGTAGTAATCCAGTCGATGTCGTACATTTCGGAATTCTCATGCTTAGGCTTGGGCAAAACTAGCGAATCCCATGTTCTGTCGCTGAATATTACTATTTTGACGTATTTGTCTGAAGTGGATAAAGTATCCACCGAAACTTTGGCTACGCCTTGTGCAAAAATTTCGGCGGATAGAAACAATAAAAACAAAAACAAACATTTATTCATACCGCAAAAATAAGCAAAAATGCTGAAAAACAAGTTTCTTTTGCGGATTCGTATAGTTGTTAGGGTTTGTAATATACTTCTGCGGTAATCCAATCTACAAATAAAACGTCAGCTTGTTAGGGAGGCATTCATAGTATAAAACAAAAAAGCCACTGAAATTCAGTGGCTTTCTGCAGTCCGGCGGGGAATCGAACCCCGATTACCAGAATGAAAATCTGACGTCCTAACCATTAGACGATCGGACCAAAATTCCCATCGTTTTGGGACTGCAAAATAAGTGCATTTTTTCCACATAACCAAATGTTTTTTCACATTTTTTTTGAAAATTATTGCATTTAGGATAATTATGAGGTGCAAATAATTGTAAATCAATAAACTAAATAATGCATAACAAAAGCGATGTTTTGTGTTTGCGGATAAAATATCCTTATATTCATGTCTTCGGGAGTACAAATTCTGAAGGACACATACAAAAAAGGTCGGAAATTTGTTTTCCGACCTCTCTATTTTTAATAGAATTATTATCCTATTCTTCCATTGCAGCGACGATTTCGTCAGTCATTTCCATATTGTGGAATACGTTTACAACGTCATCGTCGTCTTCAAGAACATCTATGAGCTTCAAAACGCCCTTTGCATCCTCTGGAGAAATAACCTTGGTGTCGTTCGGGATTCTTCTGAGTTCGGCACAAGTAGGAACGATATTCATTTCTTCCAACTTCTTGTTTACTGCGCCAAAGTCTTCGAACGAACTTGTTACGGTTATTGTTTCTTCATCCATTTCGATGTCTTCAGCACCAGCGTCAATGATTTCAAGTTCGAAATCGTCCATGTTGATTGAATCAGACATTGGAATCTCAAATACACCCTTGCGTTCGAAAAGGAAACTCAATGAACCATTAGTTCCGAGAGTGCCGTTGAATTTGTTGAAAGCTGCACGTACAGATGAAACTGTTCTGTTGTTGTTGTCCGACAAACATTCAACGAACAATGCAATACCATGAGCTGCGTATCCTTCGAAAGTGATTTCCATGAAGTTTGCACCGTCCTGGTCACCTTTCTTGATAGCTCTTTCGATATTGTCCTTAGGCATGTTGACACCTTTTGCATTCTGGACTGCAAGCCTCAATTTTGCGTTATAGTTGGGGTCGGTTCCTCCACCTTCCTTTACTGCTATTGTTATTTCCTTTGCTAACTTTGAGAAGATTTTCGATCTCTTAGCGTCCAATGCGCCCTTCTTTCTCTTAATCGTTGACCATTTATTATGTCCTGACATATAAAAACTATTATTATGTTAAACTTCTAATTCTAGAATTGAGGTACAAAATTACAAAAATAATTTTTTACTCATATTATTTATGGCAAAAAATTTATCAAACACATCGAAAAAGCTCTATCTGCAAATGGAAACACAGTAATTTGCTGCTGTTTGCCGAATTAATTCTTATCAACATATACCTATATATTAATAGGCACCATCTCACAAAACATTTTCATAATCATAAATCTCTTTGCATCTTGTCAGCAACCCAGAAACTTAGCAACCCAGAAACTTAGAAACGCCGCAGGCATTCAAACGGCGAAGCCCTCAACGAAGTTAACCTTTAGCTCGGCGTAAGCCAAACGGCGAAGCGAGAACTCCAATCTAAAATCGTAATTCGTAAATCGTAAATATTATTTATTTTTGCAAAAAATTTCAAAAACGATGTCAAAGAAGGAATACGCACCGCTTCTACCGATAGAACTGCGGAACAAAATAAAGGAATACCGTGCCAAGGGATACAAGATTCCGCCGCTGAGAATAATTCGTAGCGAAGAACAGATTGCTGGCATACGCGAAAGCGCAAAGATAAACACCGCACTGCTCGATTACATTTCAGAAAACATTCGTGAGGGCATTACCACTCAGGACATTGACGACATGGTTTACGAATTCACCACTTCACACGGTGCAATTCCCGCTCCTCTTCACTACGAAGGCTACCCAAAGAGCTGCTGCGTGTCACGCAACGAAATCGTTTGCCACGGCATCCCGAGCAAGAAGGAATTCCTCCGCAATGGCGACATCGTAAATGTTGACGTATCAACTATTTACAACCGCTATTTCTCCGATGCTTCACGAATGTTCATGATTGGCGAGGTTAGCGAAGAATGCCAGCGACTGGTAAAGGTAACCAAGGAATGCCTCGAAATAGGTATCGCCACAGCACAACCATGGGCTCGTATGGGCGATGTTGGTGCAGCAATACAGGAACACGCCGAAAAGAATGGCTATTCTGTAGTTCGTGAACTTTGCGGTCACGGCTGCGGTGTAAAATTCCACGAACCGCCCGAGGTTCTGCACTACGGCAAGCGCGGTACCGAAGAACTCATCATCCCCGGCATGACCTTCACCATCGAACCGATGATAAACATGGGCAAGAAGGAAATCTTCATCGAAGAAAACGACTGGACCGTCGTCACCAAGGACCTCAAGCCCTCGGCTCAATGGGAACACCAGATTCTGATTACAGAAACGGGAAACGAAATATTAACGTATTAGGCGAAAAGGCTTGAAGGCTCAAAGACGTTTGTACAGACGCAATTCATTGCGTCTCAAGAGAAATGGCGTAATCATAGAAACGGAAACATTGTACAGTCGCGGCGCGCCACGACTCAACAAGAAACGGGCGTAGCCCATTGAAACGGCGAAGCCACAGAAACGGCGTCAGCCCTAGAACTGGAAATATATGAACGCCTGCATGTCGGAGCAAATCGACTGATATACCACAAATACTACAAGCAGAACCACTATGGCATGAACCCAATGCGGCATATCGATGAACTTGTCGCGCCACTTGTCCTTCAACCTTCCGCTGAACCAATGCGTCAGATAACCGAAAGCCATGAGCAGGAACACCTTGTAGTAGGCGGCAATCACTGCTGGGACATACTCGAAATGGAAATTGGTGAAAACGTTCTTAAACATAGCAATGGCTGTATCGAAATCCTGCGAGCGGAAGAACACCCATGTTACCGTTATGAAAAGGAAGGTGTTGAGTACCCTGATAAAATTCACAAACCCTCCATTGAACTTTGCAAACGGGCTGATTTTCTGCCAGTACTTGTCGAAAATCAAGCCCACGCCGTTAAGTCCGCCCCACACGAGGAAATTCCAGCTTGAGCCGTGCCACATACCACCGAGAAGCATGGTTATCAATCGGTTGATATTCGACTTGATGCCGTCTGCCACCGAAGGCACAAACCTTATGAGCAGGAACAGCACTAGCGCAAATGCCAATATCGCAACGGTTACTATCCAGCTCGATGCCATCAGCATGATAACCAGCAGGATAAATCCGAAATTCAGATAGGTTCCGATTGTTGCCTTGCGGTTTCCACCAAGCGGAATATAGAGGTAGTCCTTGAGCCACGACGACAGCGAAATGTGCCAGCGCGTCCAGAATTCGGAACAGTTTTTCGACTTGTACGGCGAGTTGAAGTTCTTGCTCAGGCGGAAGCCCATCAGCAAGGCAACACCTATTGCAATGTCGGTATAGCCCGAGAAGTCGCAGTACAGCTGCAACGAATATCCGAACATCGCCATCAGCGACTCGAAGCCAGTGTACATGTCGGGATTTGTGAACACGCGGTCGATAAAGTTGACTGCAATATAGTCGCCAATCATAATCTTCTTTACCAAACCCTTGAGTATCATAAATACAGCCGAGCCAAATTCGTAGCGCGTGAGCGAGTATTTTTGGTATATCTGCGGCACAAACTCCGACGCACGGACAATAGGTCCGGCAACTAGCTGCGGGAAAAACGACACATAAAATCCAAAGTCGATAATGCTCTTCACAGGCTCGAGCTTACGTCGGTAAATATCTATGGTGTAGGACATTGTCTGGAAGGTGTAGAACGAAATTCCAACCGGCAGGAATATTTCCGACAGGTTGAACTGCGTACCAACCAGCATATTCGATAGTCCTGCAAGGTAGTTTGTCGCCACCAGATGCGTCCCGAACATCGAATTGAAGGCATCGACGAAGAAAAATGTATATTTGAAGTACGAAAGTATGAAAAGGTTTATGAAAACACTGAGAACCAGATAGGTTTTCCGTTTCCCCTCCTTTTCGGACCTATGGATTGCATTACCTATGAAATAGTTCAGTATAATATTAACTATCAGTAGGATAAAGAAGAATCCGCTCGACTTGTAGTAGAAGAACAAGCTTGCAAGGAACAAATACAACGCCCTGAGTTTCGGCCGGTTGCAGATGAACGAATATCCGAACAGAACCACCGCGAAGAATATCCAGAAGAACATCTTCGTGAAAATCAGCGGTGAATTCTCATCGTACAGAAATATGCTTTGTAAAAATTCAGTCACAATTCAAAATTTGAGGGCGCAAAATTAATGAACAATTGATAATGAGCAATGGACAAATAACAATAATAATTACGATTTTACATGAATCGCTTTTGCAAAGCGATAATGTTTTTTTTACCGACTAAAATATTGTATCTTTGTTGCTTGACAAATATTATTTTTTGGAAATGAGAATGAAGGCTAAATGGCTTATATGCTTATCGATAGTGTCGCTCTGTCTGTTTGCGATACTAGGTTGTAGCAACAAGAAAAAGGACGTTGTAGCGGAAGGAAATGCCGTGTACTACTGGCGTACCACTTTTAGGATGAACGACTACGAGCGCAATTTTATAAAGGAGCACAACGTCACGAAGATGTATGCAAAGTTCTTTGATGTCGTTTATAATTGGGACGACAAGATAATGCCAGTCGGAACGATGATTTTCATTGATAAGGTTCCGCAGGACATCGAGATTGTGCCTACGGTTTATATTTCGTCCGAAGCGATTGCCCATTATGAGGAGTTCAAGGACAAGATGCTTAAACGTGTTGAAGATATGGCTTCTGCCAATGGTGTCAAGTTTGGTGAAATACAAATCGACTGCGACTGGACTGAAAGCAGTGCCGAGAAATATTTTGCTTTCATGAAGGAGTTTAAAACTATGCTCGAACCCAAAGGCATTGGACTGTCTACTACAATTCGCCTTTTCCAGCTCGACTACAACGAGCCTGTTGCCGACTATGGCGTATTGATGTGCTACAATACTGGCGACATTAACGAATGGGAGACCAACAATTCAATACTCGATATCAAGGACGTGAAGCCATACGTTAAAAAACTTGCAGGATACGACCTGCCTCTGTCGTTGGCTATGCCTTGTTTCTCGTGGGATGTCACGTTTGGTGGCGAAAAGAATTTGCTTGGTATAGAGTACGACAGCTATGATTTTTCCGATAAACGGTTCAGCAAGATTTCGGAGAACAAGTACGAAATCGACAAGGACAAGGGGCACGACACATATTACGACTATTGGACACCTTGCTATGTCCGCCATGAGGAGGTTTCGCTGAAGGACATTCTCGAAGTCAAGGATATGGTTGTGTCAAAAATGTCGGACAAACCTTTGCAGATGGTTTTGTATCAGCTCGATTCTGTTAACCTTTCTAAATTTTCAAGTGATGAGGTGGAAAAGATTTATCGTTAGTGTGCTGCTTGTTGCGGCAGTTTCGTCAAGTTTTGCTTGTGGTGGTTATTACGAACCCGATGCGTCGAGTACATATATGTTCAAGACATACGACATTAGTTCGTACCTGCAGTATAAGGAAGATGCAATTTTTTACAACGTTGGGTTCTGGTATCAGTATGTAAATAAGGAAGTTCCTCGGTCGGAAGTGTGGACTGCGCTAAATGATTGCCATGCCGTTGATGTTGAAAAGGGCAAAAATGCCTTTTTCGCATATCTGAAAAAAAAGCACGATTCCGATGCGTTGACGTACTGGAAAACAGTATTAGGTTTTCAGGACCTTACTGGCGACAAATGGGTATATGCCGAGAGTGTTGATAGTGTTGCTATGCGTGAGATGGCAAAGACTCTCGAAACCACAGGAAGGAAATGCAAGGATGCCAGTTTGAAGGAACGCTTCGCTTACCAGTATATGCGTATTATGTTTGCACTGAACGAATACAAGCAATGTCGTCTGGCATGGGAGTCAGGTGGCGAGCAGTGGCAAGATACAATTTTGAGGAAGCAGGGACGGCAGTATTATGCAGGTGCCTTGTTTTACACTGGTGAACTTTGCAAGGCCGCCGATATTTTCAGTGATTGCGAGGACTGGAACAGTTTGCGTTATTTTAAGAATAAGGTCGATTTCATGCAGGAATTGTACAAATATAATCCAAAGTCAAAGGCTTTGCTGTTCTTTGTGCAGAAATTTGAAAACTCGTATCAGGACGGCAAGAATGCTGAGGTCAAGAAATTTACTGATTTCTGCCAGCAGGTTTTGAAGGAAAAGAAAAACGACAATCCTGCTTTGTGGCAGTCGGCACTTGCTCATATTGCTTTCATTGATGGCGATTATTCCAAGGCAATCGAATTAATTGAAAAAGCCAACAATATGGACGGTGACCCTATTGTCAAGGAGAATGCTCGTTATCTCAGGCTTGTCTATCATGCCGCCGACACAAAGGCATCCAACTACGACGACTTGTTGTATGTCGACCTTCCGTGGTTGCTTAATAAAGTGAACGAAACCGAAGAATACGGTTCAATAAGTGGAAACGGATACGCACATATTATCAATATTCTACGCCGTGTGGTTTTTGTTTATGCTTTCCCGCATTATGTCGATGTTGGCAACCACAATATGGCGGCGGCATTGCTAAATGTTTACGACGAAGTTTTCTACTACGACAAGCAGTACCGTGAAGATATGCGCAAAAATCCTAACACGACAGGAAGTGTGGACTATTCCACATTCTATTTCAACTATCTCGATACCACATCGGTAGAAAATGTGAAGGACTTTCTTGCGTTTGTAAAGTCTAGAGGCAAGACGGATTTGGAAAAGACACTTATTTCGATGGGTTATGTTAGCGAAAGCATGATGAACGAACTTATTGGCACCAAGTATATGCGTTTGCACGATTATTCCAATGCAATCGATTATCTTCAAAAGGTCAAACCCGCTTTCCTCAAGAAACAGAATATTACTGAATATTTGGAACGCAATCCATTTGTTGAGGGATGGATAGGGGCAAAGTCTGAAAAGGCAAGTATATACGAAAAGTTTAAGCCGGCAACAATATATGCGACATCATCAACCAAATTACAGTTCTGCTTGATAATGAAGATGTTGGAAGACAAGATTCGCAGCCTTACAGATAATGAGGAGTGCGCAGTGTTGAATTATGCCTACGCCGTTGGTCTTGTGCAAGCCGAAAGTTGGTGCTGGGCGTTGACGCAATATGCCCATACCTGTGGCGATTGGGATGGCGGATTGTTCATGAACATCAACAATTTGCAAACTGATGACAATGGCTGGGACTATTTGTCGTCGCGGTCGTATATGTTGCAGGACCAATATAATAAGGTATATTCTTGCCTTGACAATGCCGAAAAAAATACAACAAACCGAGAACTTATAGCTCGTTGCCAGTATATGCGCGGATTAGTTGAATTAGACGATTCGCACAAGTGGCAGTATTATCGGAATCTTATAGGTGAGTACGCAAATACTAAGTTTGTAAGAACCGAAAGGCGTCATTGCGACTGGCTTTGCGACCACAGGTAGAACTGCTATAGGAAAAGCATAAGGTATATTTGTGCCATTATGCCTGCCACTATTACAATAGGAATCATAATTTTTGCAACTTTAATTATGAATTCGTTCATTATTTGCCTGTCTTCCAGTCGGTAGCAACAGTGATACGATAGTGCATTCTGTGCAGTAAGTCTTTGCAGGCATTCCGAAATGTCATTTTCGGTTATGCCATTGTTCATTTGTTTTTCCATTACTTTTGACATAAGCTCATCCTTGTCAATAAACATGTGTCCGTTGGCGGTTTCGAGGATGCATTTGTCAAGTTGCGAATAGTTTCTGTCAATTTTTTTCATATTTTTTAGTTTTTAATCCGGGAACAAAGTTCAGGTATAGTTGCGGCATTTTGTGTCGTAGGTTGTCATGGCTTAGATATTTTTTGAAAAAACAACTGATTTTTCTAAAAAGCATTATATTTGCGGAGTAAAATTTAAATTAATACGAATATGAAGAAATTACTTTTTCTATTAGTTCCTGCATTCTTGTTGGTTGCTTGCTGCAATAACGAACCTAAGCAGGAAGCCGCTGCAGAAGGCGAACAGAAATGCTGCAACAAAGAAGGCGAACACAAGTGCTGCAAGGAAGGTGAACACAAGTGCTGCCACGAAATGACCGAAGAGCAGAAGGCAGATATGGCTGCTTGGGAAGACTGGGCAAACCAGACCGACGAAAAGAAGGCAGAACTCTTGAACAAGCGCAAGGAATGCTACGACAAGATGGTTGCTGAAAAGAAGGCCAGAGAAGAAGAAATGGCTGCAAAGAAGGCTGCTTTCGAAGAAGGAATGTCTAACTGGGACAACCTCAGCCTCGATGAAAAGAAAGCTTTGTTCGACAATATGCCTTGCTGCGGAAAGTGCCACAAAGGTCACGGTTGCTGCAAAGGCGAAGGCAAGTGCTGCAAAGAAGGCGAACACAAGTGCTGCAAGGATGGTGAACACAAGTGCGGCGAAAAGCACGAAGGTTGTCAGCATCACGAAGGTTGCCAGCATCACAACGACTAATCGAAATTTCGAAGAAAATCAAAAAAGCTACGCATAGGCGTGGCTTTTTTGTTTGTATTTTTCTCTCCCTACCTAACAAAAAACAACTACCTTTGTCCTCTCAAAATTCAAAACGATGAAAGTTAGGAATACATTGATATTCATATTGATAATATTCGCAGTCATTGCTGGTGTAATGGCTGTTTTCCCTAAGGATGGCATTAGAATCACAGAAAATTTTGTACTTCACTGCCCGTCGTTCAGCGACTTTTGGCCATCGTCGGCAAAGACGGAGCCTTCGGTTGACCTTGACTCCCTGCTTTCGAGCCAGATAAACATCGACGAGCATATTCCAGAAAAAACGCCAGCCAAACTGAAGGACATGCCAGAATATGTTGAGCAGCCCGACCCAACTTCCGACAATGTTGTCAGCGACGATGCATCAAACTACAATATCGAGGACATAAAGTCGGCTGTAAATCCGCTCGAAATGTCAGCCGGCAACAGTACCGCCCTTGACAATTTCTTCCGCAAACTCTCGCACCACGGCGAATACGAGAAAATCAGGATTCTGCACTACGGCGACAGTCAGCTCGAAGGCGACCGCATCACTGCATACATAAGGTACAAGATGCAGGGGCGGTTTGGCGGATGCGGTGTCGGAATGTGCTCTCCTGTAGCAGTTTATGCACAGTATAGTATGAAGCAGGAAGCTTCGGAAGGCTGGATTCGCTGTCCGGGATTCGGTAAGCGTGACCCCGCCGTGACACACAGGAAATATGGTCCGATGATGGCATTCAACCGCTTCTCACCAATCCGCGATTCGCTGTGGGAACGCCCAGAAGAACCTTACACAGCTTGGTTGAAATTCACTAAGTCGTCGATGGGATATGCCAACACGCGCAAGTTCAAGAATGTATATATATATTATGGTAACTGCACCGAGGAGGTCAACATAACCATAAAGGTCGATGGTGCGGTTGTCAACGAAGGCCGTATGCCAGTTTCGGAAGGCTTGAATGTGTATGCCTACAAGTCGCCCGACTATATCAGCGATGTGATGTTTGAGTTTGAGGCTTTCGACAGTCCCGACTTCTACTGCGTGTCGCTTGAGGACGACCACGGAATACAAGTTGACAATATTGCAATGCGCGGTTGCAGCGGTGAGGTTTTCACTGGTACCGACCGTTCGCTTCTGTCGTCGTCGTATGCCAAGCTCGGTGCCGACTTGTTCATATTGCAGTTCGGTGCCAATGCCGTTCCCAACACCAAGGACGAGAAGGGCGCATCGTATTTTGTAAGTCTTTTCATGTCGCAGGTGCGCACCATCAGGGCTATGTGTCCAAATGCGTCAATTATGATTGTTGGTCCTAACGACATGTCAATCAAGAACAAGGATGTTTATGAAACTTATCCTATGCTCGATACTATGGTTACGATGCTTCGCGATGCTGCCCTACGCAACAACTGCGCATTCTGGGACACCTACAAGGCTATGGGTGGGCGCAATTCGATGCCCAAGTGGGTTGAGGCCGACCCACCGCTGGCAGCAAAGGACTACACGCACTTCTCGCCACAGGGCGCACAGGTCATCTCCAACATGCTCTACAATGCGATAATCGTGGAATACACTAACTATTTGCAGAGGAACAAATAAAGATGATTCAGAGAAATTGTTAAATGCAGTTCTATTTTCAACATATTTTAGCACAAACAAAACGTCATTCCGCAAGTCAGAACATACATGCGATACGGAACGGGGAGCATTGTAATGTTCGATTGTGCGGAACGCAACAGCCTCGTGAAGCAAAGCGAACAATCTCCCTTCGAAATATTTTCAGATGGAGATTCCGTACAGACAGGCTCACAAGCAACGTTCCTTGTGCTGTTCGCTTTGTCTTACGGAATGACTGCGAGAACAGGAATAAACATACTGAAATTAAATGTCAAGGTACAACAAAATTGTTGTTGATGCTAATATTCATGGGCATTTCGCTTGTCGGTGTAGCCCAATCTCTGTCGTTCCCTTATCCCGAACGCAAATACGATTTCGTAAACTACGATTCGTCGGTACTTTACACACCAGCCGGCAATCCCAACCTCGAAACTTTCTTCAACAAGCTCGACCATTTCTATTTCGATGGCGATGAGGGTTTTACCGTGTTGCATCTTGGCGATTCTCACATTCAGGCTGGCGTGGTTTCGTGGTGTCTGCGCAGGCATTTCGAAAGTCTTTGCCACGATTCGCATGGCGATTTCGGTTTGCTTGCTCCTTTGTCGATTGCTCCAAAGAACAACCACCCATATTATTATGTGTCGCGAAACTCTGGCAACTGGAAGTTTGAACGCATAATAAAGAATGAGACGGGAACGCAAATCGGACTTTCGGGATTTGTCGCTTTTACAAAGGACAGTCTTGCCAACCTCACATTTGCATTTCCGAAGCGCTCGATGAAGGAGAAGCACGAGTTTACAAAGGTGAAACTGTTACACGGCGTTTCCGACACCTGTTACGACATATTTACCAATGTGGATTCGCTGATGGTTGATTGCACCACCGATTTTACCGAAGGCTATACCGAAATGGTGTATTTGCATTCATTCGACTCGTTGGTATTCAAGTTTGTACGCAATGTTGATTCACGGGCAAGTGCGGAGATGCATGTGCATGGGGTTTTGGTGGAGGATTCTTTGCCGAATGTGAATTTTATTACCATTGGGACAAATGGTGCATCAACCGAATCGTACATAAAAGAAAAACACGTGCTTGAACAGCTTGAAGTAGTGAAGCCCGACCTTGCTATTGTCGCCCTTGGCGTGAACGATGCGTCGGGAACTAATTTCGATAAGGGCAGGTTTGTGCAGAACTACAAGAAAATTGTGAACGCAATACTTCAAGCAAATCCTGATTGCGCTATAATCTTTGTCAGCAACAATGATTTCTGTACAAAGCGTGGTGGTAACAATCACAATCAGCCTTTAGTTGTCGAGGCGATGAAGGATTTGTCAAAAACTTATCACGCATCGTTGTGGAATCTTTTCGCAGTAATGGGCGGGCAACGGTCAATATACACCTGGCAGAAGCACGGACTGGCCAATACCGACAGGATTCATTTTACTAACGATGGCTATATGTTGGAAGGCGACTTGCTCTTCGGTGCGATACTTAGGGAGTACGAGAAGCATTTGAAAGAAATTGCTGAGAAAGAGCAATAGGGTAGGGGAAATTTACATATCAATCGTAAATCGTACTTCTTACTTCGTAAATCTTTTTTTATCTTTGCGCCTTAAAATTTATCGGTATGATTGAGTACAAGGACAATGTAGAGGCTGCAAATGCCTTGAGGTCGAAATACGACGAGATGCTTGTCGAGATTGGCAAGAAGATTTACGGTCAGGACCAGGTTGTGAAGGAAGTGCTGATTTCAATTTTCAGCCGTGGACACTGCCTGCTGGTAGGTGTTCCGGGACTGGCAAAAACCTTGTTGGTAAACACCATAGCCGAAGTTCTCGGTTTGAAGAACAAGCGTATCCAGTTTACGCCCGACCTTATGCCATCCGATATCATCGGTAGCGAAATTCTTGGCGAGGACCGCCAGTTCAAGTTCATAAAAGGCCCGATTTTCGCAAACTTCATCCTTGCCGACGAAATCAACCGTACCCCGCCTAAGACTCAGGCCGCACTGCTCGAAGCAATGCAAGAACGCTCGGTTACCGCTTCGGGTACAATCTACAAGCTCGACGAACCATTCTTCGTTATGGCTACCCAGAACCCAATTGAGCAGGAAGGTACATATCCGTTGCCCGAAGCACAGCTCGACCGTTTTATGTTCAACATAAATGTCGGCTACCCGAGCCTCGACGACGAAATCCGCATAGTGAAGAACACTACTGCCGACAAGAATTTCGAAATCAAGCAGATTTTGAGTGCCGAGGAAATCATTTATTTCCAGAACCTTATCCGTAAGATTCCAATAAACGACAATGTACTCGAATATGCAGTGCGCCTTGTAAACAAGACTCGTCCCGATTCGGAGATTGCCCCCGAAATCACACGCAAGTTCATACACTGGGGAGCAGGACCACGTGCATCGCAATACCTTGTCATCGGAGCGAAGACGGTGGCAGTGCTTAACGGCAAGTATTCTCCAGACATTGAGGATGTTCAGGCAGTTGCAAAGATTGTTCTGCGCCACAGGGTTGTTAAGAACTACAAGGCCGAAGCTGAAGGTCTTTCCATTGAGGACATCATCGACGAACTTGTGAAAGACTAAGTTTCACCAAACTTATCGCAGATGAAATTCAGGTTTGCGCTGACATTGATGCTTGTTTTTGCGACTTTGCTTGCATTGGCGCAAAAGAAAGTGGAGATTCTTCACGCAAACACCTTGGAATACAGCAAGAAGTCTGGCATCGAGGCTAAGCGTTTGCTCGGCGATGTTGTCTTCCGACACGATGAAATCTATATGTTCTGCGACTCGGCATACTTCTACGACGAGACCAACTCGGTGCAAGCATATAACAATGTGCGCTTCAAGCAGGGCGATACCATTCTGCTCATAGGCAAGTACGCCGAATACGATGGCGACATCCGCATGGCCAAAATGCGTGATTCGGTGATTATGCAGCACAACAAGTCGTACCTCATAACCGATTCGCTCGACTACGACCGAGATAAGAACTTGATTTACTACTTTGAGGGCGGACGAATGTACGATGGCGACAACCGTCTGCGCAGTCAGTGGGGATATTACTACACAGAGACTTACGACTATTATGCCGTCGAGGGCGTAGTGCTGAAAAATCCCGACTATTCCATTACAAGCGATACGCTAAGATACAATACCGAAAGCGAAATTGCCGACTTTTTCGGTCCTACCGAGATAGTTTCCGACTCCAACTACCTGTACTGCGAATATGGTCGCTACAACACTGTCACCGACGAGGCCAACCTTACAAAGAATGCCTGGTTACAGTCGGGCAGCAACTATCTATACGGCGACAGTCTCTACTACGACCGCAAAATCCGCTTTGGTGAAGGTTTTCTCAATGTGTCGATTATAGACACATCAAACAACATGATTGCCAGCGGAAACTATGGCTATTTCTACGAGGAGCCAGAACGTGCGTTTATGACCGACAGTACGTTGCTTACATACGTAATGGACGGCGATTCTCTCTTTATTCACGCCGACACCATTTTTATTACTACCGAAAAGCAGGGCGACACATTGGATTTCAAGCTGATGCGGGCGTTCCACAAGGTGCTGGCATTCAAGTCCGACGGGCAGGCACGTTGCGACTCCATAGCCTTCCACTCCAACGACTCCATTGCCGAGCTATTCTACAGCCCCATAATGTGGAGCGACAACATGCAAGCCACCGCCGAGTACATTTCGGTGAAGTTCGTCAACAAGGAACCAGATTCGTTTGTGATGAAAAACTCGTCGTTCCTGTGCCAGCACATCGAGGACGACTACTACAATCAAATAAACTGCAAGAATATCAACGGCTACCTGAAGGACAAGAAGTTGTACCGCACCGACCTTTTTTCAGACTGCCAGACCATATATTATATAGAGGACGAAGAGGAAAACGAGTTCATTGCCCAAAACAAACTTCTCAGCAGCAATATGCGCGTATTCTATGAGGACAAGACCATCAAGGACATTATGTTCTTCGAGAAACCCGACGGCCTTGCCCTGCCAATGGACCAGATAACCTCCGACAAGCTGTTCCTCAAGAACTTCAAGTGGTTTGACAGCGTGAGACCCAAGGAGAAAAATGATATTTTCGTGTGGAAGGAGATTGAAGGTGCAGAACAAAAAAACGAATAATAATGGAGCACCGTCAATTTGATACATTTGATGCTTTGCGCTTCTTTGCATGCTTGAAGGTTTTCCTGTTGCACATACCCATTGTTGCATTTCCCGTATTTTCATTCTTAAAGGCAGAAGGCGGAATCGGTGTAATAATGTTCTTTGCACTCAGTGGATTCTTGATTTCGTACATATTGCTGAGCGAAAAGGAAAGCACGGGAAAAGTGAACCTCAAACGCTTCTACCTAAAACGAAGTATGAGGATTTGTCCTCTATTTTACGCAATGCTTTTGTTTGCCTTCTGCACTCCGTTTATACTCAATATGCTTCATCTTCCGTCATCGTCGGAAGGTTACGAACCAAACTGGCTGATGTCGGTGCTTTTTCTCGAAAACTACAAATCGATGGTTGAGAATTGCGATGCCAACGTTGCTCCGCTTGCAGTAATGTGGTCGCTTTGTATCGAAATGCATTTTTACCTTGTGTGGGGACTAACAGTCAAGTTTGCAAAAATGAAGCACATACCTATTATTTTTGCCCTTATCATAGTTATAGCTAACGTTGCAAGAATTGTGTTGTTTGCCCACGACCTCAACACCTGCGAACTGCTTTCAAACTTAGACTACTTCATTTATGGAGCAATTCCTGCATATTGCCTAGTAAAATACGGGGACAAGATGGAAAACTTTGTCAACCGCATACCGGTTTTGACAAAATGGCTTAGCATAATTGTAGCAATAGCATTGGTGGTGATAGCACCTCTGCTTTCCGATACGGTAAAAGTGCTGATAATGCCAACATTGTGGGGCGTTTCGTTCGGATGGACAATAACTCTTTTCACTCCAAGGGAAAGCCGTTTCAAAATTTCGCAGGGTAATATTCTTAGCAGGCTGGGACGCTACACATACGGATTCTATCTGTTCCACCTTATCTGGATAATGCTGTTGGTAAAGGTGTTTGATATGTTCGGTCTGTCATTGGATAATATAGGCTGGGCAACATTGATGCTTGTATTGGCATTTTCGACTACTATGGCAACTTCGTGGGCATCGTACAATCTTTTTGAGAAGCGATTCATAAGGTTTGCCAGCAGAAAATCGAAAGTTTAATTGGTTCATCTAAAAAAGTCCGACGCGTGCGCATCGGACTTTTTTCTCAAATCCCTATTTTGTATTCACAGATTAGCCTTTGGTGTCTTTTCTTTATTTGGCATTTTCGTTTTTACGGATGCTGATTGTAATATGGATTTGCTGTTCTGGGTGGACGTATGGATTTTTTGAACTGATTACTGTACGATAGCAGCAGCCCCATCCCATATCCAGCATATCGGCAATCTCTTGATTCTCTCCTTTAGGCAAGTATCCAATAAGATATTTTTCACCATCTTTCTCGAATATAACTCCTACTGCATAAGGGTCGTGCGGATTGTCGGAGTCGCGTTCAAGACTAACTTCAGTACCGATGTTAAGGTCGTCCCATACAAGGTCGGCATCGTTGTACATTTTTGCTGCCAAGTGGCAAGTCATTTTGTGGAGATTGTGCGCTTTCATCATCTTGCATTGTTTTTTTTGTTCGACAATGCAAAACTATATAGTCACTGTACCAAAATGCGGTACATATTGAATTATTTTATCGATTCGTTATGTAAGTCGCTGATTGTCTGGGCAATACTTTCTGGAGAAATAATCTTTACCCATTTGCCTCTCGAAAGTATATGTGCGAAGAAGTCGGTTGTGGGACAAATGCATACTTCAAAGTCAATATGGTCGTCGTGTTCTTCCAAGACCTTTTGCGACGAATGTATAGGTAAACTGCGCATAGCAAAGCGTTCGTTGCCGAAAGCCCGAATTACAATACGTTGTGGCGAAAGTCGGTCGTCGGTCATTACTCCGAAATAGTTGGAGAAGTACGCTTCGGCATCAAAGTCGGGAGCAACAGAGAAAGATTCGTCGGTGAGATGTAATGATGTTATGCGGTCGAAGCTAAAGACTATGAAAGTGCCGTTTTTCAGCCGTCCGAGCATATACCAGCGACGACGGAAAAGTTTGATGCAATATGGCTCAGCTATCCATTCGGCATTGGTTGATACGCCATAACGGCGATATTCCAGCTTGACCTTTACGCTACGTTGCATTGCTTCGACCACCTGACGCAACAATTCTCCTTCAACGGGAATGTTTTCGAGCAGTATGCGGTCGTGCAGATTGCGTGCATCACCGATTATATTGCTCACTGTCAGAGTGCTGAGCATCCATTGTTGAACGGTGTCGGTCTGGATTTGTCCGCTGTCGATTATATAGTAGCGGTTGTCGGCATCGCAACCTATGATAATGCCAAAGATTTCCTCTACGGCAGTGCGATGACGGTTGAAGCTTGTACGGCTGAGAGGTGTGCCTTCGCTTAGTTCGGTTCGTTGCCAGCGTTCGTTGAGGTCGGCTAACGAGATGCGCCTTTCACGGCGAATTGTATCCACAAGCCATACATACTTTTTGAACAATCCTGATGCGCTCATATTGCTAGTGCTGTTTAGGAATAAAAAAGCCCGCTCAAACGAGTGGGCTTTCAATTTGTTATAGTTTTTTAACCATTTATCTTCTGGTTTGCAATCTCCATAACTTCCTTTTCGATTGCGAGAGCGCGTTTTTCAATTTCTTCGCCCTTCTTCAAGATGTCGGCGACAAACTCCTTGTCGTTGTACGACTTGCAGTTTATCTTCACGTTGAGGAATGCACCCTGAACAGCCGACCTTGCTGCCAATGCGCCTACGCCGGCATCGCTGATTGATGCTTCGAGACCGTTCTTTGCCATCTCAAGCATTACCTGCATGCTTTCGCAGCTGAGGCTCATGGTCTTGAAAGGAATTTCGATAGCAAACTTGGTTGCATCCTGGATTGCCTGTTTGCGGCGTGCCTTGTCCTCGTCGCTTGCCTTTGGCAGTGCAAATGCGTCCATAATCTTGTTGAATGCGTTGGTGTCTTCGTCAACCATCTTGAGCAATTCATCGTGGTAGTATTTGCCCTTTTCTGCCCAGTCGCTGTAGTTTTTCCATGTGTCGTCGTTGCGGTGCTTGAGAGCGGTGAGGTTTGCAACCATAGTTCCCAAAGCGGCACCGAGCGAACCCATATATGCCGAAATTGAACCACCACCAGGAGCTGCCGATTCGGATGCAGTCGTGTGGCAGAATTTTACGAGGTCCATGTCGATGAGCTTCGGCTTGTTGTCCTCGAGCATGTATTCTATAACGTTCTTCTTCGGGTCGAATGGCTTAACATCGTTCAAACCGAGTGAGCGGACAGCTATCTTTATGAGTTCTTCGTCCGAAACGCCGAGCGAACGTCCTTGTTTCTGCAGGAAGTAGCGACCAGCATCGAGCAAGGTCTTGAGAGGCGTAACACCAACGAGTTCCGAACCAGTTACGCGGATTCCGTGTGCTGCAGCGCGTTCGCAGACAGTGTCGAAAGCAACGTGCAGAGGGGTAACGTCGATGTCGGTGAGGTTCATCGAAATCTGTGCAATTCCGTATTCCTCGATGTACCAACCGATTGCCTTAACTGATTTCAAGAGACCGGGAACATATACCTTGTTGCCGTTTTCGTCGAGAACCGGCTTGCCTGTAATGGGGTGACCTTCACGCTTTACACGACCGCGTTCGCGAACATCGTATGCAATTGAGTTTGCCTTGTTTACCGAAGTGGTGTTAAGGTTTACGTTGAAGGCAACGAGGAAGTTGCGTGCGCCAACTGCGGTTGCACCAGTGTGCATTACGCTGTCGTTCCATTCGCGTGGACCGAAATCGGGATGCCATTCGTCGCTGCCGATGCGCTTTGGCAGAGCTTCGTATTCGCCCGAGCGGCAGTTTGCAAGGTTGCGACGTTTCGGTTCGAAGGCTGCACTTTCGTAGCAGTAAACTGGAATTGAAAGTTCTTCGCCTATGCGCTTAGCAAGTTTGCGTGCATATTCAACGGTCTGTTCCATTGTGATGTTCGAAACAGGGATGAGCGGGCATACGTCGGTTGCACCGAAACGTGGGTGTGCTCCGTGGTGCTTGCTCATGTCGATGAGTTCCGAAGCCTTCTTTACAGCAAGGAATGCAGCGTTGCATACAGGTTCGGGTTCGCCGACAAAGGTTACAACGGTGCGGTTTGTTGCTGCTCCCGGGTCAACGTCGAGGAGCTTGATGCCTTCTACTGATTCTATTACATCGGTTATCTGTTTGATGACAGCCATATCGCGTCCTTCGCTGAAATTAGGAACGCATTCAATTATTTGCTTCATTTCGATACGTTTTAAATTTTGCGCAAACATACATAAAAATTCTGGTATTTTTATACTTGTATGAAAAATAAAAAAGCTGGCTGATATAGGGCGGACTTTTAGTAACTTTGCGCAAAACAAATTGCTATGGACAGGTCGGTTTTGTCGTTGATTTTTAAGAATTTCAGTCGTAAAAAAGCGGAAAAGTGTGCGGATGAGATGCTTTCTGATTTTCAGCGCATGTATTTTGCCAGATATTATGCCAATCCTTTTCCGTTGCGTAGGTCGGCTGTGATGATATTGCTTTTTGTTCGCGACGACAGACTGAAAACCATAATGATTGAGCGTACCGACATTGGAGTGCATGCGGGACAGATTTCGTTTCCTGGAGGCAAGGCTGAGCCTTCGGATGCCGACAGCATTGAAACGGCTATCCGTGAAACTATGGAGGAAATTGGTGTTCGGGTGCGACGCGAAGATGTAATTGGCGACTTGCCATCGGTTAAGGTGCCTGTAAGCAAGTTCGAGATTTTTCCGGTGGTGGCATTTGTAGATGAAGTGGGCGATTTCAAAAAATCGGAAAGCGAAGTCAAGAAGGTGCTGGAAGTCGATGTGGAGGATATGCGTACATCGTTAGGCAATAGGGTAGTGACTGCTGCATGGGAGCAGTACGAAGTGCCGAGTTTCCTTTGTGGAAATTCTGTTGTGTGGGGTGCGACAGCGATGATTGTGGCGGAGATGTTCGGAGTGATGGCTGATGCCGTTTCACGCTAACGCTGTTTGAATGGCTTCGCCGTTTCATGCTTCGCTGTTTCTGTGGCTTCGCCGTTTCTATGGCTAAAGCCGTTTTACGCTTCGCTGTTTCTGTGGCTGACGCCGTTTATCGCTGCGCTGTTTGGCTTACGCCGAGCTAAAGGTTAACTTCGTTGAGGGCTTCGCCGTTCAATGGCTGGCGGTTGCTGAGCTTGTCGAAGTACGCCGTTTCTAAGTTTTATGTTGTTGTGTTGAGAAAAAAAATTATATAAATATTTGCAGGTCCGAAAATTATGTGTACTTTTGCGGAATAGTAATGGCTATTACCGTAATGTTGTTTACTAAAAAATAATGCTATGAAATTCTACAATAGGGAAAAGGAGCAGGAAGAACTGAAAAATGTGCTTTTGCAGAGCAGAAAAGAGTCAAGAATGACAGTTCTGATGGGACGTAGGCGCATAGGCAAAACCGAGTTGGCGTTGAAATGCGGAGATGAAACCGTGCTGTATTTTTTTGTCGGGAAAAAGACAGAACCGCTTTTGTGCCAAGATTTTATGGACGAGGTTAGCAGAAAGTTCGGTTTCCCGGTAATCGGTAGGGTAAATTCATTTCCCGAAGTGTTCCGTATTGTGATGCAACTGTCGGAGAAAAGACCTTTTACCTTGATAATTGACGAATTTCAGAACTTTCTGAAAGTGAATCCTTCGATATACAGCGATATTCAGCGCGACTGGGACTTGTATAGAGAAAACAGCCATCTGAACTTGATAATCAGTGGTTCCGTGTTCACACTTATGAAGAAAATATTCGAGGACTACAACGAGCCGCTTTTCGGTCGTGCCAATGCGCAGATGACGCTCCGTCCATTTTCCATTTCCACGCTGAAAGAAATTCTTGCGGACTTTAATCCGAACTACACTTCCGAGGATTTGCTGGCGTTGTTCAGCATTACAGGCGGAGTGCCGTGGTATGTGTCGTTGCTGCTCGACAATGGAAATATTACGAAAGACCAGATGCTTGCCGCACTGACAATGGAAAATTCGCCCTTTATCACCGAGGGCAAGAACATTCTGATTGAGGAATTTGGTTCCGACTATGCGACTTATTTCTCCATACTTGTCTGCATTGCCAGCGGAATGAAAACCCGTGCCGAAATTGAGGACGAGTTAGGTCTTGACAACATTGGTAGCTACCTGATTCGTTTGGAGAACTATTACCGACTAATTACCAAGTCGTTGCCGATATTCTCGAAGCCAAACAGCAAGAAAGTTCGCTATCAGCTCAACGACTGTTTCCTGATTTTCTGGTTCCGATTCTTTTACAAATACCAGTCGCTTGTAGAGAACAATGCGCTGAAATCGCTGTCTGCCATCATCGAGCGCGACTACAGCACCGTTTCTGGATTTATGATGGAACGCTATTTTGCAACAAAGTTTGCCGAGAAGGGCAAATATATAGTTGGCAAGTGGTGGGATAGGAAAGGCACAAACGAGATAGACCTGATTGTCTCCGACCCTATTGCCAAGGAAGCCTGGATTTACGAACTCAAAAAGCGTGAGGACAAGTACAATGCAAAGGTTTTGAAGGAGAAGGTAAAAGTAATGTTAGCGCAAACGCCCGAACTGGCAAAGATGAAACTTCATTTGGGTTCTCTTTCGTTGGATGATATGTAAAGTGTTGATATACAATTTTATATCTCAAATTTTATAAAATAGTAATAGCCATTACCGTAATAGCTATTACTATTTTGGGAACTTGTGTGGGATTTATGATGATTGTGTCTTAGTCTTTTAATTGTTGGCACGCTTTACAACCGTCAGCCCGCCTTTCCCTCCCACAATGAACATTTTTGACTTTAGCAGACCATCCTTGTCGGTTAGGTTGTCAACATAAAGAGGCTTTCCAAGAATAAAATGCTTGCACGAAAAGGTGTCGCCAACCTGCCATTTGGAGTTTTCTGTTTCGATAATTTCAAAGCGCGAATCACCTAAATATTTCAGTAGCGACTTGCGGTCAGGGTTCCATTCTATATGAAGCATTTTGCCGATACTCAAGTCGTTGGAACAGATTTCTTCCCCAACAAAGTCTCCCGAGCCTTCGCCCGACAGAAGCCTGAAATTTTCGAGAAATGCATTCCAGTTTTCAAAGCCGACATATTGCGACAGGACATCCAAAGTGTACAATCTGACGAGCGAATTGTCGTCGGTGCGGTCGTAGCCGAAAAAGCGTTTCAAGGTCTTGTCGGTTATGGATGAATTCCGCACCTTCACCCTTATGTACAATTGCAGTTCCTTGAAGTCGTGAGGACTTAGGTCTTTGTCGTTGAATCCGGCGGCTGACCTTATGCGGTTGCGAAGTTCTTCGAGGGCTTTTTCGTTTCGTGGAATTGAAGTTTTTGACATTTTTGTGAATGTTTTGTAGCGATGCAAAATTATAAAAAATTACCTTTGCCGTAATTTTTGCTATGTCGGAAAGTTTTACATCGGGTTCGTTCGGGAATATTGTCGCCGATTCATCAAGGTTTCACGATTATCGGGAGGTGGAACGCGAGGGGGCTGGCTATAGCAAATTTTATACAGTCATCAGTGGCGGCAGGAAGTTGTTTCTGAAGGCAATAAACACTGAAAACGGCAGTACCGCCGAAAATGTCAGCCGTCTCGAACGAGAGTACAAACTGTTTGAACGGTTATACGGCAACGAGCATATTGTCCGTTGCATCAACTTGCGCAATGACCCGAAGGTTGGGCTGTGCATTGTGATGGAGTATGTCGATGGGATGACTTTGGCGGAGTTCTTGACGACATTGCCATCTGCCAGCGAGAGGAAGCGAATTCTGAACGAACTGCTTGATGCTGTTGCGTTTATCCATAGCCATCAGGTGGTACATAACGACTTGAAGCCAGAAAATATCCTAATCACTCGCAACGGGCACAATGTGAAGCTGATAGATTTCGGTTATGCCGATTGCGATTTTAGCACCGACAAGGCTACTGGCGGAACAAAATCTTACGCATCTCCCGAACTTCTGGAAGGAGGCAATATTGACGGCAAGAGCGATATTTATTCTATTGGGTTTATAATCAAGGCTTTGTTTCCGCATCGATATGGACTGATTGCACGGAAGTGCCAGCATAAAAATACGAATGGGCGTTACAGTAAAGTTTCGGATATAGGCAAGGCCATTCGGCGATGCGATGTGTGGTCGTTGCTGTCTGTTGTGGTAGCCGTGATTGGCATTGCATTGTTTGTGGCGATATGGTTTGTGAATAAGTGGCAGGATGAATCAAATGTGCCAGTTCCAGCGCCAGTAATGACCGTGGATTCTACAGAAAATAGCACTAATGTCCAAGAAGAAGTTTCTTCGGAAGCAAAAACGGATGTAAGGACAATCGTCAGTGAGTCTGACAAAAAGCAGAGTGATGTTTTCAAAAAAGAATCGTTGCTGGACTTTGATTCGATACACAAGTGCTATTTTGATTTGTATGATAAGTACGAGCGAGGCATCAAGGCTGCCATTGCCGATGGTAAAATTGAGTATGTAGAGTTTGGCGAACCATACAAATATCGTTTTGCGGACGAGATATATCAGCTGGAGCAAAAGATGATGCCCGCAGACGAGAATCTTATGGTTGAATTCGAGAAGGATTTTATGGCGATATATGGGATATTGTTGCCTAAGGTATTTAATGTCTATTCTTATTTGCCGTCATTTTATAAAGTGGTGAATGATAGGTGCAAGCGGGATAGCATTAGTGAGGAGTTGGAAAGGTTCAAGGAGCAGATAGACAATAGATAAAAACTTGCTGTTTCGAAATTTGTGTATGCTTTTTATGAAATAGTAATATCCATTACCGTAATAGCTATTACTATTTTGTGTTTAAATAGTTGATTTGCTTTGTGTTCTGTAAAATTCTGCCGTTTTTCCAACCTAAAAATAGGTGGATTTTGCCGTTTTTCCAACTTTGCTGTTTGGCAAAACTAAAATTATTTTTTTGGCTGGGCAAGCAAAAACATAAAATTTGATTGGAAGATTATCCATTGTCCATTGTCAATTTTCCCAAAATAAGTACCGAAAAGTACCAAGTCCGTTCCCTTTTTTGCATCTACTTTTGCCGACGAAACAATATCATTAGATGTTGCTGAGATGAAGTTAATTAAATGTATAATTCTAAACGAAAGTAAAATGAAACGTAATTTGTTTGTAATGATGTGCGCTGTTGCGCTTGTTTTAGGAGTTTGTTCGTGCGGAGGCAATCAGGAACTTACAAAGATGATTCCTGCTTCTGCTGTAAAAATCACAGGAGATGACAAGGATTTCTTTAAGCTTGCCGGTGATTCTGTAAAGATTATTCTTACCAATGATCGCCCTAACGACGATGATACTTGGGAAGTCAAGGCAATAATGCCTTTTTCCAATACAAAGTCTTGGGCAGAAGTGAAAGAAATGCGCAAAAAGAAACCAAATTGGTCTGGCATATACGGAATTAGTAGTTGTGATTATGAAACCAAGGTTAATTATTATGACGAGAACGGTTCCAATGTCGATTTGGACTCAAAGGTTGAAGGCTTTGACGATTTGTTGAAATCGGAAGAAATTACAACTGGAAATGTCACCGTAAAACACGATAATTGGGGCGGAATTGGAAGTTATGAGCGAATAAAGCAAAATTTTGACAAGGTTGCTGGCGTTAAATTGGAGATTAAATTGTCTTGGGGAGCCCATTATGACGAAGAAATGCCTGCTGCTAGCGAAGATAATTCTGCAACCTCTTCCGACAGCGACTGGGATTCCATCCTTGACGAGTACGAGAAGTATGTTGACAAGTATGTGGCTGTGTACAAGAAGGCTATGAACGGCGATATGAATGCTTTGTCGGAATCTGTTTCGTTGGCCGAGCAAGCCGAGAAGCTTGGCGACAAGCTGAGCAAGGGGCAGGGGTCGATGACATCTGCGCAGATGAACCGCTACACCAAGATTGTCACAAAGATGACTAACGCAATGCAATAAATACTAATTTCATATTATGGGAATTTTAAGTCTGCTGGCAAAGCCTGTGGACTTTTTTTTGTGATAATTTGACTTGATAGAACAAAATAAGTACCGAAAAGTACCACTCCCTTTCCCTATATACTTCCTACCTTTGCAAAGGAAAGCAGTACCGATTTTTTTCTGCAAAAAAAGCAACGCTTGTCTGCTGAAATTAAAAAATGTGTATATTTGCGACACATATTATCGGTAGCGATACCGTCTGTCCGAAAGTGAGAATCTGGTAAATTCCAAACGAAGTAAGACAGGAAAGTACGCTGCGTGCAATTCCAGCACGCACTGTTTTCTTATCTTTACTTCGGGCATACCAGAGCCTTCACTTCGAGATGGGATTGGAGTGCGGGCTTTTTTGTTGCCTTCCCCCAAGCGCAAACGATAGCAGCGGAAGCCGAAAAGCTGGACGAGAGTAGGCGAGGTAAAAAAGGTTGCGCACGACACAGACAAGTGTAGGAAAGGATGTTGATATATAAAATTAGTTTGACGGGAACATACTGGACTTACAAAAACCAGCATAAAGCTGTGAATTCTCTTCCGTTTGAGGTTCCTGCTTTTAATTTGGATAGCCAAGAAGAACTCGAGGATGTAATAAGGAGTCTATATCCTGATGCTGGAGAGAATGTCACTGCTAATATAGAAGTTGAACTGCTAGGCATAAGAACAGAATAAGTATAACAATATAAAAGTTGCGCACGACACGGACAAGTGTATAGAAAGATGGCATTTCCAAGTAAATTCGTAAGTTATGGAGTAGTTAAGATTAATGAGTTCGCAGGTTACAATGGTGTTGCCGTATATAGCGGACCGAGCGACTATACAAGTCTTGGCGGCTTTAGTTCTGCTCGTTCTGCCGTTGATGCAAGATGGTCGGGCGACGCAATTATTGTAACGATGAGAGACGGCGAAGTTAGAAGGTTTACCGATTTCAATAATTCCGATAAGATATAAGGATTATTATGGAAGAGGAATTGACGGCTCTTTATAAATTAAAAGAGCAAGGCTATGTTGAAATAGAACATTTCGGATATGTAATTGTCGCGAAGAAAAAAGATACTGGTAAGTATTATCTGATTAGTTCTTGCGATTTGATTCCAATGCAAGGCTCGGAAAGCGATCAGATAAAGCTTATCGACAAGTCAACTGTTTATTTGGTTCAAGACGGAAGTTTAAATGTAATATCATTACCTGTTGATTTTGCATCCCAAAATGCTAAAAAGGATGTTGTGAACGAAGATTTGTCCGTTAGACACCCATCTCCATTTGAAGTAGAGGCAATTCCAAGACCTATGATGCACGTTTTTTTCATAGTTGGAACTTCTGATAGTATGCGCGGAGCAAAAATTGGATCAGTAAATTGTGCAATCTCTGAGACGATTCAAGAAATTAGTCAAATTTGTGAAGCCAATGTAAACATAAAGGTGTCTGTGCTATCTTATTCGGATGGTAGCAAATGGATGTATAATGAGCCAAAAGATGCTGATGGGTTCGAGTGGAAAGATTTGGAAGCATCTGGTGGCAGGGACTTGGGCAATGCTTGCATAACACTAGAAAAAGTACTTAATAGAAATGATGGTTGGATGGGTATGCCTACAGGTTCATGTGCGCCAGTATTATATGCACCAGTATTCATTTTGTTATCGGATGGCGGTGCAACAGATGATTATCGGTATGGATTGAATAAGCTTTGGAAAAACGGATGGTTTAAGCTAGGCTTAAAAGTAGCTATTTCTATTGGAGATGATGCGGACATTGATATTCTTACGGTATTTACAGGAAATAGAGAAGGAGTTTTGTCTGTACATGAAATAAACTCTTTGGGGCAAATTATTAGGCAATTTATTATTAGAAAAAGAGATCCAGAAGCAGACGTAACTTTTGAAGCAGATGAAGATGGATTTTCCTCTAATGAGCAGCTAATTGTAGCAGGAATTTCAGAAATAGACGCACCTTTAGCAGATGTAGATGGGGAATGGAGTGAATGGTAATGAATTAATTATAAGGTAATATTGTTGTAATAAAAATTAAAAGATAAGATATGTCAGAATTAAAAGTAGGAACAACAATTCGCCTGTCAAATGGCGGAATGTGCAAAGTGAAAAAAGAACTTGGTAGAGGTGGACAAGGTATTGTTTATTTGGTGGATTATGGTGGAAAAGACCATGCTTTGAAGTGGTACACAGAACCGAATATCATTAAATCAAGAGCTTTCTATAAAAATTTGTCTAATAAAGTGATATCAGGTTCTCCTGCCCCTAATTTCATTTGGCCATTAGCAATTGCAGAGCCACAGATGGAAAGTTATGGATATGTGATGGCATTGCGCCCTAAAGGATATGAGGATATGAGCCAATTCATTCTTAATCATGCACAATTTGATAGTGTTCATGCCCAACTAAATGCTTGTTTACAGATTTGCGCTGCATTCCAGCGGTTGCACATTCTCGGATATAGCTATCAGGATATGAACGATGGTAATTTTTTCATTAATCCCAAGACTGGGGATGCTCTTATTTGCGATAATGACAATGTTGCTCCCGATGGTACTAATACGGGTATAGGAGGCAAAGCTGGATATATGGCGCCAGAAATAGTCGAAGGAAAAGCAATGCCCAATAAATATACAGATTACTATTCATTGGCGGTATGTCTGTTTATTCTTATCTATATGAATCGTCCGTTTGAGGGTCAGTGGCATCTAAGTTGTCCTTGCGATAATAATCCAGAAATGGCAAAAAAACTTTTTGGTTTTTCTTCTGTTTTCATTATGGATCCTACTGACACTAAGAATCGTCCAGTCAAAGGTGTGCATAATAATGTAATAAAGAGGTGGGGAATATATCCACCCTTGCTCGCTAATGCTTTCTGTAAGACTTTTAGCAAGGAAGCAATAAAAGAGCCAACGCAAAGGCTTATGGATAAACAATGGCATAACATTCTCCTGCAGATTCGTTCCTTGTGTATTAAATGCCCTATTTGTGGAAAAGAGACGTTTATAGAGGCTCAGCAAAGTAGCAAGCCTTGTTTGTGGTGTCAAAAGCCGATAGCGGTATATAATTCGTTGAAGGTAGGCAGGTTTACTATTCCTTTGGTGGTAGGTCAAACTATTTATGATTGCCAGGTAACAGGGCAAACAGATTACGACTTAAAGGCTGGTGAAGTTATTGCTAAGGGCGGTCAATTAGGTATTAGGAACTTATCTGCATATCCTTGGACTGTCACTTTGCCAGATAATAGTGCAAAGATTGTCAATAAAGGAGAAGGAATGCCTATTCGTGCTGGCTTTAAGATAAAATTTGGCAATCAGGGTGAAATTTCTGAAATAATATAGTATTAATAAAAAAGAGAATTATGGCTAGTAATCCTTTTGAAGTAGAGGCTATTCCTCGCAGAGTGATGCCTCTGATTTTTATGGTTGATACCTCCGGAAGTATGGGAGGTGCAAAAATTGCGCAACTGAACACCGCTGTTCGTGAATCGTTGAATGAAGTAGGTGAAATTTCAAAAAACAATGCAGATGCGCAAATTAAAGTGGCGGCACTTGAATTTGCAAGCAATGTACAATGGATGTATCCTCAGTTGGAGGATTCTGAATCGTTCAAATGGTGCGACCTTCAAGCTGGCGGTTTGACATCGTTTGGTGCAGCACTCAATGAACTGAACAACAAATTGTCAAGGTCACATGGTTTTATGTCAGAACCCAAGGGAACTCGTGCTCCTGCTATTATCTTATTGTCGGATGGAGAACCGACAGATGAATACAAGCATGCTCTTGAAAAAATAAAGGGTAACCCTTGGTTTAAGATTGCAGTTAAAGTTGCTATCGCCATTGGTGATGATGCTAATAGGGATGTTTTGGCAGAGTTTACTGGTAACATTGAAGCTGTTATTACTGTGCATGATACTGATCAACTGAAGAAAATAATTCATGTAGTTAGCGTTACTTCGTCAATGGTAGCATCACAATCTTCTTCGTTGACTACTTCGCAAACACCAAATGGTACCACTTCTGTGGTTGCAGACCCACAAAAACAAGTAGTTGACAATATTCAGAATACAATCAGTTCTGATCCAAGCCTCGCTGGTGTTGACCAAGGTTCTTCAACAGCCAATGCAGGTACTGACGACTGGGGGAATTGGTAAGTGATTATAAATAAGGTGTATGCAAGCCATACACCTTTTATTTTTTTTGTAAAATGGAAACTAAAAAAGATTTGGTATTTGCAATTAGCAAAGTTGGAGCAAAGCATCTTCCAAAAGGTGTTCCTTGTCAAGATTTCTCAACAAAATGGGAAGATGAGAATATGCAAGTGATTATTGTTTGCGATGGGCATGGTAGTCCTACGTATGTCCGTAGTGATGTCGGGGCAAGATTGGCGGCAGAAGTCGCAGAAGAATCCATCAGAGAATTTGTGAAACAAACTGCACCGTCTTTGTTTTTAGGAAAGAAAGGTGCTGTTACTGCTCGTCCGGATGATAGTAATGACAGCCTTTGGGGAGGTGTATCTAGTAAATCAATGGATGAGATGTCCGAATTAGAATTGAATAATTTCAAGCAGAATAAGGCTTTTTTTGAGCAAGTCAAGGATATTCGGGAACAGGATTCTGTTATGGTTGCATTGTTCCAAAGTATATGTAAAAACTGGAAGGAAGTCATTCTTAAAGATAGTGAAGAACATCCTTTCACAGACTCTGAAAAAGCAGCTCTCGGGAATAATCGGCTTGAAAAGGCATACGGTAGCACTTTGATGGCATTTGTAAAGACATATTATTATTGGTTCGCTTTTCAAATAGGAGATGGAAGGCTTATTGCTGTTGACAGACATTTGGATATGACCCAGCCAGTTCCATGGGACTGCAATTGTTTCCAAAATTTCACAACTTCGTTATGCAACACAGAACCTGTAAAATTATTTCGTTATGCCTTTGATGGAACAGAACATTTTCCTGCTGCAATATTCTGCTGTAGCGATGGCGTAGAAGATTCTTGGGGCGATTATGAAGCATCTCCTAATTTGTTACATAATTTTTACCGTGGTTTACTTGACCAATTTGTGAAAACTGGCACGGAAACGACATTGAAAAACATAGAGGACTTTCTGCCTGTATTAAGTAAAAAAGGAAGCGGAGACGATATGAGTTTGGCTGGCATTATTAATCTTGATGCATTGCAAGATGGCTTGGAGGAACAAGAAATAAGGGCAGAAATATGTAAATTGCAAGAGAAAGAGACACAAATAAAGGCGCGTATTGATGAAACTTGTGCGAAGGAAATAGCACAATGGAACGCAAAAGTTGATAACCAATAATTAATACTGCACTGTATGGATTTTGTTGCATGCGTCAAGCAATTTGTAAAGGAAAGGGGTGTTAAAGGAATTGCGGAACGGTCTTTTTATTCGATTATTTTGGATTATAATCCATTTGAAGAAGAGGATAATGGACGGGCGATAAAAAGCATATTAAAAATCTTGTCGGAAAGCGGTAAGTTGGCTGTGATTCCACAAATGTCGGCTAATGACACTCAATGGAAAATAGAAGTTTCTAATATTATTAGTTATTCAGAATCGCAAGGCCTCAACAAAGAATATGCTTCGGAGTTGCTACATAAACTATTGTTAGGCATTGGGATTATTAATTCTAGATTTGATTGGGACAAGGAGTTTGGTTCTAAAAAGTCACAAAGCGCATCTTCGTTTCCTGCTTCCTCAAAACAAAGCGGAAGTAGAAAAACTAATGCTAATACATATAGTAATACATACGCATCTAATCCTATACAATCGCAATCATTTTGGACAACGCCATCGCAATCCTCAAACAATTCTTGGTCAACAAATGGTTCTAATGTTTCTAAAAAAAGAAATTCTCATCCTCGTAAAAACTACTTAAAAGAAGATTTCGTATGGCTAAAAGAAAATGCAAGCGGTGTATTTTTCGCATATTTTGTAGTATGTGTTTTGGGTCTTGTTGTTTCGCTTGTTGTTATAATTGTCGGATGGCTGGCAGATACTGGTCATGCGCCAATGTGGACTTGGCTTCTGTGGGAAAGCCTTGCCTTTGGTATAGTTTCAATTATTGGAGTCGGCGCTGGCGAATGAAAGTAGTACAGGCTATAGTATTCGTGGCGAACATCTTGTTTCTGCTGGTTGTCGATGCGTATCTATGGACGGTTTCGTGGTGTTGGGGACTTGGGTGTATTGTTGGGATTGTCGGATTCTTCATCGGTTATAGTTTAAGTGGCGGTATGACTTTGGCTCCTCGCGACTACTGGAGAAATTCGCAGTACGCAGTCTTCAAGAAAAAACTCGCATACGGAAACTCTATAGCAGGTGTTACTGCCGTAATTGCTTCGCTGGTACTTATGGCATTTAGTTCGTAATTATTAAGTAATTGTGTAAATGGACTTTAGAAAATTCATTCTTGTTTTAGTGATTCTTGTGGTGGCATTCTGCCTGTTGCCTGCCATTTTCTTCTTGACTGGCAAATACAATGCGAAATCTTTCTTTAGCAAACCGCCGTCTGCCGTGCTGGAGAATTTTCGTTGCGACCACAATGTATTGGACGATAATGGCATAAATACTATGCAGTTGACTGCAGTTATCAATACTCACAATATAGTTGATAGCACAATCATTTTCAGTATGGAATTCTACTATTCCGATGGCTCTCCTATGCTGTCGAACCTTGACAGAAAGCCAGTTGCCGTCCAGAAGCAATTGGCGGTACATTGCAGCGACACTTCAATAACAGATGTGACCTATATGGATTACAATGTCTTTCCAGACGAAAGTTTAGGACAAGAAGTAGAATGTCGTACGGTTCTTACATATAGCGATTGGACTGGCGAAAGGGAGCGTCACGAACAAGATAAGACCCTTGTGCTGTATCCTGATTTTACAGAAAGCAATGTGTCATCAACACAAAACAATAATCCAAAGACTGAAAAGCAAAAGTCTGGCACTCAAAACAAACAATCCAAAGAAACCCCAATATCATTAGGAAAAAGCGAAAATACAGATGGACGAACGGCACTTGTCAAGGATATAACTATAAGGCATAACACGCGCAACGGGGGGCAAGACGGGATTACATTAACTGTCAATTTCGTGTGCAACAACCTTAAAAATGCAAACTTATATTGTATGGTAAGTTTCTATAACGAAGACAAATCCGAAATACAGCAAAAGATTTACAACGAGAAATATCGTTCACAGGCAGGTACTGTGATTGTTGGCGATTTTGTAGTTCCGCCATCAAGTCCATACACGACAAAGATAGATTTGTTCATTCCGTACAATCAACTTTCTGCATCGGGACAAGGAAACTCAAAGATGCTGCTTAGCGCAAGCATACTCAATTTCCGCACGAATACAGATGTGGAAGCACTTGATATTAGCAGTCTTTATCCTTTTTATGTGGAAAAATTATGATTACAAGGTTAGAAAAAATAGTATTTGTCGTTGCTACTGTTTTCAATTTGCTTTTAATCTTTTGGCTTGATGATGCCAACTGTACATTTTTATTCTTGTTTATCATATTCCTGTGGTGCTTGGTCTATTTCATCATCTATCTGGTGCGCAAAAACATAACAATGAAGTGCAAACGGTGTGGAGCAAAAGGTTCTATGCGTTACTTGGGTAAAAAATGTGTCGGAGAAAAAGCCTTGAGAAAGCTCAAAGAAACCGACTCAACGGGAAGACGGGTGCAGCCATATTATGTATATGGTAGGTTGCTAACATACAAGGAGGTTAAGCGGTGCATACATTGTGGCAATACAGAATATTGGGCTTCGGAAATGGAAGAGTGGGACGACGAAAGCATTAGGAGATGATTAGTATTAAGGCTGTATGGCACTGGTTACTAAATAATTTTATGCTTACATCTATTTTTCTACCCAGTCAACACATTTTATGCCTGGCATTTGGCTAAAGTGCTTGAGATTGTGAGTAACGACAGTATGGTCAATCATCAAGGTTAACTTCTCGGTTTGCAGGTCGCCCATCGTTACGATGCTTCATCATCTGATAATACTCTTCTCCTTCTTCTGTTTCTGACCATATTCCTCCCATTTCCAAGAATCTTTTCAACAATTCATCTTCGGAGTTCATTTCTGCTGATGTTGTCATAAGCCTATCGTTTATTTTTTTGCAAAATTAAAGGAAAACTTTTGATATACAAGCAACTGATAAAAATCTAATGCGTATCATTTCTATATGGTAAATTTTGTGACACCTACTTATGTGAAAGTGCTGCCCATCCACAGCACTTTTGTGCTTAAAATGCTGTTTATGGACAGCACAAATAATTAACGAACAATAGGTATTGTGCTGATTTTTACTCAAAATGCAAAAAAGTTTGAAAATAATTGCCAAATTTTTTGGTCATATCGGAAATTTATTTTACTTTTGCATTGATTTCCAATAGGGAAGAAAGTTCTTTGAGAATTTTAGCATCAAGAGACGGCCTTGAGCCGCTCCAACCGAGCAACATAACGCTACGGTGGGAAAACGATGTGAATTGATGGATTGTTTAATTTGTTAATTAAAATAGTTATGGACGCAAAAAGTTTAAATTCAAGTGAAAATTCGTGCGATGAAGTAAAATTTTCGTCGAATGTTAGTTATGTATCTGTAAAAAGCACTTACCGCCCAAAATTCAGCCTTTCTGGAGAAGAGAAAGAGAAGGCACTACTAGAGGGAAAAATCAAGTTGCTTGATGGTAGCGAGTTGAAATGCTATTCTTTGCCGCAGACGATGCCGGAAGTTGACAATACGATGCGGCTTGATACCACGGGTACTTATCTTATAATAGGTAGGAATAATGCTAAGAAACATGTCAAGACCGAAAAAGAGAAAAATGCAGAGATAATGGCAGGGGCAGCAGAGAAGCAGTTGTTTCTCGAAAATGCCTTTTTACTTTTGGCTAACAGCAAGCGTATTTTGAGCGACAGTCGTATGTTCCTGTGTCCGGTACCGATACAGAACGGACTTGCTTACACTGGTACATCAGGATTCCACTGTTTGACATTGGGTGTTTACATTGAATGGTGGATGAACTGCAGAGCATCTGTGCATATAGATGGAGATGGAACAAAATGGCTGGTCTATTGCTTTGTAGGAAGTCCTTTAAGCGGTCGAAACAATTGCGGTCTGGTAAATGAGCAAGGTAAAATGAAGAGTTGCCAAGTCGGATCTTTCTCGGAATTGTGGCGACCTTTCGTTGAGATTAATTCAAGGTATGATTATGCAAAAAGTCGCTATGAGGCGTATTCGCTTAAGCAGGTGCTTGAATTGCTTGGAACTGATTGCGATTACAATGCCGTGAATATATTGTTTCTGGAGAATAGAAATATGGATTTGACCTTTCAGGTTAGCTCCTTGAGAAATCAAGTTCTTGATATGACCGCTAAATTGCATAAGGCATTGATGGAACTTAAAACCTGCGAATTGCGGAATTTTATTGAAGCATATAACAAGCTTAAAGATGAAACTGACAAGCATGTTTCTGATATTCGCGAGGAAAGGATAAGATTGCGCAAACTCTTGAGAAGCAATGCAATTGGAAATGTAGAGTATCAAAAGAATTGGTCTCCGCTAAGACGCGCAAAGGAAAGTGCCATATATAAATTTCAGAATTTTGTGTATTCATCGTTGCTTTCCATTTTTCCTGATGAGCGGATAACATTGGATGAGGTAAAGGAGTTTCTGGAAGAAAATGATAAGGATGAAAAAAATATTAACTGATTAAAAATTAAGAATTATGGGATTTCTAAGAGACTTAGGTATGATGGCTGCAGGATACGCCATCTCGGGACTGAGTGAAAGCAATGCTGTTGCCGAACTGGTCGATAGCAAGTTCGGAAACAAGTCGCTCGAGGAGTTAATTGACAAGTGGGCACACGACCACAACATCTATATGCGCAACGACGACCTCTACTGCGAACTTTTGAGGATTGCCGAGAAATACCGTGACCCGTATGTGAGATAATAGCTAAGCCATTTGTTGCAAAACTGCGCAACTTGTACCACCAAAAACGGCACAAGTCAGGGGATGCACGGCCTTGTATTGAAGTAAATTAAGAATAAATAATAACTAAAAACTTGTTGAAAATGAAAGCGTTAATTAAAGTATTCATAGTGGTGTTCTTGATTATGTTCCTTATCCCGATGCTTTGTGTAATTGCAGCCGAAATAGGAGTTGTCAGCTGGTTTGCCGGAAGCGACTTCGGCTACATCTTGATAACAGTCGTATCCATTCTGCTGTTTGTCTTTTTCCTGATAAAGATTTTCAGCTAAAGGATTGATTATGTTTAACTAATAAGAGAAAGGATAATAAAATGGAAAAGAATTTTAAAGATGCCGTAAGTGACAAGTTGTGTGACTTTATTAATTCAAAGAAATTGACTAGCAGGCAGATGTACGAGACTATAGGTTGTCCGACAATCAATTTGAACTTCTCGCAGAGTAGGTTTTATTACGGTGGGAGCTTGGAAGCCCTTTGCAGTCTGGCGAGGGAAGGTCGCATTGTGCTGTTCGATTCGTCGTGGGGTGAAATAGAAGCGAAATCGGACAATTGCAAAGGCACAAAGCCAGGTTTTGACGATATTTCACCTAATGGTTGTGGTGGCAGTCCTTGTTATAAATACACTTTTAACAAAGAGAGTGTTGTTGTTGAAGCTAGTTTTTACGATGAAGATGTTGATGATTGGAGCGACTATATAAATGTAAAAAGAATATGGCAGCATAGAACTTTCGTGTTCAAGCCGATTGATGGTGACGAATCGTCGCTGGACTCTATACTCGATGTTTTCTGGAAATGGATTGGCGACAGGTTCTTTGACTGGTCTCTCGATAAAATCCTAAACGAACAGGCGGAGCGTTTGGTTTCTAACTTTATGAAGGAAAATTTTGAAAATGAATAGGGGTATCATCAAAAATAAATCAGAAAAATGAAAATTAAGAGAATGTAATTATGGAGAAGTCTGAAAGATTGAATTATCAGGTTTTGAGAGACGCTTTTGTGCGTAACGGATGGGAAAGGCGTCATAAGTTTATGATTGGTGAAACTTGGTTCAAAGGCGACGACAATGTTTCTTGTTTTTATGAAGGTTACAGGTTGAATGGCAATCTAATCAGCTGTGAGCAGCTTATCAAGATGCTCGACATTGATGTGCGTTTGCTTCAGGTGGCCGATGCCTTGCATCCGCGTAATATAAACGCCAAATATTGTCGTGCTTTCATTGATGGTGTTGCGTGGGCGGATGACCATCCGGGCACCGAAAGGCTTAGGACGCGCGTGGAGGATATGGCTGAGGACGCCAAAGGTCTGCGTCATCGATGCGAAACAGCCGTCCTCAATGTCGGCAATGGCGAAAATTCGCCTTTCCCGTCGGGAATGTACGATGTCACAATGCGCAGTGGCGACAATGCTGGCATCTGCCTACATCTTGAAAACAAGCCCGAAGGCTGGGTGGCTGTGCTGTCGCTCGAGGGCAAGGTTCTCGAATTGGAGGACAACGGCAGGGACGTTTCTGTTGCTGACATTGAGGCGCAGTGCAAGTTGTGGCTTTCGCAGGAAAACAAGTATGGCATCAACAACCGTGTGGCAGCCCTGTCGATGTGGGATTCGCTGCACGCAGAAATAGGAAATGTTTAAAATTTACGGATAAGAAAAAGCTTTTTGCATATTTGGACGTGTTTTTTAGTAAATTTCAACTACTGAAGGGTTGCCCGATAGTCAGATTATCTTTACGCTGAATGGCGAGAATGGCTATGTAAAGGAAGACGGCACTTTCGTCCCTCAATCCTTGTCCGAAACCCTAAGCGAAGACGAATGGGACTATATATTGGACGAATGTATCCGCGACCAGTATGACTTTGATTAAGATTTGATTTTCTGAGCGGCATTTCTGTTTTCTAATGGGAATGTCGCTTGTTTTTTTATAAACTGAAGAAAATTTCTCAATTTGAAAAATAATCCATATTTTGATGTATACGCTTGGTCGTCTGATACTTTCAGATTGTCCAAAACTTACTTCAGTGGTTACGCCTTTCGGTGATGAAAATATGGAATGGGAGGTCTGTGAGGATTCTAGTGTGTAAATTATTATTGATTAACAACCTATCCCTTCAAATACCTCGCCGTCACCGATTCCTTGCTGTTTAAAATTTCGGTAGGTTTTCCTGCAAATAGCAGTCGTCCACCGGCTTCGCCGCCTTCGGGACCGACTTCGATGAGGTAGTCGGCTTGTTTCATCACATCCATGCTATGTTCGATGAGGATGAGAGTGTTTCCGGCATCGGTCATGTCGTTGAAAAGGTTGAGCAGCTTGTGGATGTCGTCAAGGTGCAAGCCGTCGGTAGGTTCGTCGAGGATGAAGATTTCGCCTTTGCGGTGAAGCTGGTCGGCAAGCTTTATGCGTTGCAGTTCGCCACCCGAGAGGGTTGTCATCGACTGGTCGAGGTGCAGGTAGCCAAGTCCCACCTTGTCCAAGGCAAGAAGTTTTGGCAGAAATGGCTGGTCGGCAAAGAATTCTATGGCTTCTTCGACGCTCATTCCCATCACTTCGGCGATGTTCTTGCCCTTGTAGCGGTGCGATAGGGCTTCGTCGTTGTACCTTGTGCCGTGGCAGGCCTCGCAGACGGTCTCAATCGATTCCATAAAGGCCATGTCGGAGACAATCACGCCCTTGCCACCACAAGCTGGACAAGCGCCCTTCGAGTTGAACGAAAACAACTGCATGTTGCTGTGGCTCGCCTGAGCAAAAAGTTTGCGTATCGGGTCGGAAATCTCAAGGTAGGTGGCAGGTGTGGAACGCAGGTTTATGCCAATGTTCTTCTGTCCGATGAAGATAGTTTCGAGTTTGCACTGGCTCTGGAACTCTTCCATCAGCGACGACTTTCCCGAACCTGCAACACCGGCAATCACCGTCATTACGCCTGTTGGAATGTCAACAGAAACGCTTTTCAGGTTGTGCAGGGTGGCGTTTTCGATGCGGATGAAGCCTGTTGGTTTTCGTATCTCGGTCTTGAACTGGCTTTTGCTGCGAAGCATTTTGCCCGAAATGGTGTCGGAGTTGAGGAGTCCTTCGTATGTGCCTTCGAACATTATTTCGCCGCCGTGTGCACCAGCTTTCGGTCCCATATCGACAATATGGTCGGCCATTGCAATTATTTCGCGGTGATGCTCGACGATGAGGATGGTGTTGCCGTGGTCGCGTAGATTGCGTAGCGAATCCTTCAGCTTGCTGATGTCCTGAGGATGCAAGCCAACGCTTGGTTCGTCGAGCACATACGCCATGTCGGTGAGCGGTGAGTTTATGTATTTTGCAATCTTTATGCGCTGTGCTTCACCGCCAGAGAGTGTTCCCGTGCCACGGCTCAGTGAGAGATAGCCCAGACCAATCTGCATAAGTGCTTGCAGACGCTTGGCAAGTTCGCGCTTGATGTCAACTGCCAGCGGGTCGTCGATGGCGGCAACGAATTCCACAAGGTCTGAAATCGGCATATCTCCGACTTCGGCAATGTTCTTTCCGTTTATGCGGCACGAGCGAATTTTTTCGTTCAGTCGCGTGCCCTTGCAGTCGGGGCAAGTTCCCATCGTGAGCATCGGGTTTATTGCGGCGGCGTGGAGCAGACCTTCTTCCGAATTAATGATGCTGCGGTACATTCGCGGAACAAGACCTTCGTATTTGGCTGTCTTTGGCCAGTTCGACGGCGGATTTTTCAGCTTAATCTGCGGCGAATACAGGAAAAGGTCGAGTTCTTCGGGTGTGTAGTCCTTTATTTTCTTGTCGAGGTCGAAAAGTCCGCTGTGCGCATAACGAATCCATCGCCATCCGCCTTTGCCGAAAGCGATGTAATGTATTGTGTCCTCGTCGTTTAGCGACTTGTCGAAGTCAACGAGCTTATGAATGTCGAGTTCGCGGATTTCGCCCAGACCGGCACAGCGCGGACAGCTTCCTGCAGGGTGGTTGAACGAAAACGAGTCGGAATAGCCGACAAAAGGCTTGCCAACGCGCGAAAACAAAAGTCGGAGCAAGGGTTGTATGTCGGTGTAGGTGCCTACGGTGGAACGGCTGTTCGATGCAGGCTTTTTCTGGTCGATGACTATCGTCACGGGCATATTTTCGATTTTACCGACCTTGGGACGACCGTATTTTGGTAAGTATTGCTGAACAAAACTTGGAAAAGTCTCGTTGAGTTCGCGTCGGCTTTCGGCGGCTATGGTGTCGAGGCAAAGCGACGACTTTCCCGAGCCTGAAACGCCGGTGAATACTGTTATCTGATGCTTTGGAAT
>CACYQN010000020.1 GCA_902776565.1 uncultured Bacteroidia bacterium
TCCGACCGGCAGTAGTACCACGTACTGGGTTCGCAGGGTCGGCAACTCGGCATGTACAGGCAACACAAACGGTGTAACCAAGGCCGTCACTGTCAACACTGCACCTACAGCACCGACAAGCATCAGCGGAAGCAACATTTGTCTTGGTAACAATACCGAATTGACAGCAACTGGAGGTTCCGATGGCGATGGTAGCACATACCAATGGGGAACAGGCACTACTGTTGGCGAAAATACTATAAGCGGTAATACATCAACTATTACAGTTACTCCTACAGAAACCACTACCTACTGGGTTCGCAGGGTCGGTAACACCGCTTGCTTAAACAATACGGATGGCGTAACAAAACAGATTACAGTCAACACTCCAAATCCGAGTGCCTCTGGTACATACGACTACATCTGGCGTGGCGGTTCAACCGACTGGAACACTGCTTCCAACTGGTATATGTATAGCGGAGGAGATTATTCCGTAGCATCTTCGATACCAGCCACTGCAAAGAACTATTATATAGGTACAGGCGATTGCTTGCCATCTGGCCAGTGGCCAAGACTCAGCGCAAACGCAACCGTAGGCAATGTAACTATAGATGGTGGTTCTGTAACCATCCCTGCAAACAAAACTCTTAGCATTGCAGGTTCTGTAAACGGAACATTGACAGCACAGGATAACAGTACTATCGCATTTGTCGGTAGCGATGACCAGACTCTCAGCGATGCTGCAATATTCAGCAATGTAACTGTTGCACAGGCTGTCGCAGGCAAGAAGATTATCGCTCCGAACGGCATAGCCGTCAACGGTCTTGCAACATTTGGAACTGGTGTCGTTTATGGCGATGTTTCATTCAGCGGTTCCGCATCTGCAACTGGTGCAAGCCTCACATCTTATATCGATGGTACAGTTACCAAGACTCTCGGTTCGGCAGCCTTCACCTTCCCGCTCGGTAGCAACGGCGTGCTTGGTGAAGTCGATGTCCCTGCAACTCGTAGCGGTGGCACAGTATCAATGCATTTCAACAAGTCGGCATCTGCAGATGGCTTCGATGTGGAAAATGATGGCTATCCGCGCTTCTGGAATATTAACGACATGTGCGCCGAGGATGGTGCTAACCGTTTCCACCATGTAAGCAATGCCGAATACTGGGATATAAGCAGTACCGCAGTAGTATCTGGAGTAAACTTCAGGTCGATAGCGGCTTCGGACGTTCACTTTACCGATATAAGTATCAATCAGCGTGATGTAGATGCCATTAAGTTCGCAATCTATGACGGTTGCTGGAAGAATATGGGCGGAACAGCATCGGTAAGTGGCAATTATTACGAACTCGCTGTCACTGGAGTTACAATACCTGCAACCAACCGTGCTGGACTCAAGGGTTCGTTCGGTTCAATAGATGAAGCTACCCTTCTCCCAATCGAACTCACATCCTTTACCGCAACCTGCGACGGTCGTTCGGCACTCGTAGAGTGGACAACAGCTTCTGAGAAGAACAACGACTACTTCTCGCTCGAGCGTTCAGACGATGCAATCAACTTCACCGAGGTTGCCCGCGTGGCAGGAGCAGGAAACAGCATCGAACCTATTGACTATGCTTACAACGACTATGGTATCCACGGTGGCGACAACTACTACCGTCTTGTTCAGGTTGACTACGACGGCACTCGCACGGTTTCGGAGGTAATCGTTGCAAATTGCATCGAACCCGAATCTGATGGCGAACCCGAAGTTTTGGCTTACCCGAACCCGTTCAGCAGCGAACTGACAGTCGTTCTGGACAACTTCGGCAACCGCGCAGCAACCATCGAGGTTTACGATATGCTTGGCAAGCTCATCTACACCAACAAGGTAGCCTCCCCGCAGAACAGCTACGAGACCATCTTGAATCTCAGCAATCTGCCGCCGGCAGCCTACACGGTAAGGGTTAGCACAAACGATTTTGTAATCAACAGGAATGTTGTAAAGAATTGATAATGGGCAATTGATAATTGATAATCTGTAGCGACGCAATGCATTGCGTCGCTACTTTTGTTTATTAGATTGTCTCTCTGGGAAATTGCTCACTGCGTGTCGCGAGCTAAAGGTTTGAAAAAGATTTGTTGAATTTCTGCCACTTGTGGCACTGAAAAAAGGAGTCGCTACGCGAGAACGGCGAAGCCCTCAACGAAGTTAAATTAAACAAATTGATACAAACCTTTAGCTCACGCAGCGAAGCAAGTAATCTAACAAATCTTATTGCCCCTCTGGGAAATTTGAATTCGATTTGTTCAATTTCTGCCCGTCAGGGCACTAATAAAATGAAAAATAAAACAAACCTTTAATTCGGCGAGCAATCATGCCTGCGATAGCATAATCACAAAACCAAGTTCAATATTCCCACTACCGCCAGATACCTCACAAATTTCCCGACAAACATCAGCACGACTGTGATATAAGGATTGGTGCGCAGAAATCCCATTGCTATTGCAATAATGTCGCCAACTATCGGCAGCCAAGTGAGCAGTGCGGCGGCGCATCCGTATTTTTCAACGCGGCTATGCACCTTTTCCAGTTTTTCGCGCTTTACCCTGAAATATTTCTCCAGCCATTCCCATTTGCATAGCCATCCCATACCGAAACTAATCATTCCGCCTATGGTATTACCAATGCTTGCCACTATGACGATGACCCACACATTGTAGCCAAGTAGCGACGCACCCGACACCAATGCTTCCGACGAAAACGGTATTATCGTCGCCGACAGCAAGCAGCCGAGAAATAGTCCGAATAGTCCAAGGTTTTCGAGCATGGTAAATTTAAAGTCACAAAGATAACATATATGGAATAAATTTAAAACAATCAATAACCTCGGAGAGGTTACATATATATAGGATTATAGGTATGATATATAGCGTTGGCACACATTTTTGTGGTTCGACAGGCTCACCAACCGGACAAAAACTGTGACAACGCGGAAAACCAGCACACAATAATAAATATGAACGGTATTATAAAAAAATGTTCGGAACGATTATTCGCCCCGAACATTATGATAGTTTGTTGTTTTTAGAATCCGTATGATGCACCGTCGAAGCAATGCAGGCAGAGCTGCTCGCGAGGAAGACCAACAGCATCACAAACGGTCTGCAAGGTGTTGAACTTAAGCGTATCGACACCAACGCGCTGGCGAATCATCTCGACCATCTTGGCGTACTGAGGCGAAGTCTCGTCCTTGTAGGCCTCGAGGTTGCGGATTTGTCCGCCTTCGAGTTCCTCGATGCAGCGACGTGCTATGAGTTCCATATCGGTTTTCGATGCCGAGAAATTCAGGAATTCGCATCCGTGAACCAATGGCGGACAGCTTATGCGGACATGTACACGCTTAACACCGCAGTCGTACAACATCTTCACATTGTCGCGCAATTGTGTTCCACGAACTATCGAATCGTCGCAGAAAACGGCTTCCTTACCTTCGAGAACCTTGCGGTTGGGGATAAGCTTCATCTTTGCGACAAGATTTCTTGTCTCTTGGTTTACAGGCATAAAGCTACGCGACCATGTAGGTGTATATTTTGCAACGCCACGTTTGTAAGGAATGCCTGCGCCTTCGGCATAACCAAGTGCCATACCGATGCCAGAATCAGGAATTGCCGAAACGAAATCGGCCTTTATGTCGTCCTTTTCGCCCATTGCCTGACCGAGTTTGTATCGAACTTCCTCGGCGTTGATGCCTTCGTATTCTACGCATGGGAAACCGTAGTAAATCCACAGGAACGAGCAAATCTGCATCTTGTTGCCTGGAGCGAGGAGCTGTTCTATTCCGTTTGGTGTAACCTTTACAATTTCGCCCGGACCAATGAAGCGGGTTGTGTTGTAGTCGAGGTTCAGGTAGCTGTGGCTTTCGGAGGCAATGGCGTAGCTCGAGCCCTTGCGACCGATGGTAAGCGGAGTACGACCATATAAGTCACGTGCTGCTATAACACCGTCGGTGGTGAGAATCAACATGCTGCAGCTTCCCTTGATGTGGCGGTAAACATTCTGTATGCCGTCGGTAAAGTCCTTGCCCTGGGTGATTAGCAGTGCCACAAGTTCGGTAGGGTTGGTTGTACCCATGCTCATTTCGGTGAACTGCTGGTTTACCGAAAGGCACTTTTTCTCCAGTTCGGGGATGTTGTTGATTTTCGACACGGTGACAATCGCAAAACGTCCGAGGTGCGAGTTCACAACTATTGGCTGCGATTCGGTGTCGCTTATTACGCCAATGCCGAGGTTGCCCGCCATCTCGTGGAGGTCGTCGGTGAACTTTGTCCTGAAGTAGGAGTTCTGGATGCTGTGGATGTTACGGTGGAATTTACCGCTTTCTTCTACTGTACTGATACCAGCACGTTTTGTTCCCATGTGGGAATGATAGTCTGTTCCGTAGAAAAGGTCTGTTATACAGGCTTCTCTCGAAACGACTCCAAATAGTCCGCTCATTTAAGTAAATTTTTAGGTTAGAAATATGATGCAAAATTACAACATTTGCTTGATAAGTTTTGCAAAAAAATGATTTTTTTGGAATCTATATACGTGTTGACACAATGTGATTTTTTCCTATGCCCTCTGAGTCATTACTCGCAAGCTTCGTGCACTAAAGGGTCCGTAAAACAGAACGAACAGCATAAGGAACGTTGCTTGTGAGTTCGTCGTTTTCAATTGGAGATTGTTCGCTCTGCTTCACGAGGCTGTGCGTTCCGCACAGTTGAACAATATTACGCTTCCCGTTCCGTATCGCGTTATTGTTCTAACTTGCGGAATGACAGGTCAGTAGTACATTCTTTAGTCAACTTGTATATAGTTTCCTTTTTTTAATAATATTCGCTAAAAACGGGATATTATCGTGATGTAAGCCTAAGAAAAAATTGCTCGACATTGATATTTTTCATTAGATTTGCATTCCTAAACGCAATTGAAATGAAACTGAATTTACACAGAAACGTATTGTTGCTAATGCTTGTTTTTGTGTTGTGCCTGTTGGCAGGCTGCAAGCACGAAAAGACCGAGCAGGAAAAGCTGTACGACGAAATCACAGCCAAGGAAACCGAACTTTACAAGGACAAAACCGAAGCAATAGACAAGGACAAATCCATAGAAATGGTGCGTATGTATGCAGAATATGCCGACAAATACACAACCGATACTCTTGCTCCCGAGTACCTTTTCCGTGCCGCCGAAATAAGCGAGAATGCCAACCAGCCCAACAATGCAATCACATATCTCACCAGAATCGAGGAAAATTACAAGGATTACAGAAATTATCCGCTTTGCATATTCAAGAAGGCGTACATTTACGAAAATTACCTGAAAAATCAGGAAAAGGCTCGTCAGTATTACGAAAAGTTCATTGCCGACTATCCCGACCACGAACTTGCAGAGGCTGCAAATTCTTCGCTGATGTTCCTTGGAATGTCGGACGAAGATTTGATAAAGGTAATTGAAAAACTAAGCAAGGAATGACCTTATCCTTCGCAGAAGAAATACGGCGATATCCGTTCATCAGGCTGACAATTCCGCTGATTGTCGGAATAGTGCTGGCTTTGCTTCTGCCTATGCCACAATGGGTCGGCTGGTCGTTGCTTGGACTGTCGGCTGTTTGTTTCGTTGTTTTCAAGCATATACCTAAATATAATATTGCGCTTGCCACTGGCATTTCTGTAAATGTCTTTCTCGTAGCGGTTGGATTGCTATTGGCTTCGTTCAATGTCGAGGGCGAGGCAAAGGACACGCTTGCTGGCTACAAGGGCTTTGTGATTGGCGAGGTTGCCGACGACCCGAAAATAAAGGAAAACAATGTTTCGCTTGAAATTAATGTTTCGGCTATTCGCGATGGCGATGAATGGATTGAGACATCTGGGCGAACATTGCTGTATCTGGAAAAGGATTCCGCATCGGTGCTTCTGCGCACTGGCGACAGAATTGTATTCAGTCCCGAACTTTCGGGAATTGAAAACAAGGGCAATCCCGAAGAGTTTGACTATCGCAAATACCTTGCCTACAATATGATTTTTAGTTCCGACTACCTTGCCGGCGACGACTGGCGGCTGGTTGACGACGAGGCTGTTGGCTTCCGCCCGAAACTTTCGCGTCTGCGTATGAAACTTGTTGGTCTGCTACGCGATTTCGGTCTGTCGGACGACGAGCTGGGCGTTATGTCGGCTATGACTATGGGCTACAGCGACATCCTTAGCGATGAAATTCGCCACGCCTATTCGTCGGCTGGTGCAATGCACATTTTGGCGGTGTCGGGATTGCATGTTGGAATAATATATGGTATAATCGTATTTCTGCTTTCGTTCATCAAAAACGACAAGCTCAACTGGCTGAAAGTACTGATTACCATAACACTGATTTGGTTGTACGCATTGTTTACAGGCTTGTCGCCGTCGGTGTCGCGCGCTTCGCTGATGTTTTCGCTGATGTCGCTGGGCAAGTTGCAGAAAAATAGCCCCGGTTCGCTCAATGCAGTGTTCGCAAGTATGTTCATCCTGCTTGTCATAAACCCATACAACCTTGTGAATATCGGATTCCAGCTTTCATACTCGGCGGTAATCGGCATTATCATTTTGCAACCAAGATTGTATGCAATTTTTGAGGTGAAAAACAAGTTTTTGGACTGGATTTGGTCGCTCACTACGGTTTCGGTGGCGGCACAACTGGCGACAATGCCTCTTTGCTTCTACTATTTCCATCAATTTTCCAACTATTTCCTGCTCACCAACTATTTGATGATTCCCATTTCGACCATTGCAATATGGACTTGCTTCATTTTCTTTGCTGTGTCGTGGATTCCATACGTTTCAACTGCGGTTGCCTATTGCCTGTCGTGGCTTGCAAAGGCTATGAATTACGCCTGCCTTACAATCGAAGGTTTGCCGTTCTCGACTGCGCAGGACATATACATTGACGTTCCACAAATGATTCTGCTCTTTGCAATTATCGTTTTGTTCGTCACATTTTTCTTCTTCACGAAACGCTACAGGCATCTGTTTGCTGCGGTGGCTATGTGCGTGATACTTGCTGCAACAAATCTGTGGCAGTCGGTGGAGGCAAGTTCGCAGAAGACTTTGGTAGTGTATAACATCAGCAAGACCACTGCAATAAACATAATTGACGGCACCGACAACATAATGTTTGCCAACCTCGATTCCATTCAGCCCGAAAAGATAGAGTTTACCGCCAAGAACAACTGGCTAAAGAAAGGTCTTGACCGCGAAAAGTATGTGAATTTGTCGTCGGGAAAGGAGAACCTGCTTTCGACCATTACTACCATCGACAACCGCAAGGTGTTTTTCAAGCACAAGTTTATAGATTACGACGGACTAAGGCTTTATGTGCTTGACGACAACTTTATGCCAATTGACGACGAAAGTATTGGAAAAGTTGATGTCGATTATGTTGTTCTGGCTGACAGTCCGTATGTTACACTTGAAGAAGTTGCAGAACATTTCAACTTCAAGAAGATAATAATTGCAAGTTCCAACAGTATTTCGCGATGTGAGTCTTGGGAAGCGGAAAAAGTGGCTTTGGGCTACGATGTGCATGATGTTAGAACCGACGGTGCATTTATAGTCACAATCGGCGGTTAATATTTTTTGTATAGTACATAATTTTGTAAATTTAGATATAGTAATTTTGCGCCCATATCCGTAAAATGGATGTTGTGTTTAAAATTGTATTAATTAAAAACAAAGAAGAATGAAGAAATTATTAGTAATTATGGTTGCTGCTGTAGCATTGGTATTTGGCTCGGTACAGCACGTAAACGCACAGAACGACAATGGTGGTCTTGGTGTTAGATTAGGCGGTGGTGACCTTTTGGGTGCCGAACTTTCTTATTTGACTAAGGTTGATGCCGACAATAGGTGGGAACTTGACCTTGGTGTTGGTGATTTCAGGTACTGGCATACCGATAATGCTGGTATTGACCATTTGCATCATGGTTTGTTTTTAGGATTTACTGGTTCATACCAGTGGCACTGGAACATAGTTTCGGGCTTCAACTGGTTTGTTGGTCCTGCTGCTCAGTTCAATACTTTGCTTGCCGATTCAGACCACACCGACCTTTCTTTGGGCGTTGGCGCTCAGATTGGTCTTGAATACGATTTCTTGACTGATCTTGATGTTCCATTACAGTTAAGCTTGGATTTGAGACCAATGGCTCATTTTTATTTCCTCGGTCACTACAAGCCAGTAAACGATTTGTATAGATATTTCGGCTGGGGTGTTGCACTTGGCGTAAGATACATATTCCATTAATAATTGTTAAATTAACATACGGAAAGGGAGCAAAAAAATTGCTCCTTTTTTTTGATTTTATAGTTTGCCTTTATAGTTTCCTTTTTCTAATTTTGTAAGCAATTTTAAAAATGTTTCGTAATGAAAAGATTTATACTTTCTGTTTTTGTTGCTATTGCATTGGCTTATAGTTCTTTTGCCCAGGTAGTAATATGCGAGAACCCTTGCCCAGCTGCCAATCCTGAAACTGACGAATTTTCATCAACAATCATTCAGTACAATCCTGCTGTAATCCCCGAATTTACAGTTGGTGAGCCAGCTGACCTTTGTATTACGCTTTTGATTCCCGAGTCAATCAGCGAAGCAGGGATGACAATTGTTATCGACAGCATTGCCTTGCGTGGATTTCAGAATGTTCCAAGCGGAATGTCAATCTGCGTGAGCGATACTATGGCTCATCCAAACACTGCATACACAGCCCATATTACTGGTACCCCGACAGTCGCTGGAAATTTCGACCTGAAAATCGTGGCTCGTGCATACAGCGCATCTACTCAGGCATTCCTGCTTACGATGGCAAACAATATGCTCGGCCAAGGATATTCGTCGGGAATAACTTTGGTTGTAAATGCTACAGGAACAGAATTGCCAATAGCCGATTTTTCTGCTAACAAGACAAATGCAGCAATCAACGAGACAATAACCTTTACCGACGGAAGTGCGTTCAACCCTACATCATGGCATTGGGATTTTGGAGACGGCGAAACATCAACCGAACAGAATCCTACTCACGCATACGCAGAGGCTGGTACATATACCGTGCAACTTACAGTTGAGAATGAAAACGGAAGCGACACCGAAATCAAGGAAAACTATATAACTGTGGAACAGGGAATTATATGTACATCCGACCCTTGCCCCATTGAGACTGACAATGATTTTACCGAAACTTCCATACCTTATTATACTTCGCAGCTGATGTCGTATCAGGTAAATACACCAATCGACCTATGCCTCACAATAAAATGCCCCGAAACTACATCGGTAGAAGTTAATATATATGGTAACTACAGCGTTAACGCCAATGCAAACATAACTAGCATAGACATTAATGGGCTTTCAAACTTGCCCGCTGGACTTAGCTGTTGCTTGAGCGGAACCTATATGGAATCGGGTGAATATCAGTCGCTTCATATATATGGTACGCCAACCGAGGTTGGTGAGTTCAACATTAACATTTCGGGTGCTATAAACGGCAATGTGACCACGCCGGTAAATATGGCGCTCAACAACAGGCAACTGACTTTCGCTTCGGGAATTGTGCTGAACATAACGCAAGACCCTACAGCATTGTATGCCGACTTTGTGGCAAGCGCAACACGCATCACCGAAGGAGAAACTATCACATTTACTAACTTGAGCCAAAATGCGAACGCCTACCTATGGACATTCACAGGCGGTAATCCCATTACTTCAACCGACGAAAATCCATCTGTAACCTATGCCGAAGCTGGAATGTACTCAGTTACTTTGAAAGCCGCTGCAAGTACTGTGGAATTGCTTACAAACGCAGCTACCGAGACCAAGGAAAACTACATCATAGTTACTGCTCCTTCTGGTTCCGACATTGATGTTGATTTTGAAGCAGACCAAACAACCGTTCAAGTTGGTACGACAGTCCATTTCACAAGCCACTGCAGTTCAAATGCAACCGCTTTCTCGTGGACATTCGATGGTGGCGACCCTGAAACTTCTACCAATGCCAATCCTTCAGTAACCTACAACACACCAGGTGTTTACGATGTAAGCCTTCGTGCTGGTTCAAGCAACATTATGATTTATGTCAACGGCGTTACGGAAACTAAACGTGGATACATTACCGTTACCGAAGGTCCTGTCGAGCCACCGCAGCCCGATGAGGTTGTAGCCGACTTTGTTGTACCAAGTACACTTCCTGCAGGACAGCCTATTACAATGCAGAACCGCAGTCAGAATGCAACAACTTACTTCTGGTCGTTCGAGGGAGCAACACCAGCGACTTCAACCGAAGAAAATCCAACCATAACATATTCACGCGCTGGAAATTTTGCAATAACGCTTTTTGTTACCAACGGAACCAATAGCGACACAAAAACTGTAAATGTAAATGTTATGGATGTTGCTTCTGCCGACTTTACCGCCGACAACACAACCATTAGCGCAGGCGAAAGCGTAACATTTACAAACTTGAGTGTAAATGCTTCGACCTACTACTGGACATTTACGGGCGGAAATCCCTCAACTTCCACCGATGTCAATCCGACCGTAACCTACGAAACCCCAGGAACATATTCGGTAACACTGTTTGCCGCTGGCGAAAACAGCAGCGACAGCGAGACAAAAACGGCATACATAACCGTTTTGCCAGTCACCTCGGCTGATTTTGAGGCTTCTGCAACCGAAATATTTGTAGGAGATTCTGTTGCTTTCACAAACCTCAGCGAAAACGCAACATCCTTCTTCTGGACATTCGAGGGCGCAATACCCGAAAATTCGACAGAAGAGAATCCTGTTGTAACATACAATGAACCGGGATACTACGATGTAACTCTATTTGCAACCAACGGACACGGATACGATGTTGCAACAAAGACCGCATACATTTATGTCAGAGCTGTGGCAACTGCCGATTTTACCGTTGATACAACAACTGTCCTTGTTGGCGAACCTGTTGTATTTATCAATCTCAGCCAGAACGCAACATCCTACTATTGGTCGTTCCCGGGCGGAGAACCATTGGTATCGCAGGAAGAAAATCCCGAAGTAACTTATCCGAATGCAGGCGTTTACAGTGTAACTTTGTTTGCTACAAATGGTGCTTCGTCTGATATGGAAGTTAAGGAAAGCTATATAACTGTCGTTGACGAAAGTAATGTGCTTGAACTTTCTGCTAATGATGTTGCAATTTATCCTAATCCGGCATCATCAGTAATGAATGTACGTGCAGAAGGTATGCAACAAATAAGCATCTTCGACATCACTGGCAGGCTTGTGTTTGCCAAGGATTGCAATTCGGACAATGCAACAATTGACATTTCCAAGTTCCAGCGAGCAACATACGCAATACGAATAACAACCGATACTGGCACATTCGTCAGAACCTTGGTAGTGGAATAATAAAAAAAGCGGACAACGTCCGCTTTTTTATTGAACTATTGAACTTTGAACTTTTAAACTATTAATAGTATCCCAGTGTCTTGAGCATCGACTTGTAGCTTTGCTCCTTGGAATATAGCCTGGTTGTAATTTTACCTTCCTCGTCGCGGTTTATCAGTACGTGCTTTGGAGCGGGAATCAAGCAGTGCTGAATTCCACCGAAACCGCCTATTGCCTCCTGATATGCACCTGTGTTGAAGAAACCGATGTAAAGCGTTTCATTGGGGTCAAATTCTGGCAAGTAAATCGCATTGACATGCTGTTCGGAATTATAGTAGTCGTCGCTGTCGCAGGTAAGTCCACCAAGGAAAACGCGTTCGTACTGGCAGTCCCAACGGTTGAGCGGAAGCATTACAAACCTCTTGTTTATTGCCCACGAATCAGGCAAAGTGGTTATGAACGATGAGTCAATCATGTTCCACTTTTCGCGGTCGTTCTGCTGCTTCTGGTCAACTACCGAATATATCGCACCGCCGCTTTCGCCAACGGTGAACGAGCCAAACTCGGTGTAAATGTCTGGTTCTGGCACTTTTGCAGCAGTACATATCATCTTTATCTGGTTTACAATCTCTTCGGCCATATATTCGTAGTCGTAGTCGAAGTTGAGGCTGTTCTTTATTGGGAATCCGCCGCCTATATCAAGAGAATCGAGGTCGGGGCAAATCTTCTTGAGTTCGCAGTAAACGTTGATACATTTGTTAAGTTCATTCCAGTAGTATGCAGTGTCCTTGATTCCCGTGTTGATGAAGAAATGAAGCATCTTCAACTTTACTCTCGGGTTGTTTTCGATTGCTTCCTGGTAGAACTGCATAATGTTTTTGTAACCTATACCAAGTCGCGAAGTGTAGAACTCGAACTTAGGTTCTTCTTCGGCTGCGATACGTATTCCTACATTGAAGTCACCATCAACGTTTTCGAGCAAGCCTTTCAGTTCGTTTGGGTTGTCGAGGATTGGAATGACATTCTTGAAGCCTTCGTTCATCAGTCGGGCTATGTTCTCGATGTATGCCGGAATCTTGAATCCATTGCACACAACATGCAGGCTTTCGTCAACAAGGTTCTGTTCCTTTAGTGCGCGGATAAGGTCGATGTCGAAGCTGGAGCTGGTTTCCAACTGCACGTTGTTTTTCAGCACTTCTTCCATAACAAACTGGAAGTGCGAACTTTTGGTGCAATAGCACTGGACGTACTTGCCTTGGTAGTCGGCCTTTGTAATTGCCACGTTGAACCAAACTCTTGCCTTCTGTATGTTCTCGGTTATTTTAGGCAAGTATGTGAATTTCAGTGGTGTTCCATACTGTTTAACCAAGTCCATAAGCGGAATGTCGTAGTAAAGGAGTTCGCCTTCTTCTACTTCGAATTCTTCGGTTGGAAAGTCGAACGACTGTTCAATCAAATCCTGATACTTAACTTTCATTTCTCAAAAAATCAAAATCTAAATTAACTACATTGCAAAATTGGTGGCAAATGTAAGTGATTTACTTTGTATGACAATGAAGAAATTTGTAAAACTTTTATCGTGACTTTTGCAAGGATTAATACTGCAAAAAAACTGCGGACATATATGCATCTGCCGTCTCGAAATGTATTTATACTGCAAACCATTGTTGTCCGCTAAATTATGCGTTGTCACAATTTTTGCGTTGCTCCATTTCATTCCGCAGCAAAAATATGCGCCAACACTTCAAAACACATACGTTTTTCTATATATATGCAACCTCTCCGAGGTTGATATGTTCTTTCCAAAATCAAGCCTGCCTATTTTTGTTATTGGTGTAATAAGATACACTTAAACGTATGTGATTTTGTTGAAATTTTAGCGGACAACAATAACTGCAAGCAAACCTATCGCGAGCAATTATGTTGTTGCCCCAAATTGCGATATGTGTAAAATGGTGCATATTCAAGGCGGAGCCTTGTAGAGACTACGTCGCAGGCAAGAGCCTACGACATCTTGGTTTGCAGGATTGTGTCATCATAAAAAAATCGGAGAACAAAATGTTCTCCGATTTTTTGTCATATTGCATTTGCAAATCCTATTTGAATGCGTTTTCGCAAAGTCCGTCGCCGCTGAGCAACAATCTGTCGGCATAGTCTGGAACTGGACGTCCCATATACCTGTCAACATACATCTTTGCAAGGTACTGCCCGAGCATAAAGCCGTGTCCCTGCAGACCGACGAGCAAGCCGTGTCCCGGGTCGATGATGTAGCGCGGTTCGGTGTAGTAGCCTGCCCAGAATGCCTGGAAGCTGACAGCACCAAGTTGCGGTATCCATTCTCGGAACATTTCGGAGCAAATTTCGAGGAAATTCTGTGCGTTGAACTTGAGATTCTTGCCAGCCTCGGCAGCATCTACGCCTGGTGATGCGCAACCGATAATTTGTCCGGTTTCCTTGAACTGCTGTCCGTAAACTGCAGAAAATCCCTTGTATTGACGGCGGTCGATAAGCATATCCAAGCACTCGCCATCCTTACCCATCATTGGCAGACGACCAGTGATAAATGCTTGGTGTTTGATTGGGTACAAGCCAGTTTCGATGCCAAGTTGCTTTGCAAATTTTGCTGCCTGATATCCGAGCGAGTTTACAAAGTGTTCGCAGTGGTATTCAACGAATTCCTTGTCGTGAGTGTAAACCAAGGCCATAAATCCCTTTGCAGTACGCTGAACTTCAACCAAGCGGCAGTCTTCGAGCAGTACACCGCCTTTTTCGCATGCCAAGTGACGTATATAATCGATTACCTTGCCAGGAGTTGCCTGCCAGCAGTTGTTGGTTACGCAAGCTGCGCTGTAAGTGTCTAGATTCGGGTTGAAATATGGTGAAATTTCCTTCTGGAAGTCCTTTCTGTCAACCATATAGCCGTCCGACCAGCCGAGCGATGCTTCCAACGACTTGTAGGTTGCCTCGTCGTGTGCGAAGCCTACATAGCGGATTGGATAGTAGCCGACATTGGTCTTGCTCTGCAATTCGCGGAAAATGTCCTGGTTGTGGTTTGCGATGTCGGCAATTTCGGGAACCGAGAATGCCGGACGACCACCACCGATGCAACGCCATGACGAACCACGTTCTGCATTACAGAGAACGGTCTTCTTGCCAGCTTCGGAGAAGTAGCGGAACAATGCGCTACCTGCGATACCACCACCTGCTACGAATACGTCGCACTCAACGCGCTTGGTGTTCTTGCCTGCGATAAATTCAACTGGCTTGCTTGTGGGTTGCATATCGTTGATTGTAACTTGGTTCGACAGAGGTCCACGTGGTGTAGCATCGCCAACAACCTCTATTCCGTAGCCACGGAGCAACTGCTTTACGCGTGGAATACAACGTTTGCCACGGCAAGTACCCATACCGATACGGGTTGTGTGCTTCAGTTCGTCAACCGAAATAACCTTGCGGTCGCCAATGACTTCGAGTATCTTGTCGAGCTGAACGTCTTCGCAGTGGCAGATGTAAGCAGGTTCCTTGCCGTCCTTCTTGGTCGGGTTCATTGCAACCTTCTCGCCAAAGTTCTTCTTCAGGATAAAGCCAGTAACTTCTGTCAGCTTTTCTCCGCTTACGTCGGTAGCCTTTACGCGGGCAACGTTGGTCTTGTTTTCGTTAATCTTGATGTGTTCAACAACGCCTTCGCCAACCTTTTCGCCGTTGTCGTTGATAAGTACGACTTCGGAATTGACGTCAACGTGGTATTCGATAGGCAGGAACAAAGTATTCTTCTGCAGGTTATAGCCGAAGAGTGCTAGACCAGGGCAGTGCGAAACACATTCCATACAGCCTATGCACTTGTTGTAGTCGATTTCGGGAACCGATGAGGTCGATGCCTTTGTGATTGCACCTTGCGGACACGAGAACGAGCAGGGGTTGCAGGCAAATCCATAGAGGCAGTCGGCAACGACAAATCCACGAGTGTTCATGCGCTCGCTAGTCGGTTTGTTTGGTTTCTGCAGAATGCGTACAGGACGTTGCTGAGCATCGATGTATTCCTTCGAAACAGCAAGGTATTCGTCGTAGTTGACGCGCTTATTCATCTGCATTGCAATTTCGAGGGCAACCTGCTTTCCGCGAAGAACGGCGCAAGTACCTTCGCCAACGCGAACTGCATCGCCGGCACCAAATACGTTAGCTCCGAAAACTTCCTTGCCCTTTGTGAGCAACTGGCTGTCGGGGATAAGTCCTGTACATATATTAATTACATCAATTCCTTCGATTACTTTCTCTGTGCCTGGAATCGGCTGGAAATTCTTGCATTCGGCAATGACTGCACCAACTATGCCTGTGTGGGTTTCGTTAGGGATTGCACGAAGCAAAGTATGAGAAGTGTAGATTGGAATACCAAGTCGGCGTACACGGTTTGCCTGAACTGGGAAACCGCCTTCGTGGTCCATTGCTTCGACAACAGCCACAACCTTAGCGCCAGCCTGAGTTGCCTGATACGAAGTTAGGTAGCCGATGTTTCCTGCACCTATAGAAAGTATGCGCTTGCCGAGAAGCGTATGTTCAACGTTCATCATCTTCTGGACGACTGCTGCGGTATAAACACCAGGAAGGTCGTCGTTTTCGAAAACTGGCATAAACGGAACAGCACCGGTAGCAACTACAAGATGTTCGGCATCGATGTAGAAGATGCTTCCGTCGCGGAGATTCTTGCATGCTACGCGTTTGCCTTCGAGCAAGTCCCAAACTGTGGAGTTGAGGAAGATATTGCTGTGGTCGTCGCCAGCAAGCGATTTTGCAATGTCGAAACCACGCATTCCGCCGTAAACCTTCTCTTTCTCGAAGAAGAAGAACTGGTGCGTCTGCATATTGAACTGACCGCCAACTCGTTCGTTGTTATCGACAACTATGTTGGCAATGCCCATTTCGTTGAGTTTCTCACGGCAAGCCAGACCAGCAGGACCAGCACCGATGATTACTACCTGAGTCTTGTAAACCTTGCGTGTTTCGTCCTTCGGTTCGATGACCTGCGGGAAATAGTCCTGCGGAATTTCGCGAACCGACTTAACGCCATCGACAGGAGTTATGCAGATACGCTTTATTTCTCCATCGACCAGCATCTGGCAGGCACCGCATTTGCCGATGCCGCACTCGAGGCTGCGCTCGCGTCCGTCGATGCTATGACTGTGAACAGGGAAGCCCGCCTGATGCAAGGCTGCTGCAATAGTATAACCTTTTTGTCCTGTAACCTTCTGACCATTATACTCAAAGGTGGTCTGTTCGGCTTGTGGAATGTCCAAAATCGGATGTTCGGTAATCTTGTACATTTTCTTTGCTTTTATAATGAACTATATTTCAGTTAATTAAATTAAAAATCATCGTAAATTTTTGAGGTGTTAAATTTACATTTTTTTTGATACCATTGTTAATGCTATGCAAAAAAAACTGAATTTTTTGTTTGTCTATTTGTTTTGTAGTTGATAATCATTACGTTGTTTAAGTGCTTTTGATTCTTACGCAATCGTTTCCAGAGTCTTTTCAATCATATCTTCCATCAGTGGTGCGGCATCATTTGCGAAATGCTTTGCGTAGCGGTTGGCAATGATGAGGCATATGGTACCGGCATTGTGTCCCAATAGTTTTGATAGACCGAAAATTGCCGAGCTTTCCATTTCGTAGTTTGTTATGTAGCGACCGTCGTAGCGGAAACTGCGGATTTTGTCGTTTATCTGCCTATCTTGGATTTCGAGGCGAAGTTCACGTCCCTGCGGACCATAGAATCCTGGAGCCGAGATGGTTATACCACGACGGAACTCTTTGCCGAACTTTTTCAAGAAAAAGTCGGACCCATCGACAAAGTAGGGATTTGCGAGCCGAGGATTCCACGATGTATGGAGTACAAACTTTTCTTCCATATCCAAGTTGCAGACTTCGTCGCGATGGCGGTAGAAGTTGAGCAGTCCGTCGAAACCGACAGCCGTCTCTGTAAGTAGAAATGTACCTATTTCAATATCTTCCTGCAAACCGCCGGATGTGCCTATGCGAAGCAGATTTAGGGTTCGGTGCTCGTCTTTCGTGACGCGGCGTTTCAAGTCGATGTTGGCAAGAGCATCGAGTTCATTCATTACGATGTCGATGTTGTCGGTGCCTATTCCCGTTGCCAAAACCGAAATGCGTTTTCCCCTGTAGGTGCCGGTATGTGTTACGAACTCGCGGTTCTGAACTTTACATTCTATGTTATCGAAGTGCTTGGAAACCAATGCAACACGTCCGGGGTCACCGACAAGAATCACATCGTCGGCAAGTTGTTCGGGCAAAAGGTGAAGATGGAAAATGCTGCCGTCGGCATTAACAATTAATTCAGATTCTTCTATTTGTTTCATTTCCGAAAAAAGTTGTATTTTTGTGAAAGTGTAAAAGTAATAATTTTTGAGGAAACAAAAAGGAACTTTTCTTTTTTATGGCAAAGAATATAATATTAGTACCGACCAACTTTTCGAGCAGGGCAAACTTGGCCTACAGGCAGAGTATTAACTTTGCCGAAAGGACCAAGGGGGAGGTGTATCTTCTTAATGTCATACCGCATAAAAGTAACCGTGAGAATCTTGATTATGAAATCGATATGATTCAGAATCAAGTTCTTAACTTGATAGACAACTACGACGATAGTATTAGGCGCAGAGTGCATACCAGAATTGAATATGGAGCTGTCAACCAGACTATTGTAAAGGTAGAAAAGGAAATTAAGCCCGATTTCATATTTATGGGCAGTGATGCAGCCCGCAACGACCACAACAGGTCGATTACACTGAAGCTGATTGACAAGATTTCGTGTCCTCTGGTTGTGTTTGCAGGTCGCTACGACAAGGTTGGCTGCGACAGGATTGTGCTTCCGGTTGACCTTACTAAGGAAACCAAGCAGAAAGTTGACCTAGCTGTTAAGATTGCAAAGATTTACGGAGCAAAAGTCTATGCAGTTTCTGCAACTGGCTTCCGCGATAAAGAAACGCTCAAGCAACTCGAAGACAAAATGTCAGAAGTAAAGGCAATTTTCGATAAGTTGGAAATTGAATGCGAGACTCGGCTTATGAAAACCGAGGCAAATGTGGAATCGATGGCAAACGCTGTGAACGACTTCGCCGACGATATTGAGGCCAGCGCAATAATAATAATGACACATCAGGAAAACAAATTGCAGAAATTCTTTGTCGGAAGCATGGCTACCGAACTTATAAAGAAGGCTAATGTCCCGATAGTGTGTGTGAGTCCTAAAGAATTGAATAACAAATAATTAAAGATAAATTTTATGAAGAAGTACAAAGGTATAATCATTTCGGCGGCTGTATGTATAATCCTGCTGATAATTTTTGGAAGTTCGATGTTTTACATTGTCAACCCGGGCGAAAGGGCTATAGTTTTCCGTCCTTTTGGTTCTGGTTTGGATACGACAAACATCTATAATCCTGGTTTTAATGTGGTTGCTCCGTGGAACGACTTCATCATCTACAACGTGAAGGAACGCAAGACCGAGGAAACCCTTGATGTTCTCGACAAGAATGGTCTTTCAATCAACGTTGAGATTTCGGTGCGTTTCAACCCGATTCCAAGTAAGTTGCCGATTCTTCACCAGCAGTTTGGCGAAGACTATGTAAACCAGCTTATTATCCCAGAGGTGCGTTCAACTGTACGTCAGGTGATGGGTAACTTTACGGCAGAGGAAATCTATTCGACACGCCGTGCCGAAGTTGAGCAGCAGATTGTTGATATGACAACCAAGAAGTTGAAAGACAACTCGGTGGAAACCAAGGCTGTGCTTATCCGTTCAATCAACCTGCCACCTCAAATCAAGAACGCAATCGAGAACAAGTTGCAACAGGAACAGGAAGCTCTTGCATACCAGTTCAAGCTTGAAAAGGAAAAGCAGGAAGCCGACCGTAAGCGTATCGAGGCTGAAGGTGAAGCCAAGGCTAACAATATCATCAACCAGAGCCTTACGCCTAATCTGCTGAAAATGCGTGGCATAGAGGCTACCTTAAAGTTGGCTAACTCGCAGAACGCCAAGACCGTGGTGATTGGTTCGGGTAGCGATGGCATGCCGCTGATATTGGGCAACTAAAGATGCTGCACTAAATCTTTCTTTTCAATTGACAATCAGCCGCTCCCTGAGCGTAGTCGAAGGGGCGGCATAATGTATTGATAATTGAGTGTACGCTCATTTTATGTAGCGATTTCTTTTAGAATGATCACCAAGGAGAATCGACGTTTCTACATCTATTTGCTGATATGGATGGCGGTGGACTTTGTTCAGGCAATACTGACAAACATCCACTCCGATGAGGCATATTATGCAATGTACGGTGAGTTTCTTGACTGGGGCTACTACGACCATCCGCCGATGGTGGCACTGATGACGTTCCTTAGTAGTCTTGTCGGATTCGGAAACCTGTCGGTGCGTCTGCTGACCGTACTAATGCACGGGGGAACCTTGCTCTTTGTGTGGAAAACCATCAGCGACAAGGATTCTACAATAAATGATGTGAACCGATTTTTCATCATCGCATCTTCGTTGGTGATGTTCGTGCTCTATGGTTTTGTAACAACTCCAGATGCTCCTGTGCTGTTTTTCACGGCAATGTTCTTTTTCCTGTACAAGCATTATCTGGAGAAAAAATCTTTGGTGATTGCATTATTAATAGGTGTAAGTGTTGCCTGTATGCTTTACAGCAAGTATATGGGAGTACTTGTGGTTTCGTTTGTGCTAGTTTCTAATCTCAAGTTATTGAAGGACTGGAGATTATGGCTTGCTGTGATTTTGGCAGTTGCCTTGTTGGTGCCACATGTCCTGTGGCAGGTTAACAACGATTTTCCGTCGCTCAGGTATCATCTCGTCATTCGTAACGATTCGTTCTCGTGGAAATATCCGCTTGAGTTTATACCAAACCAGCTCTTGGTTTTCAATCCGATATGCTTTTTCCTTGCCTTTTATTTCTGCTGGAAAACGAATAAGAACAGGGAGGACGCATTTGGCAGGTCGTGTGCTTTTGCGTTTGTCGGGATTGTAGTCTTTTTCTTGGTTATGACTATTAACGGACATTCCGAACCGCATTGGACAATAGTTGCATCGATTCCTGCATTGATTGTAATGTTTAATCAGACTCGCAACGAGAAGTGGGCAAGAAGGCTTAATTATCTTGTGCTTCCTTTTTCGGCGATTATCATTGCTGGAAGAGTCTTCCTCTGTGTTGGCGTGGCATCCGAATCTACTGGATTTAAGGATTGCAGGCAGGAAATGACCGAAGTGCGAGAATTGAGCGGGGGAAAGCCTGTTGTATTTTATTCGTCGTTCCAGTTGCCGTCGCTTTACCGCTATTATGCTGGCGACGATGGCATAGCCTTGAGTTCAGTTTACAACCGATACACCCAGTACGATATTTTGCAACTTGACAGGGAACTGCAGGGGAAAGAGGTTTTTGCCGTTGCCCCATATCATTTCTCGTGCATGCAGCAGGTTGGCGACTATGAATTGTTTTACACGAGTTTTTCCAAATTCCAAGGCACAAATCGGATTGACATAGCTGTCGGTGAAACCAAAATTGATAACGATTCCATCCTGATGGACATTACACTTACGAATAACTACGACATTCCATTTGCTTTCAATCATCCCGAATTGCCAGTGACTGTATGCGCTGTGTATCTTGACGAGGATAATCTGATACGCGAATATTGCAAAACGCCGAGTGACTTGCAGATACAACCTCACCAAAGCGAGCCATTGCAGATAAAATTCAAGCTTATGCGCGAAATTCCTTGTGTGATATGTCTGTCTAACAAGGTTAACATATCGCCGAATAGTGGGGTGGTAAAATTCTAAACGACAAAAAAACGGCTACCTCACGATAGCCGTTTTTCATATATAATGACAGACTAATGTTTGCTTTTTATCCGCATTTCGAATATCCGCAGCTGGTGCATTTCACGCAGCCGTCCTGATATACCAATGTGCCCTTCTGTCCGCAATGAGGACAAGCCTGCGAATTATCAACGCTGGTGCCGTCGGGAATGTAACGTTTGAGAGCACGGGCAACACCAGCCTTCCATGTGTTGATGTTGTCACTCAACTGCAACGAGGTTACAAGCTTTACAACCTTGTCGATTTCCATTCCGTGACGCAAAACACCCGAAATAAGCTTTGCATAGTTCCAATATTCCGAATCAAAAATGTGCGACAAGCCTTCGAAAGAGGTTACATAACCATATTTGTTCTTGTACTGGAAATCGTAGCGTGTTGTCCCATTTTGTAGCGGAACCTTGACGATAAAGCCGTGTGTTATGGATTTCGGTATGTTCAGCACATCGTCCTCTACACGACCTGTGAAAATCTCGTATGGTGAACCGTTTACCAGTCCGATGAATGCTATCCAGTTTTCCTTCTGGTTGCTGAACCTTACAATGTCGGCTTCGAGAACCTTGGGGCGCTCGTGGATAGTTGCCGGCTTTTCTTCCTTGCCGTCACCCTTCTTGGCATCGACCAAAACACCGCTACGCGAACCGTCGCGGTAAACCGTAACGCCCTTGCAACCGCTCTTCCATGCTTCCATATAGCACTCGGCAACCACATCGGCCGAAATATTGTTTGGCATATTGATTGTCACCGAAATGCTGTGGTCAACCCACTTCTGGATTGCTCCCTGCATACGTACCTTATTAATATAGTCGATGTCGTTGGCTGTAGCCTTGTTGTACGGCGACTTGGCGACAATCTTCTCAATCTCGGCTTCGGGCAGACGCATAACCTCGTCAACATTGTAGCCGTTGACCTTTAGCCAATCGACGAACTTGTGGTGGTAAACAATATATTCCTCGAACTTTTCGCCAGTGTCGGGGTCAACATAATCGACATGCGATTCGGGGTCGTTAGGGTTGATTTTTCTACGGCGCTTGTAGTAAACCTTGAAAACTGGCTCAATTCCCGATGTGGTCTGCGTCATTATGCTGGTGGTGCCTGTCGGTGCTATGGTAAGCATAGCGATGTTGCGGCGGCCATATTTCAGCATCTGCTCATATACTTCTGGGTCGGCTTCCTTGATGCGGTTGATGAACGGATTGTCCTTTTCGCGGTTTGCATCGAAAATCGGGAAAGCACCACGTTCCTTTGCCATCATCACAGATGCGCGGTATGCCTCAACAGCCAAAGTCTTCTGCACTTCTACAGCGAAAGCGTTTGCCTCGTCGGAACTGTATCTCATATTGAGAGCTGCCAGCATATCGCCTTCGGCGGTGATACCTATACCCATACGGCGGCCACGGACAGCCTTGTCGTAAATCTTTTCCCACAGATGGCGTTCCACGTGCTTGATTTCTTCGTCTTCGGGGTCGGAATCAATCTTTGCAAGTATCGAGTCAATCTTTTCGAGTTCGAGGTCGATGATGTCGTCCATCATTCGTGCTGCAAAATGGACATGCTCCTTGAACTTCTTGAAGTTGAACTTAGCCTTCGGTGTGAACGGATTGTCAACATACGAATACAGGTTCAATGCCAGCAGTCGGCACGAATCGTATGGACAAAGCGGAATTTCGCCGCAGGGGTTGGTCGAAACTGTACGGTAGCCAAGGTCGGCATAGCAGTCGGGAATTGACTCGCGGATTATGGTGTCCCAGAAAAGTATGCCAGGTTCTGCCGACGACCAAGCGTTGTGGACGATTTTCTTCCATATATTTTCAGGATTTACCGTCTTTACAACCATTGGATTATCGGAATCGACAGGATATTGCTGCACGAAGTCGCGATGTTCGATAACGGCCTTCATGAAGTCGTCGGTAATTTTCACCGAAATGTTTGCTCCTGTAACCTTGCCGGCTATGAGCTTTGCGTCGATGAAGTCCTCGCTGTCGGGGTGCTTGATAGAAACGCTGAGCATAAGAGCGCCGCGTCGTCCGTCCTGAGCCACCTCGCGTGTGGTGTTGGAGTAGCGTTCCATAAACGGCACGATTCCCGTAGAAGTAAGAGCCGAGTTCTTCACAGGCGAACCGGCAGGACGCAGATGCGACAGGTCGTGACCAACGCCACCGCGACGCTTCATCAGCTGAACCTGCTCCTCGTCGATGCGCATAACGCCACCATACGAGTCGGTAAGTCCTTCGTTGCCAATTACGAAGCAGTTCGACAGCGAAACAATCTGCTTGGTATTGCCGATTCCCGACATCGGGCCGCCCTGCGGAACAATATATTTGAAGTCCTTGAGCAAGTCGAAGAAAACCTTTTCGTCAACTGGATTGGCGTAATTGCGGTCAATTCGTGCCAATTCGGCTGCAATACGATGGTGCATATCGTCGGGAGTCCTCTCGTAGAGGTTGCCGTCCGAATCCTTAAGTGCGTACTTCGACAGCCACACGCGTGCTGCCAACTGGTCGCCACCGAAATATTCCTCAGATGCCTTCTGCGCATCGTCCATCTGGTATGTCTTCTTCTGTTCCTTTTCTACATCTTTTTTGGGAGTGTAAAATTACAAATATTAGAGGCTGATGATTTTTGATGTTATCAACAAGTCCAAGACAAGCATACGAAACCGATTGGTAATAATCTATGATTCAGTAATTTGAAAAGAAACAAATGTTTTCTGCGCTAAAAATATCAACAAGCGGAAACACTTGATATTTCAAGGGAAGAGGCGAATTGGAGGATTTTTTTTAACAACATAGTTTATTTACCTATGAAATGAGATGTTTATTTGTTGATTTTCAATGGAGAAGCCATAATGAACAACATATTTGAACAAAAAGAAATCAACAAGAAAAGAGTGCGTTTTTTAGGAAAAAGGTATTGTATGTTTAGAAATTCACATTCATTCTCCATGTCAACACGTGATATTTGTTGTTGATGATTTTGCGAGGCGAGAACTTGTAGAAGAAGTCGAACGAAATGCGCTTGCGGTACATGTTTATCGAAATTCCAGGCGCGGCATATCCCGAGAAATAATCTGACTTTTTAATACCTATATATGTACCTTTGTTTTCTTCTTTTACATGCCCGTAATAAACAGACACTTCAAAGAATGGATGTAAGTATTTCAAGTATGGGTATTTTACGTGGCATAGCAGTCCGTAGCGGGTGTCGAGTGTAGTTCTTGAAACTTTGGTGTTTAGTTTTCCGTTGTCGTAGAATCCAGAGAACTCCGCACCTACCGAAAGGTAGTTAAATATTCCAAATGTGTATCGTGCTGCGAAAACAGCCGGCTTATAGAATTTTATGTCTCCAAGATATGGATTTGTCTGGAAGCCGATTGTGTGACGATAGAAAATATCATGAAATTTCTTCCGTGATTCCTTGTATGGTGTTCCCCGTTCAAGCAAACTTACTTTGTTGAAATTCACACTATATGATAATGCAGGCATAAACGGGAATATCGAAAACTGCCACATCTCGTCGTTACTTATGTAATAAACGTATGGGTTTCGTCTAGCGTATGCATTAATAATGCTTAAAGTCAACGTCCTTTCTCCCCAGCGCAGCGATTTCATGAAATTGAATCCGATGTCCAAACGGTGGTACGGTTTCATGCGGTATTCATTTACACCTTCGTAAATATAGGAATACCATCCATCGGTATTGTAAAAAATACCTGTTGGAATCGAAATAGGTGCGCCAGTTGCGAATACCCAGTTTGCTGAAAGCGAAAACTTGTCGCTTGTAGCCCAGTTGAGCGAAAAACTGAACGAATGCGTACGGTCGTTATCGGCAAGAAAATATTTGTTATCGTTTACATCCTTGAACTGCCGCATGCTCTGTGACAACGAATATCCGACAAAACCAGTAAGGCTCCCACGTGTTTTTGTAAACAGCAATTCTATGCCTTTCGACTTGCCTTTACCGCCTACCAACACAAGGTCCATGTCGGAAATGTTCTCCGCCAATCCTTCGATGCTTATTTTGCGCGACATCATTGTAAGGTCAGACATTTTCTTGTAGTATGCGTCTATCGAAAGTTCCAACATTCCGTCGAGGAAGCTGCGAGCGATGCCAATATCAAACTGATTTGACAACGATGGCTTGATTTTACCAGTGGAAATAAGCCATCGGTCCTGTGGAAGCCCTATAGTATAACCAGTCACGCACTGCAAGTTCTGATGTGTATGCATATAGGCAGCCTTTATGGAAAAAAAATTCGGGATGTTTACCGTAATCAGTGCTCGCGGTTCGGGCTGCCAATACGATTTTTTGCCTTCGATATCGTAATAATGCGTAAATCTGAAACCAATATTTGATGACACATATTTGCCGAAGTGCATTTCACCAAGGACATAGGCAGAAATTTCGTTTGAATAGATATTTGTCGCATGGTTACGCAGTTCACTTATGACCGAATCGTTAAATTTTTCGACGTATTTGTTATTGTATGGGAAGGATGTGTAAAACGACTCGATTATACCCGCCCGAAGTACTGAATTCCCCCACATTTTCCAGTTTAGGTCGGCAGCGAGGCGTACATCCATTATGTTAACTGCGTTTTTGAATATAGTCGAGCATATTGAATCCCGATTTGTAAAGTCATTCGACTTTGCCATGCTTGTGCTGTGATAGTCGGTTAGGCTGAGGTTTATGTGGCTTTGCAGCCTTTCGTTAAACTTATGATTCCACTTCAACGATGCCATCTTGTTGCCACTCGATATGCGAAAACGTGAAACATCGCGCTTGCCATAAACATCATTGCCGACTTTATAGATGTCGTCACCTATATAAGTTCCAAAACTCAAGGTGTTCTTGTCGTCGAACTTATGGATTATCTTGAAGTTGAAGTCCCAGAAGGTGTAAGCAAATTTTTGGTCTCCAAGTACAAGCGACGAAACAGGATACATTATCAAGTCGTACATGAAGCGACGAACAGAAAACAACATTGATGTTTTCTTGTTTTTCAGCGGACCACCAAGACTTAACTTGCAGTTTAGCAGACCTATTGTCAGATTTCCGCGAGTCATGTCCTCCACGTTGCGGGTTTCCACATCCATTACCGATGATAGACGACCTCCATAATTGGCAGGAAATCCGCCTTTCATTAAATCTGCTCGTTCTATGATGTCGGCATCGAAAGTGGAAAGTAATCCGCCAATATGGTTCACACTAAATAGTGGCGTACCGTCGAGTATGTAGAGGTTTTGTCCGAAATCTCCGCCTCTGACAGTCAATCCTGCACGGCCTTCGTTTCCGACATCAATGCCGGGTATAAGCTGGAATACACGCATTATGTCCGATTCGCCACCGATAGTTGGAATCAGTTTTATTTGGTCGCCAGTTAAGCGCATTGTGGCTACTTCTAGGCGTTTTTCTATCGGTGACCTTTCGGTTACGGTAACTTCCGACAAGGTGTGCCCATGCTTCATTATTATGTCGAAATGCGTGTTTTTGTTGAGTTTTAGGGCAAACATTGTTTCGGTGTAGGAAATGTGAGAAACATTTATCAGTACGCTGTCTCCATTTTTGAAATACATTTCATAGTAACCGAACTCGTTTGTTGAAGTGCCTTTGCCCGAATATTCGTCGCGGAGATTGGCATCGGGAATACGGTCGCGTGAACCTTCACACACAACATATCCCGACAGCTTTACATCCTGTGCGAAAGCCGAACAGCACATCGAAAGCAACATTGAAAGCAGCAAAACGATATTTCCACCAGGCCTTATCATTACCTCAATGTATCATTCATTATAGAATAACCTGCAAAAATGCCGTACCCGTTTTCAATGTTGGAGTAAATGTTGGCAGGAATCACGTTAAGCACATTTTGTGCGCTTACAAAACCGTCGGTTGAATAGTCGTAGTCCTGCATTGCCTTGCTGCGTAAATATTCGTAGTAGCTTTCAGAAATGGACATTACCACAATCGCAGTGTTGCTGTGGATGTGCCTGCAAAATGCTTCTAGGTTGTAATTTCCGCCACTAAAATATTCATCGCTTATAAGCAGGCAGCTGCCGTCGAAGACAAGACTTCCGCTTTGCATAAGCACACTGTCAGCATTTTGTGTCTGGCTGAAATATACGGGCCAATAGCCGTAATAGCTTTCCTCGTCGCGATTCACACTCATGAAAATCTTATAGTAGTTGCGGTCGGTGTCGTTGTCGGTAATTTTCAAGTACAGTTTGGATATTGGTTCCCCTTCGTCATCCACTGACACATTGTTGCGATAATGAATCTCGCTTATTTCCGGCAATGCAGGTATATTGGTGCTGGCGGAACAATTGCCGTATTTTGAACTCGAAGCCTCTATTTTGTATTGTGAACCTACTTTGGGCGTTTTTCCCGAAATATAAATATTGTCCACGAAAGAAAGCGTGTCAAGCAGTTGTCCGTCCTCAAACACGACCACAAGTGCATCGTCGATATAGGTTGGCTCCTTGAGTGTTGCACCATATATGTCATGGTCATACGCATTCGATATGTTCATTGTGAGCGATAGGGTAACGCTTATAGGCTCGTCTGGGGTAAGCACCGAGTTCATAACTATGGCTTGCTTATAGTTGTTGGGAAAATCGTAGTTGACCTTGCTCTGGCAGGAGGCAAGCATACAAAGAGCAACAACCAATATTGAAATTTTTACTTTCATTTGCTGTTGAAATTATAACCAATTTTCCATCCGAAAGTAACAGCTCTGCCATCGGCGAATCCCAATGTTGATGCCTTGCACATAAGGTCGATGTTGAAGTGGTTTTTCCAGAATCGGAATGATACCCCTGCGGCAGCATACCACTGAAATTGGTTGATGATTAACATTTCATGGTCTTGTGTGCCAGCTTTCCCTCCAAAATAGTATGCCTTGCGATAACCCAACACAATATCGGCAAAAGGACGGCACCATTTCGGTTTGTTGCAAATAAACCTAGCCAAAGCTCCTAAGTCATGTGCATAGTAACCCATCTCCAGTTTCGTCTTGTCTTTTTGTGAATCTGCGTTGTAAAATTCAAGTGAAGTATATGAAACCTCGCCACCAACAAGAATATTGGGGTGTACGGTGTATGTGTATCTGAAAGCTCCGTGCCAATCCACAATGTTATTTTTGAAAGTATGATTCGAAATTATCATGTTTAGGTACGTCCCAGCAGGATTTACCTGCGCAGATATGTTATGGCGGTATTCAATCTGTTGCTTTGGATGCAACTTTATAGTGTCGTTTTGCGCAAGTACACAACAGCTTAGCAACAACATATATAATACAATCAATCTTTTCATGCTAAGATGCTTTTATATGCATAACGCAAAAATATGTATAATATTGCACACAAAAAAATCTCGTAAGATTTATTTTGTAGATGGGTTGTGATTTTATTTATCTGCTATTTTACTGTTGGAATTATGTACTTTTCTTATGAGAAGAAATGTTTTGTCCAGCAAAAACTCGCCCGAAAAAGTGTAAGATTCTCTCAAAAACTCGCCCGAAAAAATGTAAAGAAAAATGAAAAACTGGCCCGAAAAAGTGTAATAAAGGCTAACAGTATCGCAGTCTAATAGGCTAACAGTCAGATGGCTCGGCTAGTTTTCGGTTCGACCATCAAAACGGCGCGAGCCATAGAAACTTATAAACGGCGTAAGCCATTGAAACGCCGCAGCCATTGAAACCGCCCCTTCGACTGACGCTCAGGGAGCTATGCTATGAAACGCTGCAGGCATAGAACGGCGAAGCCCTCAAACTCATAAACTCCGCAGGCAATCAAACGTGAACGGCGAAGCCCTCAACGAAGTTAAACATAGAAACGGCTTTAGCCATTGAAACGCCGTAGGCATAGAACGGCGCAGCCCTCAACGAAGTTAAACGGCTTTAGCCATTCAAATTTAGAAACTTTTCATTACCTTTGCATCCCTAATATTTCAAAATGCCAAGTAGCGACAACGACATATCCTCATCGGGCAAGGTGGCGGTGCAGAATATCCGCGTTTCCGACAAGTTCACCGACTTTGCCGAACTGCCTTCAAAGGGGCATTGCCGCCTGATGAAAGCCCAGCACTACGGTATATGGAATGTGCTGAAAGGTTTGAAGCCAGAATATACTACCGACAAGCAGTTCGCACAGATGTTTACCAAGGAGTACACGCTGATGGTCGGACTGAACCATCCCAACATTGTGCGCACCTACGGACACGAAAATGTTCCCGAACTGGGAGAATGCATAATTATGGAGTATGTGGATGGTCGGACTTTGGCGGATTTCGTAAGGGAAAACCCAACTTCAGCGCAACGCAGACAAGTCGCCAAGGAACTTTTGAATGCGCTTGCCTATTGCCACAAGAAGCAAATTGTCCATCAGGACTTGAAACCGTCCAACATTCTTATTACCCACGATGGCGACCATGTCAAAATCATCGATTTCGGACTGTCCGACAGCCACGAATGGGCAATTCTGAAAGAACCTGCATACACAAAGGCCTACGCAGCACCCGAACAGCTTGCTGGCGAGGAAGTTGACAATCGTACCGACATCTACGCTTTCGGCATTATACTTAGGCAACTGTTCCCGAAACGCTATGGACGCGTTATCCGCAAGTGCCTGCAACCACAGCGCGAAAAACGGTATTCTTCGGCAGAGGCAGTCCTCAATGACATTAAACGCACCGACAGCAGAAGAAAGTGGATACCCATTGTCGCAATTGTATTCGTCATTTTGATTGGATTGGCAATATTTATCGGCAGGCAGCTTGTTCAAAAGGAAGAACCTGCGGTGATGATTCCCGATACACCAGCCGTTGAGCATAATGACAAAGATTCTCTGCCTGTGGAAAATCTAGCAACGAAAGATTTTAAACAGCAAACAAAGCCGAATGTCGTTGAAAAGTCTGTTGTACAGGAAAATGTTGCTACAAATAGCGACGATGAACTTCTCAACCTCTACATTGCCAATATAAAGTCGGAACTCGACAGCATACAGAAGCCATTCGACGAGGAAATAGAGTCTGGAGCAATAGTTTACAGTGAAACATTCTTTGTTCATAGAGCCATTACACTTTACAAGATACTCATTCATATAGAGCAACGCCTACAGAAACTGCCGAGAGACAAGCAAAAAATATTTAGACAACATGTCAATGACTCGTGGTTTGATATGGTAAAAAGTTATGATGAATATGACTCTGTGTACAAAAGTTATTATTCGCTACATAGCGAAGGTAAAATTTCTGATGAGGAGTATGATAAATTGAATGAAGAGTTTGATACTGAAACGTCGGAAATGCTTAGGCTAGGACATTTGTATGCAAAAGAAAGCCGAAAGAATCACTAATTATGCTTTGTTCACACTTGTAAGTCCGCCCTTGTTGCCAATTACAAACAGTTCCTTTGTGCCGTCGTCGAGGATGTGTTCCACATATAATGGCTCGTTGAGCGTGAAGCGTTCGCAGAGGAAAGAATCTCCAACTTTCAATTTTGCATTTTCCGATTCGGTCACATCAAACCGATTGTCGCCTTTGTAGCAAAGTTTCAGTCTTCGGTTAGGATTCCAGCGGATTTCTACCTTGTCGTCGGCGCCCAATTCGTTCGAATACAACGATTTTGCTACCACTCGGTGCGACGACTGCACACTTTCGGTTTCGCAGTAGTCGGTTACAAAGGTTTCCCAGTCGGGAAAGCCCGTGAAGCGAGCCAAGACATCGAGCGTTGCATTGCGTACCGATGCATAGCCATCTATGTAGCCCCAGATTCTTTTCAGCGTGGATGTACTGATGGTTTCCTTCAGCCGTCCCTGTATTTCTCCCGACAAGAATATGAAGTCGGTGGATGTCTTTATGCTATGGCCTGCCGATTCCGATACTAACTGGCGCAAAAGTGCAATATGTTGTGGATTCAATGACATATTTCTTACAACTAATTTTTGGGGGCAAAGATAGCACAGATTATAAAGTGAGAATAATTCTTTTAAGGTTCTTTTTGTGTGTTCAATTAGTGTTTTTTTATGTTATAGAAATAAATAGGTGTCAAAATGTTACAAAAAATAATAATTGTTGGTGTCAAAATATTACAAAAAAGTTGTATTTTTGCTGTCGATTTATTACAAATAAAATGATATTATTATGATACAACGAACTGCAATACAATATCTTGAGAATTGGAAAAACTCTTTAGATCACAAGCCGTTAGTACTCCGTGGTGCGAGACAAGTTGGCAAGACTACTCTTGTAAATCAATTTGCCACAGGATTTGACACATATCTATATCTAAACCTTGACCGTCGGCGTGACCGCAATTTGTTTGAAGAAGATGATATTCCAACTTTAATCGACAGAATACACATTCATTGTCGCAAACATAAGACCGAAGGAAAAACTTTGCTTTTCATAGATGAGATACAAAATTCTCCAGAAGCAGTCCGTTTGCTCCGTTATTTCAGGGAGGAAGCTCCTGAACTATATGTTATTGCAGCAGGTTCGTTGCTCGAAACACTGATTGACACACATATATCTTTTCCTGTGGGTCGCGTTGAGTATATGGCTTTGCGTCCTTGCTCGTTTGTCGAATTCCTAAATGGAATAGGTGAAGAGTATGATGCTCAAGTTGTTGCAGATTTATCTGCTGATGCCATACACGACAGGCTTATGAATCATTTTCTCAACTATGTGCTTGTCGGAGGAATGCCTGAAGCAATTGTGAAATATGCCGAACATAGGGATATACTGGCGGTAAATCCTATTTACAGCACCTTTTTGAACGCATATAGCGATGATGTTCAAAAATATGCACAAAATAAGACAATGGCAACCGTCATACGCCATATACTCAAGGAGGGGTGGACCTATGCAGCGGAGCCTTTAAGTTTCAATAACTTTGCCGATAGCAATTATCGTTCTCGCGAAATGGGCGAAGCTTTTAGAACCATTGAAAGGGCTTTGTTACTTGAACTTGCTTATCCTGTGACTACAGAACAGATTCCGTTGATGCCCAATTACCGTCGAAAACCGAAACTATTATGGCTTGATACGGGTTTAGTGAACTATTATGCAGGTATAAGGAGCGAGATATTTAATGTAAATGATATTATGTCGGTATGGAAGGGTAGGGTAGCCGAGCATATTGTAGCGCAGGAGTTGATAGCAGAAAACTTTGAGTTTGGCACTCGTCGCAATTACTGGGTGCGCGAAAAAGTTGACGCATCGGCAGAAATTGATTTTGTGTATAGGTTTGGTAACAAGGTGATTCCAGTTGAAGTGAAAAGTGGTACCAATTCAAAATTGCGTTCGTTGCACCAATTTATGGATAAGGCTCCTCACGACATAGCTGTGCGCGTATGGACTGGCAGGTTCTCCATCGATACGGTTAGAACGCCATCAGGTAAAGATTTTAGATTGGTTAACATACCATTCTACTATGTTGGACAATTGGACAAAATACTATCAAGATTACTGTAATACAAACTAGTAAACTGGGAAAAACAATTTTGAAAACAAAAATGCCAGAAAGAGGTTCTTTTGTGGTCCTTTATGCGCTTTTTTGCAATTGTATTGGTTAGCCGTACATATTGATTAACGAAGCGTTATGCTCGTCTTGTAACTGGAAACCTGAGAAATTTCATAGGCAAGAGAGTATAAATGTTCGCGCATACAGCGTGGACTATATATTACATCTACATTATAAGGTATTCCTACGACCTCCGATTAGAGAAGTGGTATAGCAGTGCCACGCTTCTTTTGTATAATTTTGCCTATATGGTGCTGTTGGGCAGAAAAATGAATTTTTAATGCTTATAAATAAGGTATAAAAAGAACCAAATTAGAACCAACGAAGTCTGATTTTTTTTATATTCCTTTGCGGTGTAAATATTCAACTGAATAATTGTTAGTGTTAAAAATAATATTAATTTAAATTTTAGGTAAAATGAAGAAATTGTTATTTATTGGTGCTATTGCACTCGCAGCATGTTTTGCTTTGTCAAGCTGCAACAGTAAGATTACAAAGGGTGATGTTGAAGAGTTGAACAAGCTCATTCAAGAAGAGAAATGCGATGAAGCATTAAAAATGGTAAAAGGCTGGGAAGGCAAGGAGTTTGACGAAGGTGTACATCTTGGCGACATTAAAGGAGAAAAAAGTTGTAGTGATGAACTTAACAACTTAGTTGATAATCTCGGAAAGAAAAGCAAGAAATAAAGTAGTATTAATTTAAATTTAGGTAAAATGAAGAAACATAACATTATTGGAGCGTGTATCGCTTTGGTTGCTTTGGTGCTGCTGATTTTCCTTCCTTTGGTTGATATGGGAGAGGGAATAGCATTGTTTGATTGTTTTAAGCACGATTTGACTGTATTTGCGATTGCTTGGATTGTGTTCCCAGTGCTTTGCATTGTGGCAAATCTAGTTGGCAAGTTGCGTGTGCTTGCAGCTTGGCTTATGCTTATACCGTTTGCGTGGGGACTTTGTTATCTTATGTTGCCAGTTGGCGGACCCGGTATTGGCGTTTGGGTTTATGGCGCACTTACAGTCGTGCTGATAATCTATTCAATGGTTACAAAGAAAAAAGCGAAAAATCAAGAAATGTAATTTCTTAGTAATAATTTTAAATTTTAGGAAGATGAAAAAGAATTTTTTATTAATTGTGTGCGCAGTTGCGCTAGTGTTTGGTATAAGTTCATGTGGTAATAAGAAAGTTGAAGAAACCAAAATGATTCCAGCAAGTGCTGTTACTTTTTCTGGTGAAAACAGTGATTTGTTAAGAGTAAATGCGGACTCTGTAAAAGTTATGCTGGTAAATATTGGAGAAGATCAATGGTCTGTTAGAGCTTTGATTCCAATAGCAAATACAAAAGGGTGGGTTGAAGGCAAGTATTATAGCCCTGATCATTCATATCATGGATTATCTTTAGATGTAGCATATATTGATGCAAATGGTAGCGAAATTGGACAAGAATTGTCACTATATGATGATTACTCAAAAATCTCTGCAGTTCTAAAGTCAGAAACAGAAGGTAAAACCGATAACATACTAGTTAAGGGAGCATGGGAAGGCTTGTATTGTGCTTATGAAACCAATAAAGCAACATACGACAAGCTTAGTGGAATAAATATTTCTGGTTTCACTTTGGAGAAAGAATCATCTTCATCAAGTTCATCATATTCAAGTTCTAGTTCAAGCAGTTCTTCAAGCTCCCTTTCAAGCAGTGACTATGATTATGACGAAGAGGACATAGATAAGGCTATTGATGCAGCCCAAAAAAGTCTAGAACTCACCAAAGATGCAATGGATATTTACAAATCTATGGGAAACTAATTTCTTCATGTAGAGTAGTATTATTTATGTTTTAAATGTTGGTCGGCAGTGAAATCTGCCGACTTTTTTGTTTATGATAAACATCAAGGAATCAAAAGTCGCACTAGAAAGTGAAATAATATCAAATCAACCAGTCCAGATAAATAATTTCTAATCCCAAATTTTATACCTATTTTTGGGATTACAATCCCAAAAATTATACCGATTTTTAGGATTAGGATTGCCTATACCTAATAAAAATCAAACTATAACATACTTTGAACATTTGATTTTGTAATGGTTTATTGAATTTGTAGAGTAGTTGCGCGCAACTACTCTACATTGAATCATTAAATCCTTTCCAGTTCCACCATCTTCTCCGCCACCAGCCTTGCTGCAAACGCAACATACTCCACACAGGGACGTTTCTTGTAGAACTCGGCATTGCGGGGCGAAGGTTCGGGACACGGACAAGTGTCATCTGGCAGACCGAGCAGACGACGGCAGATGATGTCGCCGTTTTCGGCACGGAACTTTTCGGCAAACTCCTGCACAAGAGCATAGTTGGCTGTACGCGCCACCTTGTCCGACGGGTCGTCGGCCGGTGAAATGAAACCTGCGCACATCGCCATTCCGCACACCGTACCGCACACTTCGCGCATACGGCCTATGCCTCCGCCAAACGATGCCGAAATCTTGGATGCCATTGTTTTGTCAACACCAAAATCGTCGGCAAATGCCATAAACACCGACTGCGAGCAGTTGTAGCCATTCTTGAAATACTGCACCGCCAGTGCAACCTTCTGTTCTATATAGTTTTCCATGTTTCTAAATTTTGGACAAAGGTAATTATTTTATCCCGATTTTTCCATTAACTTTGAGCCATTAAAAATTTCTGGAATGGACTTTCAATCTACAAAGGCTTTGCTCGACGAGCGGTACGAGAAGTTTGCTGTGGCAAGTTTCGTGGAGAACGACCCCGTGCAGATTCCACATTCGTTTTCGCGCAAGGAGGATATAGAAATAAGCGGTTTTTTCGCATCTATGATTGCGTGGGGCAATCGCAAAATGATAATAAACAACGCAAAACGTTTTATGCAGTTGATGGACAATGCTCCCTACGACTTCGTGATGAACTTCGATGAGCGCGACCTAAAACCCCTCAATGCCGCCGTACACCGCACTTTTAACGGTGACGACATGCGTTTTTTTGTGCGTTCGCTTGCCAATATCTACCGCAATCACGGCGGTCTGGAGGCTATTTTCAGCAAATTCCCCGAGATGGACAAAAATTTGATGAATGTTCATTCGGTGCTGTTTGAGATTCCGCACGAGGCTCGCAATATGCGCCACATATCCGACATTACCAAAGGTTCGGCAGCAAAGCGACTCAATATGTTTCTGCGCTGGATGGTGCGTGACGATGGTCGTGGCATCGATTTCGGACTGTGGAAGGGCATAAGTCCTGCCGACCTGCTTATTCCTCTTGATGTGCATTGCGGACGTTGTGCCCGCGACCTCGGCTTGCTTTCGCGAAAGCAGAACGATTGGAAATCAGTGCTCGAGCTTACAGAAAACCTTCGCAAATTCGATTCCACCGACCCTATAAAGTACGACTTTGCACTTTTCGGTTCGGGAGTGACGCAAACACCAATGTTGTAATGTCCGACAGCTATTTCACATTTAAGCAGTTTCGCGTGTTGCACCGCAAGTCGATTATGAAGGTCGGCACCGATGGCGTTCTGCTTGGCGCATATGTCGATTGTGGCGATGCTAAGCGCATTCTTGATATTGGCACGGGTACAGGTTTGCTTTGCCTTATGCTGGCTCAGAAGTGCGAGGCGCATATTCACGGAATTGATATAAACGCAGAAGCTGTGGAGGTCGCGAAGTTCAACGTTGGGGAAAGCAAGTGGGCAGATAGGATAGAGGTTTTCCAGTCGTCGGTGCAGGATTTTGTGGCAGAGGAAAAATACGACCTTATTGTCTCGAATCCGCCGTTCTATACTACCGATGTGGTTGCACCCGAGAAGGGTAGGGCGCTGGCACGTCACGACCTTAGCCTCAATATTTCCGAGTTGGCGGTTTCGGTTGACAGGCTTCTTGCGCAGGATGGAAGGTGCTATGTGATTTATCCCACCGAGCAGTGCCAGTTGTTTGAAAATGAAGCATCAAAGTACGGATTGTCTGCATTGCGCAGGCTGTATGTGTCGTCGCGTCCCGATGTGCAACCAATAAGAACCATTGTGGAATTAAGCCGTCGGCAATGCGAAACTGAATGCGATTCGTTGTATATTGAAAATGGTGAGCGTCACGATTTCAGCGACAAGTACAGGTCGCTTACGCGAGATTATTATTTGAAATTCTGATTAGAAAAGCCCGAGTGTGAGAGCTACGTAAACTCCTGGTTTGTTGAGGATTGACTGCTTGTATAATTCGGGTGTTTTTGTCTTTATGTGGAACATGTATTCTATTCCAAGCGATATTTTCAGAATGTCGGTAATGGAGTATTCTACTGCTGCCGACGGAACTATAGCCACGAAACCAGCCTTGTCAAACCCTTTTCTGCTTACCGAGTTTACAAGCATCGATGAGCCGTATCCCACTTTTATGTCGGTTAAAAGGTGGAATGAGTGGTCGTTGAAGAATGGGTAGCCGAAATAAATTCCGCCGTGGCTTTGCCTAAGGCTGTGAGGTTCGGAGTCGGTGCCTGTTATCTTTACCGCATTGCTCATTCCGTCGAAGTAGGCGCCTATGCGGAAGTCCTTTACAATGAATCCGCAGGAACCGCCTATGGTTATTGAAATGCCTTTTTCTATGGGGTAGAACTGACCGTTGAGCGTGCAGAAACCTCCCTGCTGGTACTCGTCTGGCTGTGCCTGTGAGAAACCTGCAAGTCCTGTTAAAAGCAGACAGAATATGGCTATAAGTTTTTTCATCATAATGCTAACTGCATTGTTGCCGTTTTATTGTACATTTATTAAAAAACAGCGGAATTTCTCCGCTGTTTTTATTTTATGCCTACAATTTTCTAGTTGAATCCACCAGTTTTGATAATGTCGATTCGCTTGTTTACGCACATTACAGGAATTTTTGCAGCAAGTTCTTCGTTTTCTGGATTCTTGATTTCCTTTATGTACGACTTGTACTGGTCGGTCATGAAGATTACAAGGTCGCATTCGGCTTCGTTTGCATACTTGTACATTTCATCCGAGAAGTTCTTTTTGCTATCGAGGTACTTGATTTCGTAGTCGATGAGGTTGTCGTTGAAGATGTTTTCGGCGAAAGTAATGGTGTTCTGTATTGCTTTTCTGCTGAAACCGTCGTTGTCCTTGTAAGATATGATATATACCTTGCTTTCGAACAAAGTGTTAAGGAATCTTACCCACTGAACTCTGATTCTTGACGATTTGTCTGCATCAATCGGGATGAGGATGCGGTCGTATTCACCGTAGATTGGCGGGTTCTGTACTAGAACGAACGGGATTGTGATGAACTTTTCAACAATCTTTATTGCCTTTTTCAGGTTCTTTGTTCCGTGAGTTCCCATTACGGCAAGAAGAGCATTGATTTCAATACCATAGTTGTAGATTTCCTTGTCGATGTCGCCCTTTCTTACTTCGACAGCAATCTCAAGATTTGGCTTGTCCTTCTTGAAGTCGTCAACTATAGCCTGCAACTTGGCTTTTGCTTCCTCTATTTCATCCGACTTTGATACAATGTGTATTACGTTGATAGGGTTGTTGTGCGTCTTGCCAATCATATAGGCATGTTCAAGTGCGTATGCGCCTACCTCTGTAAAGTCGTGCGGTACTAATATTGGTTTCATACTTTCTTTATTATGTATAGTAATAAATTAAAAAACAATTCTCATTGTCGGCAAATTTATGAAATATATTTGTACCGACAAAGGATTTTCGATATTTTTTTTTATAGGTATTTTTACGCATTCGGGACTAACCTTTGAAACGTAAATTTGGGCTAAAAGGCTAAAAGAAGAGAAGGCTAAAAGTCTAACTGTCGAGCAGAAGTCCTGTCTGGCAGTCGGTCAGAAGCCTTCAAGCCCAAACCTAGAAACGGGCTTTAGCCCATCAAACCCATAAACTAGCGTTAGCTCATGAAACCTAGAAACGGCGTCAGCCATAGAAACCTAGAAACGGGCGTTAGCCACCCTTCGACAAGCTCAGGGGGCAGAGAAACCTAGAAACGGGCTTTAGCCCCAGAAACGGCTTTAGCCCATCAAACTTAGAAACTGCTTTAGCCCTTCAAATCCAGCAGCTGTATCTGCAGTGTCGTCTGGTTCATGAAGTTGTTCTCTACTAGGTGGTAGCAGATGTCGAACGGCTTGTAGTCGGAGATTTTTTCATAGCAGTTGCCGAATCCGAATCCTACGCCGTCAATGCAGTTGTTGTCGCCAACTTGCTGAACTATTTTCAGTTTTAGGTGCTCGAGGTTCTTGCCAATCTGCCGTCCCATGCCGTTGTCGTAGATTTGCCTCGAGGCGAAAATAGGCGACATGTTGCCAGGTCCGAACGGTGCAAACTGCTTCAGTATGCGGAAGGTCTTCGGCGTGATTTCCTTTATCATGATTTCGGTGTCGATGCGGATTACGGGACGCCGTTGGTCTTCGGTGATATTGGCTCTTACATATTCCTCGAAGCGCTGGCGGAATGGCTCAAGGTTTTCCTTTTTCATTGTAAGTCCGGCTGCGTAGGTGTGTCCGCCGAAACTTTCGAGCAGGTCGCCACAGGCTGTAACTGCGCTGTACAGGTCGAAGCCCTCTACCGAACGTGCCGAGCCTACCACGAGTCCGTTATTTTCTGTAAGCACGATTGTCGGTCTGTAATACGATTCGGTAAGACGTGATGCAACGATTCCTACCACGCCCTTGTGCCAGTTGGGTGAAAATACCACCGTCGAGTAGGCGTTTTTCAGGTTCTCATCGGCTTCTATCTGTGCGATTGCCTCTTCGGTGATGTTGCGGTCGATTTCCTTGCGGTAGCTGTTCATACCATCTATTGAGTTGCCGATTTGCAGGGCAAAGTCACGGTCGGTGGTGGTGAGCAGTTCGACGGCGGTCTTGCCGGTGTCGATACGTCCTGCTGCATTTATACGTGGACCAATCTTGAAGACTATGTCATTGATTTGTATTTCCTTGTTGCTCAGGTCGGTAAGGTCGATTATGCTTTCAAGTCCAGTACACGGCGAGGTGTTAAGTTCCTGCAGTCCGTAGTATGCCAGTATGCGGTTTTCATCGATTATCGGCACAATGTCGGAACCTATGCTCACAGCGACAAGGTCGAGGTAGCGTGTGATGTCCTCGATGTCGAGGTTGTGCTTCTGTATGTATCCTTGCAGCAGTTTGAATGCCACTCCGCAACCCGAAAGTTCGTTGAACGGATATCCGCAGTCGGGACGCTTCGGGTCGAGTACAGCGAATGCCTTGGGCAGTTCTTCGCCTACGGTGTGGTGGTCGCAGACAATCACATCTATGCCCTTGCTGTTGGCGTAGTCGATTTTTTCGTTGCCCTTGATTCCGCAGTCAACGGTGATGAGCAGGGTAGTGCCGTTTTCGGCTGCGTAGTCAATCCCTTGCGACGAAAGTCCATAGCCTTCAAGGTAGCGGTCGGGAATGTAGAAATCGACATTTGCGTTGCGGCTTTTCAGGTAGCGCAGCATGAGAGCGGTGGCTGTAGTGCCGTCAACATCATAGTCGCCGAAAATCAGAATTTTCTCTTTGTTGTCGATTGCGCGGGTAAGACGGTCAACAGCCTTGTCCATATCCTTCATCAGGAAGGGGTCGTAAAGGTCGGCGAGTTGCGGACGGAAAAATCGCTTTGCCTCGTCGTAGTTGTGTATTCCGCGCTGAACCAGCAATGTTGCCACCAGTTTGTCCACGCCAACATCCTTCATCAGCCTTTCAACCGACTCCTTGTCGTCACATTCCTTAACCGTCCAAAGCTTTTCCGTCATTGTAATTTTTTTTAGGCGGTAAAAATAATATTAAAAATAAAAAAAGTCGGAAATATTTCCGACTTTTTTGTGAACAAGGTTAAAATTGTTTCTTTCTTGTCTGTACTTTTGTATTAATGTGGTGTCGCGGCGCGCCGCGACACCACTGATTGTCCATTATTAATTGTCAATTGTACATTGATTTATATCTTGTCGAAACCAGTGTATTTTCTCAATACCTCAGGAACAATTATTCCGTCTTCGGTCTGGTAGTTCTCGATGATTGCAGCCATTATTCTCGGCAATGCCAGTGCGCTTCCGTTCAAAGTGTGGCAGAGCTGAGTCTTCTTGTCGGCGGTGCGGTATCTCAGTTTCAGACGGTTGGCCTGGAAATCTTCGAAGTTGGAAACCGAACTTACCTCGAGCCACTTTTCCTGTGCTGCCGAGAAAACCTCGAAATCGAATGTAAGCGACGAGGTGAAGCTTATGTCGCCACCGCACAGACGCAAAACACGGTACGGAAGTCCGAGCTTTATGAGCAGACCTTCAACGTGAGCCTTCATTTCTTCCAATGCCTGGTACGAATCTTCGGGCTTGCGAATCTGGACGATTTCAACCTTGTCGAACTCGTGCAGACGGTTGAGTCCGCGTACGTTGGCACCCCACGAACCTGCTTCGCGGCGGAAGCAAGCCGAGTATGCTACGTTCTTAATCGGGAAGTCCTTCTCGTTGAGGATGACGTCGCGGTAAAGGTTTGTAACTGGCACTTCTGCTGTCGGGATAAGGTAGTAGTTGTCGAGGGTTGCGTGGTACATCTGTCCTTCCTTGTCGGGAAGCTGACCTGTTCCGTAACCGCTGTCCTCGTTCACCATCAGAGGGGGAAGTACTTCGGCGTAGCCAGCCTTTTCGGCTTCGTCGAGGAAGAAGGTTATGAGTGCGCGCTGCAATTTTGCACCCTTGCCCAGATATACTGGAAAACCTGCGCCTGTAATCTTTGTGCCGAGGTCGAAGTTGATGATGTTCAGGTCCTTGATGATTTCCCAGTGTGGTTTCTTGAACTTGAGTTCTGGGATAGTTCCACCCATTTTCTCAACTACGTTGTCGTCTTCGCCCTTTCCGCATGGAACCGATTCGTGCGGAGTGTTCGGCAGAAGCAGCATATATCCGTTGAGTTCCTTTTCGGCTTCGGCCTGCTTGTTTTCGAGTTCCTTCACCTGCTCCTTCATTTCTGCGGTCTTCGATTTGGCTTGTTCTGCCTCTTCCTTCTTGCCCTGAGCGAAAAGTTGACCGACTTGCTTTGCTATGTTGTTGAGTTCCTTCAGGATGTTGTCCTTTGCAAACTGGCATTCCTTGCGGCGGTCGTCGCATGCTATTATTTTTTCTACGAGTTCTGTTGCGTCGAAATTCTTAATTTTCAGACGGTTGATGACGAAATCCTTGTCGTCGCGTATTAACTTTAATGTAAGCATTTTCTGAAAAATTTAATCGGGTGCAAATTTATAAAAGATTTTTGCAGGTGTAATTAAAAAATATCGTTGAAGCAAAATAAAAGTTGCCTATATTATTAATAGGTATGATTTTTTGAACATCAAATCCTCAAACCTTCTTAAACAACTTGAACGGCGCAGCCATTCAAACCCTTGAACGTTAAACCTTTGAACTTATAAACGGCGCAGCCATTCAACGGCGAAGCCCTCAACGAAGTTAAACCCATAAACAATTTCAAACCCTTGAACGTTAAACCCTTGAACTTATAAACGGCGCAGCCATTCAAACCCATAAACAATTTCAAACCCTTGAACATTGAACCCCTTGAACTTTGAACTCCTTGAACCTGTACAGTCGTGGCGCGCCGCGACCACTACAACATTGAACCCTATCTTGCTTTTGTTATATTAATATTCTATTTATATCATTAAATATGTGCGTCTTATATAATATGCACTATGTCGTGGTAAATCTTTTTAAATAATTTTTAACTTTGCCATTCTCAAATATAGTATCGCATCGGTATTTTGTGTTTTGGTGTGATTGATGTTGTAAAGGGCTGATATACTATATTTTGTGGAATTTTGTTGGAATTAGAATTTATAAGAATTATGACAATGATGGAGACGTTTGCGGAGTCGCTTAGGAATGTGAACAATTGTAAAATTGTATCACTTGTGGTGTCGCATTGCGATTCAACATTGTACACATTGAACTTTAAAAACAAATATAAAACATTAAACATTGTACAGTCGTGCCATGGCGCGACTCAACATTGTACAGTCGCGGCGCGCCACGACCACTACAACCTTAAACATTAAACATTGAATTATCTTATCATGAAAAACATCGCATATATGAAAAATTCTACAACCCTAGGCTCGGCGAAGCCAACCTTTAGCTCAACGAAGTTAACCTTTAGCTCGGCGAAGCCAATCGTAAATCAAAAATCGTAAATTTTTCTTATCTTTGTCCGTGAATATTTAAACGCTGTAAATGCAAACGAAATGAGAACACAACTAGAATACATAAACATATTGCAGAGCAATTCCGAAAAGCTGAGGAATGATTTCGGCATTACTTATATGCGAATGTTTGGCAGTGTTGCAAAAAATTCGTTTAACGAGGATAGTGATGTTGATTTGTTTGTAAAAATGCCTAATTCTTTTTACAATGCAATTGCAGCGGCACAATTTCTGGAAGAATTATTAGGTTGCAAGGTAGATTTGATATGCGACCACAAGAATTTAAGTCCCTTTTTCCGTAAACAAATTGAAACTTATGGAATCGATATCTACAGAGCAGCGTGAACTTTTGCTTGAAATGTTTGGCAATATAAAGCGTTCGATAATAACACTTTATGAATGGAATAAAGATGTTGTTGATTTTAACGAATTGCTTTGCTCTATTTCGGGGATGAAGACCCTGTCGATTTTTTCATTAGTTATCTTAGCCAATTAAATCAAGAATTTTCAAACATATAAACAATCATAAACATATAAACTTTAAACATTGAACTTTAAAAACAAATATAAAACATTAAACATTGTACAGTCGTGCCACGGCGCGACTCAACATTGTACAGTCGCGGCGCGCCACGACCACTACAACTTTAAACATTGAACATAGAAACGTGAAACTTAGAAACATTAAACTTTGAACATAAATGAAAAACTCTATACAAATGAATAATACAAACGAAATTGCTCCTACTTCCCTTTCGTATGCAGGGGGGGGGGTACAACCTAATTTTAGTGCAGTTGGTAGAAACCAACAAATTTCCCAAAGCAATGGTGCTAATTATGCTGTTGGGAAAAAATTATCCATTATCCATTGTGCATTATTAATTATTGCTTGTTTATTCTTCGGCAATACAGCTTTCGCACAGATGCACACCGTTGGAGGAAACGTAAAGACAGTTGGAACAGAAACATCAACTTCAACTAGTTATTACGCTCCTGTAAATAATTATTACAATTATACATATACTCAGATTCTTTATACCGCATCCGAGTTGGGTTCGACATCTGGAACGATTCGTTCTATAGGCTTCCAGTATGCGTATGCAACTGCTATGACTAAAAAGAATACTGTGGAAATTTACATGGGAAATACAAGTAAGACTTCGTTCTCAAGTAATACAGACAATGTAACATCCGGATTAACTAAAGTATATGAAGGTCCACTGAACTGCACACAAGGATGGACCGATTTTGCCTTGACTTCTGGTTTTAGTTATACGGGAGGGGGACTTATTGTCACAATATTGGACAAATCGGGACAATACAACAGCACAAGCTATACTTTTACGACCACTTCGACAAGCAATTACATGACCAAAGCATGGTATTCCGATTCGAATTCGACAACAGATTATACCAGTCCAAATACTAACATGAGCAAAGGGTATTACCAATGGCGTCCTAATACTAGATTCACCTTTGGAACCATAAGTTACACTGTACCTGTGAACAATTATTACAATTATACTTATACACAGATACTTTACACGGCATCCGAGTTGGGCAGTACAGCTGGTCTCATCACGAGTATAGGTTACCAATATGCTTATTCAACTGCGATGACCCAAAAGACCAATGTGGAAATTTACATGGGAAATACTAGTAAGACTTCTTTCTCGAGCAACGAAGATAATGTAACGTCTGGTCTGACCTTGGTCTATTCCGGAGACTTAAATTGTTCACAAGGTTGGAACGATTTTGAATTGACAACACCTTTTGACTATACGGGAGGTGGGCTTATCGTTACAATATTGGATAAGTCTGGTGGGTATGATGGAACAGATTATATTTTTCTTACTACCGAAACAACCAATTACATGACTAAAACATGGTATGACGATTCGTATTCAACAACAGATTATACCAGTCCCAATACTAGCATGAGCAAATCGTATGTCAAATACCGTCCTAACACAAGATTCAATATCAATCCGAAACATTACGATTTGCCTGTGAATAATTTTTACAGATATACTTATTCTCAGGTGCTTTATAAGTCCGCGGATTTGGGCGGACAGGCCGGCTTAATCACAAGTATCGGCTATCAGTACGCGCATACAGCTGCGATGACAGCCAAGACCAATGTGGAAATCTACATGGGCAACACGTCGAAGACTTCGTTCTCAAGCGAAACAGATAATGTAACGTCGGGTCTGACCTTGGTTTATTCGGGAAATTTGAATTGTTCGTTGGGTTGGAATGATTTTGAATTGACTACACCTTTTGACTACACGGGAGGAGGGCTTATTGTGACAGTATTGGACAAATCAAATAACTACAATGGCACAGCCTATGTTTTTGCCACTACGGCTACAACTGATTACATGTCAAAAGCATGGTATTCTGATTCATATTCGACAACGGATTACACTAGTCCCAATACAAACATGAGCAGCAAATCTCGTTATCAATACCGTCCTAACACGAGGTTCAATGTCGCCATAAAGCATTACGAAGTGCCTGTGAACAATTATTATAGATATACATATTCACAGGTGCTTTATACAGCATCAGATGTAGGTGGACAGGCAGGTTCTATTACAAGCATAGGCTATCAGTATGCCTATTCAACTGCAATGACAAAAAAGACCAACGTGGAAATCTACATGGGCAACACGTCGAAGACTTCGTTCTCAAGCAACGAAGATAATGTAACGTCTGGCCAGACCTTGGTCTATTCCGGAAACTTAAATTGTTCGCAAGGATGGAACGATTTCACATTGGATTCGCCTTTCGATTACACGGGTGGCGGTCTTATCGTGACAGTATTGGACAAATCAAATGATTACGATGGTTCGTCCTATGTTTTTGCTACTACGGCTACATCAGATTATATGTCAAAAGCATGGTATTCCGATTCGTATTCGACAACGGATTACACCAGTCCAAATACGAGCATGAGCAAAGGATATCTTCTATATCGTCCTAACACGAGATTTACAGTAACCCAAGGCTATACCGTCAGTGTTTCTGCCAATCCAACGGCAGGCGGTTCAGTTTCGGGAGGTGGCACTTATAGTAGTGGCACCAGCTGTACCGTTTCGGCTACTACCAATACATGCTATATCTTCAGCGGATGGTATGAGAACGGCAGCAGGGTAAGCACTAGTGCTAGTTATAACTTTACCGTTTCCTGTAACCGAACCCTAGAGGCTCGTTACACGTTGAATACCCATACCATCAGCGTCTCGGCCAATCCGAGTGCAGGTGGTTCTGTGAGTGGTGGTGGTACTTTCAACTGCGGTGGATCAACAACCCTTTCGGCTACTACCAATGCATGTTATACCTTTGATGGATGGTATGAGAACGGCAGTAGGGTAAGCACTAGTACTAGCTACGCCGTTACCGTTTCCAGTAACCGCACCCTGGAGGCTCGTTACACGCTGAATACACATACAGTCAGCGTTTCGGCAAATCCGAGCGATGGCGGTACTGTTACTGGTGGCGGTACTTTCAACTGTGGCACCTCGCCAACTGTAACTGCTACGCCTAATAGCGGTTACACCTTCGTCAACTGGACTGAGAGTGGCACTTCAGTTTCAACCAATGCAAGCTACACAATCAACAACATATCTGCAAACCATACGCTGGTGGCAAACTTTAATGCGGCAAGTAGTGGTGGCGAAGCCGAACTTTGTGAGGGTTTTGAAGGTGGTGTTGTACCTACTGGATGGAGTAGCGTGGGAGATTATGGATGGACAATTGCGAGCAGTTATAATTATGGTAACGTTTTGCCACATAGTGGAAGCAAACTGATTTACGTTGAAGCATTTACTTTTAATGCAAATGCAACAGATTTGATTACTAATGAGTATGATTTGAGTTCGTTCAATGAAGGTAATATTACATTTTGGTATGTGAATAGAATTTGGGGTGATGATATAGATTATTTGAATGTATATTATCGATCAAATGGAGGCATTTGGAATCTTATTTATAATACTACAGAGAATCATGAGGACTGGGAATTTGTTAATATTCCATTGCCAGCGTTTTCATCATCAGTTCAGTTTAGAATTGAAATGGTTGGACATTATGGTAGAGGTGTCGCATTAGACGATTTTTGTCTTAATGTTAGCAATTCTTCTACACCGATTTATACTATTACTCCTTCTGTAATCTCAACTTGCGGCATAAACCAGCAATTTACAATAAGCGTTTCTCCTTCTGCATCTTCGTATAAGTGGCAGTATAAGTATGGTGATAACGGTTGGTATGATTGTACAGCATCTGCTGTAGGAAGTGCTCCAGGTCACAACGGCTATTCTGGAGGTACATCGCAGACTATAACCATCAATAGTTTCCCTAACGATATAGATATCCTGTGGCGTTGCCAAATAAACGGTACGTCAATATATACCGACCCAGTAACTATACACTATCATGTTCTGCCGACGGTAGGCATCACCAAGAACCCCAATGTCACGGAGCTTACCTGTACGAACCCGACCATCACGCTCAGCGCATCTAGCAACGGCAGCACGTACAACTGGAGCGGACAGAGCAACCACAACAATATAAGCGCTACAGCAGCCGGCACCTACACGCTGACAGCCACAGGTTCCAACGGCTGTACCAACAGCACAAGCGTCAGCTTAACCTTGAACAAGACCGCGCCGACGGTAGGCATCACCAAGAACCCCAATGTTACGGAGCTTACCTGTACGAACCCGACAATCACTCTTGGTGCATCGAGCAACGGCAGCACGTACAACTGGAGCGGCCAGAGCAACCACAACGACATAAGCGCCACCGCAGCCGGCACCTACACGCTGACAGCCACAGGTTCCAACGGCTGTACTAACA
>CACYQN010000021.1 GCA_902776565.1 uncultured Bacteroidia bacterium
CAACAGGAGGCCTAGAAAAAAATTGGACTTTTTAACTCCTAAAGAGGTGTTCTTTAATCTTATTATTTAATTTTGCACTTGCTTGTTGAATCTGCATTATTATAAAAATAAGTTTTTCCTTTGCAGATTAAACGAATAGTCGTATCTTTGCAATTTGCAATTATTAATTTTATTTTATTGATAGTCATTAACTTCGCATATCAAAAGATGTTAGGTGCTGCATTAGGAGCATTTGCTTTGTGATTTATTTTGGCTATTGTCATGAATATTTAAGGATAGGAAGATATGAACATGAAGAAATTTATCTTGTTGGTTGTATCGTTGTTTGCGTTTTTAGGAGTATATTCACAGACAGTTACGCTTAGTTTTACTGGCCGAGGTCGTGGAGGTAACGTTACTGAAGAAATCTACCAGAAGATTGACAGTTTGCAGGTTCGCAATATTACGCGTCGCTGGGAGCAGATGATTTATTATCCCGACACTGTAGTGCTGCTTGAGGCTCTTGCCGTTCCGATGCTCGATGTGAAGCAGTCGGGATTGGACCAGAATGTACCGAATCCTTTCGATTGCGTAACCGAGGCTAACCTTAGGTTGTACGAGAGCGATGTCGTAGCGCTGAAAGTCGTTGATGCCAATGGCCGTGAATATGCCGAGTATAATGGCAAACTTCCTGCAGGCGAACATCTCTTCGAGATAACTCTGGCTACTCCTCAGGCTTATTTCCTTACTGCAGTGACAAGCACGGGCAGTTATGTGGTAAAGATGGTAAACCTTGGTAGCTGCGGAACCAACAGGTTGGCACTGAAGTCAAGTTCAGACATTACTATAAGTTCGAAGTCTATGGTTGCCAATGAGTTCGATTTGGGTGACGAGATGGAGTATCTGGCATATACCACATATAATAATATTGTTTTCCATGCTTCGGAATTGAGAACGCAGCAGAACGGCAGCGAGGACATAACCATACATTTTGCCATTCCGTATTGCTCGTATTCCTTGAGTGTTGATAAAAGACATGGATGCGAAGAATATGTATTCGATGGCAGGACATATTACGAAAATACACAGGCGGTTGGAACTTTGCGTCTTACGTCTGCAGGTGGCTGCGACAGCGTTGTGGTTGTTGACGTTGTAATTGACCATCCTTCTGAAACAGAATGCAGTATAACGGCATGCCAGCCTATAACTTGGAATGGTATTAATTGTACAACTACTGGTAACTATGTTGCAGACCTTTTCACTGTTGGTGGCTGCGACAGTACCGTGACCTTGCATTTCACTAGGGCAGACAACATTGTACATCACGTATATGATTCGGATTGCAGTGAAATTACTTGGAACGGAGAAACTTATACCGAGACTGGTGAGTATGTCCAGCATTTCCAGTCGCAGTATATGTGCGACAGCGTTGTACATCTGCATTTTACAAGATTGAGCGATGATGTGGTTGAAACTATACATGCATGCGACCAGTACACCTGGCATGGTCATACATATTATGGAAGCAATGATACCGATACCGTACATTTGATAAACCAGCACGGGTGCGACAGCATTGTAAGGCTCAATCTTATTCTCAATCGTTCTGGATTCCATAGGGTTGATATGTTGGTATGCGGTCAGTTGAACTACAATGGACACTCATATACGTCATCAGGCACCTATACCGAGAATCTGGACAATCCATATACTGGTTGCGATAGCGTTGTAGAGTTGCATCTTACGGTTATTCGTGATACTATACATGAAATTTATGAGACCGCCTGCGATTCGTTTACATTCGACGGTCATACATACACCGAAAGCAATGTGTACGATTTGCATTATCATCCGAACAACTATTGCGACAGTATAGTACGTCTGCACCTTACGGTAGGTCATACCACTTATTCCGAGCAAGTGGTGGAGGCTTGCGATTCTTATACTTGGTTCGGTCAGGAATATACGCAGTCGGGCAGATACGAACATCAGATTCCTTGGGGCAATAGCGAACACTGCGATAGCGTAGTTGTTTTGTTACTTACAATAAAGAATTCCAAGACTGCAGAAAAGACCATAAATGCCTGCCACCAATATGTTCTTGATGGAGAAAGAATAACAGAAACAGGTACATATTATCGTACATATACGGCATCTAACGGTTGCGACAGTACAGTTACATACCATATAAATATATTGGATGATGTGACTAATGAGGTTACAGTATATGCTTGTGGTTCATATACATGGGCTGGTAATGTATATACGCAGACCAATGATTATGTAAGGAGCTTCGAATCGTTTGTAGGTTGCGACAGTACTGTAACTATGCATCTTTTCATCGGAGAACCTAACTATGGAATAATTGACGAGCAGACTGCTTGTGAGTCTTACACTTGGGAGGGTACAACTTATAATTCAAGTGGAGAATATACGAAAACCTTGACAAACAGATATGGCTGCGATAGTGTTGTTACATTGCGTTTGACAATAAATCCTACATATACAAGGACTGTAAACCTTACGGCTTGTGATTCTTACGAGTGGGAGGGTGATACTTATACCGAAAGTGGAACATATCAGAAGACCTTGCATTCGGTTGCTGGCTGCGACAGCCTTGTAATATTGAACCTGACAATAAATTATAGCGTAGAGCATGAGTTCTGGGATACAATATGCGGTCCTTATCCATGGGATGGAAGAACCTATACATCTTCTGGCGACCATGAATGGGTATATACTGCAGCAAATGGTTGCGACAGTGTCGTGACATTGCATCTTGTTTACCATGAACTTGTTACCGATGCCCGCGATGGTAATACCTATTGCACAATGGAATATGGCGACCAGGTTTGGATGACTTCAAATATGAGGTATTTGCCGCAGGTGGACAATACTAGGAACACTGATGAGCCTAGGTATTATGTATATGGGTATGTCCCTGGAGGGTCAAATCCTGCAGCTGACCTTGCAACAGCATTAGGAAAGCCCAATTATCAAACTTACGGCACACTATATAATTATGTAGCAGCACAGACTGCGTGTCCAGAAGGATGGCATTTGCCAACTAGGGCTGAATGGGAACAACTTGTCGCATTTTTAGGACAGAATAGCGAATATGTATGCGGTAGTAGCCAGTCGAATGTGGCAAAGGCTTTGGCTTCTACAGAACATTGGGCTTCTTCATCAACTGCTTGCGCTGTTGGAAATGATAGGTTCCAGAATAATGCATCTGGTTTTAATGCTTTGCCAGGCGGGCTTTTGAGCAGTAATCTAGCGCAAATACAGAATGAAAGTTTTTCTGGGCTTGAAACCGAAGGGGATTGGTGGACAAATTCTGATGCTTCAAGTAAGCCTAGGGTGCAAATAACGAGCGGTTCTGCAAATGTTACATATGCAACCAAAGCTAAACACTGGGGATTCAGTGTACGCTGTGTAAAGGATAACGACTAGTCAATGGCAGACTTTCAGCATTCGCTTATGCGGATGACTGAAAGTTTGATTTCTACATATTCTGTAAGTTCCTTATTGTCTGTTGGGTTGACTTGCAGAGAAAAATATACAGCAAAAAATCAGGCAGATTTGCTGGTCCGCCAGTTTCGGTAAAATAATCAATTTCAGTCGAATTTTTGTCTTTGTAAGTGAAGATATACGTTGATTTCAGGCGTGTTATGCGCTCGTATTTGTCACTGCGGGGACGATAGTCTGGCAGACAAGTGTGCGTAATATTGACACTTCCGTCAGAATTTCTGACAATCTTGTACTCGACAAACACTTCGCGGTCTTTCATGAAGAAGGGTGCCTCTATTATGTTGCGGAAAATACCCGATGCCGAATCATTTTCCAATGTCTTGCTCTCAATGCAGTTGTAAATCCATTTGGTATGGTTCTCTGCATTGCAGAAAATGTCGATGCACTTTTCTATCGGTGCGTTAATCGTGAACTTGCATTTTACCTGATAGTCCTTGCCGCTTTCACATACGCGATAATATATAGGTGTATCGCATTTGCAGTCGTGCCATTCGTTCTGGGCATTTGCGCAAAAGGATATGAACATTGTAACTATTGCAATAATATGCTTAAGGAGCAGCCTATAGTTTAACATTGAACAGAATATATTACTTTTTTACTCTTTCTTCGTCATTCCGTAAGACAAAGCGAACAGCATAAGGTACGATGCTTGTGAGCCTGTCTGTACGGAACGCTGCTTGCAGCCTCGCGAAACGAAGTGAGCAATCTCCTTGCATATTGCCGCACTTCGACACGCTCAGTGAGCGGCTTATTACGCTCCCCATTCCGTATCGCGTGTATGTTTTGACTTGCGGAATGACGTCCTTTTTTGTATTCACTGTCCAATATTTTGATTTACAACCTCGTTGAACTTCTGCATCAGCAGACGCAGCTTTTCGTTTTCGACATCGAACCTTACATTGTCCATAGTGGCTATCGGTAGAATCTTTGGCGATGTGCCCGAAATGAATGCAGCGTCAAAGTTGGAAATCTCCGACAAGTCGATGTCTTTTTCCTCATAGACGAATCCGTTGCGCTTGGCGGTATCGATTATGTATTTGCGCGTCACGCCTTTCAGAATATCTTTTTCCTGTGCCGAAACCAGTTTGTCACCGCTGATGAAGAAGATGTTGGAGCGAGTCCCTTCGGTAATCTTGTTGTGCGAGTTTACATATACGGCTTCAAATATTTTGTTGTCGGCGATGAACTTGTCAACGGTATCGCGGAGGTTCTGGTTCCAGATTTTATTGTGAGGGTTCTGTCTCTCGTAGGCGAAAGTCAGAGTCGGCACGCCATTTTTGTACTGCTCGTCGGTGGGGTAGTGGTGCGGAATTTCGTGGCAGATGTATTCCAAGGTCTTGCTTTCGGTGTCGTAGATGGCTTCGACCTTGATGTTGCCATTTTCTATGTTGTTGTCTGTTATGCACTTGTACAGCATTGAGCCGAACTGTATGTTTTCAACCTTAATGCCACTGTCAACCGAAGCAAGGGTATTTTCGAACCTTGCGAAATGGTCACTCAGAAAGAGAGGTTTTCTGTTTATAATCCTGATAACCTCGTAACTTGTAATTTTTGCCATTTTCAAATGTTTTTAATAGCCTCGACAAGGATTTTTTGCATCACATCGACGCTTTTCTTAAAGTTTTCCAGAATCATTTCGAGCGATACTGGCTTTTCGTCGTCCTTCCAGCAGTCGTAGTCGGTGGCGATTGAGAGAAGTGCGTAATTAAGTCCAGCTTCGTTAGCCAGTGCAGTTTCGGTGGCGGTTGTCATATTGATAAGGTCGGCACCCCACAGACGGAACATCTTCGATTCTGCTTTCGACGAGAACCTTGGTCCCTCGATGGTTATGATTGTTGCACCGTCGTGTACGCTGGCATTCTGGACTTTTGTCGCATTGACAAGGATTTCGCGCAGACGGTTGTTGTACGGATGGGCCATCGGGCAGTGTATCATATTGCCTGGTTCAAATTCCTCGTAGAAGGTGTTTGTGCGCAGACGGGTAAAGTCGATGAACTGGTCGGGAACGGCAAAATGTCCGGGTGCGATTTCTTCACGCAGACTTCCGCAGGCGGTTGTTGCGATTATATTTTTGCAACCTAGTTTCTTGAGAGCCATTATGTTGGCGCGATAGTTAACGTTGCTTGGCGTGATTGTATGCTCGAGTCCGTGGCGCGAAACTATTGCCACAGGCTTTCCTTCGATGCTACCAGTTATTATCGGGGAAGACGGTTCGCCGAACGAGGTAGTGATAGTTTGTGAGGATTGGTTTTCGAGAATGTTGCTTTTTTCGAGGCCTGTGCCACCGATTATTCCAATAATGTTTTTATTCATCGTCTTCATCATCGTCATCGTCGTCGTCATCAGTTATAGCCGAAGCCTTTACCATGAATTCAGCTTTCTTTGCATTTTCTGGCTTGGCGTGTTCTGTTGCGTATTCCGGGTCTTTTGCAAGTTCAAGGTCGTAAACCAGAACAGGCTCATCGGGGAAGAACTTGAGTCCGAGGGCAAGGATTTTCTTTGCTTCTTCGGGTTCTGGAGTTTCCTTTTCAAGTAGCCATGTAGCATAAATGTCAAATGCTTCAATCATTGCGAAGTCGGTATCCTTTTCCCTGCGCTTACCCTTTTCTGCTTGCAATTCAAGATTTCTCAATATCGGGTTTGCAGTGGCTGTATCGCCGACTATGGCTGCCAGGCATCCGTTGAGTGCGACAAAATTGTCGTCGGAATAGGTTTTCAGCATTTTCCTGACCTTTGAGTTGGCTTTTGCGTATTTCTTTACGCTGGTATAGTGGTCAACGTAGTACATTCCGATTACAGCGATGTCCTTTAGCAGGTCGTCGTTGTCGGGGAAGAGGATTTTTGCCTTCTTGTCTTTTTTCTTGGCGTTTACCGAATATCTAAGCGCAAGGTCGTAGGACTGCAAGTATTCCGGCGTCTTGTCAAGAAGTTTCGGGTCATCGAGGCACATTGTGAAAATCTTGGCGTATGCGTAGGCCGAATACAAATACAATTCCGCATCGTTCTTGTATTTTTCAAGCACCATCATCTTGTCACACTTGAATGCGAGGTCCTCCCATTGTTCGTCCTCGAAATATTTTGCGAGCTTGCTATGTACGCCATTCTTTACTTGGGCATTAGCATTGATGCCCAGCGTAAGCATTGATGCAAGCAGTAATATTGCTACGGCTAACCTTCTCATAAGAAAACAAATTATCCGCAAAGTTAGTCGCTTTTTGTTAAAGCACCTATTCTTTGCGGACAAAATTATGTTAATATTTATTAACTTTTGTTTATAACTATTTCCGTCCTATTCCGAAGTACTGGAATCCGTACTTTCTTACTTCTGCTGGGTCGTAAATGTTTCGTCCATCGAAAATTAGCTTTTGTTTCATCTTTTCGAGCAGTTTGTAGTCCAAAACCCTAAATTCCGACCATTCGGTGACTAGAAGTAGTGCATCGGCGTTTTCTGTTGCTTCGTATGGTGATTTACAGAAGGTTATCTTGTCTCCCAAGCGACGCTTTGCTTCATCCATTGCAACAGGGTCGTAGGCGAAAATTTTTGCGCCCATGCTGGTGAACTTTTCGGCAAGTATGAGTGACGGGGCTTCGCGCATATCGTCGGTGTTTGGCTTGAACGCCAGTCCCCACATTGCAATCTTCTTGCCTTTGAGGTTGCCGTCGAAATACTTATAGACCTTGTTGAACAGAATTTCCTTCTGGCGGTTGTTTACATTTTCCACCGACTTCAGTATTTCGAGCGAATAGTCGTAGTCGCTTGCCGACTTTATCAGCGCCTTGACATCCTTTGGAAAACAGCTTCCGCCGTAGCCACAGCCGGGATACAGGAACTTGCTGCCTATGCGTGTGTCGCTGCCAATGCCCTTGCGCACCATATTTATGTCGGCACCAACGAGTTCGCAGAGGTTTGCAAGGTCGTTCATAAAGCTGATTCGTGTTGCAAGCATTGAGTTTGCTGCATACTTAATCATTTCTGCGCTCGGGATGTCGGTGAAAATCACTCGGAAATTGTTGAGCAGCATCGGACGGTAGAGCCTTGTCATAAGTTCCTTTGCTTCTTCGCTGTCAACACCAACGACAACGCGGTCGGGCTTCATAAAGTCGGCGACAGCGCTGCCTTCCTTCAGGAATTCGGGGTTGCTTGCCACATCGAACTTTATGTCAACTTTACGTGCGGCTATTTCATCGGCTACTGCCTTGCGTACTTTTTCGGATGTTCCAATAGGTACGGTACTTTTTGTGACAACAACAATGTAGTCGCTTATGTTGCGGCCTATTTCGCGGGCAACGGCGAGCACATACTGCAAGTCGGCACTGCCATCCTCGTCGGGAGGAGTTCCTACGCAGATGAATGCGGCTTCGGCATCCTTCAGAGCTTCGGCATAGTCGCTTGTAAACGACAGCAAGCCCTTGTGCATATTGTCGTCAACCATATCCTTAAGTCCTGGTTCCCAAATCGGAAGTATGCCCTTGTTCAGGTTGTCGATTTTTTTCTGGTCGATGTCGAGGCACGATACGCGGACTCCTAATTCCGAGAAGCAAGTTCCCGAAACAAGTCCTACGTAGCCCGTTCCAATTACTGCTATTTTCATTTATTTGTATTCGGCTAAAAATTTGTTTACGTTGCTGAAGATTCTTTCTTCGAGGTTGTCTGATTCTGACTTTACAAACTTTTCGCCAGTAATCTTCTCGTATAGCTCGATGTAGCGGTCAGAGATGCCGTTTACAATTTCATCGGTCATTTCTGGAACCTGCTGACCAGCCTTGCCTTGGAATCCGTTGTCCATCAGCCATTCGCGAACAAATTCCTTCGAAAGCTGACGCTGTGGCTTGCCTGCATCAAAGTTTGCCTGATAGGTGTCGAGGTAGAAGTAGCGCGACGAGTCGGGCGTGTGGATTTCGTCGATGAGGTAAATCTTGCCGTCTTTCTTGCCGAATTCGTACTTGGTATCTACAAGGATAAGTCCCATTTTGTTGGCTATCTGGCTACCACGTTCGAAAAGTTTGAGCGAATATTCTTCGAGCTTGCAGTATTCTTCTTCCGAAACCAAACCGCGGCTGATAATTTCTTCGCGCGAAATGTTTTCGTCGTGAAGTCCAAGTTCTGCCTTTGTGGTAGGGGTGAGGATTGGCTTTTCGAATTTCTGGTGTTCCTTCATTCCGTCGGGAATCGGCACTCCGCATATTTGACGTGCGCCGTTCTTGTATTCGCGCCACGAACTGCCGGTGAGGTATCCGCGTACAATCATCTCGATAGGATAGCCTTCGCACTTGTGACCAACAGTTACCATCGGGTCTGGCGAACTGATTTTCCAGTTAGGAACTATGTCGGCGGTAAGGTCGAGGAATTTCGATGCTATCTGGTTGAGTACCTGTCCCTTGAAAGGAATGCCTTTGGGAAGTATCACGTCGAATGCGGAGATTCTGTCGGTTACTACCATCACCATCAGTTCGTCGTTGATGTTATATACGTCGCGAACCTTGCCGTTGTAGAGGCTTTTCTGGTTCTTGAAATTGAAGTTTGTCTTTGTTAATGCTTTCATTGTGTATGTTGTTTTCTATGTTTCTGGTTTCAAGTTTCTGGATTTATGGGCGAACAGGCTCACAGGCTTGCTGGCTTACAGACTTTTGGGCTGTTAGCCTGTCTGCCTTTTAGCCTTATAGCCCTTAATATGGTATCATCTTCAGCGCATCTGCCAGTCTATTAATTCCTTCGGTTAGTTTCCCTTTCAGCATCGGGCGCATGAGCAGTGGCACATCGGCGTGGATTGTTATGCGGGCTGCGGTTTCGTACTCCGAGAGCGATTTCAGTTGTAACCAAGCCGTGAATCCCATCTTTGTGCCTTCTTCGGTGCCGAGTTTTATCAGTTTGTATTCTTCCTTTTCTAGAATTTTTACCACGAAAGTCATACCTTTTGCGGTGACGGTGCAGGAGTCTTCTGTGGCATTGACTTGTGCGTCGGCATTGGGCGGAATCATACGCGGGATGTTGCGCAGGTCGCTCCAGAAGGCGAAAATACGCTGGTCGGAGTTGCCGATTTTTACAACTTTGCTGACTGCTTCGAGTGGCTTCATTGCTGTTTGCGATTTATTTCTTCCAAGTGTCGGGACTGGTTCTCCACTGTTTCAGTACTTCGATGTCGCTTTCGCTGATGTAGCCGATTTCCTTGGCCTGCTCAACAAGCACATTGTAGTTGCTGAGGGTTACGAGGTTTACATTGGCTTCCTTGAAAGCGTCAACCGACTTCTGAAATCCGTAGGTGAAAATTGCTGCCATACCAACCACTTCGCACTTTGCTTCGCGCAGAGCCTTTACAGCGTTCAGACTGCTGCCGCCGGTCGAGATAAGGTCTTCAATTACAAGCACTTTGCTGCCTTCGGGCAGGTCGCCTTCGATGAGGTTGCCCAGTCCGTGGTCCTTGGCTTGCGAGCGTACATATACGAAAGGCTTGTGCAACTTGTCGGCTACCAGTGCGCCCTGTGCTATTGCTCCAGTTGCAACACCTGCGATGACATCGTATTCACCAAAGTTTTCCTTGATGACCTCGATGAAAGAGTCGCGTACAAAGTCGCGTACATCGGGGTAGGACAGAGCCTTGCGGTTGTCGCAGTAGATTGGAGAATTCCATCCCGAAGCCCATACGAAATGATTTGTCGGTTCAAGTTTTATTGCTTTTATTTGCAAAAGTTTTTCAGCTACTTGTTTGGCTATTGCGTTCATAACTTTAAATTTATGATAAAAATATTCTATAACGACCGGATTTTGGCATTCAACGAGGATGCTTCGTCCGATATTCAATCGGCAAAGATATTACATTTTGATGATAATACCGAATCGGCAATAAAACTTTTTTTGAACTCATCCGCCGACTACAACCTTGTGATATTAGGGGCTTCGGACGATGCAGCCTTGTGCCTGTTGAAAAAAGTTTTCACCGTGATAGAGGCTGGGGGCGGTCGAGTGACGGACAAGCAGGGTAGGATGCTCTTCATTTTCCGCTCTGGTCGCTGGGATTTGCCAAAAGGCTGGCTCGAAGCTGGCGAAACTCTTGCTCAGTGCGCTGTGCGTGAAGTCAGCGAGGAATGCGGCCTCGGCATTGCCGACTTGCAGAACGATGGTGAACTTATGACCACCTATCACATATATCCTTTCAAGGAAGGTTACGCCTTGAAGGTTACGCATTGGTTCAGAATGAGATATGTCGGCAATGGCTTGACAAAACCGCAGACGGAGGAGGATATTTCGGAAGTCAGGTGGATTGCACAAAGTGAGATGGGAGAGGTGCTGGAGAATACTTATGGGAATATAAGGATGGTGGTGGAGGGATACAATAATTTGTAGAGACGTTGTGTGCAACGTCTCTATTATATATATGTTAACAACTTTTGCTCCCGCCTTGTCTTCCGTACCTAAAAAACATTTATCTTCGCAGTCGGTTACTGATTTGATATGGAAGAACAACAGCAAGTTAGGAAGATTTTGGTTTATACCGATTTTACAGCGGTAGGTGAACGAAGTGTGCAGTGGGGCGTGTATTTCGCCGAGAAGTTCAAGATGGAACTGCTTTTGCTTCATGTGATTAACGAAAATACATACACTTATTTTCCGAAAAATACTGCCGAACAGGATGCCAAGGAGGCGCTTGCCGACTATTGCGACAATATACAGAAGGAACATGGCATCAAGGCTGAATATTATGTCGAGGAAGGCTGTACCTGCACGATAATAAATTCTACGGCCGAGCGCATCGATGCTTACCTGATTGTGCTTGGCACTCACGGCAAGGACGATTTGCAGTTCCTCTCCGGGACTTCGGCGGTGAAGATTATCCGCAAGGCGCGAATTCCCTATTTTGTAATCCAGAAGAATACGCCTTTCCCAAGTTATGGCAACAAGATTGTGCTTCCGATGGATGTCGCCAAGGAAATGAAGGAAAAGACGGGCTGGGTGACATATTTCGCTAAGCATCTGGAGCAGGTTATCGACATTGTCCACAAGAAAACCGATGATGCGCGATTGGCAAACAACCTGCAGTTCTGTACCAAGTTTTTCGACCGTTACGAGTTGGTTTACAATCGTATAGTGCTTGGCGAACGCAAGAGTATCGACCAGCAGGCTGTTGATTATGCTTCCAACAACGAATGCAAGCTTATTGTAATCACAACTACAAAGGAGGAACGGCTGTGGCACAAGATTTTCGGTTTCCCTGAAGCCAAGATTATTGCCAACGAAAAAGGTATTCCAGTGTTGTGCGTAAATCCGAAGAAGGATTTGTATGTGCCTTGTATTTAACTAATTTCGATGATATGAAACATTTTTTGCTGTTCGTTTTGATTTTGGGTATGTCGGTTTTTGCCAATGCCCAGATGTATAATGCAGTGTGTACTGGTGCGGGCGAATCTGTGCTTTTGAAATCGAGAGACATTTCTGTCGTTGCCGAAAAGTCGCGTTCGCAGCAGATTGCAGGCTGGCCTAAGGCATTTTCAAAAGATGAGTACTATATGAATGCCCGTGGCTTGTGTCTTGCCGACTTGGACGGCAATGGCACCGACGAGATTATTTTTGGTGCCGACACTGCAATTTATGCTTATAAGGGCGATGGAACTTGCCTTTGGCGTGTCGATTTGCAGGGCATTGCCTATTATCCGCCTTCGTGCGCCGACATCGACAACGATGGCAACTTGGAAATCCTGATGTACACGCGAGCACCGGCAGGAACTAGCACATCATACTTCTATATTTTCGACAAGAATGGCAACATACGCGACGGATTTCCTAAATCGTATGCAAGTACGCAAATTATAATTGGTAGTCCTGTTGTTGCCGACTTCGATGGTGACAGGCAGATGGAAATTATTGTAGCAAAGTTCGGTTCGTCGCAAAGCAAATTGTATGTCTATGAACCCGATGGCTCTGTGCGTAGCGGTTTCCCGAAGAATGTAACTGGACGGTTTGCTGTTACGCCATCGGTTGGCTACGATAGCAAGTCGGGGCGGATGGTTGACAGTCTTATAGTGCTGAATACCACGGCTGCAATTTATGCTTTCGACCTCAACGGCAATGTGCTCGACGGTTTTCCTGTGCAGGACGACAATGTTAAGTTTTCGTACCAGTCGCCGCTGATTTGCCATACCAACGAAAAGACGGTCATCGTAGGTGCAAGCCACGGCGATGCACCGATTTTCTACTCGCTCGAAACGAATGGTCAGTTTGTCGAAGGATGGCCTTTGTCAACGGCAAATAATGCGTGGACATATACCGCACCGACGGTTGGCGGACTTGGCGAAGATTTTGATTTCTATATGTTTACGCAGCGCGAATCGGATGCCGCTATCCACGCAATGCGTCCCGATGGAAGTTATATAAGCGGATTTCCTTTTTCTCGCACGATTTTGGACGAGGGCGGTAGCGAAGGCGTTACTACCTATATGTATTCCACCGATTTGGAGAAGATTTACATTTTTGGAACTTCTATTTCTGGTGATGCCAACGGCGAAGGATATGTGCATATCTTTGAGGCGAATCCCGATTTGTCCGATTTCCACGAAACGGACGAATCGCCTTTGCGTGTGCCCGGACTTTCGTTTTTGAGTGCAGTAAATCTTGGCGATGTCAACGGAAACGGCAAGCTCGACCTTGTAATTCAGTCCTACGACCAGATGGGCGAGGGGGCAGATTCCGTTCATATCAGCGTATTCGAGACCAATTACGATTACAATCCAAGTTTTATGTATGGGACTTACAAGGGACGTAACGACAGGTGCGGTTTTGTAACGCCGTTTTCTCGGGATGCTACGGTTGATGATGTTTCTTCTGCTGAAATTATTTTGTATCCGAATCCCGCCAATGATATGATTTCCGTTGAAATAAATGTGGCATCAGATTTGCAAATAGTTGATTTGTCGGGCAAAACGATGTTTTCATACATCGGTTGTTCGGAAAAATGCGATATGGATGTTTCGGGATTGAAACCGGGTGTATATTTTTGTCGTATAAAAAATAATGATAAGGTACAAACTGTAAAATTTGTAAAGTTATGAGATTAATTGCAATTAAGATATTGGTCGTAGCTGCTGCGCTTTCGTTTGTTTCGTTTTCGGGCAATGCGCAGGTCATTGGCGAAAGGCAGGCCGACGGTTCTGTTATAAACTATATCGACATCAACAAGAAGAAGCAGGGCAAGTGGATAAAGAAGTACAGCAACGGCAATGTTCGCTACGAAGGTTTCTTTACCAACGACATTCCGTCGGGCACTTTCAAATATTACTACGAGAACGGCAAAAAAAAGTCAATCCTTGTTTACGACGACGACCATTCGTCAAAGGTCGAGATGTTCTGGGAAAGCGGTGCGACGGCTGCAACTGGTGGCTACGATGCTGAACAAAAGCGTCACGGCGAGTGGCAGATGTTTACCGAGTCGGGAAAGTTGATGGAAATCATAAATTATGTCCACGGCAAGGCCGAAGGCAATGTCAAGATTTATTATCCGAATACGACTAAGCTTGTTCTTGACTGTATGTACGCAAACGGAACCCGCAACGGCTACTACAAGTACTATTTCGACAATGGCAATATGCACGAGGACGGTTTCTACAAGGATGGTGCGCGTCACGGACATTGGAAGATTTATGCTCCCGATGGTTCGCTTGAGGAAGAAGGCGATTACGCATACGGCGAAAAGGAAGGCGAGTGGATGGATTATCGCGACAACAAATCTGGCGAAACCGTTGTGTATAAGCATGGTCACTCCGATAAGGAGGAAGAGCAGATGAAAGAATGGCAACGCAAGGCCGAATGGGCTAAGGAACATCAGGACCAGTTTATGCGTCCCGAAGACTACCTTGACGACCCGATGGAGTTTTTCCGTCACAATTCCAATCCCGATTATGGCAATCCGCCTGCAAATACACGAGAAACCCCATCTTCTCAATCTGGCAAAAAGTCGAAGAAATAAATCTGTGCCGAGATGAAAAAACTTCTCCTTGCAATGAGCGGTGGCATCGACAGTTCGGTGTCTGCGCTTATGTTGCTCGACAAATATGAAATTACAGGCGCAACTTTCCGCACCTACGATTCGATGAAGGAATCGTGCATTGCCCGCGAAAAAGGCTGCTGTACTATCGAGAGCATCATGGAAGCAAAGCGTTTCGCCCAGTCGCTGGGAATCGAACATCATATTGTCGATTTTCGCGAGCGTTTTGCCGAGACGGTAATCAGCAATTTCGTTTCCGAATATCTGCACGGCCGCACGCCGAATCCCTGTGTGGTTTGCAATCGCGAGATAAAGTGGGGAATCATGTTGCAGAAAGCCGACGAACTTGGATGTGAATACATTGCTACCGGACATTATGCGCGGATTATGCACGAAAATGGACGGTACTTCCTACGCAAGGGCGTCGATTTGAGCAAGGACCAGACATATTTCCTTTGGCGTTTGTCGCAGGAAAATCTTGCACGGACAATTTTCCCTCTTGGCGAATACACAAAGGACCAGATTCGTGCCATCGCCGACGAAAAAGGCTTCAAGGCATTGGTAAAGAAGCGCGAAAGCCAGGAAATATGCTTTGTGCCCGACGACGATTACCGCAATTTTCTCCGTTCGCAGGTTCCCGACATTGACGAAAAAATAGGGGAGGGCGATATTATTTCTACCGACGGAAAGGTTCTTGGAAAGCATAAAGGTTTTCCGTTCTATACAATCGGTCAGCGCAAAGGCTTGAATGTAGCTGTTGGACATCCAGTGTTCGTGACGGAAATAAACCCCGAAAAAAATACGGTTACACTTGGAGAGCGCGAGGATTTGATGCGTTCGGAAATCGTGGTTGCCGACCTGAATTTCATGAAATACGAAAATCTTTTTTCGCCGATGAGGTTGGAATGCAAGATTAGATACAATAGCCGTGGCGTTGAATGTGAAGCAAGGCAGGAAGGTGATAAATTGTTAATACGTTTTGCCGAACCTGTTTCGGCAGCAACGCCTGGTCAGTCGGCAGTGCTCTACGAAGGCGACGATGTGGTGGCAGGAGGGGTGATACAATGATTTGAAAATTCAAAGATTTATGTAAACATAAAAAAGCCACCCTTTCGAGTGGCTTTTTTTCTGATATAAGGTAGAGTTTACATTTTTACAACTTCTGCCTTGCCCTTTTCGATAGCTTCCATGTTCAATGGAATAAGCTTGTGGGCGCGTTCTGGCAACGAGTGTCTCAAACCTTCTTCAACATACTTGTTGTCGACGATTGGTCTTACCTTGAGGAAAGCACCGAGGACAATCATGTTGAAAACCTTTTGGTTACCCATGTCGGATGCCAGCTGTGCAGCTTCAATCTTGTAGATGTTGATGTCCTTGCGGGTTGGCATCTTAGTGATTCCGTTCGGGTCGAAAATCAAAGTTCCGCCAGGTTTTACTGTGCTTTCGAACTTGTCCATCGACTGCTGGTTAAGAACGATAACCGTGTCGTACTGGGTGAGGATAGGAGAGCTAACTCTTTCGTCGCTGATGATAACGGTAACGTTTGATGTTCCGCCTCTCATTTCTGGTCCGTACGAAGGCATCCAAGCGATTTCCTGTCCCTGCATAAGTCCAGAGTATGCCAAAATCTTACCCATAGAGAGGACACCCTGTCCGCCGAATCCTGCTATAATTATTTCTTCTGTCATGATCTTAAATTTTTAGTAGTCCAACTTTCTGTTTCTTAAGCTGATTTTACCTTCCTGAAGTTCCCATTCAACCTTGATGTCGCCGAGCGGATACTCCTTGAAAGTGTTTTCTTCCATCCACTTGTTTGCGTCAACTGCTGTCATCTTCCAGTTGGAGTTGCAGTTCGAAACTATTTCAACGAACGAAAGTCCACCCTTGCCGTCCTTCTGGTTTTCGAAAGCCTTGCGGATAGCAGCCTTAGCCTTGCGAACGTTTGCCGGAGTGTGAACCGACTGACGTGTAACGAAGCGAACATTCGGCAACTGAGCGATAAGTTCGGTGATGTGCAGCGGGTAACCCATTGTGTTGACGTCACGACCGCGTGGGCAGGTAACAGCCTTCATTCCAGCAAGTGTAGTAGGAGCCATCTGACCGCCAGTCATACCGTAGATACCATTGTTTACGAATATGATGGTGATGTTTTCGCCTCTGTTGCAGCTGTGGATTGTTTCGGCAGTACCGATAGCAGCCAAGTCGCCGTCGCCCTGATAGGTGAATACGAACTTGTCGGGCATAACCCTCTTGATAGCAGTTGCGATGGCAGGTGCACGACCGTGAGCAGCCTCCTGCATATCGATGTCGAGGTAGTTGTACATCAAAACCGAGCATCCTACTGGAGTGACACCGATGGTCTTGTCCTGAATTCCTAATTCTTCGATAACTTCAGCAACAAGGCGGTGGGTAGTTCCGTGTCCGCAACCTGGGCAGTAGTGCATCACGTTATCGGTCATTACCTTTGTTTTCTTGTAAACAAGGTTTTCTTCTTTGATTATATCGTTAATTGTTAATTCTGCCATGACTTATTCTCCTTTCATAAAATTCTTCATTGCGTCAACGATTTCTTCCGGAGTCGGAACAACGCCGCCAACACGACCATAGTGCTTAACTGGGCGCTTGCCGTTTACTGCGAGCATTACGTCTTCTACCATCTGTCCGGTGCTCATTTCGATAGTGAGGAATCCCTTTACTCTCTCTGCGAGACCAGCGATAATCTTCGACGGGTATGGGAACAAAGTGATAGGACGAACCAAACCAACCTTGTATCCTTCCTTGCGCAGAAGGTCGATAGCCTTCATGCAGAGACGTGATGATGTTCCGTATGCTACGAATACATAGTCGGCATCGTCGCAGTTGATGCATTCGCATCTTACTTCTTTTTCGCGGATAGTGTCGTACTTCTTTACGAGCTTGCGGTTGAATTCTTCCTGACGTGAAGCTACAAGGTCGAGTGAAGTTATGATGTTGCGTTCGCGGTTAGCGGTCTTGCCGGTAGTAGCCCACGGGCACTGCTTGATAACTTCATCCATTGTTCTTCTCTTTCTCTGCGGACCGATTTCAACCTTTTCCATCATCTGACCGATGATACCGTCGGAAAGAATCAATACAGGGTTGCGGTACTTGAAAGCAAGGTCGAAACCTATCTGTACGAAGTCGTACATTTCCTGAACCGATGCAGGTGCAAGAACGATAAGTCTGTAGTCGCCGTGTCCACCGCCCTTGGTCGACTGGAAATAGTCTGACTGTGAAGGCTGGATAGTACCAAGACCTGGTCCACCTCTAACTACGTTAAGTACCAAGCAGGGCAATTCTGCACCAGCGATGTACGAAAGACCTTCCTGCTTCAAGCTGAAGCCCGGGCTTGACGAAGATGTCATAGCGGCCATACCGCAAGCAGCGGCACCATATACCATATTGATTGCAGCAACTTCACTTTCTGCCTGCAATACAACCATACCAGTTCTCTCAATTGGGTTTTGCTCCATGAAATATTCGATTACTTCCGACTGCGGAGTAATAGGATATCCGAAATAAGCGTCTGCCCCGTAACGAATAGCAGCTTCTGCTATAGCTTCGTTACCTTTCATTAACTTTAATTCCTTTTCCATTCTAGCTAATTTTTTTGAGATTAATTAGTCCACCTTTACCTTATAGACAGAAATTACTCCATCGGGACATACAATAGCACAGCTTGCACAGCCAATGCACTTCTCGGGGTCTTTCATGTAGCAGTAGTTGTACCCCTTACCATTCACTTCTTTTGCCAGATCAAGGACACCCATAGGACAAGCACCCAAGCAAACGCTGCAGCCCTTGCACTTTTCGGTGTCAACTTTAACGGCTCCTCTGATTTTTGCCATAATATTATTAAGTTTGTTTTGTTAAAAATTTTCCCAAAGGTACTGCTTTTATTTTTATGGTGCAAATGTTTTGAGAAAACTTTTTTGAACAAATGTGGATAATTTTCGTAAGTGATTGGAATAGGTGTGGTTCGGAAGACAAGACTATGGATTTGTGCGTCAACCATCAATAACACACCTTTATTATTATTAGTTGCTGACTGTATGACGAGACGGTATGCTGTGATGCTGTTTTTCTTGTTGATGTGCTTCAATTTGATGTTTTCAATGTTATTCGCCATTGCTTTTTATGAAAAAATAAGTTGAAAAAGGCTTATATTGTCTTTTTACTGTACTCGTAATATATTGAAAATCAGTAGAATTGAAATGATGATTAAAAAAATGAAAAAAATATTTGGAAGCAATTGAAAAATTGCATTACCTTTGCATCGCTTTTTAGCGAGAATAGCTCAGTTGGTAGAGCACGACCTTGCCAAGGTCGGGGTCGCGAGTTCGAGTCTCGTTTCTCGCTCTTTTTTTTTACGCTCTTTTGAAGTAGTGAAATCAGTGCCCTGGTGGCGGAATAGGTAGACGCGCTGGACTTAAAATCCAGTGATCATTGCGATCGTGCCGGTTCGACCCCGGCCCGGGGTACCTATTTTAGGGTTGAAATTAGGATAGTTTGTTTTTCATATTATTTTCCGGGTGAAGTTTTTTCATTCGGCTTTTTTGTTTTTTAGGGAATGGTGCATTAGTCAACTTGGATAGTATTTTTTTTTGAATTACCTTTGCATCATAATTTTACAGATATGTCAAACAAGATATTTTTCCTCGATGCCTACGCCTTGATATTCAGGGCTTATTATGCTTTTATCAAGAATCCTCGCATAAATTCCAAGAAGATAAACACTTCGGCAGTGTTCGGTTTTGTTAATACTCTGGAAGATGTCCTTAAACGCGAACAACCGACACATATTGCAGTGGCTTTCGACCCGTCGGGACCGAATTTCCGCCACGATATGTTTCCCGAATACAAGGCAAACCGCGAGGCTACGCCAGAGGACATCAAGGTTGCCGTGCCATACATTAAGCAAATTCTTGAAGCATATCGCATTCCAATAATACAGATTGCTGGCTACGAGGCAGACGATGTCATTGGTACGCTTGCAAAAAAGTTTGCAAATGCTGATAATCAGGTGTATATGATGACACCCGACAAGGACTACGGTCAGCTCGTCGATGAAAATATCTTCATGTACAAGCCACCTCATTCTGGAAATGTGCCCGAAGTGCTTGGCGTAAAAGAGGTAAACGAGAAGTTTGGCATTGACAATCCTATAAAGGTCATCGATATTTTGGCTCTTTGGGGCGACAAGGTTGACAATATCCCCGGAGTGCCTGGCGTTGGCGAGAAAACCGCTGCTAACCTTATTGCAAAATATGGCGACATTGAAAACATTATCAAGAATATTTCGCAGCTAAAAGGCAAGCAGAAGGAGTCGTTTGAGAACAATATCGAGCAGTTGCGTATGTCGTACAAGCTTGCAACCATAAAGACCGATGTGCCTGTGGATGTTACGCTCGACGAAATGAAATTGGAAACACCCGATTTTGATGCCTTGGCAAGTGTTTTCGACGATTTGGAATTCTTCACGCTGAAGCAGAGGATTATAGGAAGCAAAGCCTTTGCAGAACCTATGCCCGAAAATAAGACTCTGAAAGTTGCTCAGCCGCAGTTGCAACTCGACTTGTTCAGCCAGCCTGTGCAGGAAATTGTTATGCAGACGGTTCCAGAAAAGAGTTTTTCAAACGAAAATGTGTCATATACTCTTGTGGAAACGCCTTTCGAGGCAAAGCAGCTTGCCGATAAACTTGCAGCGCTTGACGAATATTGCTTCGATACCGAAACCACTGGTACCGATGCACTTACGGCAGAACTTGTAGGAATGGCTTTTGCATTGGAAAAGGGTGTGGCGTATTATGTGGCTTGCCCTGCCGATAGGAATGCTGTCTTGTCGATTCTGAAAATTTTCGCTCCCATTTTCTCCGACAAGTTGAAGACAATGGTTGGACAGAACCTTAAATACGACTTGGAAATCCTTGAAAATTATGATGTTGAGGTAGAAAATAAACTTTTTGATACAATGTTGGCTCATTATATTCTTGAGCCAGAAGAAAAGCATAATCTTGATTTTCTTGCGAATAAATATCTGGGTTACAGGATGATTCCAATCGAGGAACTCATTGGCGAAAAGGGAAAGAACCAGCGCACAATGCGTAGCGTAGAGCCTCGTATCGTAAGCAACTATTCCTGCGAGGATGCCGACATAACTTTCCAGCTAAAGGATATTCTGTTGTCGAAAATCAAGGAACAGGGAATTGAAAAACTTCTCTACGATATTGAAATTCCGCTTATTAAGGTGCTGATGTCAATGGAAAGGACAGGTGTGCGCATTGATTCGGCGAGAATGAAGGAATATTCTGCCGAATTGCAGAAGGAACTTGTTGGAATAGAGGAAAGTATCTATGAGCATGCTGGTGAAAAGTTCAATATTTCGTCGCCGAAGCAGTTGGGTGTGATTTTGTTTGAGAAGCTCAAGGTTGACCCGAAGCCCAAGATGACCAAGACCAAGCAGTACAGCACGAGCGAGGAGGAACTTATGAAGCTTATTGACAAGCACCCGATTGTGAACGAAATTTTGGAATGGCGTTCGGTCAACAAGTTGATTAGCACCTATGTTGATGTTCTGCCGACACTTGTAAATCCCACGACAGGAATGCTGCACACAAGTTTCAATCAGGCGGTTACGGCTACAGGTCGTTTGAGTTCCGCAAATCCCAACTTGCAGAACATTCCTATTCGCGACGAGCGTGGAAAGGTCATTCGTAGTGCCTTTGTCGCTTCAGATGACGAGCATATATTTTTCTCAGCCGACTATTCGCAGATAGAACTTCGCGTGATGGCGCACCTTAGCCAGGACCACGCAATGCTCGATGCTTTCAATAAGTACAGCCTTGATATTCATACTGCTACAGCAGCCAAAATCTTCAAGGTCGATGAAAGCGAAGTTACCCGCGAAATGCGTTCGAAGGCGAAGACAGCCAACTTCGGTATTATATATGGAATCTCGGCATTTGGCTTGGGACAGCGCTTGAATATTTCACCGAAGGAAGGCAAGGCTTTGATTGATAGTTATTTTGAGACTTTCAGTGGTGTTAAGGAATACATAGAACGCAGTATTGCCGATGCCCGCGAAAAGGAATATGTCGAGACTATGTTTGGTCGTCGTCGTTACCTGCCCGACATCAACAGCCGTAACGCCATTGTTCGCGGTTTTGCCGAACGCAATGCTGTGAACGCGCCAATACAAGGTTCTGCCGCCGACATTGTTAAGATTGCCATGATTAACATTTTCCGCCGTTTCAACGAAAACAACCTAAAGGCGCGTATGATTTTGCAGGTTCACGACGAATTGAACTTCAATGTGCCGGTTTCGGAAATGGAAATCGTAAAGCAGATTGTTGTTGACGAAATGCAGAACTGCGTGAAACTCAGCGTTCCTCTGATTGTTGATGCAAGGTTTGGAAAGAACTGGCTGGAGGCACATTAAGGGCTGCGCCCGTTTCTGTGGGCTAACGCCCGTTTGAAGGTTTAGCTTACGCTGAGCTAAAGGTTAACTTCGTTGAGGGCTCCGCCGTTCTAGGTTTGAATGACTTCGCCGTTCTATGCCTACGGCGTTTGAAAAGTTTCAATGGCTACGCCGTTTTACTTCGTTGAGGGCTTCGCCGTTCTATACCTACGGCGTTTCTGGGTTTCTCCGCCCCCTGAGCTTGTCGAAGGGTGGCTGACGCCGTTTCTGGCTTTCAAGTTGTTGGATACAAACCTTACCAAAAAATTCTCCTATACGCTTCTGCTTTCTTTTCCAGTTTCATTGGAAAAGCCCGCGAACTTGACGGCATACGATAGAATCTGTATTCTTTTCCATCAAGGGTAAATGTGGCAAATCCGCCAACTGCTGGCACTTTGCACCCAAGTTGTTCTGCAATGGTTTCGGCAGATTTTCCTCCAGTGGAAACCACCGTGCGGCATTGTGAAATTTTGTGCAGAAGAGCAGGAATATCGGTCGGCTCTACAATTTCCAAATGTGCATCCGAGGCATTGTCCATCAGCCGTCGCACCGAACTGGCTGCATCGAAGATGGCAATGTGCTTCTCGTTGCAGAAATTTACGACCTTGTCGTAGCAGAATTGGAACTTCTTTCCGTTGGCTTCTACAAAGTAGTCCTTGTCGTTGAAGAAGATAAGTCCCATGATTCGCCACATATCGTTCTGTATGTTAGGGTAGTAGAAGTCCATCGACCATCGTTCGCGCTTGGGCGGAAAACTGCCGAGCATAAGAATTTCGGCACCACCGGGAAGAAAAGGCTTCAGCGGATGCTTCTCTATCGGGATGTATTCTTGTTCGGTGGCTGACATGTGGATGCCTTATATTACAAGGTCTTCATACTTAACCTTTGGGACATAATGTATTCCGTCCTTGCGGTAGTAGGCGTGGCTGTCGGATTCGGAAATCGGAACCATTTCAATCTTTTCGTCGCCCTTGCCGATTGCAACGATTGCCAACGGTTCGTATGGCAACGAAAATTCGCGCTTGATTTCTTCCTTGTTGAAGGCGCAGATGATGATACCGTTAAGCCCCATTTCCACTGCCTTCAGCAGCATCGACTGCATTGAAATGCCGAGGTCGATATCAACAATTTTGTTTTCTGCGGTGGTTGAGCAGATTATTACGAATGCTTCTGGCTCGGTACCTTCGAAGGGCAAATGCAGTTCTGGCAATGCACCGCCGAGATGAATGTTTTTCAGAACTTTCTCGGCACCAGTTTCCTTGGTTACAATCTTGAATCTCAGCACCTGCTGGTTGCGTCCCGACGGAATTTTTGTGTTCACAGCCACAATGCGTTCCATCATTTCGGGGCGAACAATGTAGTCCTTCTTGTAGCCACGGTAGCTGCGGTTTTTCGCAATAAGCGAATCGATTGAATTTATGTGTTTCGGGTGCGACTTTGCGCTTCCTTGTCCGAAAACTTCCTCGTATCTGTTTTCCAAATAATTGTCTGCCATAGTGCGTAAATTTTATTGTGCAAAGTTAACGTTTTTAATGTTTTCTATGTATTTCAAAATTTATTTTTACATTTGCGAATATTTGTATAGCATAATTTTATGTATGTTTGCAAATGAAATATAATTTAGATGGAAAGGTCAAAAGTTATCGAAAATATAAAGCAAGTGGCAATGAAAGCTTTACCACCACATAGTTCATTGATTTTGTATGGTTCAAGGGCAAGGGGCGACTATAATGCTGACAGCGATTGGGACTTGCTTATTTTGCTTGACAAACCGGAGCTTTCAGATAAAGATTACGATGACGTGTCTTTCCCTTTTGTAATGCTCGGATGGAATATAGGTGAGCTTATCAGTCCGCAGATGTACACAAAAAAGGAATGGGATTCTATTTCATTTCTGCCATTCTACAAAAATGTTGAACAAGACAAAATCGTATTGGTATGAGTTTAACTGATGAAGAACGAAGAACGACAGTGCGTTTGCAAATTGAGAAAGCGCATAAGAACTTCGCTCAGATAGAGCTGTTATCGAAGGCTGGTTATTGGGACAATGTGGCCAATAGACTTTACTATTCTTTGTTCCATGCTGTTTCTGCAATGCTTATTCGTGACGGCTACAATGTTTCGACTCATCGTGGCGCGGTGGGCGCATTCGGAATGCATTATGTAACAACAGGAATTTTTTCTATTGAAGAAGGCAAACACTATTCGCGTCTTCAGGGATTACGTGAGAAGTCGGACTATAACTGTGCGTATAATGCAGAAGAAAAGGAAATCGCTCCGATGATTGAACCTACTCGACTGATGATTGAGAAAATTGAGGAATATATAGAAAACTAAATCAGATGTTGTTCGGCGACTATACGCTATTTTTTGACATATTTCTATTCGTGCTGATTTTTTCGGCATGCAAGTTCATATTCAAGAAAAATTGGCTGAACAATATTCTTATTCTGCTTGGTAACGCTCTCATTCTCACAAAAATCGTATCTCCTAGGTCGGTATTCATATTATTTATGGTATCACTCATCATGTACGGTGCAGGAATAATACTGCGGAAACGCAAATTCAAGTGGTTGCTAGCAATAATGCTCAGTTTGCTGATTGCCGTGTTCTCCGTTAGAAACTATCCGCTTGTGCAGTCGTGGTTCGGCGAGTGGTGGGATGCTTTCATGCAGAAACATTTCTTCTCGGTCGAAAAACTTGGCTTGTCGTACATTTTCTTCCGTATGATTCACTGGCTTGTGGAGTGTTATCGGCAGAACATCCGCAGTATAAACGTGTTGTCGTATGTGAATTACCTGTTTTTCTTCCCCACTTTCCCTGCCGGACCTATCGACACATTCAATAATTTCCACTATTGGGTTAATAAAACACATTTGAGGTTCAATCTGAGAATGCTTCTGGCAGGCGTTGGACGGATTTTTGTCGGGGCAGTAAAGCTTTTGCTCATTGTGCCTTTGATAAAGGAGTATGCAATAGACTATAACACATTGCTGCCATATATGGGCGCGTGGTCGGCAGTCGGTCTTGCCGCCTTGCTGTATTCTATTTACATCTACATCGATTTTTCGGGCTATTGCGATGTGGCAATAGGCACCGCGTATATGCTTGGAATTCGTACCCCCGAAAATTTCAGGCTGCCGTATCTTTCGTCAAATATCGCCGAATTCTGGAAAAGGTGGCACATGACTTTCTCCTCATTCCTGAAAATGTATGTTTTCAAGCCTGTAATAGCATTGATAAACCGCACTCCGATTGTAAAGTACAGGATGCTGGTGTCGGTTATTGCGTATTTGGTAACTTTTTTCGTATGTGGGCTTTGGCACGGCAGCACCTTGAATTTTGTCTTTTGGGGACTATGGCACGGAATCGGATTGTCAATATATAAGGTTGCAACAAATAAGAATGTTGGCAAAAGCAATGGTTCGTTGAGTAAAATCATGGGAGTTGCTGTTACATTCGTTTTTGTGACGGTTGGCTGGATTTTCTTCAATTATCCTGTCGAACAGCTAGTAGAAATGTTTAATTTGCTTTTCTGATGAAGATGTATCGGATGAAATATATGGCATTTGTTGGAGTTGTCGCCTTGGTGGCGGTGGCGTTCTGGATGCTTGCATCGCTGTGCATTCCCTCATTCCGCTATTCGTCAACCAGCGGGCAGCTTTACACAATTCGTCATCAGGAACTACGCGACAACAATACGCTTTATACCGACTTGCTTGTACAAAGCATCAAGGCAAACAACGGATACCTTGTCCTGGGAACATCGGAAAGCGACTATATGAACGGTGAGAATTATTACGATTTCCTTAATGCCGACACAACACTCCAATGTCGTTTTTCTCTAATTGCTGGGGCAGGAAGAACCGCTTGCACATATTTTCCGTTGATACAAAGCAACAAAAACATCGGAGGGCTGAAGATTATTTATTTCGTAAATCCTGCATACTGGTGCAACAAATTGGCGCGTAGCAATGCCGACTATTTTTTCAGGTACACTTCGTTTGCGAACTATTGTAAGGCGAACAAACCGGAAAATAAAGCCGTGGACGAAATTCTAAAAGCCAATTTGCGTAATACACGACTGGACGATGTTATGTCGGACTTTTTTTCATACTACATCGACAGGGCCAGGCGCAAATACTATCAGGATTTGATATTCAACATTGATACTGCAAAATTTGAAAATACGCTTGCTTGGATTAAACCGCAACACGAATTGACAATGCCTTCCACATACGAGCCGCCCGACAGCAGTACACATAACTATGACCTTAATGTAGATGCATCGTTTGACATAAACTTGTATTCGCTCGATGCACATCCCGAGGCAACCTACCGCTACGATGAACTGTGCGCCATGATACAGGTTTGCCGTGAAAATAATGTTGACATTACATTCGTAGTCGGGCCATACAACCGCGTTGCATTTGGCAAGGCACATCCGACAGAAGTTCCGGAAATGCAATCGATTTGCGATAGTATAACAAACCTTCTTGAGGCCGAAAACGCAAACTATATAGATGCTACAGACATTTCATCTACAGCTGGCGCATTTCGCGACTGGCAGCATCATTCCAGCTATGGAGCATATCTTATTTATCAAAAAATCAAGGATTATGTCGTGGAAAAGGAAAATAGGTAAGTTGTTGGTTGTGATTGCCGTCTTTGCGTTGGTGCTGCTTATGTTCATGTTGCGAACCGATGGCGACATATCCTGTCTGTACACTACATTCTGAAAACTTCGACCTTCAGTTCGGCGAAGCCAAATCTTCAAATTATCAAATTTTCAAATCATCGAATCCAAATTATTATTACCTTTGCAGAGCAATTTTGTTGGCGCAACTTTTTTGGCGCAATAAAGTTGCTGCAAAATTTATGTGTTTAAACGAAAAAGAAACTTTATGACAAAGAAATTGCCTAATAATCCGTTTCTTATCAGCGGGTATGTCTCAAAAGACTATTTCTGTGATAGGGAAAATGATACAAAAAATCTTCGTTCTGCATTGTATAATGAACGAAATGTGGTTCTAATTAGTCCGCGTAGAATTGGGAAAACAGGTCTGATAAATCATTTATTTGCGGAAGTGCCGACAAGCGAAGCTTATTGCATTTATGTTGATTTATATCGCACTACGAATATGCGCGACTTTGTCGAGTCTCTTGGAAAGTCGATTATGGGCAACTGCGGTTCTGCTTCTGCTCGTGAACGGCTGATGAAAGCCATTCAGTCGCTTAGGTTTTCGTTTTCTGCCGATGCAATCACGGGGCTTCCAGAAATTGGTGTCAATATGGTCGGTAGCGAGCCAGAATTGTCTCTGTCGCAGATATTTGCCTATATGGAAAATTCAAACAAGCCGGTTTATGTGGCTTTGGACGAGTTTCAGCAGATAAAAAATTATCCCGAGAAGAATGTTGAGGAGACATTGCGCAGTTATATACAGCATCTTAGGAATGTTCATTTCATATTTTCTGGAAGTCAGAAGCACATAATTGTGGATATGTTTTCGTCGGCAAAAAGGGCTTTCTACCAGAGCGCACAGACTATGCATATAGGTGTCATCCCCGAAGATTCGTATTTCGAGTTTTGTTCGAGGCATTTCGGCAAACATAAGCAGAAATTGTCGCGGGAGGCCTTCCATTTTATGTACGACTCGTTGTTTGCACACACATGGTACATACAGTCGGTTGCCAACAGACTATATGAGTGGGGAACAAAGGAAATCACTATCGAGGAAGTACAGCGTGCAATCCGCACATTGGTTGAAGAAAACAGTTTTAGTTATCAGAATTATTGCAGATTATTTACAACAAATCAGTTAAATGTGTTGAAAGCGATTGCTAAGGAGCGCATTGTGACCGAACCGTCTGGACAAGAATTTATTGCGAAATACAATCTTGGCGCAGGCAGTAGCGTGAGAAATGCCGTAAAGAATTTGGTCGAAAACGAATTTGTCTATGAAGACGACGGCAAATATTCTGTGTATGACCGCTTCTTTGGAATTTGGCTTGCAATGTAGTGTGATTTTTTCTATTTCCTCCTTGCATTCCGGACAGACAAATGGAACCCAGTACTCTGCCTTTTCGAACCATCCGCCACATTCGCACGATGGATATTCAGGAAAAAGCGATTCTTCATCATCGGGATACAGCAACTCCTTGCCACATATATCGCAGTGCAGATAAATCTTGTCGCCAACTTTACCATCGTGCCATTCAAACTTGTGAGAGCAATATGGACAGGTTATTTTGTAGGTGTAGGTTGGCATTATTATTCGTTTATTTTCTTTAGGACATTACTAAAAACATCAATAAAACGATTAGACATTTCAACAAAGTACTTAAATATATCTTCTTTATGTTTACTCTCTGTAAAACACAAATCCTTGCTTGTTGATATTTTTCTTGTATTGTTGCTTTCATCTCGTTGTTCCCAATTTAGATCAGGTATTTTTGAATCAATATCTGCACGATGTTTTTGAAAAAATGCAAATGTGTTTTCATTCTTTTCTTTTTCCCCTTGACATATATATAAAGATACAACAACCCTATTCTTCTGTATGCCTAGGTTCACGGTAATACCATTTTCAATAGATTTATTTAACCATGCTTCTGATGTCCCTTTTGATTGACTATATGGATTATGGGAACAATCATAGTTGATAAACTCACTCCAGAAACCAGATCTTCCGTCTTTAAGTTTTGTTATTGTTTCTGCTGCTAAATTTTCAGATTGTGTTTTTGATGCCATTTTTATTATATACTCTTCCGCATCCTTAATCGGAATTATTTGGTCAAAATCTACATAAGCATTTTCTTCATATTCATATGGTGTAACCTTTACGCATGTTATTTGCAGATTGTAATTTGCCAACCATAAAACAGTTGATGTGACTTCTTTTCTAAACTCTTTTGCGACAAAGAAAATTCTTTGTGAATGATTCCCTTCGTTTAATAGAATTTCAGAAATAGCCTTACCATCATAAAAATCTGAAATATTATCTTCTGCGTTTCCATTGTTGCCGAGATACTGTTGATATATAGATATGACATCTTCTTTTTTTAAACTAGAACAATATGATGCATATTTTAATGCTTGCCATGTTACATCACGACCAGAATCGTCTAATTTATTCTCTATAATAACGAGATTACCCTGTTTGTCTAAAGCGAGCAAGTCTAAGCGTTCTTTTGTGTCCTTAAACCCATCAAATTCTTTTGCAATAATTAGTAAATCTTCTCCCAGACATTTAGGATATTTTGCTATCCATTCTTGTAAATGATTGCGTTCACGAAATCCTAAATCAGAGAATGTGGACTCTTTAACTTTTATTAGGCAATTGTTCTTTTTATCAATTTTGTACATATTCTTTTTTTTGCAAAGATATTTAAAATAATCTATTTTCTCCAATCATATTCAATTTCCAATCCTTCCAAAACAAAGTACTCCAGTCTCTTCTTGATAAAGTTAGGAGTATAACGAATCTTTGTAATTGCCATTTTATAATCGGATTGCTGTTCTTCTGTGCCGTATGCATCTGCAAGAAATTCATCGTTTCGTTCAATAAGAGTAGTCGGATATTCCTCCCAGTCAAGTCCGTAGAATACAGTTCCAATACGCTCCACCTTGTCGTCAGGCTTTATCTTGATGCAATACTTGTCAATAACAAACGCATATATGCCAAAATCAACATGCGCTCCTACCGGATATATTAAATCTCCTTTCTCAGTATGCTGTTTCACCACATCACCAGTATATATCCATTCGCCATTTACATCGCGGAAAGGTGTCTGCACACCCGCAAAAATCACCCTGCGCGGAGTTGGACGATTCCAACATTCGTCGTTGAAATAATCCAGAACAACACCTTCTGCACTGTTTCTCTCCCTGGCTTCCCATTCCACCTTGTCCCATTGTTTCTGCAAAGTTCCCGAAACATCAATGTCATCCTCGGGAATGCCACGGTGCATTGCCTCCTCGTATGCAAGTTGACGGGCATATTCGGCATAATCGTGAGTATTAAGCACATGCAACAATTTCTCATCGTCATACTTGGCAAGCATATCTCTGAAACCATCCCTGGTAAAGTCAACCATCCGCCCCGTCTTTCTTGACAATAAAGTGAATTTCTCTGGAACATTGTACCGCAAGCAACCTGCAGGCTTTTTAGTTTTGTAAGTAATAGTCGGAACGGGAATCCCCGTGTCTTCTGGCTCGGCAGTTCCTATGGTATTATAATCGGTATATGGAAACACATACATCCTGTCGCTAAAAAAGAAAAAATTGCCGAACGTAGTGTATCCGAACTTGTTGTCGTCGATGACATACCTCACGCGGATTTCGGGAAGCGAATTGAGAAAATTTGCTCCAATCTGATAGCGGTACTGCTGGCACAAGTCTTTAAGTACCTTTTCGTCAACCACTTCTGGGGCAACGGGTGTTGCTATTTTAGAACTAGGATGATTATCAATAAGCATTACGCCCCACTCAATGGAAAAAACCACATTGGGCAACGGAAAAAGTTCGTCGAACATCGGGGCAATTGTTTCGTCCCTGGAGTCGGGATTGCCGTTTCCGCAGCCTATACGCGTAATCAGGAACCGATTGTTAGGACTGTTTTTCACAAATTCGATAAACTCATCAATATACGGTTTCATTTCCTGCGGTTTGCTGGTATTGACAGGAATGGCGTAGCAACGTCCATTCAACCCCGATTTAATTTTTTTCACTGCCCCAAATTTCTCGCAAGCCAACTTTTCAGCACGCCCTACACGATTCCCGTGCATATCGGTGCCATACACAAATATCTCGTTTCGCGACAATTCTGTGATTCTCCCCGTGATAAATTTTCCTCTATAATGTACTTCCATGGCACTTATTTTTTCGACAAATCTATAGACCACCTACGCTAAAACTTGTCGTAGGTTTGTTGTTTTTTGTTAAATTTCCAAAATATCTTATGCCGTTCATTGTCACGATATTGACCGCTATTTTCCCCGATGATTCCCGATTCGGAACAAAAAAATATATCGGCACATACAAACGGTACCTAATGTTCGATACTGCAAAAGTAAGATATTTTTGTAATAATGCTGTAAGATTTTTCTGTCAAAAATTGTTATGATTTTGTCATATTTGTAAAAAAGTGTATTTTCGCACTTACAATGTCAGAAGTTTATGAGTGCAGATAAGTTGAATATTATCGAAAAGATTCAAGATTTAGGCAGGAATGTTTTGCCGCCTAACGCTAGGTTGATTCTTTTTGGTTCGCAGGCAAGAGGCGATGCCAATGCTGATTCAGACTGGGATTTGCTTATTATTCTTGACAAAAACGAAATTCAATACGAGGATTTCGATACATACGCTTACCCGTTTGTTGCGCTGGGTTGGAAATTTGGAGAATATTTCAGTTCAAAGCTATACACTACGGCAGAATGGCAGACCAGAAAAGGAACTCCTTTTTACAAAAACATACAACGGGAGGGAATTGTATTATGCTGACAACAGAGGAACGCGACAATCTTGTAAAATACAAACTTGAAAGAGCCCGAGAGACTTGGAACGAAATTGTTGGCATTGTTGATGGAGGATATTGGTATGCCGCTGCAAACCGTATGTATTATGCTTGTTATTATGTAACAAGCGCATTGTTGGTAAAGAATGGTATTCAGGCAAATACACATAGTGGAGTAATTCGTATGCTTGGACTTCATTTCGTCAGTACCAATATAATTTCAGATGAAATGGGAAGTTTCTATACACGGTTGTTTGAGTTAAGGCAAACTGGAGATTACGACGAGTGGAAAGTAATAAAGGAATCGGATATAAAACCGCTTATGCCCAAGGTAGAAGAATATATGCAATGTATTATCTCATTGATAAATAGCAAGGATTGATGCCTTCTAATGTATAATCTTCAAATTTTCGAACCCTCGAATCCAAATTATTATTACCTTTGCAACGCTTGACTTTCATTGTCGGGCAATAAAACATATTGTTGGGGTGCTGAAAATAGTAGGCTGAGATTAAACCCGTTGACCAGTCTGGTAATGCAGATTTGGGAATTTCAATCCGCTCTATTTTTTGTACCACACAGATTTGTAAATTGAAATAATTTATGGATGGACTAAAGTATATACTTACCATTGCAGGTAGCGATTCGGTTGGCGGTGCGGGAATACAGGCCGACATCAAGACAATTTTCTCGCTCGGTCAGTATGCCGCCAGTGCGATAACGGCTGTCACTGCACAAAATACCTGCGGTGTGCGGGCTATTCAGGCTGTGGATGCAAAGGTGCTGTCGGCGCAAATTGATGCAGTGCTTGAGGACATTCCAGTGGATGCCATAAAGATAGGTATGGTCTATACCAAGGAGAATGTTGCCGCAATTCGTGAATCGTTGGCAAAAAACAACTACCGCGGACATCTTGTTCTCGACCCTGTGCTTGTGGCTACAAGCGGCGATATGCTCGCAAAGGCTGATTTCCTTCAGTCGCTTAAGGCGGAACTTTTCCCGCTTTGCACTGTGCTTACGCCAAACATTTCGGAAGCAGAAGCCATTTCGGGAATGAAAATCTCTAACATCGACGATATGGTTGAATGTGGCAGGCGGATAGTTGCCGAATGCCATTGCAAGAATGTGCTTGTCAAGGGCGGACATTCCACTGGAGAAAAAATGACCGACATTCTTGTTTGTGGCGATGGAAGCTACAAGGCTTTTTCAGCGGAAAAAATAGACTCACAGAACACTCACGGAACAGGCTGCACGCTTTCATCGGCAATTGCAACATATCTGGCTATGGGATTTCCGCTCGAGGAGGCTGTAGCGCAAGCCAAGGATTATGTATATAACGCAATTCGGGCTGCAAATGATGCAAAAGTCGGTCACGGACATGGTTCGACGAATCATTTCTGGGGATTGGAAAGAAAAGGTAATAAATAGTTGATTATGATAGTTTTAGTTAACGGAAAAAATACGGAAGTTACATCGGGATGCACATTGGAGAAATTGTGCGAAACGATTGGCATAAAGCCAAACGAGCCGGTGACAGGAAAATGTGGAGTGCTACGCTTTTGAACGAAGGCGATAATGTTACAATAATCAGGGCTACATGCGGAGGCTGATCGGCATAACACCACAGGAAAATGTGTTCCGCGAGCAGGAACGGATTTCGGCGATGATTCGTAGCGGAAAGGTGGAGTATTTCCATATCCGCAAACCCGATTTCACCGAAATACAGATGCGCGACTACCTTTCGCACTTCGATGCCGATGTGCGGAAACAATTGTCGTTGCACGACCATCACCGTCTTGCTGTTGAAATGAATATTGGCGGAGTACACCTGAACGGCAGAAATCCCAATCCGCCCGTGAGTTTCTCTGGTCGAATTTCGCGCTCGTGCCATAGCATAGAGGAAGTTTTGCAATGCAAGAATAAGGTTGACTATTGCTTCCTTTCGCCGATTTTCGACTCGATAAGCAAGCAAGGTTATTGCTCAAAATTTTCGTTGGCGGAGTTGAAGCGTCTGTTCGATAAAAAAGTCCTTGACGAAAAGGTATGTGCGCTGTCGGGTGTTACCTTTGACAATATCGGCCAACTTGAAGAAGTCGGCTTTTCATCGTTTGTAATGCTGTCGGCATTGTGGGAACTGCCACGCACAATGTTTATTTCGCACCAGAATGCCCGTTTCGACTATGTTTCGGGTTGCAAGGAGGCATTGCGCGGTGGAATCAGGTTTCTGCAGTTGAGGATGAAGGATGCTTCTGATGACGATGTTCTTGCTATTGCGAAGATTTTGCGTCCAGAATGCGACAAGTATGCTGCGCTTCTAACTGTTGACGACAGGATAAATCTTCTCGAAACAGGGCTTTTCGATGGCGTGCACCTTGGCAAGAATGACATGCCAATCGCAGAGGCTAAAAAACTGACTGGCAACAATTTCCTGCTTGGTGCTACTTGCAATACCGAAGATGATGTATTCGCAGCGATTGCCGACGGTGCCGACTATATTGGTATGGGACCGTTCCGCTTCACGACTACAAAGAAAAACCTTTCGGCAATACTTGGACTTGAGGGTTACAGCAACATAATGCAGAAATTGCAGTCGCGAGGTTTGAAAATGCCGATTTATGCCATCGGAGGAATCACCGTTGACGACCTGGATGACTTGAAACAAACTGGAATATACGGAGTTGCGATTTCGTCGGTGATACTTGAATCGCAAAATCCAGACGATACGATAAAACAAATTTTGAAAACATTTTAAAAGGTAAAATACAATGAATGACAATTTAGTTATTGCAGGAAGAGAATTTTCATCGAGGCTGTTTATCGGCACTGGCAAGTTCCCTTCAAACGAAGTGATGAGACAGGCAATTGTGGCTTCTGGCTCGCAAATGGTTACTACCGCGCTTAAGAGGCTCAACACTCAGGACAGCGGAAGCGAAAACATACTCGATTTCATTCCGAAGGAATGCGTTTTGTTGCCCAATACATCGGGAGTGCGTAATGCCGAGGAGGCTATTTTCGCTGCAAAGATGAACCGTGCTGCTCTCGGCACCGAATGGCTGAAGCTCGAAATCCATCCCGACCCCAAATATTTGCTTCCCGATACTCGCGAAACCCTAAAGGCAACCGAGGAATTGGTAAAACTTGGCTTCAAGGTATTGCCTTATGTTCAGGCTGACCCTGTGGCTTGCAAGCAGTTGGAAGAAATGGGTGCTGCAACCGTAATGCCGTTGGCTTCGCCAATTGGTACAAACAAGGGCATAAAGAACGAGGAAATGCTCCGCATAATCATCGAGCAGAGCAATATTCCTGTTGTAATTGATGCTGGAATTGGTGCACCATCTCACGCTGCATACGCAATGGAGCTTGGTGCCGATGCTTGCTTGATAAATACTGCCATTGCCATTGCCGGTGACCCTGTGAAGATGGCAGAAGCATTTGCTTTGAGCATAAAGGCTGGTCGTATGGCTTACTTGTCGGGCTTGGGTAGCGTCAGCAATATGGCTGTTGCAACATCACCGCTGACAGCATTTCTGGACGAGGAACAGAATACAATTGATAATGAATAATGGACAATTGATAATAGACAATTGAAAAATATCCATTGTACAGTCGTGCCATGGCGCGACTCAAATAGAAACTAAAAAAACTTAACGATATGGCACAGGAAAATTGTTATAGCGACGACAGAGTAAAGAAAATATATGTCAAGGGAAAAAGGTTCCCCGTGGAAGTGGGAATGAAGCAGGTGCTTCTGACCGATACGGTGGTCGAGGGCGAGAGAATCCCAAACGGAAGCATAAACTTGTACGACACGGGCGGCGTATTTACCGACCCCGACTACAAGCACGATGTACGCAAAGGCATTCCGCGTCTGCGCGAGGCTTGGCACAAGGACGATGACAACTTCGAGCAACTCAACGAATTCACATCGCGCTACACCAACGCCCAGCTTGCCGACGACGAACTCAAGAAAATCGCCTTCCCGATTACCTATCTGCCCAAGAAGGCAAAGAAAGGCAAGGCTTTCACACAGATGGCGTTGGCTCGTCAGGGAATCGTAACCCCCGAAATGGAATACATCGCCATAAGGGAAAACCTTGGCAAGGATAGCAAGGACAGCTACATCACACCAGAATTTGTTCGCGACGAAGTTGCTGCAGGTAGGGCCGTAATCCCTTCAAATCCAAACCATCCCGAGGCAGAACCGATGATTATCGGAAGCAAGTTTTTCGTAAAGATAAACACCAACATCGGCAACTCGGCTCTCGGTTCGTCAATTGAGGAGGAGGTGGAAAAGAGCGTTTACAGTGCTCGCCTTGGTGGCGATACCTTGATGGACTTGTCAACTGGCAAGCACATACACCAGACACGCGAATGGATAATCCGCAACTGTCCGGTTCCTATGGGTACTGTTCCTATGTATCAGGCACTTGAGAAGGTAAACGGCAAGGCAAACGAACTCACTTGGGAAATGTACCGCGACACTCTTATCGAGCAGTGCGAACAGGGCGTTGACTACTTCACTATCCACGCTGGTTTGCTCAAGCATTTGTTGCCAGCATTGGACAGGCGTCTCACGGGCTGCGTGTCGCGTGGCGGAAGCATTATGGCAAAGTGGATGCGCGACCACAACGAGGAAAACTTCCTTTACACCCATTGGGACGAAATCTGCGACATACTTGCCGACTACGATGTGGCTGTCAGCATTGGCGACGGAATGCGTCCCGGCTGTACCCACGATGCCAACGACGAGGCTCAGCTTGGCGAACTCAAGGTCATGGGCGAACTCTGCCAGCGTGCATGGGAAAAGAATGTGCAGGTGCTCATCGAAGGTCCAGGTCATGTGCCGATGGACAAAATCAAGGAAAATATGGAATTGCAGAAGGACTGGTGCCACGATGCTCCGTTCTACACTCTCGGTCCGTTAACTACCGATGTTGCTCCGGCCTACGACCATATAACGTCAGCAATTGGCGCTGCAATTATCGGATGGCTCGGCACTGCAATGCTTTGCTATGTTACACCTAAGGAACATCTTTCGTTGCCCAACAAGGACGATGTACGCGAAGGCATTATCACCTACAAGATTGCAGCCCACGCTGCCGACCTTGCAAAGCATCACCCGATGGCAAGCGAAAGGGACGACGCACTCAGCAAGGCCCGTTTCGAGTTCCGCTGGATTGACCAGTTCAACCTCTCGCTCGACCCCGACAAGGCTAGGGAGTTCTACGGCGTTGAAAAGATAAAGCACACCCCATACTGCACAATGTGCGGACCTAATTTCTGCGCTATGCGAATTTCGAGAGAAGTATCGTCGAAAGGAAAGATTACGGAATAAAAGGAGAATGCACAATGGAATTTTATGATACGATAAAAGACCTTAACTGGGAGGAAGTTACAAAAAGCATTTATGCTAAGACGGATGTCGATGTGCGCCGTGCCTTGGGCAAGGAAACATTGACTTTGGAGGATTTCAAGGCGCTGATTTCGCCCGCTGCCGAAAAATATCTCGAGCAGATGGCGCTGATGTCGCGAAACCTTACCCAGAAGCGTTTCGGAAAGGTGATTTTGCTGTACATCCCGATGTACCTGTCGAACGAATGCAGCAACCACTGCATCTACTGCGGCTTTAACCACAACAACGACATTGCCCGCAAAACTCTCACCGACGACGAAATAATGGAAGAAATAAAGGTCATAAAGTCGATGGGTTATGACAATGTGCTGCTGCTCACTGGCGAATGCCCGAGCATTGCAGGCGTCGATTACATAGAGCATGCAATAAGGCTTTGCCGCGACCATTTTGCCGCCATCAACCTTGAGGTGTTCCCGATGAAGGTCGAGGAGTACAAGCGTATGGAACAGGCTGGCTGCAACAGTGTTTACATATATCAGGAGACCTACAACGAAGGCCGCTACAAGATTTACCATCCCAAGGGGATGAAGAGCAACTACAAGTGGCGTCTCGGTACTCCCGAAAGGATTGCGCAGGCAGGAATACACCGCGTTGGTCTTGGCGCACTTATCGGACTTGAGGAGTGGCGCACCGAAATGTTCTTCCTTGCTTCGCACCTGCGTTTTATGACGAAGAACTACTGGCGCACAAAGTACAGCCTTTCGTTCCCGCGTATGCGCCCTGCTGCTGGCGGTTTCCAGCCCAATTTCGTGATGAGCGAGAAGCAGTTTGCACAGACCTTGTGGGCATTCCGCATCTTCGACAACGATGTTGAAATGTCGATGTCAACGCGCGAAACCAGCAATATGCGTAATCATTTCATCACCCTCGGCGTGACATCGGTAAGCGCGGGTTCGCACACCGACCCAGGTGGATATGCTCACCCCGATAGGGAACTTGAGCAGTTCCACATCAACGACGGTCGTTCGGCTGCCGAAATGGAAAAGATGATTCGCGCTCAGGGCTACGATGTCATTTACAAGGACTGGGACAAGACATTGAGGTAGAAAATATGTACATATTGGTTATGACGCTATAAAAATTGTTCACTGCGTTTCACGAGTTAGAGATTACTCATGATATTTCGTGAATTAAAGGTTGCTGATAATCATTAAAGTGAATAATTTCAGTTTAATGTCAAAATGATTTTATGCAAATATCAAAAGGTTTAATGTTACATACAACACTATAAAAGTGTATATTTGCACCCGAAAATGACATTGAAATATGGCACTGCCTATCAACATAGAAGACCTGCTGAAAAAGAGGAAGGTGGAAGGTTCCAGAATAGAGTTCAAAAAAGGCTGGAACCCGACGGATGTGTATCGTAGTATATGCGCGTTTGCCAACGACTTCGACAATCTTGGTGGCGGTTATATTCTTGTTGGTGTAGAGGAGAAAAATGGTATTGCCAATCGTCCGGTTACTGGTATCAATGTAGATGCTGTTGACGGAATCCTAAAGCAGATGGTTGGCTTCAACAATATGCTTGACCCGTACTATTTGCCACGGACATCTGTCGAGGAAGTTGACGGAAAACCAATACTGGTGATATGGGTGCCGTCTGGTGTGAACCGTCCGTACGCTGTTCCTTCCGATGTGCTTGCGAAAGCGAAACAGATGAAATACTATATCAGAAGCGGCTCGAGCAGCATTGTCGCAAAGGGCGAGGTTCTCGAAGAACTTAGGGATATGGCAAACCGTGTGCCTTTTGACGACCGTCCGAATCCAAATATTGCAATGAGCGACATATCTATGGTGCTTTTGCGCGACTATCTGGCGAAAATTGGTAGCAAGTTGGAAGCGTCGTTGTTCACGCAGCCACTGACCCAGACTTTGGAGCAGATGGATTTGATGGATGGTCCGACTGAGAATAGGATGATTAAGAATGTGGCTGCTATGATGTTTTGTGAACATCCCGAAAAGTTCTTCAAATACACGCAGATTGATATAGTAACCTTCCCCGAAGGACGTACAAATGGTCCTAATAACTTCAGCGAAACAACTATCCGTGGCAGTGTCCCGCAGTTGATAAACGGTGCTTTGACCTATCTGAAGAACAATATAATCAGGGAGTTTGTGGTAAAGCAAAGGGATGTACCCGAAAGCATTCGTTACTTTAATTACCCTGTTCAGGCATTGGAAGAAATTATAGTTAACTCGCTATATCACCGTGATTATCAACTATACGAGCCAATAGAAATTTCTATTGAGCCAGAAGGAATACATATTCTCAGTTTCCCTGGACCAGACCGCACAATATCCAATGTTGCCATTAAGGAAGGAGACAGGCTTATTTCGCGTCGCTACCGCAATCGTCGTTTGGGCGATTTCCTAAAGGAAATGGATTTGACCGAAGGACGCTCTACTGGTATTCCTACCGTACAGGATGAATTGCAGAAAAATGGTTCTCCGCGTGCCACTATTGAAACCAACGATGAGCGCAGCTTTATTAATGTGTTTGTGCCAATCCACGAGGGTTGTGGCGACAAGGTGATACTAAACGACACGGAAAACATTTTTGACACTAAAGGTGAAACTAAAAATGTCACAAAAGAGTCCGAGTGTGTTACAAAAGATGTTACAAAAGAAAATAAGAATGTCATTAAAGCTGACAATCAAGGTGTTATAAAGAGTATCTCTAAAAGAAAATCCAAGGATGTTACTAAAGATTTGACTGTAGATGTCATAAAAGAACCTCAATATGTTACAAAAGAACTGTCTGAGCGTCAAGAGATTATTATTAGTTTGATACGACAGAATCCTTTGGTGACAACTCAAGAAATGTCACTAAAGATAGGTGTTGTTTCTAGAACAATTAAGCGAGATATTAAAGACCTTCAATCCAAAGGAATTATAACTCGTGAAGGAGGACGCAAGGAAGGTCGTTGGGTAATAAAAATGATTCCATATTAATTGAATATCTATGCTTACCGATTACGAACTTGAAAGATACCAGCGGCAGATTGTTCTTCCGAACTTTGGTGCAGAAGGACAGGAAAAACTGAGAAATGCCAAAGTTTTGGTTGTTGGCGTTGGCGGTTTGGGAAGTGTTGCTTCGTTGTACCTCACTGCGGCTGGAATTGGAACAATTGGCTTGATGGAGAAGGATGTGGTTTCGTTGCACAATCTTCAGCGTCAGGTACTCTACCGCGAAGACGAAATTGGTCAGTCGAAGCTTGAACTTGCTGTTAAGACGCTTCATCGTCTGAATAGTGAAGTGAAACTTGTGCCATACGACACATTTTTGACTGCCGAAAATGCCAAATCTGTTGTCGCAGACTATGATATTGTTGTAGATTGCACCGACAACTACACGGCGCGTTACCTAATAAACGATACCTGCGTGGCACTCGGCAAGCCGTTCGTATATGGAACTATTGGCGACACAAAAGGTCAGTTGGCGGTGTTCAACTACCTGCCGCCGTGTGCCAACTATCGCACCTTGTATCCAAACGAGAAGGAACTTGTTGCGCTTGGAAATGTAAACCGTGGCGTGATGGGTGTTCTGCCGTCGGTGATTGCCTCGATGGAAGTCAACGAAGTGGTAAAGATGATTACTGGCGTAGGCAAGGTTCTGAAGGACACCTTATTTATGATTGACCTCGCCACAATGGAAACGATGAAATTTAAATTGCCGGTAGGGTAGTGTGTTATTTTATCATCGCCTTTGCTTCGTTTAGGAATTCCTCGTCGATGCCAAAGATTTCGGCGATAGTGAGACCTTCGGTCGGGACTTCCTCTTCGGTGGTGCGCACGAGCGAATAATCCATATACCTATTGATATTTTCAGGAGTTACCTTTGTGCCTTCTGGAACTTGCAGTCCCTTTACTCTCAGTCGGTTGCATTGTGCGGTTATGCCGTTGTAGTGGGTTGTGATGAGGCTTCGGGTTGCGTGTCGCGAAAGAATTTTTATGAATGCGTTGACCAATGCACGGCCTTCGCTTGGATTGGTGGTGCGGGCAAGCTCATCGACGAGGGCAAGAATCTTCTGTCCCGACTTTACTGCTTTGAGTATCTTGTCAATGTTGAGCATTTCGATTGCAAAAGACGATAATCCATTTACTTCCGATTGGGCATCGCCTATGCTGGTCATTATTTCCTCAACAGGTGCAATTTCAGCACTTTCGGCTGGTACGAAGAAACCAAACTGGAACATCATCTGTATGAGCGACATAGTCTTGAGCACTACCGTTTTCCCCGACATATTTGCGCCAGTGATTAGGTTTGGAGTGTCGTCAAAATGGATGTTGATGGGTTGGAATTCTCCGCCGCGTTCCTTTAGCGATTCTGCAACAATTGGATTGAATGCACCCTTGATGTTTGTTTCGGTTGCAGAAATCGATGGTTTGCACAATTTGAAGTCGCGGGCGAGCAGAGCCTTCGCTAGAAGCAAATCCAAGTAGGCGAGCTGGTCGTAGTTGGCTTGGATGGCATTGCTGTAGTTGCGTAGTTTCTCGGACAGATGTTCGCGTATGCGGTCCTCGATTTCGATGCATTCGAGGCGGATGCGTTCGGCTTTTTCGTTTTCATTGGCATTTTTGGCGATGTCGTACTCTTTGCGCAGAGTTGCCAGTTTTTCGTCGTAAGCCGAGTATATGTAGAAACTTTGTATTCCGTTGTGTTCGGGGTCAAGTATTTCGACTATGGGGTTGAGGTCGTGGAACGGCAGTATGTCAATTTGTGTGTCTTTTATCAATTTGCAGATGTCGCGCGAAACCATGCAGAAATTTTTCACCTCGAAAAGTTCAATGTCGTCAAGAGTCTGTGCCGAACGCAAATTGTGTATGGTCTGGTGTATGTCGTTCAGGCAGTACAGGCGGTGTTGAATTGCGACGATGCTCTTGGCGTTTTCGCGGTCGCCTACGAAACTGGTGAAAAATTCAAGGGTGTCGAGTTCCATTTTTAGCTCGAAGTCGCTTGTGATGAAATGCTGAGACAGCAGTCGTTTACGCCCTGCCGACGAGCAGATTTCCATTTTCTCGTATATGAAGCGGAGTCCGCGATTTTCGTTGATATGATATTTGAATGTTTGCATTGCTAATGTTTCTATGGGCTAACGCCCGTTTCTAAGTTTTTAGTTGTTTTTAAGTTTGAATGACTCCGTCGTTTCTAGGTTTTAAGTTGTTTCTAAGTTTTAATGGCTGCGCCGTTTCTATGTTTCTAAGTTCTTGAGTTTCTAGATTGTACATGCATCTTTCAAATGATTTATTAAGAGTGTCCTTGCGGACAGAAATCTGACAAATACTTTTCAAATTTAACAAATTTGCATAATCTGTATTGATTTGTAAGATTTCTCGCGTAGCGACTTTTATTTCCGTTAGAGTGTTAGCGCTAACGCTTGTGCATCTTGTCAGATTGTCCATTGTTAATTGTCCATTATTCATTATCTGAAGCGTACCATTCTGCGAATGATGTTGATGTTTCGTAAAGCCTTAGGCTGAAAAGTTCTATGCCATCGGGTAGGAGAGACTTGATAAGTTCGGCGAAGTGTGCAACGATATTTTCTGCAGTCGGTTGGAAATCAACGATATGTATGCGTTTGAAAATAGCCTTGTTGGTTTCAATGAAGTTTGTGTCCTCGTTGCGGCTTACGATGAGGCTGTGGTCGAACTTGTCAATGAGGTTCTCCTTGATTTTGTTCTTCAGCACGCCGAAGTCAACCACCATTCCGTATTTCGGCGATGTGGGGTCGGCTATTGGTTCTCCGATGACGGTTACATGGAGCTTGTAGGTGTGTCCGTGTATGTTGCTGCACAGTCCGTCGTAGTTGTGGAGAGTGTGTGCAGTGTCGAACTCGAATATTTTTGTTACTCTAATCTTGGGCATAACTATATTTGTCTAACGGTCTATCAGTCTAACGGGCTTGCAGTCGGTCAGTTCGACTGTTTGTCTAGTCTTCTGCAAGCCTTTTTGCCTTGTTTCTTCGGTTGCAAAGGTAGTATTTTTTTCGGGGAGTAGAGATTTAATTTTTTTTTACCTATTTAGATATGAAAAGTCCATAAGTTCGGGAATAAAAGTTCCACAAGTTCGGGAATGAAAGTTCCATAAATTCGGGAATGAAAATCCCATAAGTTCGGGAGTTGGTAAAAATAAATTTGTGAGTTTCAAAAAGTTTACATATTTTTGCGGTGTGATAAAAATAGTGCAAAAATGAGCGATTATAAGGAACGAATTTTTGACCAGTTGCTAAGGAGAAAACTGGAAGGTATGGGTGCTGTTCTAATCGAAGGTCCGAAGTGGTGCGGAAAGACAACCTCGGCGGAACAGCAGGCGGGAAGTGTCTTGTATATGAACGACCCTAAATTGTTCGCCCGTAACCTTCAGCTTGCCGACCAGGACCCGCAGATGCTGCTGGAAGGAGCCACTCCCCGTCTTATCGACGAATGGCAGGAGGCTCCAAAACTATGGGATGCCGTGCGCTATGAAGTTGACAGGCGTAATGCCGAAGGTCAGTTTATCCTTACTGGCTCGGCCGTTCCTGCCGATATGAGTCAAGTTCACCACACAGGTACTGGGCGGATTGCGCGTATGCAGATGCGTACGATGAGCCTTTGGGAGTCGGGCGAATCCACAGGAACCGCAAGCCTTGTTTCGTTTTTCGCAAATGCCGCCAGCAACGCCGCCACAATGGACAAGACTTTGTCCGAAGTTGCCTACCTTGTATGTCGTGGCGGTTGGCCTCGTGCCGTTATGCAAAAGTCGTCGGTGGCATTGGACAGGGCATACGACTATCTGAACGCCATAGTTACAAACGATATTTCGCGTGTTGATGGTGTAAGCCGCGACACTGAGCGTGCCCGCCGTCTTATGCGTTCGTATGCTCGATTCCAAGGGGCACAGGCTCCGCTCTCAAAAATCCGCGAGGATGTCATTGCCGGCAGCGACAGTTCGTTCGACGAGAAAACACTCTCTTCGTACCTGAATGCCCTGAAAAAGATGTTTGTTATCGAGGATATGCCGTCGTGGAATCCGAACCTCAGGTCGAAAGCAGCTATACGGTCTTCAGAAACTCGCTATTTTACCGACCCGTCAATTGCCGCTGCTGCTTTGGGCATTGGACCCAAAGACCTTATGAACGACCTTGAAACCTACGGACTGCTGTTTGAGGCAATGTGTGTTCGTGACTTGCGCATCTACGCACAAGCAATAAATGGTCTTGTATATCATTACCGCGATTCCGATGGGCTGGAGTGCGACGCTGTAATCCATTTGCGCAATGGCGACTACGGACTTGTTGAGATAAAACTGGGCGGAGACCGTCTGATAGAGGCTGGTGCAGTGTCGTTGCATAAATTGTGCGACAAGATTGATACCGACAAGATGAAGGAGCCTTCGTTCTTGATGGTTCTTGTAGCGACTGGCGACTATGTATATCGCCGTACCGATGGCGTATGGGTTGTACCTATTGGTAGTTTAAAACCATAAGGTATATTACAACAATATTTTTGTATATTCAGAATTTTACCAATTTGAAAATTTGTATGTAGCGGCGCAATGCTTTGCGCCGTTTTCATAAATTCGGGAACAAAAATCCCATAAATTCGGGAACAAAAATCCCATAAGTTCGGGAACAAAAGTTCCACAAGTTCGGGAGTGAAAGTTCCACAAATTCGGGAGTGAAAGTTCCACAAATTCGGGAATAAGTGAGGTTATGGTATTGATTATTAATGTGATTACTTAATAATAGCCTTGTCCTTAATTTGTATCTTCGTTTCCTTTATCTTGAGTGTTTTTCTAACTGGCATAGGCACATTGAATCCGGCAATTCTCAGTTGCTTGTCGAAGTCGGATTGCGAAATGCTTGTCCTTACAAAGATTTTCATGGGCTGGTTGGGCAGAATGTCAAAATAGTTGTCGGAGAAGGAATTGTCAACGCCAATTATGCTTAGGTATGCGCCACGGACAAATGTCTTGCTGCTGAGGGTTACATAATATCCGCCGTTGGTCTTTTCGGACTTCCAGTCAACTTCGGCTTGCGGGAAATTCATTTCCTTCATTGTGCATAGGAAATAGTTGTTGTCGGTAATGTAGCCGCCATGTTGCGGAACAAATTCTGCCCTGACGAATATCTCGTTTTTTTTCTTGCCAGCGATAATTTCAGATGTCGGTTTACTGAAATAAATCTTTGATGTATTGGCTTTTACGGTTACATTTTGTGTTTCGCTGAAGATTGTGTCGCCGTTGAAGTTGAGTACGCTTACCGAAAGTTTTCCGTTGCAATCGTTGAGGCTGTCGGAAACGATGTAAACGCTTAGTTCTCCGTTCTTTTCGATTGGCGACACCAATATGTTGCGATAGGCTCTCTTTGCAAAGTAGTGTTGCGCTTTCCATCGTCCGTAGAAATCGCGGCTCGACCACGAGGCCACTGGCCAGCAGTCGTTGTGCTGCCAGAAAAGCGTTCCCATACAATATGGCATATCGCGACGGTGCGCTTCGATGGCGGTCTTGATGGCATCGCCCTGAAGCAACTGGCTGAGATACAAGGTTTCCTCGAAATCGCGAGGTTTGCGGTATTCGCTTTCCAGGTACCACAGAATGCGGTTGTTTGCGTTGCTTCCTCCGCGCTGATGCGACATCATAACCTCCGAATGTATGTCGTGGTCCTCAATGTTAGGTGCAAACTGCATTACGCTCTGCATATCGGGGAAGGACTGGAAGCCGTATTCGGAGAAAAAGCGGCATCTTACATCGTTGAATGTTGCGATTTTACCTTCGGTCTGCCAAACACCCCAGTAGTGTCCGTCGCCATTGGGATTCCAAAGCGTATCGCCGGTTTCGGGCTTGCTGTACGGATTCCCATTAAATGGCGAAGACGGCACATAGAATCTATCGTCGTATTTTTCAACCACTTCGGGAAGTGTAACAAGGTAGCAGTCGGTGTATTGCTTCATTATAAGTTCGGAAATTCCGTTGCCCATTGCGTCGTATCGTCTCTTATATCCCCAACCGTACCACGCAGCCTGACATTCGTTGTTGCCGCACCACAACGCAATGCACGGGTGGTTGCGCAGACGCACCACATTGACGATGGCTTCCTGACGCACATTTTCAAGCATCTCGCCCTCGGTGGGATAAAAACTGCAGGCGAACATAAAGTCCTGCCATACAAGGATTCCGTATCGGTCGCACAGGTCGTAGAAAATGTCGTTCTCGTAGATTCCGCCACCCCACACGCGCAACATATTCATGTTGGCGTTCACTGCGTCGAGTATTGTACGCTCGTACATAGAATCGGTTACAGCGGTGAGGAAACTATGCTGAGGAATATAGTTGGCTCCCTTCATAAACGCCTTTACACCATTGATTAGCACGGTGTATGATGTTCCGAACTCGTCCTTTTCGCGCAGAATCTTAATGTCGCGCAGACCAATGTTTTCGCTACGGCTGTCGGTTGTGCTTCCGAGCGAAACGCTTGTGGTAAAATGATATAGGTTTGGTTCGCCAAGTCCATTGCACCACCAAAGTTTAGGATTGCGGATGCTTACAGGGATTTCGATTGTGTTTGTACCTTCCTTTAGTTGTGCTTTTGCTGTCCATTTTTGCGAAAGTCCGTTGGCACTGACGGTCATTGTGACTGTGCCAGACTTTGTAGCTTCCACTTCGGCGATAACTTTCAACGAGGCATTTTTAGCGGTAATGCTTTCCTGAATATATCTTACATTGTTGATTTTCAGATTGTCCCAAGCATTCAAAACTATAGGCCGCCAGATTCCGCTTGTTACAAGTCGCGGACCCCAGTCCCAGCCGTAGTGGTAGCCAGCCTTTCGAGCAAAAATGCCGACCTGCTTGTCGAAAATGCCGCCGTTTGCCGACTGGTCGTTGTCCGACACATAGCGGAAATCCAAAGCATCAAACTTGGGAATGTCAACCTTGATGGGCGAATGCAGATAAACGCGCAGTTCGTTGCCTTTTGCCTTGGCTACTCCCTTGACATTCACCGTCCAAGTGCGAAACATATTGTCGGCTTTCAGGATAAGGCTGTCGTTTAGATAGACATCGGCGTAGGTGTCCAGCCCGTAGAATGTCAGTTCGATGTTCTGGCACGAAAACATTTCGTCGCTGATGTCGAAGGTGGTCTTGTATTCCCAGTCTTCCTTGTCAACCCACTGCACTCCGCGTTCGTTGAGGCGGAAAAACGGATCTTCGATTATGTTGTTGTCAATGAGGTCGGTATGCACAACTCCGGGCACAGTCGCCTTGTGCCAGATGTTTGCCCGCACCTGACGGAAAGTCCAGTTTGATGAAAGCGTATCGGTTTGTGCTGATGCGGTAATGGCGGTTATTGCCAGTATTATTGTGAAAATTAATCGTTTCATTGAATTTTTTTTAGTGTTGCAAACATAGTGATTTTTTGCAAGATGGGGAAATTGCGTGTATAAAAATGGAACGCAAAATTTTGCGTCTGTTGTGTCGTGGCGCGCAGCGACCGTACAATTATTTATGATAAAAAATAAATTTTGTCGTGTTTATGCTCATCATGCGAATAGGAACCTGAGAAATTTCTAAACGACAGCAAGAGTTCTGCCCTAACAAAGACACTAAAAACAGAAAATAATAAACTCGGCAGTTGCGCAGGTTGCTGTCGAGTTTCTTTGTGTATGGTGCGACCTCGCTGAGTTCGTTTTGTTTTGTATTGTATGTGTTTGTGTTATAAATATTTGACCTCTCCGATGTCTGCTGACGAGATGCACGTTCTTGACGACCTCAGCGAGGTCGTATGTTTATAGAAAATTCATCCGATAACAGCGACCTCGGAGAGGTCGTATAAAATCGGTAGAAATTTGCGCTGGCGGAACATTTTGCCAAAACAAAAATTGCGCTGGCGGAACATTTTAGTAAAATAAAAATTGCGCTGGCGGAACATTTTTTTTATTTTTCTTGTGTATTATTTTGATTAATAGTATTTTTGCGAAAAATTAAAATTACTGGCATGGACGAGTTTGTTTTTAGACGTAAAATATACGACAGGATGCTTCGGTGGAAGCAGGAATCGAAAGGCGAAACAGCGCTTTTGGTTGAAGGACCGAGGCGTGTCGGTAAATCAACAGTCGTTAGGCTTTTTGCCGAAAACGAGTACAAAACTCGTGTGATAATTGACTTTTCTAAAGCTTCGGATGCTGAAAAGGCCTTGTTCGACGACTTGTCGGATATGGATTTTTTCTTTTCGCGGTTGAAGGTCTTGAAGGGTGTCGATTTGTACGAAAGGCAGTCGGTGATTGTGTTTGATGAAGTACAGAAGTTTCCCGAAGCTCGTCAGGCGATAAAGGCTTTGGTCGAGGACGGACGGTACGACTATATTGAGACTGGCTCTCTCATTAGCATTCATCAGAATGTGGAAAATATCATAATCCCGAGCGAGGAGGAATCTGTCAATATGTACCCTATGGACTACGAGGAATTCAGGTGGGCGCTTGGCGATACTGTTTCGATTGGGCTTATGCGCGAGGCTTTTGCAAAGGGCAAAGGCTTTGGCGATGATGTGAACAGGAGACTTATGCGCGATTTTCGTTTGTATATGCTTGTCGGCGGAATGCCACAGGCGGTAAGCAAGTACATCGAAACCAAGGATTTTGCGAAAGTAGATGCCGTAAAACGAAGTATAGTGCGCCTTTATCGCGACGATTTTCGCAAGTTCGACAGGACAGGCAAGGCTCAGGATATGTTCATGGCAATTCCTGCCGAATTGTACAAGAATGCAAATCGCTATCAGACAACTACTGTCATTGAAAAGACAAGGGCTGAAACGGTGTCGGAACTTATATATCTTATGCAGGACAGCAAGACGGTAAATGTCGCCTATCATGCCAACGACCCGAATGTCGGGCTAGGCTTGACCGCCGATAAGTCGGCCTACAAGATGTATATATGCGATACGGGGCTTTTTGTTACGATGGCGTTCTGGGACAAGTCGTTTTCAGAAAATATCATATACAATAAATTGTTGAATGACAAACTTGCTACTAATTTGGGCTATGTGTATGAAAATATTGTGGCTCAGATGCTTATAACATCAGGCAATAAGTTGTTCTACTATACTTTCCCCGATGGGAACAAGCATTTGTACGAGGTTGATTTCCTTTTGTCGCGCGGCTTTAAGTTGTGGCCGGTGGAGGTAAAATCGGAAGGTTACAGCACGCACAAGTCGCTTGACGAGTTCTGCACTAAGTTTTCGTCGCGCATTTCTAACCGTTATTTAGTATATACCAAGGATTTGCGCAAAGATGGCGCGACAATAATGTTGCCTGTATATATGGTTGGATTGTTGTAGTTAAAATTTGCGCTGACGGAACATTTTGCTGAAATGAAAATTGCGCTGACGGAACATTTGTGTTTGTAAGGTGCTGTAAAATAGTGTTTTGTGTGTAAGATTAATTCCTTGCTCGACGTAGGCTCTTGTCTGCGTCGAAGCAAATCCAAGGCTCTGCCTTGAACAATATCAATAATAGAAAATAATAAACTCGGCAGTTGCGCAGGTTGCTGCCGAGTTTTTTTGTATGGTGCGACCTCGCTGAGGTCGTTTTGTTTTGTATGTGTTTGTGTTATAAATATTTGACCTCTCCGAGGTCTGCTTGGCGAGATGCACATTCTTGGCGACCTCAGCGAGGTCGGATATTTATAGAAAGGTTGCCTTCCGATAACAGCGACCTCGCTGAGGTCAAATAATTGGTAGAAAATTGTTGATGCTCTGAATAAAACGATGGTTGTCTGTTTAATCCTTCTTTTTGATGCGCTTCTCCTTACGCGACTGGCGGCGCTTAGTGCGTTCGCTCCTGCGGTCGTCGCGCTCAGAACGGCGAACCATAGCGTTGCGGCGTATGTTCGACAGTTTGTCTCCCAATATCAATACTTGGAACTTCTCTCGGCGCTTCTCGTCCTGCATGAGCAAATTAAACTTGAACTGTCCGTCGCGCATACCGTCTTCGAGGCAGGCTGACTTAAAACGCGCATACGCATTTTTCTGTAACCTATGCGCAATCGGTGCGTTAAGGCGGAAACTTGCTCGCTTCGATTCGTATTCGATATTTATTGCACGCAGTTTTTCATCGACAACATTGGCAAACATGTCGGCAGTTTCCTGCGTAGTCTCCTCGTCGGCAAACTCAAAATAAAAATGATAGTCGGACTCGTTCACATCGGCAAAACCGACAAAGAACTTCGTTTTTATCTTGGTTTCCTCTTCTGCCTGATGCACCGCCTCGATAAACTGCGGTTCGTAAAGTTTTTCGCCAGTAAGCGACACTATGCCGTTGACCTTGCCAACCATGTGAATAGTCGGGGTTTTCTCGTACATACCGCCGACTTCAACAAGGTCGTTCATGTTGTAGCGGAACAAGCCCGAATATGTCGTGACATAGGTGCAATAGCGCTTGCCCTGCTCAAGTTCGTCAACCTGCAGGAAACGCTTGTGAGGCTTGTCCATGTCCTCCTCGGGAACAAACTCGTAGTAGTGCAGATGCGGAAACAAAACCGACTCGTTGCTCATGTCGATGGCAAAGCCGAAGCGGCATTCGGTGGCAATATAGCCCAACTCCTGATAGCAAGTCTGCTCAAAATCAAAGTAATCGAGATACTTGTCCATATAGACCTTTGTGTTTCCGCATTTCCATGTGCTTAGTATTTGCAGTTTTTTCCAATAGTCGCGCGGCAATATGCGGCCTCCGTTCTTGTCATGCAGTTCACGCAGTTCCTTTGCTCGCTTTGGCCGGGGACGCATGTACGCTTTCAACTCTTGGCGGATGCTGTTGTCAATTGCAAACTTATCGGATAGCGTACCTTTTTCAATGTCCTCAATCATCAGTTCGAGGTTTTCGTCCACAGCGCGTTGTAATTCCAAAATTGTCGATGGGTTTGCCGTTGACCATAATGTGACATCCCAATGTTGCAAGGCCAGACGCATGAGCGTGTAGTTGCGTGCTGCATAATCATCAATAGACATTACACTTGCAGGCGCTGTATAGCGTTTCTTGATAATATGAGGTATGTCGCGAACCAAAACGCCACTTACGGAACCTAAAAGAGTTCCGTCTGGTGCATAACCCTCACATTCTTTGCCTACAATTGCGAACACCTTGCCAGACAATGCCATCTTGCGGTGCTTGATAAAGTTCCACACCCACACATTCGACATTTTTCCATATACATCGCGCAGATACTTGCGTGTCATCGGTACCCACTTTGGTGCGGAGGTTGTGCCAGAGGTTGTGGCGTACATTTCGGGGCGGCCGGGAAACAGAATCCCAGTTTCTCCGTTTTTGTGCCGTTCCACATACGGACGAAGCGCTTCGTAATCGTTTACAGGAACCAGATGCTGGTACATCGCAAACAGTTCCGAATCGGTGGAGGCTGCCAATATTTCGTCGAAATGGTGTTCCTTGCCGAAAACCGTGTCCTTGCTTATCGACAATATGTCGCGCAAGGTGTGCTCCGATGCCAGACGCGGACGGCGAGCCTCTCGGAGCAGTCTCCTTGTCTGGAGACCACCCTTTATCCAAAGAGCCAAATTTATGAGTAGTGGAAAGTGTAAACATCTCGCCATAGGCATTTCCTTTTAATTACACAATATGTTTGCGCTCTTTTGCATAGGGTCTATTGTTCAAGATAAATCTTTATTTCGTCGCCGACATGAATCACATGGTCTTCCGCCATGCCGTTCCATTTTTTTATCTCGTTAATCGAGCAACTGTATTTCATTGAAATGCGGAACAGATTATCGCCGGCAACCACCTTGTGGATTACCAGCTTGTCGCGCTTTATGGTTGACGGAAGTTCCTCGGTGGCAATTATCGAATCGTTCACCTGCTGTGGAACATTCTGCACCTCGGTCATCTTCGACAGGAAGACGGTAGTTTTGTCAAACGGCATTGTGAGTGTGTGGTATTCACCATCGTTTGGAATATAGGCAAGCAGATATTGCGGGTTCAGTGCCTTTAGTGTTTCGTAGTCGATGCCAGTGGTTTGCGCAACATTTTTCAGGTGAATAGGCCCTTTTACCTGCAATGTGTCGGTTTTCATGTATTCGATGTAGTCCTTGTTGGGGAAAAGGTTGTGCTCGGCGTGATACTGCATCAGGTATTCCATTGCAATGAATGCACCGACATAGTTTTTCATCTGTTCGGTGAAAAACGGCAGCAAATCCCAGTGGTTTGTTTTCCCTCCGCTGCGTTCGATAGCGTTTTTGACCGTGCCTTGTCCGCCGTTGTAAGCCACAAGTGCAAGTTGCCAGTCGCCAAAGGTTTCGTAGAGATAGCGCAGGTAGCGGCAGGCGGCGTCGGTCGATTTGCGCACATCGCGGCGCTCGTCGATGTAGGTGGTGACTTTCAAGCCCATGACATCGGCTGTTGGCTTCAAGAACTGCCATAATCCAACTGCGCCAGATTTTGAAATTGCGTTAGGGTCGAGCGAAGATTCCACGGCAGCCAAGTACTTAAGTTCGAGCGGAAGTCCGTATTTTGCAAAATATTCCTCGAAGATTGGGAAGTAGTATGCCGACAGTCCGATTACCTTCTGCATTTTGGGACGATTGCTAAGTCCATATGCTTTTATGTATTTCAGAACCACATCGTTATATTCCAGCTTTATGCTTGTGAGTTCGTCGAGGTTGGCGATGCGCTTTTCATATACTATTTCGGGGTAGTTTGGCGCTTTCAGTTGCTTGATGCTGTCGGGAATGCTTGAGGGCGAACGCCACCAGACATTCACAGAATCGTACATTCTGCCGATTGAAGAATTAATGCGGTTGATATATGTAGTGTCGGACTGCGAAATTGCTGTCAACGAAATGGTTATTGCCGATATAATTAGAATTATCCGTTTCATCTGTAAATACAATTCTACAAAAGTCGGGAGAAAAAATCAAACAGATGCGCTGTGAGCCAACAAAGTATCAACAATGCGCTATTCATTATTTTGTTTAGATGTTTTCAAAAAATGTGTTGTCCGATTTGTGAAAAAATATTACCTTTGAAATTTGATTAAATGCGAATACTGATGAAGTACAAAATAATAGCCTTATCCCTTGTGTTATTGGGAGTTGTGACGATGATACTGGTGTCGTGCAGCAATGAAAAATCGGCTGTGTCCGACGTCTATGATGTGATTCCCGACAACTCGTCGTTGATAATAAGTACTTCCGACATCGATTCCGTGTCGTCGCTTGTGTCAAAAGACAATGCCTTGGTTGCTATGCTGTATTCGCAGAAGTCGGAACTTGGAATGCCTATTTGCCGTGTTGTGGATAGCCTTCGCGACATTGATATGTTTGCAGGTCATCTTATGCAGGACGCTGTGGTGGCTGTAAGGAAGGACGGTAACAGCGGACTTTGCCAGCTGTATGTGTGCAAGACCGATGCTGTTGATGAAAATTCGTTGGCAGGTCTGGTCGATACGTTGAAGCATAAGGGTTTGGAGTCGCGCATATTCAACGAAATAGAAATTCTGAAATGCAGGCTTGCCAATTCAAATTCGTCAGTTTTTGTAAGTTTTGCTAATGGGCTGGCTTTGTTCTCGTCATCTTCGCGGTATATGGAAGATGCTTTGCAGTGCTTGTCGGGAAATGGCAAGCGCCTGAAGGATGATGCTTGTTTTGCAAAGGCATTTTCGGCATCGGGCAAGAACGAACTTGCAAATGTATTCGTCAACACAAGGCGGTTTTCCGATATTTTTTCCAGCGAACTGTTCGACGACAATGCTTTGGTTCGCAATTTCAGGTCAATTGACGGATGGCTCACGTTGGATATGCTCAGCGGAAGCCCTGTTTCGTTCAATGGTTTCCAATATGCCGAATCTGATTCATCAAGTTTTCTGTCGTTTGTTAAATCGCAGCCGGCAATCGAGTTCAATGCCTTTTCGGTGATTCCCGAAAGGTCGTCGGCGTATATGCTGGTGTCGTTTGCCGATGCGCAGGGTTACGACAATGCCTTGTCGGAATATATGGAATCAACTGGAAAACTGGCGGAACGCAATAGGAAGGTTGCCGACATGAACAAGGCTTTTGGCTTCGATGCGAAGGCTAAGTTCTATTCGATTGTAAAGCGTGAGTTTGCCTACATTGTGTGCGACAACGATGCAAATCAGGAAAGGGGTGTTTATGTTGCCTGCGGACTGCATTCGCAGTCGGCGGCAGAACTGGAACTTAGGAATATGGTTCCTGACGAAAACATACGCAGCCTTGGCGATGGCGCAGTTACAGTATTTTCGTTGCCATACGACGATATTCCCGCAGCCTTGTTCGGCGATATGTTTGCCAACTGCCGTGGAAACTATGTGTTCTTCATTGGCAACTTTATGGTTTTTGCAAATTCAATGGACGACATCAAGGCTCTGGTTCGCGACGTTTCGCTTAACAATACCATGAAGGCAAGCATTTCGCACAGGGAATTCCTTGGCAAGTTCTCTACGACTTCGACCATGTTCCTTTATTACAACTTCCCGTGTGGAACCGAAATGCTGAAGCGCGTATTGTCGAGGCAGTATTCGTCCGACATTGATGCGAAACGTAGTGCAATAGGTAACAACGGCGTGTGCGGGGTTCAGTTCAAGTGTATGGACGGACTGGTATTCTGCAACTTGTCGTTTGGCGAACTCGATAGCAAGCACATTGCAGAATCGGAAATTATATGGGAGACAAACATCGGTGCGGCTGTGGCAATGAAGCCGTGCTTTGTGAAGAATCACGATACAGGTGAGAATGAAATTCTGGTGCAGGACAAGAATAATATGCTCTATCTGCTCGATGCTTCGGGAAAGGAAGTATGGCACGTGCTGATTGATGCCCCGATTAGAAGCCAGATTTATCAGGTGGATGCATACAAGAATGGTAAGCTGCAGTATCTGTTCTCTACAGCCGACAAGATTTATCTTGTTGACAGGCTTGGAAATTTCGTTGACAGGTATCCGCTTGTGCTTCGCGCCGAGACTACAGTTCCGATTTCCGTCTTCGACTACGATGGCAATCACAACTACAGGATTTTTGCCGCCTGCAACGACAATAAGGTTTATGTATATGATATTTCGGGCAATCTGCTCAAGGGCTGGGATTTCGCAGGGACAGAAAACCTTGTGAATTCGGAAATATCACATTATTCAATTTCGTCGGAGGACTTTATTGTGTTCCACGATAGCTACAAGGTTTATTTTGTCGCCCGCAACGGAAGCGAGAAGTTGAAGTTCCTTACTGGCTTCAAGTTCTCCGACAATGCAATATACTGCGATGTCAGCGGAACTCCAAAGTTTGTCACTACCGATGAGAACGGAATGGTTAGACGTTTCTTCAAGGACAATAGGCAGGATTCGATAAGTCTGGGCGAATTCTCCAGCAAGCATCATTTTGCAATGAAGGATATTGATATGGACGGCAAGGCCGACTACATATTTGTCGATTCGGCACGTCTTTCGGTGTATGGAAACAACGGCAAGTTGCTGTTCGACTATGGCTTCGACACCGATGTTTCGGCTCCGACATTCTACAGGTTTGGCGGACAAACGCGAATCGGTCTTGTTTCAGCCGACGGACAGTTGTATTTGTTCAATACCAACGGAACGCTTCACGAGGATTTCCCGCTGAGTGGAGAGGTGCCGTTTAGCATCTGCGAGTCGGAAGGTGGTAATTATTCCCTTGTTACAGGAACTGGCAAGGGTCGTATTGTAAATTATAGGATAACAAAATAAATTCGTTATGAGAAAAGTTATAAGATTATTGGTTTTGGCAATCATTGCAACCACATGCATATTGTCGGCATGTACGAAGGACAATTTCGACATGGACAGGTTAAGTGGCGAGGTGGTATATGATGGCAGTTATGCAATTCCGTTGGTGTATAGCGACTTGTCGTTGCTCGAGGTAATGGGCTTATTGAACGATACTGTGGAATTGCGCGAAAACGACGGCGGCTTTTTGTCGTTGTTCTATAATGCCGAGGTTGAAACAAAAATGGTACAGGACCTTCTTAACCTTGGAGACGTGTCGTATTCAAAGACGATTTCTATTGCCGACTTTGCTTCGCGTGGTACGCGCGACAATTCATTGTCGTATAATGGCGAGGAGAAGATTTCGTTTACCTTGAAGAACGAGGGCGTTACAACCGATGAGGCAGAAATCGATTCTCTGGTATTGAATTCGGGTATTTTCGAGTATGAGTTGAGTTCCACTTTTGGTCAGAACTTGAGTGTGTCGGTGGAATTCCCTTCGATAACAAAGAATGGCCAGCCGTTGAGGGATTCGTTTACTTTGAATGCCCAAAATACAACTGCTTCCAGAACAGTTACGATAGAAGGCTATAATATCGACTTTACAACGACAAGCAAGCATTTCAACGAGATTCCTATTAAATACAATGTATCGCTGTCGTATGGAGGCGCTATTCCTCCTGCAAGCGGTGCTTTGTCGGTGAATGTCAGGATAGGTAATTTCAGGTACAAGTCGATACATGGCTATTTTGGAAAGAACAGTTTGCTTTTGCAGAGCGATACGATTGAAGTGAAGCTGTTCAGGGAAAAACAGAAATACCATATCGACGATTTCTATTTCAACGACCCGAAGATAAAGGTACATTACTGGAATTCGTACGGTGTGCCGTCAAGGTTCTATTTCCAGCAGTTCGACACCTATATGAAGAAGTTGGATGTCGTGTATGATGTTGCAACTCAGAATCCCGATTTCCCAATGTCTGCACTTAATCCGTATGATGTGGCTCATTCTTCAACTCCGGGCGTATATGCCGAGGATTCAATTTTTATTGACAGGAATAATTCCAATCTTGACGATATTGTACCTAATAGGCCAACATGGTTCCATTTCTGTGCAGTTGCCGAGACAAATCCTGATAATCCCTCACATGAAAGGAATTTCATAAGCGAAGATTCAAAGCTGAAGGCCAGGGTGAGCGTCGAGTTCCCGTTGTGGGGTCGTGTCGGTCAGTTCTATTACAATGATACTGTGGATGTTGATGTCAGTTCGATTGTCGGAAACAACTATGTCGAGAGGATGGCTGTGCTGATAAATACCGACAATGGTCTGCCAGTAGATTCGCGTATTCAGTTCTATGTTGCCGACGAGAATTACAACGTGATGGATTCGCTTGTGAAGGATACGGATGCTGGTTTCCTTACTGCGGCTCCGCTCGATGCAAACGGACGTGTTGCTTCACGCATATCGACACAGACAAAGATTGAGCTCACAAGGGAGCAGGTTGACAAGATGTCCGACTGCAAGCATATCTTGATAAGGATTTTCGCTAATACGGAAGGTGCCTACGAGGCAAAGACAATGAAGATTTACCCCGAATATGGAATAAAGTTCAATGTAGGTCTCGAGGTCGATTTTGATGTGGAAGGAAACATCAATTCTGGTGTGAACAAGAAGGTTGTAGCAACTGGAAAATAATGGAGGATAGGTTATGAGAACAAGAAGAACAATAATTTTTGCCTTGGTTATGATGATTTCAGTTGCGGCTATGTCGCAGCAGGCCAATACGCTTTATTACATGAACCGCGTCTTCCAGTCGCAGACTGTAAACGTTTCCGCAATACCTGATAACAAGATACAGATAGGTGGTCTGATTGTACCTGTATTCGGGCAGGTTCCGCCTCCGATGTATTTCAATTATGGAAACAATTCGTTCAACTATAATCACATTTTGCACTATGGCGCAGGCGACATGAAGGACAGCCTCGTTATCGATTTGCCTTTGCTTATGAAAAAGGCGAAGAATACGATTGCAATACGTAACGAATTAAGATGGGACTACCTCAACTTTTCTTTCAGGTCGAAGTCGAACGCCACTTTCTCGGTTTCTATTGCCGACAGGCTTATGTTCGGCACTACTATTCCGCGCGATATGCTCGACTTTGTCATAAATGGTAATGCTCCATATATGTACGAGGGAAAGATGCACGACTTCTCAAAGTTGTCGTTCTCGGCCAATGGTTTCCACGAAGTCGGTTTGGGATTTGCAACCACCTTTGCATCAAAGTTTTCTGTAGGTGCAAGGATGAAACTTCTGTTTGGTATGTTTGATGTCAGTTCAAAGGTTAGCAGGTTGAGCGTAACCACCGACCCCGAAACGTTCTTCATTACTGCCGATGCCGATTTTCAGCTCCGCAAGTCGATGCCTTTCGTTGAAATTACCGACACAGGCATAAACAAAGATTTTTCCAGCAAGTCATTCTTGAAGATGCTATCTACGTTCGGTAATCCCGGTGTTGCCGTTGACCTTGGTTTGACATACAATATCACCGATAATATGTCGGTATCGGTATCGGCAACCGACATTGGCTTTATCAACTGGATGCAAGATTCGCAGGTGGCTTCTGCCAATGGCGAAACCATTATCGAAGGTGCGGAAATAGGTCTCTCGAAGGATGAGAACGGAAAGCTCCAGTATTCTTTGGTAAACATGCCCCAGAAGGATAGCATCGGGCAGTATATACTCGATACTGTGGTCGAATTGTTTGACATGGGCATAAAGGACAAGAAGTACATTGGCTGGTTGCCTTCGAATTTGTATGTCGATTTTTCGTACCGCCTGCACGAAAAACTTAGCTTGGGACTTTTGTACCGTGGTGAGTTTTATAGGAGGACTTACATTCAGGCAGTTACGCTTTCTGCTAATTCCAATATAAACCACTGGCTATCTCTGCATGCAAGCTGGTCGTTTATAGATAACACAGTTGCCAATTTGGGATTCGGATTTTCGGCACGACTTGGTTTTATCACTTGGTATATGGTAACCGACAATGTGCTGGCATTTGTTTTCCCGCAGAAAGCAAAGACTATAAACCTGCACATGGGTTGCAACCTTACATTTGGTCATCCAAAGAAAAAATCAAGAACAGCTGCTAAACTGTAGAAAATGCGGAAGCGCATCCATAGCACGATATATTTTGTCGGCTTGCTGCTGATAGCTTTCTTTATGCCGCTGTCGATGTTTGTTACCAATGCATCAATCCTGTTAATTGTTGCAAATTGGTTTGTAGAAGGCAGATATCCCGCAAAATGGGAGCGCATAAAGGAGAACAAGGGCATTCTGGTGTTCTGTGTTATATTTCTTACGCATCTGCTATGGCTTGTAAATACTTCCAACTTCGATTATGCGCTCAGCGACTTGAGAATAAAGTTACCGCTTCTGGCGTTGCCAATAGTCATCGGCACTTCTGAGGCTCTCTCGATGAAAAGGCTGAATACCATCCTGCTCGTTTTTGTGTCGGGTGTGTTTGTGGCTTCGGTGGCGGGCTTCTGTGCGAAGTTTTTTGACGATGGGACAAACTATCGCTCATTGTCACTGTTTATTAGTCATATAAGGCTGTCGTTGATGATATGCCTTTCTGTTTTTGTGCTCGGCTACTTTGTCGTCAGGAAAATATTCTTTACGGGCTGGAAGGTTCTGATTGCTGTTCTTGTGGCGGTATTCCTTTTGTTCTTTATGGTAATGTTGCAGGCGTTGACTGGCTTTGTGTGCCTGTTTGTGACGCTTTTGCTCGTCCTCGTTGCTTTGGCTGTCAGGACTAAGCGGAAAAGAATAAGGGTGCTGGGCATAGTTTCCGCAGTGGCAGTCGTAGTTGTGGTTGGCGGTTTCATGGCATACGTTGTGCACGATTTCTATAAGCCGACTGCCGAAAATCGGCAGCTTGAAACCACTGCGCAGGGGCATCCTTACGACAAGGTGGTTGACAATGGAATTATTGAGAACGGCAACGTCGTCAATATGAATATATGCAGGGAGGAACTTGAGTCCGCTTGGCCGCAGTTGAGTTCTATTCCGCTTGATAGCCTCGATAGGCGAGGTCAGCATATATATGCTACGCTTATAAGGTATATGACTTCGCGCGGACTGACGAAGGATGCCGAAGGGCTTTCCTGTTTGTCCGATGACGACATTGCTAATGTAGAGAATGGCGAGACCAATTACCGCTTTGCTCGTCGTGGTGGCATATTGAATCGTATGTATGTGATAATGTGGGAACTGGATGTGTATTCAAAGACCGGTGAGTCCAACGGGCATTCGTTTACTCAGCGCATCGAGTATATGAAGTATGGGTTCAGGCTGGCAAAACGTAATTTCCTTACGGGAACTGGCATAGGTGATGTTAACGATGAGTATCTGTCCATTTACGAGAACGATGACTGCAGTCTTAACCCGGAATGGAGAAACCGTGCGCATAATCAGTTTCTGACATTTCTTGTTGCTTTCGGAATATTTGGCTTCCTGATATGCTTGTTCGCTTGGTTCTATCCTGCATTTTCAAAGTGGAACTCGAATGGAAGCACCTATTATTTTATGGTGTTCTTTGTCATCGCAACGGTATCGATGTTTTCCGACGATACGCTTGAAACATCTACTGGTGCGGTGTTTGTGTCTTTCTTTTATGCCTTGTTGAGATGGGCTACAACTGCTAAACTTGAAAATAAAAATGGAGAATAATGAAAAATTTATGCGGCTTGCGATAGAAAAGTCGCTCGAAAGTGTTGACAATGGTGGAGGACCGTTTGGTGCGGTAGTTGTGAAGGATGGCGAGGTTGTGGCTGTTGCTTCCAATTCTGTTACTCTCGACAACGACCCTACTGCCCACGCCGAGGTGAATGCCATCCGTATGGCTTGCAAGAAACTTGGCACCTTTGACCTTTCTGGCTGTGAAATCTATGCCTCGTGCGAACCTTGTCCCATGTGCTTGGCTTCCATATACTGGGCTAGGATTGGTAAGTTGTATTATGCCAACACAAAGGTCGATGCGGACAAGATTGGGTTCAGCGACAGTTTTATATATGAGGAATTTGCAAAGCCTGAATCCGAGCGTTCCATCAAGGTTGTGAAGATGCTCAGGAACGAGGCTATCAAGGCGTTTGAAAACTGGGAAAAGAAAGAGGATAAGGTTGATTATTAATTCATTGCAGGCAGTTGCTATATGTTAGCTATAGGTTGTGAAGTTTAGGATATGTAATTATTAGTTCTTATTCAACCACATAGCAAAGAATCTATCGTAAATGCTGTATTCTCCACGCTCAAAGGTTAGCAGGCCTTTGTCAATAAGTGCAGGAACTGCTGATTTTATTGAGTTTGCAGAAATTAATCCGTATTTCTTTACGAATTTCCCTGATGTTATGTTGGTCACCTTGCCTTCCTTGCCAATGGCTTTAAGTGTAAGTGCTTGTTTCTCTGGAAGTTGGTATAATAAATCCTCGTATATTGGCGATGATATATCAATTATATTGCAAACGGCAGCATCAATGTCGGATATTGTACAGGTATCACCATCTTTGGTATGTGCAAATAGTTCATTCATAACACGTTGCATATAATACGTTATGCCGTCGAATTTGTCATAAATGGTTGATATGACATTCTTGTCGATGGCTTTTCCGCGGTTGCTGAAATGAGATATGCAGAAATCTGTATATTTTTCAAGAGGCAATGGCTTGAGACCGTATAATGTAACACTTTGATAGAAAGGTCGAGCCGGTGATGTAAACATAGTTCCCATCAGATGCTGCCGTGAACCTGAAAATACGAATTTTGCGTTGCTGCAATATTGTATATAGGTTCGTAGCGATGCTTCTATGCCATCATCGTTGTATTTGGTAATCTGCTGAAATTCGTCTATGGCTACGAGGCAAGGTTTGTCGGCGTTTTGAAGGTAGGAGAATATTTCATCCAGAGTTGCTGAAGGTGATTCTATATCGCCTACGCTCATAGTCCACGATGGCATACCGTTCATGTCGAAACTTATGCCTTGTTTTACAGATGATAGTGCTGAAATGAACCTTTCCCACGATTTTCTGCCTTTTGACTTTAGTGTTTCAAGAATGGTTGAGCCCAATTTACTGACTAGTTCCGAAACCGACTTGGTCGAGTATATGTCGATAATGAAAGTGTAGTAATTGCTTGCAATTTCTGGTTGGCAGAAACAATGGCGCAGCAAGTCGGTTTTACCGTAACGGCGTGGAGATACTAGAGCTACATTGTTGCCGTTGCGTAATAATCCAATTATGTCTGCTGTTTCTTTTTCTCTGTCACAAAAGTACTCAGCTCCGACATATCCTGTCGTAACAAACGGATTGTCAATTGTTACACTTTTTTTGACCATACTGATTGTATTTTTATTACAACACAAAATTAATATTTTTCCATAAAATGGAAATCATAAAATGGAAAAATGTGTTATGCGTTGATTAACAGCTTCTGGCAAAGAGGCTTGCAAATAACAATGGAAAATATATAGTATTGAGTCATTTAATGTTTTTATTCTAATCCACTACGTCATTCCGCAAGACTGAACGAACAGCATAAGGTACATTGCTTGTGAGTTCGTTTATGCGGAATCTCATAGGGAAACGTTTTTAGGAGGAGATTCCGCACAGTTGAACAATATTACGCTCCCCGTTCCGTATCGCGTTATTGTTCTAACTTGCGGAATGACAATTAGGGGTGCTATTTTTAGTCAACATATATATAGTTTCACAACCATTACCTTATCTCAAACTTGTGCGTAATGCTTTCGTCCTTCGAGTTTACTCTGATAAAATACATTCCTCCCGACAAGTCCGTAACATTGACAACATACTTCATGTAGCCCTTGTGCTGGCTGATAGTCTCGTGCTTCACAAGTTTTCCAAAGATGCTGAATATTGAAATGTCAAGGTCGGTAGGAATCTTGGTGTAGATGTCGCAGGTGATTTGCTCGTAGGCAGGAATCGGGTAGGGGATGCCAACCGACAGGTTTTCGGCATCGGTTATGCAAAGTGTGTTGTTTGCAAGGTTCGTTTCGCTGTGACCTTCGCTGTCGGGGACAAGAGCCTCCACGCAGATGGTGTTGGCGATGCTGGCACTGTTTGGAATAGGAATCATTGTGCCGAAAGTGTGTGGTACGACAGCTCCCTGTGCTATGTGTCCGATAGTTTCACGGTATATCTGGTTGTTTATCTTCAGTTCGAGGACAAGGTCTTCCACTGGCAGTGTACCAAGGTTGACTATTATCAGCGATATTTTAGCAAATCCGTTTTCTTCGTTTGCCTTCAGGTCCATGAGCATGATGTCAACTATCGGTTCCACTACTGTTATTGCCGGTGATGTGTATCTGCCCGTACATCCGAATTCGTTGGTGCCTGTTAGGCTGACTTCGTAGGTACCAGGTTCCGTGAAAATGAAGTATGGATTTGTCTGGTTGCTTTCTCCTGCGCCGCCAAAGTTCCAGTGGTACGAAGTTGCGTCTTCCGAAGTATTCTCGAACTCTACATACAGAGGAGAGCCGCCCCAGTCGCGCGACTGTGTGAACGAAACGTTCAGGTGTCCGTGTATGTTCAGGTAGCCTGTTGCCACAGCCTTGCAGAGGTGGTCGGTGGTTATTTCTAGGCTCACGGGGAAGAAGCCTGCCGAGTCGGCTATGAATATCGGCTGTGCTTCGTTCGATTCATATATGTCGCCGATGCTCCACCTATAATTATATATATGGTCGTCGGAACTGATGTTGGCAAGCATTTCGGTATGACCGCCTACGCAGCCGTTTGCTGTGATGATGCTGGCTTCGGGTTGCAGGAAAATGCTTATTGTGGTGTCGATGCTTGTTGTGCAGTGGTTAGCGAAGGTTACCGACATCGAAATTGTGTAGTTGCCTATTGAATCGTATATGTGTACAGGGTTTTTCCTTGAAGAAATTCCCGTGTTGTCGCCGAAGCTCCATTCCCAGGCAATCTGCGGGTTGGTGTTGCTGAATGGCGTTGTGTTTGTGAATTCGGTTGCGCTGCCGAGGCAAAGTCCCGATATGTTCATCGCTGGTTTTTCCGTTTGCCTTACTACGACTTCGTATGTGCGGCTTCCCGAGCATCCGACGACACTTTCGGCGGTGATTGTTACAGGTACGAGGTCGATGCCGGCAAACGATTTGCTTATGTTGTCGCCATACAAGGTTTCGCCCTCTATGCTCCACAGTGTTGATACGATTTCACCTTCGGCAATAGCATGTTGGGTATTGATTTCTGTTTCTGCGTTCTGGCAGAATGATTTTGGCGAGAAGTCGGGTTGTGGCTGCGGGTCGATGTAAACAAATATTGTTGTATCGTTGACGCAGTTGTCGGAGGTTTCGAGGAAAAGTTTTACCTTTTGCGTTCCGAATTCGGCGAACGAATGGCTAATCTCGGTTTCGCTACCGATTAGGCTGTCGTTGGCGTACCATTGACGGGCTGTAATATCTCCTACTGCGGATGTGCTGAGGTCTATTATATTAATAGGTATATTCTGGCAGTGTCCCTCGATGCTGAAATTGGGTGTTGGCACCTGACCGCGCAGGGTTACGTTTATGCTATTTGTTGCAGTACAACCGCGTGTATTTGTTGTGGTAACGGTGTATGTGCCAGGCTGTGTCAGGTAATGTTCGAGGTCGGTGTTGCCGTCCTGCCATATTGCCGAGGCGGTTTCGTCGTAGCCTGATACTATGTGCAGGCGGTTGCCGTAGCAGAGGGTGGTATCGCTAGCGCCGAAGCCTGCCGATATAGGATAATTATCTATTGTAATATGTGCTGTGTCCGTTTGGAATGTACACCCTAAACTATCGGTAATTATACACGAATATGCCCCTGCCTCCGATATTTCAATCTGGTTGCTTGCTTCTCCATATTGTTCTCCGTCCTTGTACCATTGGAAAGCATATTCGTCCTGTCGCATTTTGATGTTCCATAATATAGTATCTCCCGCGCAGATTGTAGTGTCCTGCAACTGGTTGTGCTCTGGGAAATATACGTTTATGTCATCCGTGCTAGTGACCCCGAAGCTATTGGTTACGGTTACCGTATATCTTCCGCTGCGGTTTGCATGGATTACCGAATCTGTTTCTCCTGTGCTCCACAGGTATGATATGAAGTCTGGGTTGTAGGCGGTAGTGATGGCGGTGTCGCAGAAGCCGTAGGGGACGTGGATGTCGAGACCGAGGGAAACTTGTGTGTTCTGTTCTGGGAAATACTTGTTTACAAGGTACTCGTTTCCGGAGTATCTAAGACTATCGTCAACTGTGTTGAAGGCGATTATTTCTGCGATTTCACCCGAGTACCATTGATATCCATTTGAACTTGCGTGAGATTTGC
>CACYQN010000022.1 GCA_902776565.1 uncultured Bacteroidia bacterium
ACCTCCCTTTTTTTGTTTGCTTTTGAATCTTTGTTTAGTTTGTCATTTGCCTGCAGGCAAATGACAAACTAAACTTGCACTTCTAAGTTGAACTTAGGGAGACATCACTACAAGAATGCTCTATATGGCATCAAAGTTTCCTGTGCTAACTCTCACAGGAACAAGGCAATGTGGTAAATCGACCTTGCTCAGAAACAAGTTCGAAGGATATAAGTATGTGTCGCTTGAAGATGTTGATATTAGAGAGTTTGCTGTAAATGACCCGCGCGGATTCCTTAATAACTTTGGTGACCATCTCATAATTGACGAGGCTCAGTATGCTCCAAAATTGTTTTCATACATACAGACTGCTGTTGACAGCAAGAACGAAAGTGGAATGTATATACTTTCGGGTTCGCATAACTTTCTGCTCCTTGAGAGCATATCGCAGAGCCTTGCAGGAAGAACCGCTGTTATGAAACTGACACCTTTCTCTATAAGAGAATTGAAGGCTGCTTCTATGTTGCCCGGTAATCTGAACGAATGGATGTTTACTGGTGGTTTTCCGCGTATATACGACAAAGGGATACACCCGTCCGATTATTATCAGTCATACATTCAGACATATCTTGAGCGTGATGTGCGTTTAATCAAGAATATAGGCGACCTGACGCGGTTTATGCGCTTTATGAAACTTTGTGCTGCAAGGGTAGGGCAACTGCTTAATGTTTCGTCGCTGGCTAATGAGTGCGAAATTTCCGTGCCGACCTTATATTCCTGGCTGTCTATTCTTGAGACAAGTTATGTTGTGTTTTTGCTTCGACCTTATTACAAGAACTTCAACAAGCGTTTGGTAAAAAGTCCAAAACTCTATTTTTACGACACTGGGCTTGCTTGTTCTTTGCTTGGTCTCAATAGTGCCGAACAGGTATCGACGCATTATCTCCGTGGAGAAATGTTTGAAAACATGGTTGTTTCGGAGTGCGTAAAGAATTTTTATTCGCAGGGAAAAGAAGCGAACATTTATTTCTGGCGCGACAGCAACGGTAATGAGGTCGATTTGCTTGTGGAAGAGGGTGTGAATCTTCGTGCATACGAGATAAAGTCGGCGGCAACGCTTCGGAGCGACTTCTTTGACGGGTTGGATGCTTTTTCGAAATTGAGTGGGATTCCTAAAGATGCTTCAGCCGTTGTATTTGGTGGCGATGCCGATTTCCAGACATCTGACGGCAGGTTTATTTCGTGGCGGAACTGGTAGTAAAATTTATGCAAATCATAAAGTGTGATTTTATGAATTGCATAAAAATTGGGGTGATTTTATGTAAATCGTAAAGTAGTGTGTCATTAGTGGAGATTTTCAACACCATTGACTTCAAGCCTGTCAGCCTTTTAGCCTGCTAGCCTCTCTTACCAATTCTTCTCCAGCGGTCGTTTTTGTGCCTGCTGTGCCTTCTGGACCTTGTCCTGGGTTTCTTTTTCCTTCTGGCTTAGCGATTCCAGGTAGCGTTCCATTTCTTCGCGTGACATATTCTGGTCGTTCTGCTGCTGTTGCTGCTGCTGGTCTTGCTTGTCCTGATTATCCTTGTTCTGGTCTTGGTTCTGCTGTTGCTGGTCCTTGTTTTGATCCTGATTCTGCTGCTGTTGCTGGTTGTCGCCGTTCTGCTGCTGATTTTGCTGCTGTTGCTGCATAATCTTGGTGGCGACTGCCATATTGTGGCGGCTGCGGTCGTGGGTTGGGTCGAGCTTCAGGGCGTTGCGGTACGACTCTACGCTTTCCTTGTACTTGTTGGCTTGCATGTAGGTGTTGCCAAGGTTGTAGTAGGCTTCGGCCTTCTGCTTGTCGGTGAGGTCGGTGCGAAGGTACTCGTTGTAGGCGTTTACCGACTTTTCGAACTGGTCGTTGCGATAGTTGGCTGCGCCCGAATTGCCATATACGCTGACCTCGGCGGGATTTGTTTTCAATGCCTTGTCGTACTGGTCGGCGGCCTTGCCGAAGTTGCCTTCCTCGTATGCCTTGTTGCCCTTGCGGATGAGCGAACGCTCTTCCTGTGCATTGGCGAGGGTGGGCAGTAAAACCAATATTGTTATTATTGCTACTATTTTTTTCATTTGTTCAATAATTTATGTTTCTACATTACATTCAATAACTTAATTTAATTTCCTCGAATTCGGTAGAATTAAACATTTTGATTATTTGCGTTTTTTCCCTACCGGCATTCCACAAGACAAAGCGAACAGGCGTAGGAACGAGCCTTGTGAGCCTGTCTGTGCGGAACTGAAAGTCGCGACATGAAGTGAGCAATCCCCTTTCGTTTCTTATGGGAGATTGCGGATAGCCGATTTCACACAGCTCTCCGTTCCGTATCGCTAGTTCACTCAGGCTTCCGCAATGACTGCTATAATGATTCATTTTTTTCTTCTTTTTTGAACAACTTTATCTTGCTTAGAAGCGGATTCTTGCGTTCGAGCAGGAATACCTCGAGGACAAGCAGTATCAGTGCTGCAAAGACAAAGTACTGGAACCTTTCGTCGTACTCGGAATATATCTGCTTGGTGGTTTCGCTTTGTTGCAACGAGTTGAGTTCATTCAGGATGGCATCCGACGAACTTGAGCTGTTGGTCGCGCGGACATATATGCCGCCGGTAATCTTTGCAATTTCGACAAGCGTCTGCTCATCGAGTTTGGTCATGACGGTATTGCCGTCGCGGTCCTTCATATATCCGCTGCCATTCTTGTTGGGAATCGGCACTCCGCTTGGCGAACCGAAACCGACAGTCATAACGATAATTCCCTGTTCTTTGAGCGACTTGGCAACTTCTATTGCATCTTCCTCGTGGTTTTCGCCGTCGGTCATAAGGATGATGACCTTAGATGCGTCGTCGCTGCTGGAGAACGAGCGTGCGGCTAGCGTCAGTGCCTTGGCGATGTCGGTTCCCTGCACCGAAATGTCGTTGGTGCTGGTTGACGACAGGTAGAGCCTTGCCGAGCGCACATCGGTGGTAATTGGCATCTGCACGAAGGCATCGCCGGCAAAGATTACCATTCCGAGCCTATTGCCGTTGAGCTTGCCGAGAATCCTCTCGATGAACATCTTGGCGTTGCCCAGACGGTTTGGCTTGACATCTTCGGCAAGCATTGAGTTCGAGACATCGAGAGCGGTAACAATTTCTACGCCCTTGAGTGTGACTTCGCTAAGCTTCGAGCCGAACTGCGGGCGGGCAAGTCCGATGATTATGCAGGCTATTGCGAGGCATACCATTATCAGCTTGGCGATTTTCCTGCCGAGGCTGGCTTCGGGAATTAGCAGACCTACGAGGTTGGCATCGCCTATCTTTTTCAGCCGTCTGCGCCTGATAATTTCGGTGACGGCAAAAATCACTGCCAATGCTGCGATTATCAGCATTAACCATAAATATTGTGGATTCTGAAACCTGAACATAGCCTAAAAAGTATTTTTTAATACCGTTAAACCTAAAATTTGTTCTATCAGCAGAAGTATGAATGCCCATACGAGTATTGGCATATATTCTTCGCGTGGCTTTGAGAACGACTTGACATCGAGCTGTGTCTTTTCCATCTTGTCGATTTCGGCGTAGATGTTGCGCAGGCTTTCGTTGTCGGTGGCGCGGAAGTATTTTCCGTCGGTCATCTCGGCAATCTGCGTGAGGCTTTCCTCGTCAATCTTTACATCAATGTCTTGATATACAGTTGTTCCGAATGCAGTCTTGAAAGGGTAGGGGGCTTTGCCATTCTTGCCTATGCCGATGGTATAGACGCGGATTCCGTACTCCTTGGCAAATTCGGCTGCAGTGGTTGGCGAAATGTTTCCCATGTTGTTTTCGCCGTCGGTAAGCAGGATGATGACCTTGCTCACGGCCTTGCTGTCGCGCAGACGGTTGACTGCGGTTGCAAGACCAAGTCCGATGGCTGTTCCGTCGTCGATAAGACCGCTCTTGATGCTTCCGAAAAGGTTGAGCAGTACGGCATGGTCGATTGTAAGCGGGCATTGCGTGTAGCTTTCGCCTGCAAACACCACCAGACCGATGTTGTCGTCGGGACGCGACGAAACGAACTCCATACCGATGTTCTTTGCCGCTTCGATGCGGTTAGGACGAAAATCCTCGGCCAGCATACTACCGCTTATATCTAGTGCGATGGCAATGTCGATGCCTTCGGTCTTCTGCTCCTCCCAGCTGTCGGTGCTCTGCGGACGGGCAATGACGACAATTATCAGTGCAACGCAAGCCAGACGCACGGCAAACAGCACATGCCGCAAAATGTAACGCCACGGCGGACGCTTTCCGCTAAAAGCTTCGAGCGAACTAACATTCATCGAGGCTACCGATTTCTTTCGGCGCCACACATACCATGCTATCATCGGGATAAGCACGGTGAGGAACCATAAATATTCGGGGTTTGCAAATTCAATGTTACTCATAGCTATGCCTCTTTGTCGTCATTTTCTAATTCTTTTTTTTTCTGCACCGCATTTCCAACTCCGTTCTGCAGGCTTTGGAGACAACGGCATTGCAAAGGTACAAAGTATTTTCAGTGATGTTTCTTAAAGAATTATTAATGGGATGTCTTGCAGTCTAACAGGCTTGCAGTCTTTCAGTCTTGCCGACGGACCGACCGGTCTTCTGCCAGACTGCCGGACTGGTCTTCCGCTAGCCTTTCCGCCCTTTTGGTTTGAGGTTGTTTGAGATGGTTTGAGGTTGTTTGATGATTGTTGAATCGCGCCATGGCACGATTGTACATAAAAAAAATCAAGAATTTAAGTCTCCTGTATTTGGTGTGGTTTGAATTTGTTTGAGGTTGTTCGGGGGTGTTTGAAATTGGCTGTTAGCCTTTTAGCCTTCTAGCCTAAAAATACCCGCTCCAGTCATACATCACATATCCTGCAATTTCGTGAATCAGCATATTCCATGTGGAGAATGCCGATGGTGCAGGGATTAGCCATGTTTCGGGATTGCTTCCAAGTTTTCGGCTGCAATAGTCAACAGGGTAGGAGTCAAAGCTAAAGCCTTCGTTTTCGAAGCACTTGGCTGCACGGCGGAAGTGGGAGGCGCTTGTTATTAATAAATAGGTATCGGAACTTTCTGTCGGGCGCAAAACCTTTGCTGCTTCGACTGCATTTTCGTGGGTGTTGCGCGACTCGGTTTCGATGATTATGTCTTCTTCGGGAACATTTATGCTTGTAAGATAGTCTTTTAGCAGTTGCGATTCCTTGTGAGTCTGGTCAAGCAGAAGCCCCGAACCTCCCGAAATGAAAATCTTTTCAATGTGCCCTGTATAGTACAACCGAACGGCTTCAAGAATTCTGTCGGTGGATTGTCCAAATTCTATCTTGTCATTTTCTGTGTCGTAGAAAATCATTCCTGTAAGCACAATGCCGTAATCGTAGCATTCCGCAAGTTCGCTTTCCTGCACTGGCTTTTCCTCCCACGCGCCAAGACTGAGGTTTACAAGCAGCGGATTGGTAAACAGCAGAAGCAACACAAGCGTCGTGATGCGTAATCCTTTTTTGACATTGTCTTTCTTGAAGCAAAACGACAACACGAAGATTGTCAGAATCCAAACCAATGGGGAAAGTAAATATTGCAGTATTTTTGACAGCGCGAAAAACATATTGTAAAACATATCTTTTAATAAGTTGCAAAGTGAACAAATATAATTAACTTCGCCAAAAAAATTTTTGAAATTATTTTTGAAATGGAAAAGAAGAATTTTGATTTAAGTCCAAACCTTCTTGAAAGGTTTTTGCAGAAGCCTTGTGAGGAGTTCACAAAGGCTGACATCATTAAATATATTGTAGAAAACAACATCGAGATGCTTAACTTCCGCTATGTTGGTGGCGACGGTAGGCTCAAGACCTTGAACTTCGTCATCAACAGTGCCGAATACCTTGACCAGATTCTTACCACTGGCGAGCGCGTTGATGGTTCCAGCCTGTTCACTTTTATCGGTGCAGGTTCAAGCGACTTGTATGTAATTCCAAAGTACCGCACTGCTTTCGTAAATCCTTTCGAGGAAATTCCGAGCATCGACATCCTTTGCTCGTACTACGACAACAACGGCAAGCCATTGGCTTCGTCGCCCGAAAACATCTTGAAGAAGGCTCACCAGAAGTTAAAAGATACAACAGGCTACACTTTCAAGGCTTTGGGCGAACTGGAATACTACATCATTGCCGACAAGAGCGAAAACGCTATGTTCCCGGCTGTTGACCAGCGCGGTTATCACGAGTCGGCTCCGTTTGCAAACTACGAGTTCATCCGCAAGGAAGCAATGCACCTTATTGCACAGTGTGGCGGTAAGATTAAGTACGGACACTCCGAGGTCGGGAACTTCACCGATGGCGATTTCTACTACGAGCAGCAGGAAATAGAATTCCTTCCTTGTGAGGCTGAATCGGCTGTGGAACAGTTGATTATCGCAAAGTGGATTCTCCGCAAACTCTGCAGCGACTATGGTGTAAACTTGAGCTTTGCTCCGAAGATTACAGTAGGTAAGGCTGGTAGCGGTCTGCACATCCACATGATGCTTTCGAAGAATGGCAAGAACATGATGGTTGACAATGGCGTTCTCAGCGACGATGCACGCAAGATGATTGCTGGTATCCTCGACCTTGCCGATGCTCTTACCGCTTTCGGAAATACAATCCCGACATCGTATCTACGTCTTGTTCCTCATCAGGAAGCTCCTACCAACATTTGCTGGGGCGACCGCAACAGGAGCGTTCTCGTACGCGTTCCGCTGGGATGGACTGGCGACATCAACATGTTCCGCGATGCAAATCCGCAGGAAAAGAGCAAGGCTGCTGACTACGATAGCAAGCAGACCGTAGAAATCCGTAGTGGTGATGGTTCGGCAGACTTGTACCTGTATATGGCAGCTCTGATTGTTGCTGCACAGCACGGACTTACAATGCGTGGTTCGCTTAAGATGGCTAAGGACTTGTATGTAAATGTCAATATTTTCAGCGAGGAGTTCAAGGATAAGTTAGCTAAGCTGAAGGCTCTTCCGGATTGCTGCTGGGATTCGGCAGATGCTCTCGATGCAAAGCGCAAGTTCTTCGAAAAGGACAAGATTTTCCAGCCAGGACTTATCGACGCAGTTATCAAGGGCTTGAAGTCGTACAACGACAAGGGCCTGAGCGAAAAACTCTATGGTAAGACCGAGGAAATCCGCGAATTGGTTGAAAAATATATACACTGCATGTAGAGGAATTAACAATGGACAATGAATAATGGACAATAAAAATCAAAAAAGGCTGCCAGATGGTAGCCTTTTTTGTGTTTTTGAAAAAAACGAGCAGGCCGTAAGCCGAATTCTGTGGCATCGTTAGATGTTGTCTATCATTTATCTGTGCATTCTACCCCTCGGCTTGGGCGGGCAACCCTATAACGCCGATATACATGAACTTGCAGCTTGCGGGGCGGACGGCTGACGGTGTCGCCACTGTCACCGGTGGGCTCTTACCCCACCTTCTCACCTTTACCTTGTCGCCAAGGAAGTCGTTCTCTTCTCCGCTGCCAAACCTTCGCAGACTTCTCTTATTTCAAGAGCGCAACGCCCTGTGCTGTCCGGACTTTCCTCATTACCTTGCGGTAACGCGATAGACTGACCTACTCGGGGGCAAAGATAAGGATAATTTGTGATTTACGATTTACGAATTACGATTTTAGATTTTTCTGAAAGATACAATCGGATTTGCGATTTACGGATTGAAACAACGATGAGTGATTATGTAAATGCAAAAAAAGCGCAGAATTTTGTTTCTACGCTTTTTTATATTGTCATGGCAGTTTGCCTAGTTAGTTACTACAAATTTTATGGCTTTACGTTTCTTCTGGGCTTTTACAGTGTCGCCGACAAGTACCTTGAGGTAATAATAGCCGCTATTGTATTTCGATACGTCAACGAATGTGTCCTTGCTGTTTATGCATCCAGTGTCCATTAGCATACCGTGTTCGTTGAATATCTGGTATTCATAAATGTCCTTAGTTATGTCGTAGTTAGCCTCAATGGTTATTTGTCCTGTAGATGTCGGGTTCGGGAAAATATCGAATGTTACAACTTCAGGTGTCGGCTCTGGTTCTGGTGTTACGGGTTTTGGTAAGACTTTAAGTCTCAATGTTACAATTGAATCGCATCCATCAGCGTTTGTCAACGTATTGGTGAATGTTACTTCGCCAGCCTCATGTATGGCAGCAATGTCGAATCCGTAGTTGGAGTATTCGTTGTCAACTTCGATGCTGTCGAAAAGTTGTATATTGTCGATTTGTCCGACTTCGAGAACGAGAACAACAAGGCTGTCGCAACTATTGGTTGCTGTTAGGAACAAAGTGTCGATTCCAGCATCGGCTCTGCCTTCAAATCCTGGGGTTGTTGACATATCGCCTTCGCAGATGTGTTCGCTGAGGTTGACCTGATAGTAGCTGTCGACAGCAAGGTTTAGCGTAATAGTACTGTCGCAACCGTATTGGCTTGTGAGAGTTGTGTAGTATGTGCCAGGCTGATCCACAATTTGTCCGTGGAAGTTGTAGGTTGCTGACGAGCATATTGTAAGGTCAACGTTTGTGTTGTAAGTCGGGTTTACTGTCAGGTTTAATTCAACAACCGAATCGCAACCATTTGCTAATGGGTAAGAATTGCTAAATGAGAATGTTCCAGCATTGTTTTGCATTGGAAGGGTGAAACCGTTCTGGCTGTATGAGTCGCCCTTGCAGATATGGTCGGCAATCTGGGTTGTCACTGCCGGGTGGTAATGAACGGTGTAAGTTTTTGTTTTGTCGCCATGATTTACCGTTATTGTTGCTGTTTTTCCATCTGACGAAAGCGATGTGGTGTATGAAGCGCGTGGCGAAGCCGTAGTTGCCGAAATGTAGTTTGTTCCTCCGCATTCTACGTCAACATAGTATTCTGTTGTATTCTGGTTGAAGTTAGGGATGTTTTGTCCGTTTACGGTTATTGACGAAAGGTTGGCATTGTAAATTAGCTCAATGTCATCGATATAGAGTTTGTCGTTGTTTGCACCTTGCATTGAAAGATAGTTTGTTGAGAATGTAATAAGAATATACTCGGGGTCGTTTGTAGAGCGGCAGGTGTCGCCATCGTATCTTATTGGTGTAGAGTGGCGTTGCCAAGTGCTTCCATTGTTCGTGAAGTTGTATGAAGGCACCATTCCGATTATATGTGATTTAAAATTAGAATCTTCGTTTCCACCCAATGGGTCCTGAAGGTTAAAGTTGTCGTGTATGTAAAGGTGGCAACATGCCTGGCTTCCGTCGCTGGCATTTACAACCTTCGCCCAAAATACTATTGAGTCTGGTTTTGCATTGAGACGATGGTTGAAGTCGTTGTTGCTTTGTATTGTCCTGTTGCCGTTTGATGCACTACTGGTGTTTAACGAAACAAGCTGCATCTGGCCGCTGGTGAGAGCACCGTTTGCAACGACACCTAGTACGCTTTTTGCAAAAATCATACATGAGTATTGTCCTGTAGAGCCTGGTCTGGTATCATTGGAACGTTCGTGCCTTTTTTGTTTTGCTGTGCTACATCCAACAAGCATTGTACAGTTTGCCGAAGGGTACGAGTTCCATCCTGTTGGTTCATCGGCACTTCCACCATCCCATTGTTCGAAGCCAGGATTTTCGAATTGATATACCTGTGAATATGTGTTTTGATGAGTTGCTAATGCAAAAATTGCAATTATTGCAGTGAAAAAAGTGAAATTCTTTATTCTCATATATAAGTCTTTTAAAATTTCAAGCCGCAAAGGTCTAACATTTTTTTCAAATAAAAAGTTTTTGTGTGAATAAATTTTAAACGTATGGTGTTAATGTGTTGAGGGATAGGGGTTTCGCTGTTTGTGTGGCTAAAGCCGTTTCTGGGTTTAACTTCGTTGAGGGCTTCGCCGTTTCTCGCTTCGCTGTTTCAATGCCTACGGCGTTTGATGCTTCGCTGTTTCAATGCCTGCGGCGTTTGATGCTATGCTGTTTCAATGGCTAACGCTGTTTCTAGGTTTCTAAGTTTCTATGGCTTCGCCGTTTTTATGCCTGCGGCGTTTAACGCTACGCTGTTTCTGCTGTTGCGTTGTGGCGTGCCGCGACATAACAATATTAAATGTGCGAGGCGTTTTTGTTCAAAAAATCGTCAATCGTAAATCCAAAATCTAAAATAAAGTTGTATTTTTGTAAAAAAGTTTTTGGATATGAAGACGAAAGAAGAAATAGTAAGCGATTGGCTACCAAGATATACGGGGAAAACGTTGGAAAGTTTCGGCGAGTATATACTTCTCACGAACTTCCAGCTGTATGTTGATTTGTTTGCCGAGTGGAACAATGTTCCGGTAGATGGTCTCGACCGCAATATGCCGAGTGCCACTGTTGACGGCATTACAATAATAAATTTCGGTATGGGAAGTCCCAATGCTGCGATAATCATGGATTTGCTGAGTGCAGTTTCGCCAAAGGCTGTGCTGTTTCTTGGCAAATGCGGTGGTTTGAAGGCAAAGAACAAGCTCGGCGATTTGATTCTGCCGATTGCCGCCATCCGTAGCGAAGGTACGTCGAACGATTACCTGCCGCCCGAGGTGCCTGCGTTGCCGGCGTTTATGCTGCAGCGTGCGGTTTCTACCTCTATTCGCGACAATGGTCACGACTACTGGACGGGAACGGTTTTCACCACCAACCGCCGCGTGTGGGAGTACGACGAGCGTTTCAAGAAATACCTTATAAAAACGCGTGCAATGGCTGTTGATATGGAGACGGCAACGATTTTCATTGTTGGCTTTGCAAACGAGATTCCGTGCGGTGCCTTGTTGCTTGTGAGCGACCAGCCTATGGTGTCGTCGGGTGTGAAAACCGAGGCAAGCGACAAGAAGGTTACCGAGCAGTTCGTCCACGACCATTTAAAAATAGGTATAGATTCGTTGAGGATTATCAAGAGGGGCGGTTCGTCGGTTAAGCATTTGAAGTTTTAGGGATTGATAGACGCAAAATTTTGCGTCTGTACAATCGGATGAGATATGTTGTTTTGAATATCTGAATTTAGAGATTCAGAAATTAGAATTCTGTAGAGACGTTGCGTGCAACGTCTTATATTTGAACGTATTATTGTGAATTTTGAAAAAATATTATGTTTTTTATCCAAAAATTATTAATTTTGTATCGGATTTGATTTTGAAATTATGAATTTGTACAATACTATATATCAGTTGGTTTGTGATAACGACTGCGTGATAATTCCTGGATTTGGAGGTTTTGTTACGAATCGTTTTCCTGCAGATGTGGATTTCTCGAAGCAGGAATTTTATCCGCCAAGCCGTAAGGTTGCCTTTAATGAGAACCTATCGTTGAGCGACGGACTTTTGCTGAATTATATTTCGCAGACGGAAAATGTTTCGTGGGCTGATGCCGAGCAGATTGTAAAGTCGTTTGTGGATGAATTGAATGAAAAATTATCAGACGGCAAAACATTGACATTTGATGACTTAGGTTCCTTTTCGCGTAGGACAGGAAGCCTTGTGTTTGTGCCGAATTCCGCTAATTTGCTCGATGAGGCTTTTGGCTTGGCAACATTCAATTTTCCTATGTTGCCGTCAGTATCGAAGCCACGTATTGAAAGTGCAATAATAAAAGGTACCCCCGACAAGAACGGAAAGAAGAACCGCAAGGGTAGGGCTATCGCATGGTCGATGTCGGCTGTGGCTGTAATTGCAGGACTTGTCTGCATGTCGCTGTATATGGGATGGTTCGACAGGTTGTTCGGCAATGGCGATGATAATACAATGCTTGCAGGTTTTGGCGTTAGCGCGAACAATGAGCAGGTGGTAGAAGCCGCCGAAGAGGCAATTGCTGATGAACAAACTGCCGATTTTGCTGAAGCTCAGGAGGTTGTTGCAGAAGAAACAGAATCACAGGATTTGGCATCAGAAGAAGTTCTTGCTGATGAAGATATAACAACCGAAGAAGTTGCCGTAGAAGAACCAGTTGCTACAAGCGTTGAAACTCCTGTTGTTGAGGCTGTTAATACTACCGAATACAAGGTTCATATCATTGCAGGCTGCTTCGCTAATTACGAAAATGCCGAAAATGTTTACAAGGATTTGTCGTCAAGAGGTCTTTCACCACAGATATTGCCATTAAACAAGGGTTTGTACAAGGTCAGCGTAAAGGGCTTTGCAACAACCGCCGATGCTTGTGCAGAATTGCAAGGACTAAAGGAGCTGACTGGCAACGACTCGTTGTGGGTGATGAAGATGTAGGGGGACGAACAGGCTTGCAGTCTAACAGGCTAACAGTCTTGCAGGCTCACGGTCTTTTTTAGCCTTTCCGCCTTCTAGCCTTTCATCCTTCGTAGTATTCAAACGCATCAATAATATCAAGGTAAACTCCGTCGAAGCCAGCATTGGTTATTCGTGAGAGGTAATCGAAAATAATTTCTTGCCATTCCGCATTCCAGTATTTTACCTTGTAGTTGCCTTTCCATTTCGGGTTTTCCTTGTCGAGCCACGACGGATTTCCACGTTTCCATTCAGCTTGCCAGTAGTAGCGATAGTCTTCGGCTTCGCCAATCGACATATAGGCTATCACCATGCGTTTCCCTCCGTTTGCCTTGTTGCGAAGCTGTTCGATTTCATCTGCGGAAAATTCTTCTTCGTTTAAGAATAAGTCCATGATTACCAGGTCGTAGTTTGTGGCGCAGACGGTTTCGATGAAATCACGCTTAGTCGGGTAGTTTTCGGGGTTGATTAGGTATAGGAAGTTTTTGACTTGTCCAAGATTTGTTATATCGTCGGAGTTCTCGTTTTGGATAGGCGTTTCGGGAATTATATCCAGATTACGGCTTGTGGCTTGAAACGAAACGAAGCCTGCCGATTGGTTTTGCTTCTGCGACGATGCAATGTTTTCGGCAGACGAGCAGTAGTCGGTTGTTAGTACGGTTTTCCCCGCCTCACGGAGTTGCGACAAGTACGATTTTAGATATTCGGTTGTTTTGTGCGGTGTTGCCTTGTCGTCTTTTGCATAGCCGAAAAACAAATCTTCCTGTCCTTGTCCGTCAATTGCCGAAATGTACTCGCTGGCGAGTTGACCGTCGGATTTTTCGTTGGTACTTATTAATTCTACTCCATTTTGTGCAATTATCTGAAATGCAGGATTCTGCGATTTTGCCTTCTCGCTTATTTTCACTACAAAGTCCCGCATTTCCTGTCGGTAGTCGATGCTTCTGTCCTTCTGGCAGTATAATGACAATGTTGTGATTGTCAAGATGATAATTGCATGGAAAATGTTTCTCATGATTATCTTATCCCAGCTTTCCGTAGTGCGTCGTGGTAGCGGCGGGCATTGGCTTCGTGCTGTGCATTTGTTGTTGCAAAATTGTGATAACCAGAGAAATCCTCTTTGGCGCAGAAATACATGTAGTTGTGATGTTCGTAATTCAGCACTGCATCAATCGATGTTGTTGAAGGAATGCAAATCGGTCCGGGAGGTAGTCCTTTATATTTATAGGTATTGTATGGCGAATTGATTTCGAGGTGCTTGTTCAGGATTCGTTTGATTGTGAAGTCGCCAGCAGCAAACACAACCGTAGGGTCTGCCTGCAGAAGCCAGTCCTTTTTCAGACGGTTGATGTAAACGCCTGCAATGCGGGCTTTTTCGTCGTTTTTCTGGGTTTCGCTTTCCACTATCGATGCCAGAGTGGACACTTGCGACTGCGTAAGTCCCAGTTCGTTTGCCTTTGCCTTGCGGTCGTCGTTCCAGAATTTTTTGTATTCGTCGGCCATGCGCTGCACAAATTCCTCGGCAGAAGTGTTCCACCAGAACTCGTAGGTGTTTGGAATGAACATCGAGCAGAATGTCTGCTTGTTGAATCCGTATTTCTTTGCGGTTTCCTCGTCTTTGAGCAGTGCGGCAATGTCGGCGGAGTCGGCTTCGATGTTCACGGCAGCCTTTCCTGCAAGAATGTCGAGAGTGCGCAGGCTTATGAAAGTTACTTTCACTGGAGTCTGTCGTCCGCTGCGGAGCATGTTCACGAGTTCGTTGTTCGACATCCCGTTTTCGAGCTTGTACTTGCCGGGAAGAACTTTCTGGTCGAGTTTCTTGAAGTCGGCAACCTTTTCAAACGAGTCCATGTCGGTTACATTGCCCGATGACTTCAAGATTTCCAGCAACCCGTTGTAGTCGGTGCCAGTCGGAATATATATATAGGTGTTGCTATCGGCTGTAACATTGGGTGCGTAAGCATAGTTGTATGCCTTGTATGCGACGAATGCACCTGCAACAAGCAGTATGAGTAAGAGAGCTATGATTACCTTTTTCATTGTTGTAACGTTAAATTATTATTGCTTCAGGTTCGAGTTTTACACCGAATTTCTCGAAGACTTTGTCCTGCACGATTTTGGAAAGCTCCACCACGTCGTTTCCTGTGGCGTTTCCAGCATTTATGAGTATGAGCGCCTGATTCTTATGAACAGCTGCGCCCTTGTGTTGGAAGCCTTTCAGTCCGCATTGGTCGATGAGCCATCCGGCAGCCAGCTTGAAGTTTGCACCAGCAGTGAAATATTTTATTTCGGGAAATTTTTCCTGCAATGCCTTGAATGTTTCGGCATCGACAACGGGATTCTTGAAGAAACTTCCTGCACTGCCAGTTTCCGAGACTTCGGGAAGTTTTTTGCGGCGAATGTCGATTATTGCGGAGCGGATGTCGGCTGGTGACGGATTAGTTATTTTGTTGTCGGTCAAATATTTTTCGACATCGGTATACGAGCGGTTGATGGACGGGTGTTTGCTGAGCTTGTAAACTACCGACAGAATTATTGCCTTTCCTTTCAGCAGGTGCTTGAAAATGCTTTCGCGGTAGCCGAAGCAGCAGGCCTCGTTGCTCATGTATTGTATGTCGCCAGAGTCGAGGTGCAAGAATTTCACGCGATGTATGAATTGACGGGCTTCGGCTCCGTATGCACCGATGTTCTGAACGGCACTTGCTCCTACAGTTCCCGGGATGTACGACAGATTTTCGAGTCCGTAAGCTTTTTTCGTAATGCACCATTCCACAAACTCGTCCCATATTTCGCCAGCCTGCGCCTCGACGAAAATGTTGTCGGCTGTTTCGTAAACGATTTTTCTGCCTTTGGTGGCTGGATGTATTATTGTGCCGTCGAAGTCTTTGGTAAACAAAACGTTGCTGCCTCCACCAAGTACAAAAAACTTGAAGTCGCTGTCGTTTTTATGAAGTCTGATGAAGTCGAACAATTCCTCGTCGGTGCTGTATTCGAAGAAGGTATTGCATCGTGCTTCTATTCCGAAAGTGTTGAGTTTCTTTAAGTTGTAGTCGTTTTCAAGTGTCATCGCGAAAATTTTACTGCAAAGGTAATAATGAAAACGATTGCGATTGTTTCCTGGCATATTTTTTATCCACAGCCAAATGTGTTCTGCTGTTTTTCGCACTAAAATCGGTAATTTTTGAGATGAAAAAAAATCATGAAAATGTTTTGTGTGTTCGTTTCTATATGTTATCTTTGCGATAAATTAATAAACATTTTAAAAACGTAATAATATGAAGAAATTAGTTATTGTATTGGCAGTTATTGCTATGGCATTTGCAATGTCATCATGTAAAAAGAATGGTGGAGCAACACCAACCGACGCTACTAAGTCTTACTATGAAATGCTGAAGAAGGAAGATTTCAAGGGCGCTGTTAAGAGTACTTATAAGTATAACAAGGAAATGACAGCTGATGAAAAGAAGAAGGCTGAAGAAACTGTAGATGCTTTGGCAGACAAGATTTCGATGGCAATGTCATTCACTGGTGGTATAAAGGATTTCACTGTTGGCGAAGAAGCTATTGACGGCGAAATGGCAACTGTTAAGGTAAAGGTTACCTACGGAAATGGTGAAGAAAAGGAAGAAGAACAGCAGCTTAAGAAAATCGGTGATAAGTGGTTCATATATGATGGTGACGAAGTTGTTAATCCTAACGATGCGTTTGGTGATATCAACTTAGACGACGAATCAGAAGAAGTTGCAGACGAAGAAATCGCAGACGAAGAATAATCACTACATTCTTTTTAGAACTATAATTTCTGCATCGAAAGTAATTTCGGTGCAGAAATTTTTTAAGTAGAAGCAATATTTTATAGTCGAATAATGAGAAAGCCACTTGTATTCATTTTGTTACCATTACTTTTCTGTATAGGATGCAAGCCTCATGTGGAATTATTGGTTGATGAGTCCAATCTTCAGGAAGGTGACATTGCTTTTCGTGGAGGAACGAGCATTGAGAGTAATGTGGTTGAAATTGCCGACCAGAACGGAATCTACTCGCATTCGGGAATGTTGGTGAAATACGAAGGCAAATGGAAGATTGTCCATGCTGTGCCAGGAGAAGAAAATGAAACTGGAGGCATACAGTATCTCAAGATGGACGACCTTGACTTGTTTTTTGCACCCGATAGGGCTTGTGCTGGATGTTTTGCCCGCTACGACACTACTCCCGAAGTGCTTGAAAAGGTGGCTCAAGAAGCCATAAGGTGGTGGAAAAAGAAAATTCTTTTCGACAACGAGTATTTGATGTCAGATACAACAAAATTGTACTGCTCCCAACTCGTGCAGTTGTCGTTTGAAAGTCAAGGAATTGATGTGGCACAAGGTAGATGCCATAAATTTCCATTAGCAGACGAAAAGGTAATTTATCCGTCTGACATATTGGAAAACCCCAAAATCACAAGGTATTATATATTGGAAGAAAAACCTAAAGACTAGGTTGTGTAACTTGATGAATCCCAATTAGAACGGCAAGTCTCCGTCAACATTGTCGTCAGAACCCATAAAGTCTGGCATTTCGGTTGGTGCTGGTGCGCCTGTTGGTGGCGGAGGTGTCGGCATTGATGAGAAACTGCCTGCCTGGTTTTGTGCCGATTCCACTTTCCATGCGCGCAGGTCGGTGTACCAGTTGTTGTTGTATTCGCGGCTTTCTGGCTCAAAGAAAACATGTACATCTTCGCCAACTACAAGAGATGAAAGATTTACCTTATCGCCCCAAACTTGGAAGCAAGCCTTCTTTGGAAATTGTCCGTTAGTGTATTCAATTACAAACAATTGTTTTTTCCATGTGCCGTTTGCACTAGTGCCAGTTACTGGCTCCAATATCTTTATCAATTTTCCAGAAATATCCATAGTCTTTATTATTTTTAGACTGCGAAATTACATATAATTATTCGTTTATGACGAATTTGCAAGTCTAATGTTATTAACAATTTTTCGATGTTATATTTTTACTCTTCGGGTGAATTCTATCAGGTTGTCAATGCCTCTAACGAACTCTTCTTCTTCGCGGGCAATGTTGATTCTTATGTAGTTGTTCCATTCTTTGCCAAAATGCACGCCCGGGATTACTGCCGTCCTGATGTTTTCATATAGGGCAAGTCCGAAACGTAGGCTGTCGTTCCATGGTTCGGGAAGTTTTGCCCAGATGAAATATCCGCCGTCGTTCTGCGGGCATTCGAAGCCTGCTTTTTGCAGTCGTTCGTTGCCTATTTCAAGGTTGCGGATGATTTTGCGGCGCAGTTCGGTTATGTATGTGTACGATTCGTCGGTGTCGAGAAATTCGGCTATTGCCTGTTGTTGCGGTGCTGCCGACGACAAGCCGATGTAGTCGTGTATGTAGCTTATTTTTGCGAAATGGCTTTCGTGGAAGATGAAATAGCCAACGCGCCAGCCTGTTATTGAGTATTTTTTTGAGAAGCTATTGACATAAAACACATTTGGTGAAATTCGTTCGATAGGGTAGTAGGGGGGCTGGTTGTTGAAGTACAATTCTCCGTAAACCGAATCTATTATAAGGTATGAGCCAAATTCTTCACATAGGTCAATGAGGTAGTCGAGTTTTTCGCGACTCAAGGTTTTGCCGTATGGATTTCCGGGCGAGGCTACGAATATTACATTTATCTTGTTGTCGATGAAAAACTTACGGAATTTTTCGTTGTCGAAGTAGGTTTCCGGGTCGGTAGGATAGGTAAAGAAGTTGTTGCCAAAAATCTGTGGCAGATGAATATATGATTCGTATGCAGGCGAGAAGCTCATTGCGTTGAAATTCTTGCCATTGTTGCCTTGCAAGTAGGTGTATATCAGCGAAACGGCTTCGGTAGCACCACTCGATATGAATATTCTTGCATCGGATGGTCTATGGCTATATTTTGCATCCAAATGTTCTAGTAGCTTTTGGTTTCCACATCCTGGTGCGTACTGGTGTATGTCTTTTTTCAGAACGTTGGCGAATATATCCAGCAGTTTTTCTGGCGGACGGAATCCAGGTATGCCTTGTGCTAAATTTGTTCCTCCGTTCAATTTTACCATATTGCTGAAATAGCTTATCAACGAGCCTGTTATCTGTGGCAGTGGAGTGGATGGGGAAAGGTAGTTCATTACGAAACAATTTATAGTTATGATATATGTTCTTGTTTATTGACTACGCAAAGATAAGGCTTTTTGCGGCTATTGGAGAGATTTATTTTAATAAAAAAAGCCACCCTTTCGAGTGGCTTTTGTTATCAGTTGCGACTGAGATTAATATTCAGCCAAAACTTCCTTTACCTTTTCAGGTGTCATACGACCGTAGGTCTTACCGCCGATGCTCATAACTGGAGCCAAACCGCAAGCACCAACGCAACGGAGGCAGTTCAACGAGAACTTTCCGTCTGGAGTTACCTGTCCAACTTCAATCTTGAGTTCGTTCTTCAATGCGTCGAGAACCTTTTCAGCACCTCTTACATAGCAAGCAGTACCAAGGCATACATTGATTGGATGTTCGCCCTTAGGAGTCATAGTGAAGAAGCTGTAGAAGCTAACAACACCATAAACCTTTGCTACTGGAATATGCAGGCATTCTGCAACATATTCCTGTACTTCAGCTGGCAAGTATCCGAAATGACCCTGAGTCTTGTGGAGAACATTGATCAATTCTCCCTCTTTGTTACCGAAGGATTCACATATTTCCTTGATAACCTTCATATTGCATTCTGACAATTTTATTGTAGCCATATCTTTTTCCTTTGTTTAAATTTAACCTTCAATTTCTACCTTAGTTGATCTGTCGATGTAGTGAGTGTGCAGCTGTTCGTGTGACAGATGTCCGCATGGTTCACCATAGTATTCCTTGTAGATAGCTATGATGTCCGGATTTTCGTGTGACTTACGAATCGGCTTGCCTGCATCTTCGCGGTAAGTAGCTTCCATACGCTTGCGTATGATGTCGCTGTTGCCGTGGTGGTAAGGCTGACCTGCGCCACCGATACATCCGCCTGGGCATGCCATAACTTCGATGAAGTGGAAGCCTCTTGGGTTGCCGTTGCGAATTTCTTCCATCATTGCGCGTGCATTCGAAAGAGTGTGGCATACAGCTACCTTAACTGGCAATCCGTCGAAATCAACTGTTGCGGTCTTAACGCCATCCAATCCACGAACTTCTTCGAAGTCGATTCTTGGGAGGGTCTTCTTTGTGTGAACTTCGTAAGCTGTACGGAGAGCTGCCTCCATAACACCACCTGTTGCACCGAAGATAACTGCAGCACCTGTCGATTCGCCGAGCGGGCTGTCGAAGTCTTCTTCTGGGAGCTGGTTGAGGTCGATGTTGAACTGCTTGATGAGGTGTGCAAGTTCGCGGGTCGAGATCGAGAAGTTAACATCTGGATCGCCGTTAACCTTGAATTCATCGCGTGCAACTTCGCTCTTCTTTGCCAAGCAAGGCATTACAGAAACTACTACCATGTCTTCGCGCTTAACACCAATCTTCTTTGCGAAGAAGTTCTTAGCTACAGGACCGAACATCTGTTGCGGTGACTTAGCTGTTGAGAGGTTGTCGAGAAGATCCGGGAAGTTCTTTTCCATGAAAGTGATCCATGCCGGGCAGCAAGAAGTGAACTGAGGCATTGCAACCTTTTCACCGTTGAGAACCTTAGCAACCCTGTGGAGAAGTTCAGTACCTTCTTCCATGATGGTGAGGTCGGCACTCCAGTCGGTATCGAATACATAGTCGAAACCGATGCGGCGGAGAGCTGCTGCCATCTTGCCGGTAACGATAGTACCAGGTTCCATTCCGAATTCTTCGCCGAGAGCAACACGAACTGCAGGAGCTGTCTGAACAACAACAGTCTTGGTCGGGTCGGCAAGAGCCTTCATTACATCGCTTACATTGTCAACCAATGTCAAAGCGCCAACTGGGCATACCTGAACGCACTGACCGCAGTTTACGCATGAAGTTTCGCCGAGGTCGCTTTCGAATGCTGGTGATACAACTGCCGGGAAACCACGGTTGATAGCTGACAAAGCGCCAACGCTCTGAATCTGGTTACACATAGTTTCGCAACGACGGCACATAACGCACTTGTCCATGTCGCGGTAAACCGACTTGGTAGTGTCCTTGCGGTAAGTTGACTGTTCTCCCTTGAACGGGATTTCGCGGATGCCAAGCTTTGTTGCCAATGCCTGGAGTTCGCAGTCGCCCGACTTAGCGCACTGCAAGCAGTCATTCGGGTGGTCGGAGAGGATAAGTTCAACGACGGTCTTGCGAGCGTTGATAACGCGTGCATTGTGAGTGTGAACAACCATTCCTTCCATGCATTCGGTAACGCATGCTGGAGCAAGGTTTCTTCTTCCTTCAACTTCTACGACGCAAACACGGCATCCACCCGGTTTGTTTTCAAAATTCATTCCTGCAAGTTCAAAGTAGCACAATGTAGGAATATCGATGCCATTCTGACGAGCTGCCTTCAATATGGTGGTTCCAGCTTCGACTTCAATCGGCCTATTATCTATTGTTAATTTTACCATTTCTAAATTGTTTTTACGGTTTGAATCTTAATTACTTAACTGATATAGCACCAAACTTACACTTTTCGATGCAGGTACCACACTTAATACACTTTTCTTGATCGATTTCCATCGAAGCCAACTTGTGACCATTTGCAATGTAATCGGTTCTTGTGATTGCGCTTACTGGACAAGCCTTAGCACATGCTCCGCAACCAATACAAGCTTCCTTGTCGATGATGTACTTCTTGAGAGCCTTGCACTGACCAGCGCGGCACTTCTTTTCGGTAACGTGCTCTACATATTCGTCCCAGAAGTTGTTCAAAGTTGACAATACTGGGTTTGGTGAAGTCTGACCTAAACCGCACAAAGCAGAATCCTTGATAACCATTGCGAGGTTCTTCAACTTTTCGAGGTCTTCCATTGTGCCCTTGCCTTCGGTAATCTTGGTGAGGATTTCGAGCATACGCTTGTTACCTACACGGCATGGAGTACACTTACCGCAGGATTCTTCGCAGGTGAATTCGAGGAAGAACTTAGCGATAGAAACCATACAGTCGTCTTCGTCCATAACGATCATACCGCCCGAACCCATCATTGAGCCAGCAGCTACGAGGTTATCGAAATCAACTGGAGTGTCGAGGTGCTTTTCTGTCAAGCAGCCACCCGAAGGACCACCGGTCTGTACAGCTTTGAATTTCTTTCCGTTCTTGATACCACCACCGATTTCGTAGATGATTTCGCGAAGGGTGATACCCATAGGAACTTCGATAAGACCTACATTGTTGATCTTTCCAGCCAAAGCGAATACCTTGGTACCCTTCGACTTTTCTGTTCCGATTGAAGAGAACCATTCCCATCCGCGGTTGAAGATAACTGGGATGTTAGCGAAAGTTTCAACATTGTTTACATTGGTCGGGAGTTCCATATAACCAGCCTGTGCTGGGAAAGGTGGCTTGAATGTAGGTTCGCCACGCTTACCTTCCATCGAGTGGATAAGAGCGGTTTCCTCACCGCAAACGAATGCGCCAGCACCGTAGCGGAGTTCGATTTCGAAATCGAAGCCAGTTCCCATGATGTCCTTGCCCAAAAGACCGTATTCTTCAGCCTGCTTGATAGCAACCTGGAGTCTGTGGATTGCCAATGGGTATTCAGCACGGATGTAGATCAAACCTTTGGTTGCGCCGATGCAGTAACCGCAGATTGCCATAGCTTCGAGAATCGAGTGCGGGTCACCTTCGAGGACGCTTCTGTCCATGAATGCTCCCGGGTCACCTTCGTCAGCGTTGCAGGTAACGTACTTCTGTACGCCTGGACGGCTCTTCGAAGCGATTTCCCACTTAACGCCAGTCGGGAAGCCTGCGCCACCACGACCGCGGAGACCTGATTTCTTTACTACGTCGATAGCCTCTGCTGGAGTCATTTCGGTAAGAACCTTACCCAAAGCAGCATAACCTTCGCGAGCGATGCATTCGTCGATGTTTTCAGGATCGATGAAACCGCAGTTACGCAAAGCGATACGAATCTGCTTCTTGTAGAATTCCATGTGCTTCGAGTCGCTTACATGTTCCTTGTTTTCAGGATCGGTGTAAAGTAAGCGGGTTACTTTTCTACCTTTAATAATATGTTCTTCGATGATTTCCTTTGCATCTTCAGGAGTTACCTGAGTATAGAAAGTGTTGTCAGGAATAACCTTTACGATCGGGCCTTTTTCGCAGAAACCGAAGCAGCCAGTCGGAACAACCTTTGCAAATTCTTTCAAACCGTGAGATTCGAGCTCCTTGTCGAGCTGAGCCATAATTTCATGGCTTCTGGATGCGGAACAGCCAGTACCGCCGCATACCAAGAGGTGCATTTTGTATTGTGCCATTAGTTCTAATCCTCCTTATTTAGATTGATCTGTAGTTAGCAGGAAGAATTCCTTCGATCAATTCTCCGTTCTTAATATACTTTTCAATGATTTCGTCGGCCTTCTTTACGTCAACGTAACCGAAAACCACCGGGTCGCTACCTGGGCGAGTTACTTCGATAGTCGGTTCTGCGTGGCAGTAGCCCATATCGCCAACCTGAATTACCAAAGCCTTAACGCCTCTCTTGTCGAGTTCTTCCATGAGGTAGTTCATGATTTCCTTTGCACCTGCTGCGATGCCGCTGGTAGCCATACCTACCTTAATCTGAACGATAGCGTCGGGAGAATTGCTGTTTTCCCTGAGCTGCATTTTGCCTTGCATGTCTTCCTTAATCTTCCTAAGTTCTGCAAGATTCTTGATTTTATTCATACTTATCCTCCAAAGTTAATTTTGAAATATTTGTATTACATTTATTTAAACTAGTTTCTAACCATAAAAATTGAAAGTCCAAAAATAATTTATTTAGTGTTTCGGCGAGCCAAAATTTAACATAACTTTTAAAATTGGACTAATTTATAAATATTCTAAATAGTGGGTTTGGAATGTTTGTTTGTAATGCTTTTGTTATTAGATGTTTATGTGTTGATTTGTAATAATGTTCCATTCTAAATAAATGTTTTTAAACATATAGTTCTTGATATGTGTATTTCGCCTATAAAGGGGCTTTCATAAGTCTGGTCGTGTGCTGTATTTTTTTGCGTACTAAATGAAAAAACGGAATCCGAATGCTGAAGCAAATTCAAGATTATGGAATCCGTTTTTTTATATTCTGATTGAAGTTTTTTACTTCAGGAACATCCTTATCAGCTTGTCTTTCCAGCTTGCGTATGGCTGGTAGCGCATCGAGATGTCGAGCCAGGTGTATTTCTTTACCACCGACTTGGCGTGGCTGAATGTCTCGAAAGTCTTTTTGCCGTGGTAACTGCCCATTCCGCTGTTGCCAACGCCGCCAAATGGCAGATTGTTGGTGGCAATGTGGATGATGGTGTCGTTTACGCAGCCTCCTCCGAATGGAACCTCGCGCAAAAACTGCTTTTCGACCTTTCTGTCGCTGGTGAAAAGGTACAATGCCAATGGCTTAGGTCTATTCCTGATGAAATCGGCTGCTTCGTTTGTGTCGGCAACGGTAATTATTGGCAATACAGGACCGAAAATTTCTTCCTGCATCACAGCATCGCCGGGCGTAACATTGTCGAGAATAGTAGGTTCTATCTGCAAAGTCTCTTGTTTTAATCGTCCGCCATAAACGACTTTTTCCTTTGCAATCAGGCCCGAAACTCTGTCGAAATGCTTCTGGTTCACCATCTTGCCGTAGTCCTTGTTGGCTAGGATGTCCTTGCCGTACATTTTTGTGGTTTCTTCTTTCAGCAGACTTAGAAACTCGTCGTGTACCGACTTTTCGACCAGCACATAGTCGGGAGCAATGCACGTCTGTCCGCAGTTGAGGAACTTTCCGAAGGTTATCCGTCGTGCTGCTATGCGCAAGTTGGCGGTGTGGTCTATTATGCATGGTGATTTTCCGCCGAGTTCGAGTGTTACGGGTGTGAGATGCTTCGAAGCCTTTTCCATCACCAGTTTTCCGACTGTTACGCCACCTGTGAAGAATATGTAGTCGAACTTCTGTTCCAGAAGGTCGGCATTTTCGGCACGACCGCCAGTTACAACAGTAACATATTCAGGACTAAATGTTTCAGAAATAAGTTGGTGCATAACCTTTGATGTTTCTGGCGAGTATGCCGACGGTTTCACGACGGCGCAGTTTCCTGCCGCTATTGCTCCGATGAGCGGTTCGAGCGTAAGCAGTACCGGATAGTTCCACGGCGACATTATCAACACTACTCCGTAGGGTTCCTGTACAATCATGCTCTTGGCGTGGAAGTTGGTGAGCGGTGTACATTTGCGCTTTGTCCGTGCCCACGAACGCAGGTGTTTCCTGAAGTGCGTTATTTCGGATAAGGTAAGTCCGACTTCGCACATGAACGATTCGGATGCCGACTTGCCGAGGTCCTGCTTTATTGCGTCGAGCAGTTCGGCTTCGTGTTTCTTTATCGATGCTTTCAGCTTGTCAAGAGCTGCGAGCCTGTATTTTATGTCGAATGTTTTGCCTGTAGAGAAATATCTTCTCTGTGCGTCAACTATTTGTTCTATGTTCATAACTTATGTTTTGTTTGCAAAGTTAGTTTAAAATTGTTATTTATAGTCGTCATTTCGGAAGTTAGTCGAAACACGCGATACGGAACGGGGAGCGTTGTGAAGACTGCTATCCGAAATCTCCTTTGTGTACCAATGGGAGATTTCGCATAAACGAACTCGCAAGCAACGTTCCTTATGCTGCTCGTTCAGTTTTGCGAAATGACTGTTCTTTTTACGCATTTCCTACCATTCCAAGATGATACAATTTTTCCAATTCCTTCTTGTCCATAAGTCTTGGCACTGGGTACGTCGGGTTTGCTTCGGCATCGGCGTAGGCTGCCATTTCGGGAATGTCCTCGTCGCGTATGTCGCTGAGAGTGCGTGGAATGCCCATCTTGTCGTTCATCTCCTGAATCCAGGCTATGAAAAGTTTTGCGGTTTCCTCGTCGCTACGACCTTCGTCGATAACCCCCGACTTGCGAGCCAATCGTGCTAATTTCTTGTAAACGCAGTCGCCGTATTCGCGCAAGATTATCGGCATAAGTACCGAGTTGGCAAGTCCGTGCGGTGTTCCATATTTTCCGCCGAGCGAATGTGCAACTGCGTGGATATACCCCACATAGCTCATCGAGAAGGCCAGTCCTGCGCGGAACGAAGCTTCGAGCATATTCTGACGAGCCTCGGCATCGTTACCATTGGTGTAAGCACGATACAAGTATTTGTGTATCAGTTGTGTTGCTTTTTCGGCATTGGCAGCTGATGTTTTGTTTAGCGAACCTCCAATGTAAGCTTCAACAGCGTGAGTAAGCGCGTCCATACCTGTCGTGGATGTCATTTTCTGCGGCAATCCTGTTGTTAGCGTATAATCGTGGATTGCGTACGGTGGAATTAAGCAGAAGTCGCTGATTGGATATTTGTAATTCTTTTTGCTGTCGGTAATTACGGTTGTGACGGTTGCCTCGCTGCCGGTTCCTGCTGTGGTTGGAATTGCGATTATTGTCGGCAACTTCTTGTGTACTTTCAGTATTCCGCGCATCTTGGGAATTTGCTTGTTTGGACGAGCAATTCGTGCGGCGGCACCTTTGGCGCAGTCCATTGCCGAACCTCCGCCCAGCGATACAAAACCTTGTGCACCTTTTTCCAAGTATAGTTTCCTTACGGCCTCAACGTTTTCGATTGTCGGGTTAGGAACGGTGTCGGCGTAGGTTGTGAAATTTATACCTGCACCCGACAGTACATCTTCGATACGCTTTGCCATGCCAGCCTTGACTAGTCCTTGGTCGGTGACGAAAATTACATTGTTGATATTGTTCTTGCGTAGAATTTCTGGTATGTCGTTTATGCTTTGCTTAACGACAGGGTCTTTGTAAGGCAGGAGCGGCTGTGCAATATGAAATGCACACTGGTAAGTCCTGCACCATGCTTTTCTCAAAATATTCATCTCTTCTTTCCTTTTCAAAAAAATTGCCGCAAAGGAACAGCATTAAAATATGGTGGGATTAAAAATGTGACAGAAACCCCTATTGCTGTGGCCGTTTGCTTGATTTTAGGGGCGAAATTTTTGTCTGAGGGGCGAAATGTTTCTGGCTGGATGGTTGTAAACGTTATTGTGGGGTAAAAATTAATAATGGAATATACGATTGTAGCGACGTGCCATGGCGCGTCGCTACATAGAAACAAAAAAATGCGGACAACATTTCTGCCATCCGCATTTTTGTTATGAAACGGTTTGATTATTTCTTTTCAAATGCAAGAGCATTGTTTTTGACTGTCACCTCTATGGTGTCGCCTTCGTGAACCTCGTCGCCGATAATCATCTTTGCAACCTGATTCTCGATTTCGTGCTGTATGTAACGCTTTACAGGTCGTGCTCCGTAAATCGGGTCGTAGGCACTGTCGCCGATGAACCTGATGGCTTCATCGCTCACATTGAGCGTGTAGTTGTTTTCAGCCATCTTCTTAATCAGATGTCCGAGCTGAATCTTTACGATGCCGACAATCTGGTTCTTGCTCAACGGCTTGAAGATTATGGTCTCGTCGATACGGTTGAGGAACTCTGGGCGGACAAACGATTTCAAGGTTGCCATTATGTTCTGGCGCGTCTTTTCCTCGTCGTAGTGACCGCTGTCAATCTGCTCCTGAATGAACTGCGAACCGATGTTTGAGGTCATTATTATAATGGTGTTCTTAAAGTTGACAGTACGGCCCTTGTTATCAGTAAGACGACCATCCTCAAGTACTTGCAGCAGGATGTTGAAAGTGTCGGGATGTGCCTTTTCAATTTCGTCGAGCAGAACAACCGAATAAGGTTTACGCCTTACTGCCTCGGTGAGCTGACCACCTTCTTCGTAGCCAACATATCCTGGAGGCGCTCCGACCAGACGCGAAACGCTGTGCTTCTCCTGATATTCACTCATATCAATACGCGTCATCATATTCTCGTCGTCGAACATGAATTCTGCCAGAGCCTTTGCCAGTTCGGTCTTACCGACTCCGGTAGAGCCAAGGAAGAGGAACGAACCGATAGGTCGTTTTTCGTCCTGCAGGCCTGCACGCGAACGCCTAACTGCATTTGCCACAGCATCGATAGCCTCGTCCTGACCGACAACACGCTTGTGAAGTTCGTCTTCGAGGTGCATAAGCTTGAAACGCTCGCTCATTGCCAGACGGCTTACCGGAATGCCAGTCCAACGACTAACTATTTCTGCAATATCCTCTGCGTCAACGGTTTCATCAACCAAACCCTTGTCGCCTTGAATGTTCTTCAGTTTGCCTTTCAGTTCCTCGATGTTGCGCTCGCTCTCCTTGATTTTTCCGTAGCGGAATTCTGCAACCTTGCCGTAGTCGGCATTGCGTTCGGCAACTTCGGCCTCGTGCTTGTAGTTCTCGATATTCTGCTTCTCGGTCTGAATCTTGTCAACCAACAGTTTTTCTTCTTTCCACTTCGACATCAATGAGTTGCGTTCCGAACCAAGTTCTGCAAGCTGTTTTTCGATTTCTGCAACCTTCGAAGTGTCGTTTTCGCGCTTCAGGGCTTCCTTTTCGATTTCGAGCTGCTGGATTTTACGGTTCAGCACATCGATTTCCTCTGGCACCGAGTTGACTTCGATACGCAACTTCGAGGCGGCTTCATCAATAAGGTCGATAGCCTTATCAGGCAGGAACCTTTCGGTAATGTACCTGTTCGAAAGTTCTACGGCGGCAACAATTGCCTCGTCGAGGATACGCACCTTGTGGTGGGTTTCGTAGCGTTCCTTCAGACCACGCAGAATAGAAACCGAACTTGCAATGTCAGGCTCGTCAATCATAACGGTCTGGAAACGACGCTCAAGAGCCTTGTCCTTCTCGAAATACTTCTGGTACTCGTCGAGGGTTGTGGCACCTATGGCACGAAGTTCGCCACGGGCAAGTGCCGGTTTCAAAATGTTTGCTGCATCCATTGCGCCCTGCGATTTTCCAGCTCCGACCAAGGTGTGGATTTCATCAATGAAAAGCACGATTTCTCCGTTGCTTTCAACAACTTCCTTAACTACTGCTTTCAACCTTTCCTCGAATTCTCCCTGATACTTTGCGCCTGCGATAAGAAGACCCATATCAAGAGAGTAGATTTTCTTGGATTTCAGGTTGTCGGGGACATCGCCCTTGACGATACGCCCAGCAAGTCCTTCGGCAATTGCCGTCTTACCGACACCAGGTTCACCTATTAATATAGGATTGTTCTTGGTGCGTCGGGTAAGGATTTGCAGGATACGACGGATTTCATCGTCACGACCGATAACAGGGTCGAGTTTGCCGTTCATTGCACGCTCGTTCAGGTTGATGGCGTACTTGCCAAGTGCGTCGTAGGTGTCTTCTGCTGACTGCGAATTGACGGTGCTGCCTTTCCTAAGTTCGAGGACGATACTTTTCAGGTTTTCCTTGTTGAATCCGGCATCGCGCATCATCTTACCAATGCTTTCCTTGCTTTCGGCAAGAGCCATCACAAGATGCTCGACGGAGATGAACTTATCGTTCATTTCGGTTTTCTTCTTGTCGGCAGCGATGAGGATGCGGTTGGTGTCCTGCGAGATGTAGGGTTCTCCGCCCTGAACTTTTGCGTAACGCGAAACGATGCTTTGTGCGGTAAGTTCAAAGTTACGCTTGTCAATCTCAAGTTTGCTGAGCATATAGCTCATCACATCGGGTGCTTCGCTGAGCAGTGCCAGAAGCAGATGCCCGGGCTCAATCGCCTGATGTCCATTTTCGCTCGCGATAATCTGCGACTTCGAGATTATCTTCTGGGCTTTCGTTGTAAAATCTTCTATATTCATAATTCTTCAATTTTTTTCAGTTAAACACTGCGCGGTATTGCAATAAGCTTGCCGAGAAAAAATGTAGGGTATGGAAGATGTTGTTTATTAGCTGATTATGTTTGTTTGGTAAAAATAAGTAATGACAAAATTGCATGATTGTGGTGATGTTTTGTGACAAGATGTCATATATGTATATGGCAGGAGCCATAAGTTGTGTAATCATAGGTATCGTAGGCTGGAGCCTACGATGAACAGGAGCCTACGATGAGCCAACGGCTAAAGATAATTGTAAATCTCTTCAAATCTTCAAATCCTCAAAATCGTAAATCGTATATAATATATAGGTATCATAAAAAAAATTTTCTCCATTTGTCTCTTGTGTTGAAAAAAGGCTTACCTTTGCATTTCGCCTGAAATCTGTATTTTAGGCATTTGAGTTGAATATAATAATTTGATTTTTAAAGCCGAAGGCTCCGATGGCATATAACAGGAGGCGATTTATGATGAAAAAACTATTGTTAAATTGGCTGCTATTGCTTACGATGGCGATAGGAGCGGTGGCGCAGGAAACCTTGACGGTTTACGATGGAACGGCGACAAACAGTTATGTCCCAATGTATTGTGGATATTTTGACGATTTCACTAGAACACAATTCGTTATTCCAGCAGAAGATCTCGCAGTTATGGAAGGCGGACAGATTAGCGAAATCAAATTCTACACAACGGATTCAAATATCCCATATACTACAGAGTCAAATGTGGATGTATATGTGATGGAAGTCGATTATACAAGTATTTCTGCGTATGAAGCTAAAGCTGATGCTCAGATGGTATATTCAGGATTTATAGACTTTGTTTCTGCTGGTAGTGGTGGAGAAACAACCATTACTTTCGAAACTCCATACACATACAATGGCGGAAACCTTCTTATTGGTTGCGAAAATACAACCGATGTTGGTTATAAGTTCATTTATTTTTATGGACAGACCGTTAATGGCGCATCTATTTCTGCTTACAATAGTTCAAGTTTGTCTTCTGTAACTCCATCTCAGAGAAACTTTATCCCTAAAACAACTTTCACTTACACTCCTGGTGCAGCCCCAGCTTGTCCTAGGGTAAATAATCTTGTGGCAAATAATATTACTTCTTCATCTGCTGATATAACTTGGGAAGTAGGCGGAACAGAAACAGCTTGGGTTCTCAAGTATGGACCTGCAGGATTCAATGTTGAAACAGGGGGTACGACCCAGAACATTTCCGCAACTCCTGCTTTCCAGATTACAGGCCTTGCTGCAAATACTCAGTATGATGTATATGTAAAGGCTAATTGTGGCGGTGGAGACGAAAGCGATTGGAAACGCGCTTCATTCAGAACTGAATGTGGTGTAGAAAGTGTACCATTTTCGGAAAACTTTGATTCTCAGACCGTAGGAAATGTGCCAACATGCTGGACAAAGGTTGGTAGTGGTTCTGCATTGGTTAATAATGGAACTGCAAATTCTGGTTCGTATAGTTTAAAATTTTCTGGTGTTTCGGGTGGTAATATAATTGCTTTGCCTCAATTTGGAAATGAAATTTCTGGATTGCAGCTTTCGTTCTATACAAGACCAGAGTCAACTTCAAGTTCGTGCGGTTCTTTTGAAGTTGGTTATATAACAGACTTGAATGATGCATCAACTTTTGTTCCTGTTGTATCATACTCATATAGTGAGTGGTCTTCTCCTGTTGCATACGACGAAAAGGAAGTTATAATGCCATCTGCTCCTGCAGGAAGTTATTTTGCTTTCAACCACAATGCAAATGCTACATATTATTATTGGTTTGTTGATGATGTACAAGTAAATTTGCCACCTTCATGTATCAAGCCAACTGCATTAGCATATTCAAATGTTGCTGCAAGAACTGCAGTTTTGTCGTGGACTGCAGGTGGTGAAGAAACTGCTTGGCAGATTTGCTTGAACGATAACGAAGGAAATCCTATTGATGTCACCAATCCTTATACTCTCACAGGTCTTGACCCGGAAACAACCTATACTGTAAAGGTTCGTGCAAACTGTGGTGGCGGTGATTATAGTGCATGGACAAACAATATATCATTTACAACAACCGTTGCATGCCCGGTTCCAACTGCATTCACATATAGTAATATTTTTAATACTTCAGCAACTGTATCTTGGACAGCAGGTGCTAGCGAAGGTGTTTGGAATTTAAAGTACAAGAAAACTGCTGATGATGAATGGACTGAAGTTAACGGTTTGACTGCTTCTTCCTATACAATTACGGGTCTTACTGCTTCTACTGCATATAGTGTACAGGTTCAGGCCGATTGTGAATTGGACGGGACTTCTACTTGGTTGTCTGGCAATTTTACTACAGCATACGAAATACCTTTCCTTCAGGAATTTGGTTCGGTAATTCCTGCTGATTGGTCGCAAAAATCAGGTCTTCTTTCTTCTGTGATGGGAGGAGCTGCGCTTGCAAGTGGCAGTGGCTGGAATTTTGGTGCAGGTAATGGCGTTTTCGACAATCATGCACGCACTAATATTTATGGTTCTTCATGTAATAAGTGGTTGCTTACTCCTGTTATTTCTATGGATGCCAACGTTCAGCTTACGTTCGATCTGGCTCTTACTGCATATAGCGGAACTATGACAGCTGCTGCAACTACTGGAACAGACGATAAATTTGTTGTCCTTATTAGTACAAATGGTGGCGAAACCTGGACTATTCTCCGTCAATATGACAATGCAGGTTCCGAATATGTATATAACAACATTCCTACTGCAGGTGAAGAAGTTTCTATCAATCTCAGCAGCTACGGTTCGGATAATGTCATAATAGCATTTTATGGTGAATCTACAATAGGTAATGCTGACAACAATCTGCATATTGATAATGTAAAACTTGACTATATTCCGAATTGCATTAGACCAACAGGTTTGGCAGCTTCAAATGTTTATGCTAGGGAAGCTACTTTGTCTTGGACTGCAGGTGGAAGCGAAACTGCTTGGCAGATTTGCTTGAACGATAACGAATCCAATCCTATAGACGCAACAAATCCATTCACACTTACAGGTCTTGAACCGACAACAACTTATAATGTAAAGGTTCGTGCAAATTGCGGTGGAAGTGATGGCGATAGCGAGTGGACTAACAACATATCATTTACGACAACTGTTTCATGCCCTGCTCCAATAAATCTTGCTGTTTCGGGTCTTACACCCACTTCTGCAACTATTGAATGGGAAGCTGGTGCTTTTGAAACTGAATGGAACTTGAAGTACAAGGCAGATGGCGATGGTGACTGGACAGTAGAAAATGATGTAACAAGTCCATATACGATTACAGGACTTACTGCTGAAACCGACTATGAAGTTCAGCTTCAGGCAGTTTGTGCTTTGGACGACTTGAGCGATTGGTCTTCATCTGTTGATGTTTATACCGGTTATTGCCAGCCTGCACCTACATCAAGGGATGGAAACGGTATTACAGGCGTTTCTTTTGGTAGCGGTGACGATATAGTAAGCAATTCTAATTCAAATGGTTTGCCAGCTGCATCACCATACTATGGTGATTATACAAATCTTGTAGGCGCTGTACAGGCAGGTGTTGAAGCAACTGTTAGCATTACATACGCAACAGGTTGGACTTATGGTACTATCATTTGGATAGACCTGAACAACAATCTTATTTTCGAAGGAAATGAAGTTGTATATGTTGGAGAATGTGCATCATCTAATCCTACAACATTAGCCGCAACATTCACATTGCCAATTTCAATTCCAGCTGGCGACTACCGTATGCGTATTGCTGCAGCTGATTCATATTACGATAGTTATATTGCATCAATTGCTGCTGCAGCGAATGCAAATCCTTGCCCATCGACTACTTATACTGTAGTTAACGATTATACTATAAGAGTTTTAGCAGCTCCTACCTGTTTCCCACCAACTGCATTGACTGCTTCTAGCATTGGTGCAACAACAGCAACATTGACTTGGACAGCGGGTAATGGCGAAACTGCATGGCAGGTTTGTATCAATGGTGACGAAGGCAATCTTATAGATGTAGATGCACCTACATACACAATGGAAAATCTCATTGCAGCTACTGATTATACCGTTAAAGTTCGTTCAAATTGCGGAAGTGATGGCGTTAGCGCATGGTCAAGCGAATACGAATTTACAACCGCTATATGTGAAGTTGAAGACCAGTGCCAAATTACCTATGAACTTGAAGACAGTTATGGTGATGGTTGGGATGGTTCTGTTATAAATGTAGTTGATGTGGCAACAAGTGATGTACTTGCTACTTGGACAGTAACAGGTTCTTCGGCAACTGGAAATCTTTCTGTTTGTAATGGCAGTCAAATTACTTTTGTATGGGTTAATGGCGGCAGCAGATGGGATTCAGAAGCTTCATATGCAGTTTATGATGTAAACGGTGTCGAAATATTCTCTGGCTCTGGTGCTATGGATGACGATGTGCTCTATACTGTAGATTGTACAATTAAGCACACTATCACAGCATCTACCGCTGATCTAAACGGAACAATTACACCTAATGGTGAAAATCTGGTTGTTGATGGCGAAAACTTGTCGTTTACAATCGTTCCTGCAGACGATTGCTACTATATTGCAAGCGTATTGGTTGATGGTGAAGAATCAATCAGCAATGTTGATGAAAACGGCGTTTACACATTTACTAATGTAACTGCAGACCACACTATCGTTGCATCGTTCGCACTTAATACCTATGAAATTACAACATCTGTAGAAGGAAACGGCACAATTACCGAAACCAGCACAGTTAATTGCGGTGATGACAAGCAAATCACAATTACTCCTGCTAACGACTGCTACAGAATTGCAAGCGTAATGGTTGACGGCGTTGAGGCAATCACCGACGTTGTTGACGGCGTTTACACATTTGCTAACGTAACTGCACAACACGTTATTACTGCTAGATTCGAGCAGATAACATACTCATTCACAGTAAATGCTGGTGAAAATGGTACAATCACTGCTAACGATGAAATTGGTAATGTAGCAAATTGCGGTGAGGACAAGTCGTTCACAATCGCTGCTAACGAAGGTTACAGCATTGCAAGCGTATTGGTTGATGATGTTAATGTTACCGATGCAGTTATTGCTGCTAACGGTGTTTACACATTCACAAATGTTACCGAAGAACACACTATCGCTGCAACATTCTCAATCAACAGCTACAACCTGACAATTCACTATGTATATGCAGACAACACACCAGCTGCCGGTGACTACACTACAACTGTTGAATACGGTGCAACATACTCTGTTGCTTCACCTGCAATCACAGGCTACACTGCAAACCAGACAATGGTTGAAGGAACAATGCCTGCAGAAGATGTTACGGTAACCGTTACCTACAACGTCAACAGCTACAACCTAACAATCCACTATGTATATGCAGATGATTCAGAAGCCGCTGCAGACTACACCGCAACTCTTGAATATGGTGAACCATACTCGGTTGCATCACCTGCAATCACAGGCTACACTGCAAACCAGACAATGGTTGAAGGAACAATGCCAGCAGAAGATGTTACAGTAACCGTTACCTACAACGTCAACAGCTACAACCTGACAATCCACTATGTATATGCAGATGATTCAGAAGCCGCTGCAGACTACACCGCAACTCTTGAATACGGTGCAACATATTCGGTTGCTTCTCCTGCAATCACAGGCTACACTGCAAACCAGGCAATGGTTGATGGAACAATGCCAGCAGAAGATGTTACAGTAACCGTTATCTACAACGTCGACAGCTACAACCTGACAATCCACTATGTATATGCAGATGATTCAGAAGCCGCTGCAGACTACATCGCAACTCTTGAATATGGTGAACCATACTCGGTCGTTTCTCCTGCTATCGACGGTTTCACAGCTGATAGACTTGTAATTGAAGGCACTATGGGTGCAGCAGATGTTACCGAAACCGTAACCTACACTGCTAACCCAGTTCCGACACACACCTTGACAATACATTATGTATATGCTGACGACAGCGAAGCTTCAGAAGACCACGTTGAAACACTTGCAGAAGGTGCAACA
>CACYQN010000023.1 GCA_902776565.1 uncultured Bacteroidia bacterium
ATCAACAGGAGGCCTAGAAAAAAATTGGACTTTTTAACTCCTAAAGAGGTGTTCTTTAATCTTATTATTTAATTTTGCACTTGCTTGTTGAATCTGCACTCGTTCTACCATACCGATAATTTTAATACTGCAAAGATATACAAATTTTATGATTTACATAAAATTACCTCAATTTTTATGCAATTCATAAAATCACACTTTATGATTTGCATAAAACCACAACCAATATTGTCGGGGCAAAATTCACTCAGCTAAAATTCTACACACGAATGTTTACTTACCAAAAAAACATCTAAATTGTAATTTGCCGTCCGAAATAAATTTACTACCTTTGCACCCGCAAACGGTTAAGGGAAGCGTGTGAGATTCACGCACAGTACCCGCTGCTGTATGTTCCTTTTATGGACTGCGCAACATGTCACTGTAACCCTCACGGTTATGGGAAGGCGCACAGTTCGGAACGAGTCAGAAGACCTGCCTGTTGCAGTCAAAATTAATGGCTTTCGGGAGATAGAGCCTGACAAAAACACTTGTTTTCCCGTAACTATGCGTTTTGACAGTCAATGTTCTTTATTTATTAATTTTTAAATTTTTAAGTTTATGAAGAAGACTGTACTAATGGTCGCAGCACTTTTGTGCACTTTTGCTTGCTTTGCGCAAGTTGTTGATTTTGAGGAGTTAACTCTCGAACCTAACTCATCGTGGAATGGGTCCGACGGAACTGGACAATTCACAAGTTCGTACCTTACCCTTTACAATGACTACGACAATAATTATAGTTCGTGGCAGGGTTTTGCCTACACTAATGGCACCGATGCGGAAACTAACGATTATAGCAATCTATCAAGTTGCGTCGGTCACGGTAATGGCAATTCTGCAAACTATGTAACTGCTTATATTGGAACAGACTGGATGGGTGATTTTTCTCAAATTCCTGTTGGCATGAAGATTGACACCGACCTTTCTGGCGATTTCGCTCATCGCGGTGCATATTTCTGCATGCCTGTACTGTTAAAGAAGTGGGTTGATAGAGAATATGCTTCTAATCAATTCTATTTCAAACTGAAAGCTAGTGCTTACGCTAACGGCACTTTGGTTGGCGAACAAGAAATTATGATGGCCGACTTCACAGAAGGACATTCGTATATGATGGACGACTGGACATTTGTTGATCTTTCATGGATTGAAAATGCAGACAGCATGAATTTCACAGCATTAAGCAACGATGATGCTGGCGGTTATGGCATTAATACTCCTATGTATTTCTGCATGGACGATTTCGGAGCACAGGATCCTAACTATATCAACTACACTGATATTGTTGATTTTGAAGAATTTAACCTTGAACCAAATACATATTGGTACAGCACCGAGGAAACAGGAACATTCCGCAGCTCATATTTGACTTTCTACAGCCATTATGATGAAGATTGGGGCTCCGCTTACTGGGAAGGCTTTGCTTATACCAATGGAACTGATGTTAATACATACGGCTACAGCAACCTTTCTGCAATCGCAGGTAGTGGCAACGACAACTCCGAAAACTATGCAACATGTTATATGGGTTTTTACGGTTTGGCAGGTTTAAAGATTGATACTGAACATTCTGGCAGTTTCGAAAACCGTGGCGCTTATTTCTGCTTGCCGACATACGTTTCAAAGTATGTTGATGATGAAAATGTTTCATTCGCTGAAAATCACTTCTACTATTCGGTAAAGATTACTGCATTCGCAGGTGAAAACGAAGTTGCTAACCGCGAAATCGTAATGGCTGACTTCAGGGAAGATGCAAACTACAAAATGGACGAATGGACTTTCGTTGACCTTTCGTGGATTGCAAATGCCGACAGCTTGTTCTTCGAGGCTGTTGGTAATGATACTGCTGGTGGCTGGGGTGTTAATACTCCAACATACTTCTGTATGGACGACTTCGGCATTCAGGCTCCTGAAGTTTTCATCGGTCAAAGCATTGCCGAATCTCTTTCAATCGATGCATATTTCGATGCTGCAGGTATGCTCAACCTCAGCTGCGAAAGCCGCATAAATGATGTTTATGTTTACGATATGGCTGGTCGTCTTGTAAAGAATATCTCGGTAAACGACAATAATGTTTCGATGGCTTTTGATGGCGTAAACGGAATGTACATAATTTCGGCTCGCACCGAAAAGGGCATGGTTGCATGTAAGGTTATTAATAATAGGTAATGTTTGTACAGAAGATTTTTGGTGGCGGGCGAAAGTCCGCCACTCAAAAATTGAAATCTTGTGAGATATGAGAAATTTATTGGTCGCCGTATGCGTATTGCTTGCAGCCTCGGTTTATGCACAAAGTTTGTCTAATCCATTGGCTATGCACAAGGATTCGTCGGCATTTGTGGGCTGGGCGACTTCGGCTGAGGTTGTGCGCGGATATGTTAAGATTTCGGACACAACTTTTACATATTCCGATGGACCGTCGGGCATAACTTCAAACCACGCATTTTTTGGAACCACAGCAAATTGTCTGGGTAAGGCAAACGGTCAATTCATAAGTTTGGGCGATGGCGGTAGCATAACATTGCAGTTCGACAGCCCTATAGTAAATGGTGTTGGACACGACTTTGCCGTTTTCGAGAATGCATTGATTCCCAATGCTGTACCAAATCAGGATTCCATTGTTTTCTACGAACTTGCGTTTGTGGAAGTTAGCAGCAATGGCGTTGATTTTGTTCGCTTCCCAGCAGTGTCGCATGTGCAGGCAACCGAGCAGGTTGGAACATTCGGCTACGAAAATGCAAATTTGCTTACTAATTTCGCTGGTGTTTTCCCGGTTTTCTATGGTTATCCGTTCGACTTGGAAGAACTTGCCAACGAACCAAACCTCGATGTAAACAATATTACTCACATTAGGCTGATTGATGTTGTCGGTTCTATAGACCCGCAGTATGGAACTTACGATTCTGAAGGCAATATAATCAACGACCCCTACCCGACACCTTTCCATTCTTGCGGGTTCGACCTCGATGCTGTCGGTGTGATTCATTCGTTGAATTCTATTCAGGAAAATATTTCTGTCGCTACAAATGCATATCCAAATCCAGCATCAGGATTTGTGAACTTGTCGGCAGATAGGGATTTCTCGGTTGAAATATATAATTTGATGGGGCAGAAAGTGTTGTGCGATTCAAAAAAAAGCACTTTCTTTGCAATGGATATTTCCGGATTCGAGTCGGGAATATATTTTGTGGCTTTTGTGTTTGACGACTGTCGCATAGTAAAGAAGATTCAAGTTATGCAATGATAGGACAGATTTTACTCGTTCCCCGTCATTGCGGAAGGTATAATGAACCAACGATACCGGAGGTGAAGTTGTGTGAATTAACCTATCCGCAACGTTGCTTGCAACCTCGCGAAGCCTGCGAGCAATCTCCCTTGTGTACTGATGGGAGATTACGCATAAACAGGCTCACAAGCAACGTTCCTTATGCTGTTCGCTTTGTTTTGCGCAATGACGTAATGGGGATTATCTTCCTTTTGCTGTTTATATTGTCCTCTTCATTGGCCTTTTCGCAATCCGACACAGTAACTTTGCCAGATGTTGAAATTATCGAGCACCGCGAAATGCTTGAAACTGGCACTTCTGTTGTAAAACTCGACAAGATGATTTTGAAGGTCAAGGAGTTGAGTTCGCTGTCGGAAGTGCTGTCGGAAAATACTTCGGTATTTGTTAAGACCTACGGACGAGGTTCTCTTTCTACGGCTTCGTTTCGTGGTACAACAGCATCACACACAAAGGTTTCGTGGAACAATGTGAGCCTCAGTTCGCCAATGCTCGGTATGGTTGACATGTCGCTGGTTCCAATGTCGATTGCCGACGAGGTGAATGTCTTTTGTGGCTCAGCTTCGATGCAGAAGTCGGAAACGGCAATCGGCGGTGTTGTTGAAATCAACACCCGTCCGATGTGGGACCGAGGCGTGTCGGCAAAAATTGTGTCGTCGGTGGCAAGTTTCCATACTTTCGACAATATGGCACAGGTGCGAGCCGGAACCGAAAAGTTCCAGTCGGTGACCAAATTCTACGACACCCGTTCGCGCAACGACTTCAAGTTCAAGAACAGCGACATTGCTGGCGGTGGCATTCAGAAGCGCGAAAATGCCGATTACCGTATGATGGGCGCAATTCAGGAATTGTATTTCCGCACCACCGAAAGGTCGTTCCTATCATTGAAATTATGGTGGCAAAACTACGACCGTGGTGTGCCGGGACTTACTACCAACGAAAGCGGTTTGCTCAACAACAAGAACCGTCAGGATGGCAACAGCTTTGTGTCGTCGCTGTCGTATAGGCTTTACACAGACAAGTCCAAACTCGATATTTCTGTCGGCGACAATTATCAGTTGCAGAATTACCTTTCGCAAAGTTACATTAGCGGAGTGGGGTTCTACAAGATTGTCAACTCCGACACAAAGGCCAATTCGCTATATACCACCGCAAATTACTCGTATGCGTTCAACGACAGACTTGAAATATCGGCTCGGTTGAAATACAATTTCCACACTGTGGCTTCGTTCGATTCCATTACACGCAACGGCTACGACACTGTCCGTCACGACTATGGTGCGCTGGTTTCGCTGTTTGGCGAGCCTTTCAAGCGCTTCCGTTGCGGCGTTACATTGAGGCAGGAATTTTACGACAAGAGCGTTTGCCCGTTTTTGCCGTCGCTTTTCCTTGAATACAATTTCCGCCATCGCTGGTTTGTAAGGTCATCGCTGTCGAAGAACTATTCGGTGCCGACACTTAACGATTTGTTTTATGTGCCGGGCGGAAATCCCGACCTTGTCCCCGAAACTGCGTATGTGGCAGACATTTCGTTTGGCAAGAAATACAATAGTCTTAATGGTAAATTCTCTATTTCGGCTGAGGCTGGCGCAAACTACAGCCATGTGAAAAACTGGATAATGTGGTGTCCGACAAACCGTGGATACTGGCAGCCGATAAACCTCGAAAAGGTTGTTGCATACGGTGCAGATGCAAAATTGAACACATCGTTTGAATTTCACGATTCGTGCCAGATTTCGCTTACTGCAAACTATGCCTACACGCATTCGACAAACCTTTCGACACCGCGTAGCGAAAACGATATGTCCATTGGCAAGCAGTTGGCTTACATTCCGTTGCATTCGGCAAATGTTTTCGGACGGATTTCGGCATACGGATTCTATTTCTTCTACCAGTGGAATTATTTCAGCGAAAGGTTTACCACATCGGCAGAGGAAACAGGTGTTTTGGTTTCGATTTACCCATATTTTATGAGCGATATCGGTTTGGGCAAGGAATTTGTTATTTCTGATTTTGCCATCGATTTGAATTTTAAGATTAATAATCTTTTTAATGAATCCTACCGTTCGGTATTGTGGCAACCGATGCCAAGAATTAATTTTGCATTTCAGATTAGCGTTAGTTATAGATGATGATGTTTTGGAAAAATATAAAATTGAACATTTGTAGCGACGCGGCACGCCATGTCGCCACAAATTGTCCATTGTCCATTATCCATTGTCCATTATTAATTATCATCTTCCTTGTTTTTCTTTCATCATGCATGAAGGACGACCTTGCCCCCATAACCCAGTTCAACACATCACACGACGGCGTTTTGATTCCATGCGAGGGCAATTTCATGTACGGAAATGCTTCGCTGTCGTACTACGACAAGAATGCGAAAACCGTTGAAAATCAAGTTTTTTATCGAGCAAACGGCATTCCAATCGGTGATGTTCTGCAGAGCGTTACAATTATCGATTCGCTGGCATATCTGGTGGTAAACAACAGTGGCAAAATTTATGTGGTTAACAAAAATACATTCCAGTATGTCAACAAGATAACCGAGCTTGTATCACCGCGATACATCCGATTCATTACACCATCTAAGGCGTATGTTTCCGATATGTACTCCAAGAATATTTATGTGGTGAATCCGCAAACCTGCATGGTTGACAATGCAATCAACATTGACGAGGGCTCTGGCAATTTCTACCGACATTCGTCGGAGCAAATGATTGTGTATGATACGCTTGTGTTTGTAAATAGCTGGTCGTACGACGATAAGGTGCTGGTTATAAATACAAAGACCGATGAACTTGTTTCTAAAATCGAGGTACTGAAGCAGCCTCACCGCATGGTTATCGACCGCAACGGGAAGATTTGGGTTCTCTGCGATGGCGGATATGCAGGTTCCGACTATAGTGGTGTGCCAGGACTTGTGAAGATTGACGCAAAAACGCAGACTGTTGAGCGCACTTTCGAGTTCACGATTGGCGATTTCCCTTCCGAAATTACCATCAATGGCACTGGCGACACAATTTATTACTGTAACAACCACATCTACAGATTCGCAGTTGATTCGGAAGATATAACCGGTGATGTTTTCTTCGAGAATCCAGGTGGTAGGCTATATTATGGACTTGGCGTTGACCCTGTAAATTCGGAAGTGTATGTTGCCGATGCGATAGACTATATGCAGTCGGGTGTGGTTTATAGGCTGAATGCTGCTGGTGAGCAAATCGACAAATTTACGGTGGGCATAATCCCTAATGGGTTCTGTTTCAAATAGCTACTCACTATCTCGCATAGATAATTGTTCATTGTCAATTGTCAATTATAAATTATCCATTAAAATGCATTATCTTTGGCAAAAATATTTGCTATGAGAAGAATTTTATTAATATCCGTTTTGATAACGATGTGTTCGTTTTGCCATGCTCAGAATGCCAATGTGCAGGCGAAAATTGCCGAAATTCGCAAAATGTACAACAACGAGATGGAATGGATTAATACAATGCTTGGCGATGAAACTATTCCCGATGATTATATTACGTCAAAGGTTCGGCACAACATTGCGGGAACAGGGCAAGCGGAGGAAACCATAGAATTCTTTTTCAATGATGATTTCGATGAAGAGCTAGGCAAATATGTATCGTCTTTGGATTTTGTGCGCAAGACGAGTGTATATACCATAGCAGAACGTAAGTCATACGAAGAGTTTTTGTATGACGATGCTGGATTTCCAGCCTTCTATTACACGAGTTTCACAACTTATCTAGAAGATGGAGACCATTATGCAGAAAAATATGTTGAAATTCGTGCATACTACGACAAGGGTGTGCTGTTTCATACCATTTGCAAGTTGGGCAATGACAACTCATCGTTGGTGGAAGTACCACTTACAGAGGAACTTGAAAATCAGCTTTTCTTCGGATTTTTACAATTTGGAAAGTTGAAAGATGCGTTAAATGGCATGCTGAATTGAAAGAGAATATTAGCATTTGTAATGAGCGACAAACCTAACAATCAACAAAATACAATTATTTTTCAACACTATAAGTTACCACAACTCCATATATGATATGGCAACTTATAAATGCACAAAAGTTGCCATAAGTCGTTTTTTCGACTACTTATTCCAGCTTGCTTTTAATGTAATTGATACTAGCCTGCTCCACCTCTGTCCCACGCATTTCTGACCTTTCGGGATGGCATTGCACAAGCATCATACTGCCATCGGCAGCGACAAGCAGTTCACAGATGCCTTCGGGCGATTTTCCAGTAAGCGAACATTCAAACGGGACATCCTTTACCGCCTGATGATGCCGAGAGTTTACACGCCACTGCTCGCCATTGCTCAAAATCAAAGTATGAAATCTGCTTTTCCAATCCGCTGTCTTTTGATGTTTTGCGTTCAATTCGCCTAAATCTTCAATCAATTCGGCACCCATAAAATAGCAAACTATCTGCATCCCGCGGCATATACCGAAAATCGGAATGTTTTTGCTCCTACATTCTTCGTAAACCAGCGAATCCAACTTGTCGCGCTCTGGAGCAATCCCCAAGTCGGGACCTCCGCAGAAAAGTATCAGTGCGCAACTATCCACTTCGGCTGGAGAAGTAACAATCCTGTAGTCCACGCCGTAATCAGACAGCCAATCCTCGTAATCCTTATGGGATTTGCAGCCGTCAACAATACCTACAATTTTTGATGAATTATCCATATCGGTTGACTGTTCTGTTTCTTGCATCGGTTCTTGTGTGTATTCTTGCCTAGGTTGCCGAGCACAAGCTGAGAGATTTATAAACATTGCAAACAACAGAAAACTAGCAATGTGCCAGACAATTCCAATCAAGGATTTGTTATTTATAGAAGAAACTAAAGCCATAAATTTTGTTTGCCAAAATCAGTAATAATGTTTGAAAATGCAAATATATAAAATTATTAGTGTCCTATAAAAACAAACAACATATTGGCAAATCAAAAATTATCAATTAGTTATATCAAAAACAGAAAAAGGGACTTGTCATTTACTCACTTCGTATCGTGAGCTAAAGGTACGGAAGCTAGTCGTAACACGCGATACGGCACGGGGAGCGTTGTGAAGACTGCTATCCGTAATCTCCCATAATATTACTAATCAAGGAGATTCCGCATAAGCGAGTTCACACGACACGTTCCTTAGTCGGTTCACTCTGCTTTGTGGAATGACGATTCACGTTTTAGCGGACAATAACAATTGTTTTTCAAGCAATTAACATTGTGTAAAAATAATCTTTGCAGGAATTTGTGATATTTCAAAAATAAATACTACCTTTACGACCGTTTAAAAAATTAAAATTTATTAACGTAAAATTAATAAAACAAAAGATAATTATGGACTTTGGATTATCAAAAACAGAAGTATTATTTCAGCAGATGATTAGAAGTTTTGCAGAAAACGAAGTAAAACCTTTGGCTGCAGAAATAGACGAAGAAGAAAGATTTCACCGACACAGTACGGTGGAGCCGGTGGTAATTACAAACTCTACGCAATGGCTGTCGAAGAGCTTTCGAGATGCTGCGCTACAACTGGTATCGTGGTTTCGGCTCACACATCACTTTGCATTGGTCCTATCCTCGAATACGGAACCGAAGAGCAGAAGATGAAGTACTTGCCAAAACTCGCAAGCGGTCAGTGGATTGGCGCTTTCGGTCTTACCGAACCTAACGCTGGTACCGACGCTTCGGGACAGCAGACAACTGCAGTCCTTGACGGTGACCACTGGGTTCTCAACGGAACAAAGATTTTCATCACCAATGCAGGCAACGCAGATGTTTACATCGTTATCGCAATGACCGACAAGTCGTTGGGAACAAAGGGCATTTCGGCTTTCATAGTTGAAAAGGGCTTCAAGGGATTCTCAATCGGCAAGAAGGAAAAGAAAATGGGTATCCGCGGTTCGTCAACCTGCGAACTTATTTTCGAAAACTGCATTGTTCCTAAGGAAAACCAGCTCGGTGAACTCGGAAAGGGCTTCAAGGTTGCTATGACTACCCTCGACGGCGGCCGTATCGGTGTCGCTTCGCAGGCTCTCGGTATCGCTCAGGGCGCAATGGACGAAACTGTTAAGTACACAAAGGAACGCAAGCAGTTCGGAAAGTCGATTTCTCAGTTCCAGAACACCCAGTTCCAGCTCGCTGACCTCGAAACCAGAATCGAAGCTGCAAGACTGCTCGTTTACAGCGCAGCCGACAAGAAGGACAAGCACGTTCCGTTCTCGGCTGATGCAGCAATGGCTAAGTTGTTCGCAGCAGAAACTGCAATGGAAATGACAACCAAGGCTGTTCAGTTCCACGGCGGTTACGGATACACTCGCGAATATCCTGTAGAAAGAATGATGAGAGACGCAAAGATTACCGAAATCTACGAAGGAACTTCGGAAGTTCAGAGAATGGTTATTTCTGGTAAGCTGTTAAAATAATTTTTCACTAACATTAAAATCAAGAAAATGAATATAGTAGTTTGTATAAAGCAAGTACCGGATACCACCGAGGTAAAACTTGACCCGAAAACCGGAACACTTATCCGCGAAGGTATCCCCAGCATTATAAATCCCGACGACAAGGGAGCTCTCGAATTGGCTCTCCAGTTGAAAGACAAGTACAACGCAACTGTAACCGTCCTCACAATGGGTCTTCCGCAAGCCGACGCTGCTTTGCGCGAAGCTTTGGCAATGGGCGTTGACCGTGCCATCCTCCTCACCGACCGCAAGCTCGGTGGTGCAGATACCCTTGCAACATCGAGGGCTATCGCAGGTGCACTCCGCCAGATTGACTTCGACCTCATCCTCGCTGGCCGTCAGGCTATCGACGGTGATACCGCACAGGTTGGTCCGCAGATTGCAGAACACCTCGGTCTTCCGCAGGTTTCTTACCTCCTCGACCTCGAAGTCAACGGTAAGAACTGCCGCGTAAAGAAGTCAACCGAAGAAGGTTACCAGATTCTCGAAACCGAAATGCCATGCGTATTCACAGTTCTTGCAACTGCCAACAAGGCAAGGTACATGACAGTAAACGGAATCGTTGAGGCTTACAACCGCGAAGTTGAAATCTGGAACGCCGACAAGACCGGAACAGATGAAAACCTCCTCGGTCTGAAGGGTTCTCCGACAAGAGTATTCAAGTCGTTCACAAAGGCTTTGAAGCCAGCCGGCGAAACCTACGAAGTTAGCCCTGAAGAAGCCGTTGACCTCATCATTAGCAAATTAAAAGAAAAATTCATCATTTAATAGGATACCGATATGGATAAATCAGAATATAAAAACGTTTACGTTTTCATCGAACAGCGCGACAACGTAATACAGAAGGTTGCATTGGAACTGTTGGGCAAGGCTCACGACTTGGCAGGAGCACTCAACGAAAAGGTTTACGCAGTCCTCTTGGGACACAACATCGCCGACAAGGCTCAGGAACTCATCGCTTACGGTGCAGACCATGTACTGCTCGCTGAAGATGAATGCTTGAAGGACTATATCACCGAGCCTTACACTCAAGCAATCACACAGATAATCCACGACTACAAGCCGAGTATCTTCCTCATTGGCGCAACTACAATCGGCCGTGACCTCGGTCCACGTCTGTCGGCTCGTATCACAACCGGTCTTACTGCTGACTGCACCAAGCTCGACATTTCGGAAGACACCAAGGAACTTATGATGACCCGTCCTGCTTTCGGCGGAAACATCATGGCTACCATCATGTGTACAAATCACCGTCCACAGATGTCAACCGTTCGTCCGGGCGTTATGCAGAAGATGGCAAAGGACACCTCGAGAAAGGGCGAAGTTGAAAATGTAAAGATTAATTTTGACAAGTCGAAGTTCAAAGTAAAACTTATTGAAAATGTTAAGGTTACCTCTAACAAGGTTGATATTGCAGACGCAAAGATTCTTGTATCGGGTGGTCGTGGCGTTGGAAATAAGGAAGGTTTCGAAATGCTCGGCAAGTTGGCAGAAGTTCTTCACGGTGAAGTTTCTTCATCAAGAGCAATGGTTGACGCAGGCGTTATGCCTCACGACCGTCAGGTTGGCCAGACAGGTAAGACCGTTCGTCCTAACCTCTACATTGCAAACGGTATTTCGGGCGCAATCCAGCACCTTGCAGGTATGGAAGAGTCGGAATTCATCATTGCAATCAACAAGGACAAGTTTGCACCTATATTTAAAGTAGCAGACCTCGGTATTGTAGGCGACCTCTACAAGATTATCCCTCTGCTCACCGAAAGACTGAAATTCGAACTGGAAAACAGATAATTAACTAAAAAAAATTACGTATGATGGATAAAAATCAAATTAGAGAAACTATCGCAAAGAGAGTGGCTCTCGAACTCCACGACGGCGATGTTGTCAATTTGGGTATCGGATTGCCGACAATGGTTCCGAACTATCTGCCAAAAGGCGTAAAATTGTACCTCCAGAGCGAGAACGGTATCCTCGGAATGGGACCGAAACCCGCCGAAGGCGAACAGGACGAACACATAATTGATGCTGGCGGCGGATACGCTTCAGTTCTTCCCGACGGAGCAACATTCAGCTCGGCTCATTCGTTCGAAATCATCCGTGGCGGACATGTGGATGCTACCATCCTCGGCGCTATGCAGGTTGACGAAGAAGGAAACCTTGCAAACTGGATGATCCCTGGCAAACTTACCCCGGGTATGGGCGGCGCAATGGACCTCGTTGTTGGTGCTAAGCGCGTTATCGTTGCTATGGAACACACCCAGAAGGGCAACTTCAAGATATTGCACAAGTGCAACCTCCCGCTCACAGCTGCAAAGCAGGTTAACCTCATCGTTACCGAAATGGGCGTAATGGAAGTTACCGACAAGGGTATCGTACTGAAGGAATACAACACCGAATTCGGCGACAAGGATACCGCAGTTGCAGCTATCCAGGCAGCAACCGAGGCTACCCTCATCATCGACCCGAACCTCAAGCCAATGGTTTTCTAAACAAGTTGACTATGAGCAAGATAAAATTGGGCGACACCTACACCGAAAAGGTAAGGTACACGCAGGCTAATGTTGACACTTTCGCTCAGATTAGCGGCGACAACAACCCCATACACATCAACCCCGAGTATGCTTCGAAGAGCATATTCGGGCGTTGCATTGTACACGGATTCTTCGCAGGTGCAGTGTTCTCGAAGGTTTTCGGAACACAGTGGCCGGGCGAAGGTACTATCTACCTGTACCAGGAAATGAAATTCATGTCACCGGTATTCGTAGAGCAAGACTACGATGCAGTGTTCGAAGTTGTTGAACTCGACGAGGTTAAGCACCGCGGAACAATCAAGTGCACCCTTCAGGATGCCGACGGAAAGGTCGCAATAGCTGGAACAGCAAAATTATTAAATGCAGAAAGGTTTTAAAAAATTAACACAATGAAAAGATTGGAAAATAGAGTAGCTATCATCACTGGCGGAACCGCTGGTATTGGCGCAGCTACCGCCATCAGATTCGCACAGGAAGGCGCAAAGGTTATTCTTTGGGCTCGTAACGCAGAAAGAGGCAACGCTTTCATCGAAAAGATGAAGGGAATGGGCCTTGAGGCTGAATTCGACGCTATCGACTCGAGCAACTACGAGGCAGTTTGCGAAGCAGCAAAGAAGGTTAACGACAAGTACGGAAAGATTGATATCCTCATCAACAACGCAGGTATCACCAACGACAGCACCTTGAAGAAGATGACTATCGAACAGTGGCAGCAGGTTATCGACATCAACCTCAGCGGAAGCTTCTACTGCATAAAGGCTATCACTCCTTACATGCTCGAAAAGGGCTATGGACGTATAGTTAACGCTTCATCTGTTGTTGCTTTGTACGGTAACTTCGGACAGACCAACTATGTAGCAACAAAGGCTGGTCTTATCGGTATGACCAAGACTCTTGCACGCGAACTCGGCAAGAAGGGCATCACTGTAAACGCAGTTGCTCCTGGTTTCATCGAAACCGACATGGTTGCCAAGATGCCCGAAAATGTACTTGACGGCATGAGAGCAAAGGTTCCGGTAGGACGTCTCGGACAGCCCGAAGAAATTGCTTCGGCATACCTGTTCCTCGCCAGCGAAGAGGCTGCATACATCAACGGTGCTACCTTGAGCGTTGACGGCGGTATGACAATCTAATTGACAATTGATAATTGACAATGGACAATTTGTAGAGTCGTTGCGAGCAACGGCTACTGCAAACTAGACAAAAAATACAGAAGCTCCCGATTAAATTCGGGGCTTCTTTTTGAAAAGAAAAAAAACGCTGACTGAGCCGTTTCGCCCCCTGAGCTTGTCGAAGGGAAGAAGGACAAACAATACAAATCCCAGCCAGCAAACATACATAAAGCGATTTTGCTTTTTTCTTCTCGTTGAAAAATTTGGCGATTTTACAAATAGGAAGAATTTGGTAGAATGTCGCGCAGGTTGCGTGAACTTTCACCTTATTTCGTCTATTTAGGGTTACGCCAAATACCTTCAACGAGCGGGATATTGAAAGTATCACGCTTTTTTTATGCCATATAAACGAAATATAAACGAAATAAATATTATATATAAAAATGAGAAAACTAGTAACAATATTATTAATTTGTATTTTATATTCTATTTGCTCTGCAGAAGTTGTAAAAGTTCCTTTTAAACCTAGATGCGCCAACAACCATTCGCAAAGTAAAATATTACAAGAGAATGTTGTAGAAAGACTTCTCGATTCCATAAAAAATCTCTATAAATATGATACAACAAACGCATACATAAGATTAGTTGACATTAAGAGAAACAATAATTACAACAATACAAAAGAAGCTTCCGCATGGAATAAAGCAATAAAAAATGGGGATTACATATGGTCTAAAATAAGAATTGAAGACACATCAGGTGGAAAGATATATCAACAATATTTAATGGAATATCTCTTCAATCCAAAACGATACATAATAGAAATATTACCTGATCCCACTACAGATGCAATAAAAAAAACTATTGACTCACTAAAAAACTTATATACTTTTGAAATAAAAAAAGACCAAAAAGGCAAACCATATACGACAAATAATATTATTCCCAAATATGAATGTGATGATCCATATTATGAATATAGAAGATGGAAAAAACACATAAACAATCCCGACTATTTGACATCAAGACTAACCATAAAAGATTTATCTATTAACAAGAACATTACAGATTATGCGAATCTCATAATATTTCTTTTTCACCCTGAAAAGTTTGAAATAAACATTTCCAATCCTTATATGAATACAGAAGAAATATTAGCATCACTAGAACAATTAAAGAAAATGTATAACTACAATGTCCCATTTTCTCCAAACAACATCATTCCAATATACAAATCTGACAGCATCTATAATGAGCACTTAAAATGGCAGAAACACACTGAATATGCTGACGATTTATGGAACTCACTACTTATTTCAGGTGCATCAAATATTACAAAAGAAAAATTAATCGAATATTTATTTGATCCAGAATGTTCTGTCAATATAAAACCCACCAATTATGGCATCGTAACATACGAAAACTATACACACCAAAATAATTTAGGTTTTTCAGATTCAGATGGCGGATTCTATATAAAACAAACAAATGACGGGAAAACAATATTAATGATAAGTCACAATGACTCGAAATATAAAGAAGCTAAAATTATACACCACAAGAACTGTACATATGACCAGCAATATGAATCTATGACAATAAGATTTAAAGATGGTTCAACAAAAACAATTTACAATTACTCACCAATACACGAAATTAATTGCGACAACTCTCATTGCCATGAATTTACAGATCAATTTAATATTACAGGAATAAATACTAATAATATCTGTAAAATTAGACTAACATCGTTATACGACCAATTTGATTACGAAAACGAATACATGGGAGAAATGATTACTCTCATGAAAAAAGCTGCAATAAAAAATCTAAAAGAAAGTATCAATAGAAATAAATTTTAGATAGAACTCACCCATTATCCCACACTCCCGTTTTTATAAAGGCGGGAGTTTTTTTGTGTGGGGAACTCGCAAAAAAATACTTATACAAATTTGGAATTGTATTCCAAAAATGTATAATACGAACATTGAGGAATTATCGTTTGATTATTCCAAACATTCAATGGCCATTATCCCACAGTCCCGTTTCTTATAAAGGCGGGAGTTTTTGTGTGTGGGTAGTGCAGCGCATATTCAAGCGACTACATTACTCCTTGTTCGGCGACATATACATTATGTAATATATAGGCATATAAACTATTTTCCCTTTTTTGGAAACTTCGCCGCTATTTGAGAACACAATACCTTTACGGATGCCATATTCCTCGTTTGAAACAAAATGATTGAGCGCACTATGAACATAATAGTCCTTGCCTGACTTTATCTCCAGCGGGACAACCGATAAAGCAGAAAAATCATCAACCAGAAAATCAACCTCGCCATGCTGCTTATTATCGTAATAATATAATGCAAATCCATGTGCCCGAAGTTCCTGCGCCACAGCACATTCGTACACAGTACCGAGATTGATGCCCAGCTCATCATTCAAAATAGCGTTGATATTATTCTGATACAACAATGCCGTAAGTATCCCCACATCGTTAAGATACAATTTCAATAAGTTTTTACGCACCGACTGCAAAAGAGGAAAGCGAGGATTGCTTATGGCATCAACCTGCAAAGCAATACCCGACTGTACCAGATAATCGAATTCGTCTTCATAATCGGAAAACTGCTTGCCCTTCTTATTCTCTATTTTATTAACAATAACACGCTTCTTGCGATTCTCCAGATTGGAAGGTATCATATCGTATATGCGCCGTATCTTCAAGCGCTGCTGCTTGTCGTACTGGGATGCATCAATACCATATAACGAATGAATATCATTCTGTATGCCACGCACTTTCTGTATGTTTTTGTCAGCAACGAACTGATTTACGGCATCTGGGAGCCCGCCTGTCAGCAAATAATAATGGAAAAGCAGCAAAAAATGGTTATGCAAGGGCTCTGGTAGCGGTTTCTCGTTCTCATAATAGTTACGGGCTGCGTCCAATGCCTCCTGTCCTACTCCCATAGCCCAGAAAAACTCTTCCAAATCCAAAGGAAACATCTGCTTGATAACCACACTGCCAAGAGGCACAGAAGGTGTCTGCGACAAAGCAATGCCCAATTGAGAACCGCTCGCAATGTATGTGTAACGACCATCCTGATTGAGGAACTTTAGCAATGTGAGCAAACGCGGATACACCTGTATCTCATCAAGGAAAACAAGAGTGTCTTCTTTATCTCCCAGACGGTTGCCAGCAAAAGCACTCAACTGAAGATAAAAACTATCCAAGCCGCCAACGTTGGCGAAAACCCGTTCATTCTCACTGTCGGCACGAAGGTCTATTTCTATGAAATTCCGAAACAACTTATTGCCTACATACCTAATAATAAACGACTTGCCAATTTGTCTTGCACCATTGACCAACAAGATTTTATTCTGCTTTTCCAACAGAAATGTCTCCAAAAACTTCGAAAACTTACGTTCTAACATACCGTGTCAACATTTATTCGCTGCAAAGTTATTGATTATTTTTGATTTACAAAAACTATTGTCATTTTTTCCATATTTTAACGAGCTAATTTTGTCACTTTTTCCATAAATTTCAATAACGATTTTGTCATTTATTCCATAAATTTGAAAACAGATTTTGTCACTTTTTCCATAAATCGGAGAATAGAACACATTCTTCGAGAACAATATATGTGATATGGCAAATAATATTACAACATATTCAATGGACATTAACACATGCTCCAGTAAAAAAAGCAGGGAGATTTTTTGTGTAGTTTAGAGCACATATTTCTATCATAAGCATATTGATTATGGCATATTTACGCACCGAAATCCGTTTGGGTATGACCTTCCAGTACTATCGCGATTGTAGCGTAGCCATAGGAATCAGCACTGTACTTGCCAAAATATCTTCGTGGCAAGGAAATTCGAAAGTGGCAAAGCACAAATAGACTTTCAACATCCGCAAAGCATTACAAGCGACATTATTGAGGACAGCACCATTAAACCTCCAACTCTCTTATTATCTCCGCCAACTGATGTGCACCTTCGCGACGGGAGTATTTGGAGAGATTTATTATGAAAACAATCCTTCAAACTTATCTACTACATTCCCAATATGATAATCTTGAAGATTGGCAATCTTCAATGCTGACGAATAATCGCCCGACATAAACTCATCAATCTGATTTGTATTGGGATTTATTGGATTTACATCCAATATTGGACGTCCTGCAATACCATAATCTATAAGCTTACTAGGCAATTGATTAGGACTATTCACATTGCTTATATTCACAAGGAAATCCATTCCACTCAATATATCAATCAGTTCTTTTCGTGGAACCGGATTCTTAATAATCATTTTTCCCTTTAATCTTTCCTTATAATCAATCAACAGATTATCAAACCTTGTATATACATAAAAACGGAATTCTCTATTTAGGCTACAAAGATAGTCAAGGAACAATTTAGGATTTCTTATGTCGGGATAAAACATTCCTGCAAATGCAAATGTAGGAACATCATTATGAACCTGTTTCTGCCCGACTGCCGACAAATCGAAATCAAAGCCCTGCGGGATTACCCTTATCTTGTCTCTGTATTCAGGATAATACGCTTCTTTTGCATTCTCTATAGGCACCGTTATATAATCGCATTCCTCACAAAAAAGCCTCTCATATTTTGCATATCGCTGTAGATGTTCCTTTGTCCTTCCATTCTTCATATATGGGTCACCACAGTCGGCAATCCAATGCTTAGGGAATTTTTCTGGATATTTCATTCTTGCATTGGCGCATCCCCAATGTATCTGATGTGGAACTGCAATGGAAATAAGCACATCATATTGAGATTCACTGGCAATAATCTCAGGAATCCTATAATAAAACTCAAACAACGGAAATTCAAACCTTCTTAAAAGACGACCAAACACCTTGTCGATAAAATTTCTTTTCGAGGGACCATCGCTACTTGTCGGCAATACTTCCCAATGGATAGGAATACCTTTCACCTTAATGCCAGTTTCTTTTTCGAAACTACTGTAATCATATTTTCCAAGCACCGCATAAACTGTGACATCGTGACCACGACGAGCCAATTCCTTTATTAGCTCGGTGCTACGAATAGAACGAGGCGTCTGGATTGGAAAAATATGCTGGGTTATTACCAGTATCTTCATAGTTTATCGACTGAATTCTTTCAATATTATATCCACAATCCTTTCTGCGGTCTTTCCGTCCCACATTCTAGGGATACCACCTTGCTTCCACTCTCCAGCAAACAACTTCTGCAATGCAGGAACAAGATTCTTAGGATTAGTTCCTATAAGTTCGTTTGTTCCGACAGTACAAGTCTCCATTCTCTCTGTATTGTCGCGCAAGGTCATGCATGGGATGTGCATAATTGTAGTTTCCTCGGTAATACCTCCCGAATCGGTTATTACTGCCATCGAATGCTTTATGGTATATATGAATTCGAGATAACCCAAAGGCTTTACGAATCTTATATTTGCAAAATGATAGTCAACTCCTTTCAAGCGTTGCTCTGTACGCGGATGAATCGGGAAAACAACAGGCGTGCCATTTACATTTTCGTCAATAGTTCCCAGCATGGTTAGCAAAGTATCAATGTCATCAACATTGTTAGGGCGATGCAAGGTAAGCACAATATATTTCCCATTCTCAAGTTCAAGGTCTTCGAATATTTCTGGACGACGAAGCCTTTGCATATTTGCCATAAGACTGTCAATCATGACATTGCCCACGAAAAACACTTTTTCGTCAGGCACTCCGTTTTTCTTCAGGTTATCCTTTGCGAAATCGGATGTTATGAAAAAATAGTCGGCAAGGCTGTCTGTAACAATCCTATTTATTTCTTCCGGCATCGACATATCAAATGAGCGTATTCCTGCCTCGACATGCGCCAATTTAATACCCATTTTCTTTGCGACAATCGAACAAGCCATAGTCGATGTAACATCGCCTACGACAAGCACCAAATCGGTTGGGTGTTCCATCAGATACTTCTCAAAGGCGACCATAATGGAAGCAGTCTGTTCTGCCTGTGTCCCACTCCCTGCTGCAAGGTTTACATCCGGTTCTGGAATATTCAGTTCATCGAAAAACAGTCCGCTCATCAGCTTGTCGTAATGCTGGCCAGTATGCACAAGACTATACCGAATGTCAGCACCATCCAACTGCTTCTTCTTTATTGCATTTATTATCGGGCTTATCTTTATGAAATTAGGCCTAGCCCCGGCTATAAGAGTAATATGCATATTCTATTTCTTTTTTTATTCGCTGCAATTCAATCAATCTGAACACAAACGACTTTGCAAAATTACAAAAACCAAACAAAATGACAATCGTATGGTGGAAAATCGTATGCCAATATGAGTAGTCGCTTCATTATCTGAAAAAAAAAACTCTGCACAAAATTAATAAATTATCGGCAAGAAATTATCAGAAATGTTTATCAGTAAGTTTCTTCCAACCATCGCGACAAGAACACGTTATATACAGAATAGCTCCTTTCATTTAGACCTACAGTTTCGAGAAGCAATTCCTTCTCGGTAAGCGATTCCAGATTTCGTCGCGCATTAGTAGCACTACCCAACTGATATTTTGCAAGAAATTGTGCCGATGTTACACTTTGAACAGACTGCTCCTTGGCTATGGCAATAAGCAACCGCCACTGTTGCTCTGTTATCAAATTGCGTATCTGCAAAAAGTTGGACACTTCCGTTTCTAAAATCTCACGGCTTGCTTTACGTGCAACAGCAATAGAAACCACTCTAGGCTTCATTTTGAATATTTCGTTACACAACGACTGGGTGTAGAAAGTATGACGACGTGTCCATTCCAAAATATAGGCCATTGCCTCATCATCAACCTGTACAGGAGCAAATTTTTCTCTAATAAATGCTGCATATTTATCGGCATCAATCTTATCAAGCGTCAGTTGCCGAGTACTCGAATAAAACGGGCGGGCAACATCGGCAAATATTTGTGTCATTATAGACTTTTTACTTCCACAATACACAAAACTTATATTGTGCATCTGCTGCGTATATGTCCTAAGCAGAGCTTCAACATTTTTCTCTGGATATGTAGTTATTTGCTGGAATTCATCGATAGCTACCACGACATGCTGCTTCTGTGAGTTTAGAAAAGCGAACAAACCCTTCAATGTATATTCTTTTTCCGATGGTGCCGAAAAATTAAATTCTACCTGAGGCATTCCGCTCACAGGATCGTATGTAATTACTGGGCGATAGCCCTTTAGCAATGCCATAAACTTGTTACCAATACTAGTTTTTTCAGGAAACTCCACGAGTATCGCTTCTGCCAATGTCTTTATGAAATCTTTCAACGAAAGTGTCGCAAAAATATCCACATACAAGGTAGAGAAAGGCAATTTTTCTTCTGCTACCTTATAAAAAGTGTGAAGAATCAATCCAGTTTTTCCGAACTTACGTGGAGAAATCAACGTAGTATCGAGACCATTCTGTATATTCGACAATAAAGCCTCTGTTTCTTTCTCTCTGTCACAGAAGAACATAGGCGACAAATACCCCTTAGCTAAAAATGGATTCTGCATAATTTTAATTTTTTGCAAATATAATAATTTTCACAAAATCCAACCTATTTTAGGTTACCTATTTTAGGTTACCTATTTTAGGCATGATTTTTTTTGAGAGAGAGCAGAACTTCCGCCAGAATACAAGGCATTAGGAAACAGTTGATGCCATAACATAAGACATATCGCAACACCCTTTATTATTCCAGTATCCTTTGACGACAACGACAATGCAAAACCTTCTCCTGACATCAGATTGCTAATTTATACCTTTCAGAGTAAAAAAACATTCACCATTCTTCTTATTTACAAACCGCTTATCTATATAATGTTCTACAGTTTCCGGCAGTTTGCAACCACAACTAAGATAAACAAACTTGCAATCGTTTGCCTTCACAAATTCAAGCACAATTTCATCGTATCTGGAATCCGGATGTGCCGACTTGTACTCAATCATAAAGTTCTGGAACGGATTGCCTTTCACAGCCTTTTGGATTCTTGGCTTATCAATCTCTGCAAACTTATCAATATTCGGCTCGGGATAAACTGCTGTCAAATACAAATCAGAAGTAAAATGTTTGAACTCTGCACCAACACCAAAGCAATTGAAATCCCAGTATCTAACCATCTGCGAAGAATCCTGAATGAATACACCAAGATGCAATCCTTCCGTTTCCGAAATAGCAGCCGATACATCTTTCACATAATCAGCATCAACATATTTCTGCGAGTACCTATAAAACGGAACTTTTTCTATCTGATAAAAATTCAATGCTGCCATCAGCACTACAAACGCCATTATCAAATATCTTGCAACCTTATTTGCAATCTTGAACGAAAACAAAATGAGTAACCATATCGCAACATTTACCCACGGGATTGCCGACACCATAAAGAATTGTATGGAATCCGCCATTACAAGTGTCAGCCCCCATACTACGGTGCCAACACAAACAACCGTAACTACAGACACAAACACAATGGCATTATCATTCACCAAAGTCCAATAGTCGTTTCGCTTTCGCGAAATTGCAGAAACAATCGTTGGCAACAAATAATAGGCATACACGCTAAACAATATCGCAATTGAACCGAAAATAATCTTGAAAGGCTTAGCCTTGTCATCGGCGAAAGAATCGAGAATAGTAGAAAGTGACATTCCACCGCTTGCCGATTCTCCTGACTGCAAGAAATAAAACAACACAATAAAAACAGCAACTGCAAATACCGAAACTACAGGCAGTAGTATATGTTTCAAGCTCTTTCTCCTTAATGCCGACATACCCAAAAGCAGCACAGCAGTTGTGAATGCGACAGGAGCAGTTATAATATTTACCACCGGCAAGCACAGCATTGGCAAATACCATCCGCCTTTCTTTTCGAGCATAGCAAGCACAGTCCACACTACGAACATGCTTAACGACAAGTACTTCAAGCTGCAGGAATTGGAAAAGATAAAATCGGACGACTGCGGAAGTATCCTAACAAACAGCAATCCTGCAAAGAATATGGACAACACCGACAATACTTGCATCAATATGCGTCCAACACCACCAAGCATCGCCCCCCGAGCCTGTCGAAGGGAAGCGACATCAGTATAGCCCATAACCTTGCGTGTCACAGCAATCATTCCCATAGCAAGAATCACCATGTATATCGACTGCGTAACTACAACAAACGCCTCGTAAGTATCACCCTGCAATATGTTAATGAAAATTACTGGCAACCAAATGTCAAAGTAATGATATGGAGATGGTGCTGTACTGCCACCAATCACAACACTCTGCCAGTCCGAAGCCTCAACTCCAAAATCGTTAAGCACGCTTGATACGGTTGCATAAAAAGCATAGTCACCGTGCGGCATATTGTTTATTGGTGTTGCATAGAAGAATGAGCCTTGAAACAAAAAGAAAGCAAAACCAAGCAGAAACATGACCAAGACTGGCAACAAGAGCTTTTTGCCATTTGGCAAAAGATTCCCTACACAATACTTACCTAAAAGCAATTTGTTTCTCTTCGCATACAGCAGATACAAAACGCCGACAATCAAGAATCCCCAAAGTATTGTATTCCCACAGGTTTTCACTATGGCGTATGCAGAAACAACAGAAACAAGCCCAACAATCAGACGCACAAAGGTTTCATAAAACAAATCGGCCTTAGGTGCAGTTCGCGACAACCATAACACAAACGAACCTGCAATATAAAATATTACAAGAGAGATAATTATCGCTAGCAATGCAATACAATTCATAAACTAAACATTACATTTTTTTACCATCAAAGAAAACAAATTGTTCTCCTGTTTTATCATCGGTAAAAATAGTATCAACAATAGGCTCTAAAATATCTGGCAATATAACACCCCGTTCTGCAATCATGTACTCAATTTTATTTTCTTTTATAAACTTATATTGAATCTCACCAACAGATGCCATATTATTCACATTATTCCTATAATCTTCTGCGTATTTATAGAATGTGGAATTATATATTTCCGGCAACACCGTAGGACTTGAATTTGCAAGAGAGATTGTATCCAACACACTTATGCATATTGTTTTAAAATTCAATTCTGGAATTTGTCCACAAACCTGAAACGGATGTCCAGAATGAATTCCCGAGGTTGGCGAATAACTATTGACATTAATTAAAGAAACCCCAATCTTATTTTTTATATCCATTTTACTTATGTCATCAATATATCTATCATCATATTTCAGATCATAACAATGAAAGATATTTATCTTTGTAATGTCAAATACAGCGAAAACAATGTAAAACACGACTAGCCCCGCCTTAATGGCTTGTGTATCCAAGGCTTCTTCAATACATACGAAATTTAGCAGATAAAATGCTGGCAATACGAGGATTGGAATAGAAAAAAACTGAGAATGATTTGGGATTCCCATAACTACTTGCGAAAAAATAAAAGCAATTATTAGAAACAAAGGGATCACAACATAAAGTTCCCTTATCTTTTTAAAACTTACCACTGTTTTTTGTTTATTTGAGAAATAACTTACTAACCACAAAACTAACAATGGCAGATGAAAAATTAGTAGATAACAAATAAACTTAATTGTTGACTTAACAATTATTAGTTTTTTATTCATTATGTTATCCAATATAACATCACTATTAGAAAAAGCACCTAATACTTCCGTATTGACCGATTGTAGAAAATAAAATGCCATTATCCCACAGGCAAATATTATCGACACCAACAGATTAATAAACTCGGTCTTCTTTTCTTTCCCAAAAACAATCCTATACAGCAACATAATTCCTATTGCAGGAAATATCGATGGAGCCATAGCAATATTTACTATTGGTAAGCACAACAATGACAAGACAAAAAATTGTTTGTTTTTTAAGTATATTAACAACGAGAACAACAGGAAAAGAGCAACAATCAATGTTTTTGTGTCCGTAATCGGAGAATATGTCGAAAAATCTATTATCTGCAAAGGAGTTGTTACTTCATAGTTAAAGAACGCTATGGGCACAAAAGCAAGTGCCAATACTGCCAAAAACTGCATTAATATTTTTGTACAAAAAGTTCTGACTATAGATATCAAACCTATTACATATATACAACAAAGTATTGCATATACCACAACATACAAAAGTTCAGATACATTTATTTTAAATACCAAACTTATAAGCATTGCAAGCCATATTTCAACATAATGGTAAGGGGTTGGCACTAAATCCATCTTAACAACAAGATCATTGAAAACTGTGGTTGTCTCGGTTCCTCTCTCAACCATTAATTCTCCCAATGCAGAATAGAAGTAATAATCAGAGTGTATATCACGATTCCATGGAGAATCATAAAACCCCCATCCAACGAATAAGAAACATATAATTGCGGACAATAACACTACAGAAAAACATAATATGCGTGTTTTACTCAAATAGGAAATTTCACCTATTGAATACTTACAAATATTGCCAGCCTTACTCTTGTACACTATCCAACATATAGCAATAATAATAAACCCCAATTGAATTGTATTGAAACATGTTATGACTGACGCATAAATAGTCGTAGAAACAATCAATCCCAATATTAACCTAAAAAATGTATCACAAAATGCATCAATCTGAGGTTTTGTTCTTGTAATCCACAAAGCAATGGAGCCAACAACATATAAAAAAATCAAAGAAACTATTATCGCAACTAAGGCAATCCAATTCATAATGTAAAAAAATATTTATCTACAATTCCATCAATTCCAACACAATACATACATTTTTTTTGCCAAATGCATACCCTAAAACGAGTCAAAAAATGCAGAATGCATACCCATACTGGAATCTGCAACAATTAAAATTGTCCCTTTATTACCGCACAGATTCTCTCTACATCGTCTTCAGTCAAGTCGTAGTACATTGGCAAACGAACCAAGCAATCGGCATACCTGTCGCAGTTGGGCAAATCGCGTCCATCGTGCTTATCCTGATAATAAGGACTGCTGTGCAAACTCAAGTAGTGGAACACCGCCAATATATCATTCTCCTTTAGTTTATTAATCAGTGCCGTCCTCTCCTCCAAGCTATTGCATACGAGATAGAACATATGAGCATTATTTGTTGCATAGTCGGGAATGTCGGGCAAACGGAAACATCCCTTGTCGGCAATAGGTTTCAAAAGCTCATAATATTTGTTCCACAACGATTTGCGTTTCGTCTGAATATCATCTAGGCTTTCAATCTGTGCCCACAGGAAGGCAGCAACCACCTCGCTAGGCAAAAACGAACTGCCAGTATCAACCCAGCCGTACTTGTTCACCTCTCCACGGAAAAACTCGGCTCGATTTGTACCCTTTTCCCAAATGATTTCGGCACGACGGATAAAACGCTCGTCGTTTATTACCAGCATACCGCCCTCGCCAGAAATTATATTCTTGGTTTCGTGGAAAGAAAATGCAGCAAAATGCCCTATACTGCCAAGCGGTTTACCCTTGTAATATGAATCTATGGATTGTGCAGCATCTTCCACTACAAGCAAATTATGCCTATTTGCGATATCCATTATCTTGTCCATATCGCAGGCTATGCCAGCATAATGCACAGGAACAATGACTTTTGTGCGAGGTGTTATCAATGCTTCAATCTTATCGGCATCGATGTTGGGATTGCGTTCCATACTGTCGGCAAACACAATCTTTGCACCAGCCCTGACAAAAGCCAACGCCGACGACACAAAGGTATAGCTTGGCACAATTACCTCATCGCCAGGCTTTATGTCACATAGTATTGATGCCATCTCCAAAGCATCGGTACAACTCGTTGTAAGCAGACATTTCTTGAAGCCATAATGTTCTTCAAAAAACTGCTGACATTTCTTTGTATATTCGCCATTACCAGACAGTTTGCCCTTATAAACTGCCTGATACATATAATGGGCTTCCTTGCCCGTAAGATGTGGAAGATTAAATGGTATATGCATAGTCAATTCAAAATTTTGCACAAAAATACAACATTCCCCAATACTCACAAGAAAAAGATGAAAACGCCAATCATTATTATCGCGACTGCCCCCGCCTTCCGCCAAGTCATCTTCTCCTTGAAGAAAAACCACGACATCAATGGCACAAACAAATAGCTAAGCGATTCTATTATGGAAACTTCCTTCACAAGCACACCACGACTTAAACAAAAGACATTCAACACCAACGATGCCGCCATTATCGAGTATCCGCCAATAACCCAACCGTTAAGATACTGACGAATCCATCTGTCGTAACTTATGCTTGCCCCTTTCTTCAGCAGCATCTGTGCACCTGCGGCCATAAAAACCGAAAATATTACCAGCACCCTGTAAATCACAACCTTGCATAAATTACGATTCCAACAATAATGACTACCGCACCGATAATGTTCGACAACGTAATTGCCTCACCAAATATCAATGCAGATAACAACAGCACAAAAATCAAAGATGTCCCCTTGAACATATATGCCTCGGCAATTGGCATACGCTTAATCACCTGCTGCCACAGCAATGCGTAAACGCCCATTACAGTGACAGCACCGACCAACCACAATATGTAGGGAAAAGACAAAAATTGATGTTGTGATGCTGATTTTGTGAAAATAGCGGTAAAAGCATAAATAAGATTTATACCGACAAGGGAAAGATATGTTAGAAAACATCTGAAATTTGACATATCACTTTCGCCACCAATGATAAATATCTGTCATAGTATCCACAACATAGCCATTCTTTTCATACCACGAACAAGCCTTAGCATTGTCAAGTTGCGTTGCAACTTCAACAACACGAACTCCCTTTCCGAACAAATACGAATCTACGGATTCCAACAATGCAGAACCAATTCCTAGCCCTCGGCACGAAGAATCAACAGCGACAAGACCAATGCTTCCGACATTATCCTTAACCGCCACAGTAACCATACCAGCAATCTTTCCATTGTAATAATAGCATAAAACCTCATCGGCCATTACCTTGCAAACAGACTGCTCTATCCATCGGCGATACAATTTCTCGTAACTACCTGCTGGCAGTTTATTGTCCAGCCTAAAACGCGAATACTCCCCGCTTTGCAATGCAAGTTCATACAAATCTGGCGATGGTTTACTTTCCGAAAAAGCAACTACATTTGAATTAGCTTCCACATTGCAACTAATTGACTTTTTGCAGATGACCTTACAATCGACAAGATTCGCTCCGATGACTGGCATATTACGTCCGTGATTTGCAAAAATATAAACCAAATCATAATCAACAAGTCCAGAGATATCAGACATCAAAAAGTCATCTTCGTCCGACAAAACAAGTTTCCCGATGTTCAGTCCGAAAAAATCGCTATCCCAATTTAACCGAGACAAATTCATCACTATATATTTATCTTATCATCAACAATAAAAGTCGGACGACCTTTGGCCTGGTTAAAGGTCTTACCAAGATACAATCCCACAACACCAATAAGGAATACCAATATTCCACAAATAAACCAAAGTGAAATTATAAGGCTAGCATATCCCATAACAGCAATATGACCACATAGATATTGTATCAGATAGATTAAACCTATCAGAAAAGATACCGCTGTTATCAATGCGCCAATATTCATAGTAAGACGAAGCGGTTTGTCGGAAAACGATACAATAGTATCAAAAGCTAATCTGAACAATTTCTTCAAACTATAGCTAGACTTACCCTCCATACGCGAATCGTGTTCCACTGGCATATAATATTTGCGAAATCCCACCCATTGAACCTGAGTAGGGAAATATCTCATCTTGTCGCCCATAGCAAGTATAGACACCACAACCTTCCTATTGTATATACCGAAGTTTGCGACTGATGCATCCTGTCTCGTTTCGGTCATATACGAAAAGAACTTGTAAAAAAGCTTCGACGACATCCTCTTTAACCAAGAATCGGAACGATTTACTCTTTGTGCGAAAACAGAATCATAACCTTCAAGAGCCTTTTTATACAGATTCGGAATCTCTTCTGGTCTATCCTGCAAGTCGCAGTCCATCACCACAACCCATTCGCCTTTTGCATACGACAATCCTGCCGTTATAGCATAATGCTGCCCAAAGTTGCGAGAAAGATTTATACCCTTTACGCGCGAATCCTTTTCACATTCCGCCCTTATAACATTCCACGAATTATCAGGAGAGGCATCGTTCACAAGAATTATTTCATAGTGTTGGGTAATCGAGCCAACACTTTCCGATATTCTGCGCACCAACTCTTCCGTCATCTTCTCTCCGCGATAGACTGGAGAAACTATTGATAATATGGTTTCATTATTATTCATTGTCAATTACTATATTGAGCGCAAAAATAAGATTTTTTATCATCATAGCAGAAAACACAAATATCAGTTTCTTCCATAAAATTTGAGGAAACTATCAAACAACTCAATTGTCGCCTTTGATTGCAATTTAGGATGAGACAGGAAATGAATATATGAATATCGTTTAAGCAACTTTTTATAGTATGGCAAAAGCACCGGAGTCAAAAGTTCTATGCTTATAGGTAAAGAGAATTCTAATTTACCATGGGAAATCTGATGTTCTGCCTTTTTCGGTACTGACGGAATACCTTCGCCAAACTTTTGATACTTTGGAGATCTCTTTGTTAATCTGTAAAATACGCCATTCAGTATTTTGCGCAAACCATAAATTCTTATTCGAGAAATGGGATGCTCAATGAATCTCCCGTCCGTGGCTGGTGACAATGTGGATTCTTCAAATCGATATGATTCTGTTATATTTTCAATCAGAGCCTCGCTGCTGAAATCTTCACTTATTCCACATCGGGCAAAATCGTTTTTTACTGCCGCAAACGGCTCTATATGCAACCCACCTGCACGATATCCACAGCAATCATACTCAACTCCTGCCACACTCATTATTTCGGATAAAAACGATACCGAAAAATCAAAAATCTGAGTTTTTTGTTCTTCTGATAGAGTTTCTACACAATAATGCTCATCGTTTGAAAGATTCCATTGGTTTTCAACCTCTACGTATTGTGCATCAATCCAATGTGGATGAATGTGATGGCATATTTTATGTCCAGACTTAACTATGCGAATCAATTGTTGTTTGATTTTCTCCAAATCACGCTTCACATTGATATTGGAATCCTCCAACTCGCACATTCTCATTATGTAGGTTGTGTCAACAAAAAATATTGCTTCGGCTTGGTGGCGTTCCATAACATTGAGCAACATATCGGTTGGAATAATCAAACAATTATCCACGCTACCCGATTTGGAGCCAAGAAACAATTCATAATCAAATGTCAACAATATTTTCTTTTCCATCATTTCGATTTTTTCACGTCCAAACCTTTCAAATTCACAAATGAATAGTTCTTGCCCGTCAATAATGACTTGCACTTCATTGCAAGATTTATAAGATTGTATTTCAACGGATTGATGACTTTTATGAAGTGGTAGCCGTCCTCTATTTCTGCACCCATTCCTAATTTAAATAGGTGTACATTGTGTAATGGGTCACTTTCGGGGAGTCCATACCTATATCCCCCAGAAATATATTTTTCAATACCTTCTTGCTTTGCTTTCAAATAAATGTTCCACAACAAGAACTTTTTAGAACCTTTATACTGGGGTTTAAATGATGTTCCAGAATACAATGGATATATATATCTTGCATCTCTCAAACACAAATATGATGCATCTAAACAATTATTACATAACACACAACAACAATATATATTGTCAGGAATTATAGATATCAACTTTTCAAAATAACTATATGGGAGTAGACTGAAGCCTTTATACTTTGCAGAATTTTCATAGTTCTCATAAAAACCGTTTAAACAAGATAGCCCTTCCAAAATTTCTACTCCATTCTCAACAGCCTTACGGATTTGTTTTTTATTTTCTTTATAAAATTTTGACAGTATTTCATCCTCCGTCTGCGTCAAATCCACTTTCATAATACCCAACTTATAGTATAAACATTTCGACGGGATAGACGCAAATGTCTCTACGTGCGAAGGAGGAAAAATAACATCTGCAATTCTCTTTGTTTTCAAATAGTTATGAAATTCATCAAGGAACGTTTTTTCTTTTTCAACCGACAGTCTATTTCCTTTTTTATCGAGCGGAACATATAGATAATCGGCCTTTTTGAAGAACCGCATTTTATATAATGTAAAAGCAATAACATTTTCTTCTTCATCAACACACAATAACCGTTGCTTATGATGAAGTTGTTCTTCTACGGTTTCCCATTTGTCCCAGAAGAAGATTGGAAAATAATCTTGGTTCAGAAATATATCTGATAAAGAACTAATTATCTTCATTTCGCTCATAGTAATAATCTTGCAATTCTGGATATTCCTTTAATAGTTTTTCATCCGTTTCTTTCGTATTTCCTATTACTCGTGCTGGACGTCCTCTCAATATGGAATAATCTGGAAATTCTCCCTTAACGTACGAATATGCTGACACAATACACCCTTTCCCTATTTTTGTATTTGGCATTATAACAGAATGGGGACCGACATACGAATTCTCCCCTATAATTACAGGCCCTGTCAACTTCGCTTTTTCATTCAAGGCGAAACGTATAGAGTTATGAGTTGAATGCGTCAAGACATTTACATAATTCGTTATTTCAACAAAATTCCCGATAGTCAACTTGGCATTACAACCATCAATATAGTTAAAATGACCAATAAAAACATTGTCGCCAATATATAGATTATCTCCTTTCTGGGATACATGAGTCATATTACTTATACCAGTATGTTCCTGATATACGCCATTGGAATTTTTCCAACCACCTATTATTTCCGGTTTTATCCGTTTCAAAAAGATATATCTCAGTTTATTAAAAAATCGTTTCATTACAAATTCAATATTATTTCTGCAAAATTAGAATAATTACTTGCTGCATCATAATTTCTTTTCCATGTATTATAAGCTTCATACCTAAACTCTTCTTGCGCCACCAACGAAGAATTTAAATATTTATCTATTATTTCTGCAACTTTTTTAGGGTCAAAATCAACATCAATTAAATATCCATTTTTCTCGTTCACTATTTCTGAAGTACCGCCAACATCGGTGGCCACAACAGGGATTCCCGCCGACATTGCTTCCATAATGCTTACTGGTATCCCCTCCGTAGAACTCACATTAAAAAACATATCTATATAATTATTCGAATAAAAATCAAGTATGATATTATTAGGAACCAAACCTTTAAATTCATAATTTAGGTTAGGAATCTTATCTTCAATAGTTTTTTTTACCAAATCTTCCGACTCTTTATATCCCCATCCGAAATGAATCCATTTTATATTTGAAGTCTTCATTTGTGAAAAAATTTCAGCTAATAGATGAACTCTTTTTATCGCGTTAAAATGGCTACAACTACAAAACAAATACTCATTTTTATTTTCTATCTTAAGCTTAGGCAATCTACCATTCATTTTTCCCAATCGAGATACACGAACTCTATCATCTATATTTCTTCCAAGATAAGTTTCAAAATATTTCTTCCCTAATTCTGATATAGTAAAAGTTCGTGATAGGTTTTGAATAATATAATTTTTAAATGAAAGATATGAATAATTATTTCTATCAGCAAAATTGTCCCAGCCGTGCGCCCTTGCAACACACTTCAAGTTTTGGCTCTTCCCTCTCAACATAGCCAGTGCCAACGCCTTGTAGTCGTGCCAGTAGGAATAGAATACACAGTCTGCCATATCAATATTTTTTGCCTTACACAACGCCATAAGTTCCTTTTTAAGGTTCGTTGCCCTATGCATATCGACATACATTATCTTGAATGCACTCAACCAATATTTCAACGGCAATTTCTTCAACGCAAAGAAAAATTCGGCAATGAACATCGGTGTAAAAATCCGAAAAATGGATTTCAATTTGCCTGCTTCAAATTTTTGCCGAGAGAACGAAACCACTTCGGCATTATCGGGAACAAACCTATTAAGATTTTTGCCTGTATCTGCCGATGCCGTATAGATAAGCACCTTATCAAACTTTGGAGCAATTACACGCATCTCATCATCGATGAAAAATTCGCCTGCTGAAAGCGGATAACTATCGCAAAGAAGTATAAGAGTCTTCCTACTCATAAAGCGACACCTTTCCTTTTTAACTTCGTCATAAACAATTCATACTGAATACATTCCATAAACAAATTTCAAAATTCTCAATTCTTTGCGAATAAATTCTCAATTCATAGGACAAAAATATGAATAATAATGGGAATACCAAACAACAAGTTGGTTTTCTATTAAATATAAACTCAAGAAATATGCTACGCTAACGGTAGTTATTGAATCCGAGAAATGATGTGTCTGGTTGTCGTTTGAGAGCAGGAAGAAATTTTTCGTGCCTTCTCCATCGTTCCAAAATTTTCCGCAAATATAATCGTTTAAATAATTCTACAACATATTTTGACGTAATTTATCACATAACATGTGAGATTTTACGCCAATTTTAAGTATCGCAACTAAACAAAACTATTATTACACTCCTACGCTTAGACACTTACAAACAACACACCACAATTCAATTTATTTCTCGAATCGTTTCTTAATATTTAAGAAAAATCTCTCGTACGATATGAACGACAACCATGCTACGAGCACAGCGCCACCCAAAACAAACATATATAGCAAGAGTGTAGAATACCAATTGTCCGACAATGGCAACAATCTGAAAGCGACCAAAAGGACTATCCAATGATACATATAAATACCATACGATATCTTGCCTAGAAATTTCGTAACCTTATTTTCGATATTAATTTTCAGATCCGAATTTGTACACATATTCAATATCACCACGGCAAACAACGCCGCCATAAACTCATCGGTAAAATATGAGAATTCCAGATTTGCGCCCCAAAACACAACTGCTGCAATCAGACATACGATAAAAAACCACTTGTTATAAAGAAAATTCATCCACTTGCGCGATACTGCACCCTCTCTCTCTATATATATATACATCCTGCAAGGCAACCTATTCCTAGACAATCGAACTTGCTTCCAAAAAAGAACTTTCGGTTAAAACTGGCAAGGTCGGCGTTATTCCAAAGCCGGACATTCAAGAAATCAACCGCATGCGGCAAGATTGCGAATCCAACAATTATTAGTAGCAACAGCCAACGCAAATGCTTCCGAGGAACAAGCATTACTATAATAGGGAACAAAAGATAGAACTGATTCTCGACACCAATCGACCAAATCTGAGGGCTAGTACTCCACCCACATTCGAGAGCGTGCGAGAAATTCGGCATTATTGCCAAGGCGTACGCAATAGTCTTGCCTGACGGTACAGTCTCAAAAAAGAACGCAGATATCAACAGAACAAGATAATATACTGGCCATATTCTGAATATCCTGCGCAACCAGAAGTCTTTGAGTGATATTTTACCATATTGCTCCTTTTCTTTCAACAAAAGATATGTTATAAGGAAGCCCGATATTACAAAAAACAGAATTACTCCAATATGCCCGCTCGGCATATACTTAAATGCCGTTGTTCCAAATGCATTTTGCCTGAACAACTCTATATGTCCGATAGCAACGATTATTGCCGCTATCGCCCTAAATGTATCTAAATTTCTAATATGATTCTTCATTTCGACTTATCCATTATACAATTCCAACAACTGGTCAACATATTCCTTTATATCATATTTCTTGGCGAACTCCTGTGCAAAAGCAGACATCTCATTATATTTATGCTTGTCGTTCCAAATTTCGAGAATCCTATCCGCAAACTGCTCGGCATCCTGCTCGTACACCATATAACCATTTTTTCCTTGCACAATCAAGTCACGGTTGCCACGTCCGTCAAGAGTGACAACAGGAAGACCTGCCGCCATGGCTTCGATTATAGTCAAACCTAAAGCTTCTGAAAGCGAAGAATGAACATAGATGTCCGAATCATGCAAATAATCCTCCACATTGTCAACATTGCCACATAATGAAACAAAATTTTTCAGTTGATACACCTCAATATTCTGTTCAAGGAAAGCATAATCCCCACCGCCACCAACAATCTTCATCTCAAAATCAATTCCTTTTTCTCTCAAAATCTTGGCGACATCCAATAAAAATATCTGGTTCTTGTTTTTGTTCAGAGAACCAACATTAACAAGCCGCAATTTTGTTCCTTGCTGGGGATTGCCATTACCTTTAAATTTATCATAGTCAATAGCATTTGGCAACAATTGCACATCGAAATGCTTTGCTGTTTTACGGAAGTAAAGTTCCGTATCGTGAGATATTGCCACGAAAGTTGTTCCGCCGTTTGCCTTGTAGCACGAAAACAAATAGCGTTTCTCGTAATAATTTGTCAGAAGTTCCTTATTGAACAATGTTCTCAAGCCAAAATTACGGAACTGCTTCATATTGTCGTGGCAATGCGAAAACCATTTTGCCTGCGGATAATTGCACGAACGCGAAACAATCTCCGCCTCAAACAAATGCGTATGAATTACATCGGGAGCAAAATCTTCTATCGTCTTCTGCAAAGCATCAATGTTCAGCACATTTTTATGAAATACTGAAAGCTGAACGCTTGCTGGAACAACCTGCCAGTCGATATTTTCCGTCAGGAATGGATAAAAATTCTCATCCGAAAAAGTTATCAGTCGCACTTGCACATCGCTGTGTTTCTGCAATTGATTGCAGATATCAAGACAAAGCCTTTCGGCACCGCCTTTGTTCAATCTGGGAATTATGTGAAGGATACGCATTACTCTATTATATTAAATTTCATTTACATATCATTCAGCGTAAGGCATTTTGTTTCTACTGCATAGTCATAAAATAGACGAGTGCGCAACTTCTCAACTTTTTCCTGAAATTTTTCTGGTTTGAAGTTCTTTCTCTGCCTTTTTACCTCGGCAATCAGAACTTTCCTTTCGTTGTAATAGGTTGCAACAATATCCACTTCGTTCTGCTCGTTAGCCTTGTTTGCCTTGCGCGATGTTTCCCACCACGACCCTATGCTTTCCACCGGTTCGGTCTGCATAATCTTGTCCTTGAAATAATCCTCAAGTTCCTTGCCCGAATATGTCTCATAATCGTTTGACACAACTTCACGCAAACGCTCATAATGACCTGTCTGGACAAGATTCTGATTTCGAACAATATATCGAAACCAAAACCTAAGAAAATGGTCTTTTATCTCGTAGCGTACCGTCTGCGAACCTTCCTTCGCAAAAATCGGACGCTTCTTTGCTATCACATCATAATCTTCCTCCAGCCTCAAAAGAGTGCCGCCCAGCGTACTCAGTCCAGTAACCTGTGAAATCCTCGACGGCTCGTTGACACCAGAAGCAATGGCAGACAGAACCGAATAATAGATTCCGTACTTTTTCCCGAACTCCTGTATCAGCATCACATTGCCTTCCTCGATGAAGATTGAATTTTCTTCGGTCATCTGGCTTATCATCTTACGAACAGAAACTGATTTCCTGTCCATCAGCAATTCGATATATTTCGGAACACCGCCAGTAAAAGCATAAAGCGCAAGCAAATCATCATTGGTATAGTGCGGATTATAATCTCCAAGTATCTGCTTCATAACATCAACAGAGAAAGGCTTCACACGCATAATGCAGTTCGCCCTGCCATATAGCGGTTCCTTGCTGTCCTGAAATATCTTATGCATCATAGTATATACCGAACCGCTTACTATGAGATTGACATTGGTAATGTCTTTCATACTGTCCCAAATGTTCTGCATATAACTGAAAACGGAAACATTTATCTGATACAATTCCTGGAATTCATCAATGACAAGATTGTATTTTCTGTTTTTCCCTATTTCCATGCACATCTGGAACACATCGCTGAAACTACTTATCCCATCTGGCACAAACGCTCCAAGCGATTGCCTTATAATTTCGGCAAACTGCCGGCACAATTCGGCCTCGTTTGTTCGCGACACAAACCAATAAACCGTAGGTGTATTTTCGCAACTTTTGAGAATGAGTTTGGTTTTACCAATTCTACGTCTACCAGTAACAACAGTCATCTGAGAATTGACATTAAATGCCATATTCCGCACATTCTCAAGAGTTTCAAGTTCCTTTTGCCTGTCGTAAAACTTCATAATTCCTTTAAATTTAACCACCGCAAAAATAACGGTGGTTATTTTTCGCAAAGATATAATTTTTATTATTACGATATCAAAACTGGAAAATATTTTTCGACAGTAACCTTGCTCCAATTATAACCACCGCTAAAATAACGGCGGTTATTTTTCAGGAAGACAGAATTGCTAATTATACTCAAATTTCATTAAGGGCGTACAACAATTCTCCTAAATTTAGGACATCAACATTATCATGCATTTCGTATCTCCTTTCTATAGGAGCAGCAACAAATGTTCTGTCTGGCCTTATTATATCTAATGTTTTCCAAAAGCCCTGCGTAAGTTGCGGAGCAGTAGAAGCTTTACATTCTATCGCTATGAGTTTGCCATTTTTCTGCACAATCAAGTCCATTTCCTCTCCTGTTGCACTTCTGAAAAAAGAAAACTCAGCATTGTTTATTGACGAACATACATTCTCAACAACAAGACCCTCCCAAGAAGCGCCAAACACAGGATGTCCAAGCAAATCGTTGAATGTCTTTATTTGCAGAAGCTGGTGAAGCAATCCTGTATCACGGACATATATCTTGGGCGATTTTACAATTCTTTTCTTAATATTTGCCAAATATGGAGGCAACGAGCGAATCAGATATGTTTGCTCCAACACATCAACATAACGTTTGACTGTTGGGTGTGTGATTCCTAACGATTCTCCTATTTTTGAACTATTCAGAAGCTGTCCATGACTATGCGCAATCATTAGCATAAGACGAAGCATTTGCCTCGATGTAATTTGAAAACCAAACTGCGGCACATCACGTTCGATATATGTACGAATGAAACTTTCACGCCACAGCGAACTATAATCATCACTTAACGCCAGATAACTATCTGGATAACCTCCTCGCAACCAGAATTTATTTATCTCAAAATCATTGCAATCACACAACTCATCATACGTAAAAGGAGTCATGTCTATCAAGCCAATCCTTCCAGCTAATGTTTCTGAAGTATTTTGAAGCAATTCGCGAGATGCAGACCCTAACAATATAAATCTTCCATTACGCCTATCCCTATCAATTTCACTTCTAAGCACAGAGAATAATTCTGGCGTTTGCTGTATCTCGTCCAAGCACACAAGCCTATCGACATTATTCCTAAAAAATAATGATGGCTCGGACATCATTGCGAAATCATCCCTATTCTGCATATCCAAATATAGCATATTGGGCATCACATTCGCCATCATCCTCATCAATGTACTTTTCCCACATTGTCTTGATCCCAATATTACCACCGCTGGAAATACATTAAGGTATTCTTTTACAACATCTTGGACTCTTCTTGATATTAATTTTTGCATTTTGTAAATCTGATTTTCAATTTGCAAAAATACAACTTAAATCATTATAACACACATATATTAAAAATTATTTTTCTCGCATGGTGTTAATTTTTAATTGGGGCAAAATGACATAGCAAGATTTTTTAACTAAATACTCGTATAACATTCCAAATTTAACCACCGCTAAAATAACGGCGGTTATTTTTCAAAAAGAAACATCTGCTTACAATATTTATTTGGAACAACTTTATACTATAATACTTTCCAATCATCGATGCAACGCTTTTCCGTCGAAAAGTTCACCCCTATCTTGAACAATTTGCGAGAATCGGCAACAAACGGACGGGCATAACCCTTTTCTTCTATTTGTTTCAGAGCAACCTCTGCGCTCTGGTCTATCTTGAACTCAAAGATGTAGATGTAGTCTTTTGTCTGCACAAGCATGTCCATCCTGCCATCGGTCGTATGACGCTCCACATCGACATAAAAGCCGAGCAATGTGAAAAATACATACATGGCATTGTGGAAATACAACTCCTTGTCGCCCATAAGAGCATAGTCGCCATTGGCAAAGAAAGAGTCCAGTCTTTGCATAAAACCTTCCGCTTCGCCAGTCCTTACCTCATTGACAAACTTTGAAACATCAAAATTTGACCTTCCTGTAGTCTTTGGCATATAATAAGGCTGCAAATACTTTACAAAGCCCTCGCGAACCTCTCTGTTTGGGAAACCGAGAGTATAGAACTTGAATTCAGTGTCGTAATCCTTTATAGTCAGGTAGCCGATAATTTGCCTTCTGCAATTGATGGACAAGGAAAGTGGGCGTACCGGTCTCGAACCAATAGTCGCGGAACTGACAACTCGAAAGTGTATTTAGCAAACCGAATGGATTATAAATTCCAGGAGTGTTCCAGTCGAAGTGGTAGCCGTCGTAATCCAATTTCAGTTGGCCGTAGCACTCGTCCTTTGTCATGCCATTTACATCAGCCAACTCCGCCACGCTTGCATCAAAATACTCGTGCAGTTCTGCTTCTGTAACCCCGCATATTGCCGAGTACCTACGGTCGAAAGATATGTCCGTCAGATTATTAAGGTCGCTGAATACGCTAACCTTGCCAAACTTTGTTACACCTGTAAGAAATGCAAAGCGAATATATTTATCAGCCGACTTCAGAGCACCATAGAAAGCCTTCAGGATGTTGCGATAATCGTCCTGCAACTGCTTGTTTTCAATAGCCTGCAACAACGGCTTGTCATATTCATCCACAAGGATGACAACCTGCGAACCAGTCTTCTCGCTTGCCCTCCGTATTACACCCTCGAACCGAGTACCCAGCGAACGCTCGTTCGGGTTGCTTCCATACAGGTCTTCCCATTCCGACAATGCAAGATTCAACTTGTTGTTCAATGCCTCCGTCGTATTGTACATTTCGGTATTCAAGTCAAGGTGCATAACCGGATATTTATGCCATTCCTTTTCCAACTTGCTTATAGCCAAGCCTTCAAACAGTTCCGCCTTCCCATGAAAATAAGCTTCCATAGTGGATATCAGCAAACTTTTCCCGAATCTACGCGGACGCGACAGAAAGTAATAGCAACCCTCGCTCGCAAGCTTATAGACAAAGGCGGTCTTGTCAATGTACACGAAGCCTTCCGTCCTTATTTTTTCAAAACTCTGTATGCCAATAGGATACTTCATCGTTACATTTTATTAATTTATTGCATCAGCCACTTCCACCTTCCACCCATCAATTCTTCGCTTTTCCGTCGAAAAGTTCACCCCTATCTTGAACAATTTGCGCGAATCGGTGGCAAACGGTCGTGCATAACCCTTTTCTTCTATTTGTTTCAGAGCAACCTCGGCACTCTGGTCTATCTTGAACTCAAAGATGTAGATGTAGTCTTTGGTCTGCACAAGCATGTCCATCCTGCCATCGGTCGTATGACGCTCCACATCGACATAAAAGCCGAGCAATGTGAAAAATACAAACATCGCATTGTGGAAATACAATTCCTTGTCGCCCATAAGGGAATAGTCGCCACTAGCAAAGAAGGTGTCTAACCTACGCATAAAACCTTCCGCTTCGCCAGTCCTTACCTCCTTGACAAACTTTGAAATATCAAAATTTGACCTTCCTGTACTCTTTGGCATATAATAAGGCTGCAAATACTTTACAAAGCCCTCG
>CACYQN010000024.1 GCA_902776565.1 uncultured Bacteroidia bacterium
CACTCTGCCTGTCTGCAACACCGCCCAGCGCCGCGCGACGGCCTGCCTCTACTTCTATATCGCCCTGGGCAAGAGTCGCAGCGGTCGCGGGCTTCATGTATTTTTCTTTTAGCCCTTGCTCCGCTGCGACACTTGCCCGGGGCGGCAACATGTTATTTGGGAAGCCTCTACTTCTCTGAAAGTCTTATGAAAGGCCGTCGCGCCTTACCCACAGCTTGGGCTTGATGATGGGCAAAAACACCGCGCCAGCGGCTGTCTCAACTGCTATCTTAAAGCTTCAACGTACTTGAAAACCCTCGTTCGTTAGCACGAAAGGACGAAAGCACGTCAGTACAAAAAAAAACAACTATTAACTTTTACCGTCCAAGCCGCCGCTGTCATGGTTCTTGCATAGCTTGGGCTTATTGCAGGGAATCATCAATAGTCCCGAAAAGTGACATTTCAGTCGCTGTTTGTCTTGCAATGGTTTGGGGAAATTGTAGTACCTTTGCATCTTTCAAAATAAGAAACAATATGGTGAAGATACAAGAAATTGAAGTGAAGTCGGTGATGACGAAGTCGAACCTGCCGGTGGCCGACTTCTCGGTGAATCCCTACGTGGGCTGTCTGCACGGCTGTAAGTACTGTTATGCCTCGTTTATGAAGCGGTTTACGAACCATCCGGAGCCGTGGGGCGAGTTTATCGACGTGAAGCACTGGCCAGAGATCAAGAATGCCAAGCGGTATGCGGGCAAGGAGGCCTTCTTCGGCTCTGTGACCGACTGCTATCAGCCCCACGAGGCGAAGTACAAGCGTACCCGCGCCCTGCTGGAACAGCTTCAGGGCAGCGGCATCAGCGTGAGCATTGCCACGAAGTCCGACCTTGTATTGCGTGACCTCGACTTGATCAAGACCTTCCCCCATGCCCGTGTGTCGTGGAGCATCAACACGCTCGACGAGTCGTTCCGCCGTGAGATGGATGTGGCCGTCAGCATCGAGCGCCGCCTGGAGGCCATGCGTCAGTTCTACGAGGCAGGTGTTGAAACCACCTGTTTCATCTCGCCGATTTTCCCTGGCATCACCGATGTTGAGGCCATCATCGAGCGCGCCAAGGGCCAGTGCAACCTGGTGTGGCTCGAGAACCTGAACCTGCGAGGCGACTACCGCCCCGTCATCCTGGACTGGATACACGCCCACCATCCCGAACTCGACAGCCTCTATCACGAGATCTATTCCAAGCGCGACCGCAGTTACTGGGTCGCATTGGACCAGCAGTTGCGGGAATACACCGCCCGGCAGGGCATGACCTATGTCCGCGACGATGACACCAAGCGCAGCGACTTCGGCCAGCCGCCCGTCGTAGCCAACTATTTCTACCACGAGGAAGTGAAGAAGTCGGCCAAGGCCAAGTCATAGGAGACTATAATCATGATACGCTTGACTTCAATCGTGATCTGTTTATTGCCTTTGTCCTTATTAGAACGTTGGCGCATATTTTTGCTGCGGAATGAAATGGAGCAACGCAAAAATTGTGACAACGCATAATTTAGCGGAAAACAATGGAAAATATTACAAGACCGTATTATTCCGTTCCGAAAATATAACGGCGGAAGAGCGTCTTTGCTGCTTCAACGCCAAGCATCTTACTGATGGTGTCGAAGGCTGGTCCGCCATTGCTGATTAGCCCTTCAACATATATGCGGTTTCGGGCGGTCTTAGCGGCAGAATCCACATTGCTGGCAGTGGGAAACATATCGATGTATGCAGATGTCATTTCGGAGACTAATGCCGACAGGCGCGACGCTGCCCCAACCTTGGCGGTACTTGGCGGAAGACGAAGATTGTCGTACCATGCCGGTTTCAGAGGCTTGTCCTTCAAATCGCGGTAAGTATCTTTTACGGCTTGCATTGCCGACAAATCGACAGGATTCAGCTGTGTATCGTAAACCTCCTCAATCAAAATCCGTTTTCCGAAAGCGCTTATAAGGTCGTATGAATAAAGAGGAAGGTCTTTCGCGTATGGCGTACAGATAAGGGTTTCCATCTTCATCACACCAAGAAAAGCCCTCATTGTGAGGTACGAAAGGCAAGCGCAACCGTTCCAGTCGTACGACTGCAAATGGAATTTCATTCCCTTGCCGGAGAATGTCTGCCAAGGCGTTACATCTTTGGCGACAAGTGCGCCCTTCTGCGAAAACAAATCAAGACTCGAAGTATTCATTTCAACAAAAATCACACATTACATTTAGTTGCACAAAAATAGAACATTTTCACGAAGGATAAACCTTGGAAAGCAAATCCCGGTGCGGGACTATAAAACCCTCTCTCAAAGAAACTGACAGAAGACTACCTCTGCGACAAGTCACATTTCAACGCCTTGCATCCGCTTAAATTCCTCACAGAAAGCATACAATGGGATACATTCCAACCAATCTTGACTTATACGCGGTTTCATCGACAGGCGTATGCCACGCAAATCAGGATGGTTCTGTATAAATGTCTTCATCGATTTTGACTGCAGGTTTTCTTCCGACTTTGCCTCCACTGGATAAACCGTAGAACCTATTTGCACAACGAAATCAAGTTCTACCCTCGAATCTTCTGCGCTATGGTAAAATACGGGCAATCCTGTCCCCATCAATTGTGCCGCTACGAACAATTCGGTAAATGCGCCCTTGTATTCGCTAAAAATTTCATTGCCAACAAGTACAGCCGATGCGGGTGCATCAACCATAGCCCCCATCAGACCGACATCCAGCAAAAACAACTTGAAAGCATTGGCATCCTCGTAAAACTTCAATGGCATTTTTACCGCTGTTGTACGGCAAACCTTATACACAAGACCAGCATCGACCAGCCATTGTATTGCTACTTCGAAAGCCGCTGCCCTAGCTCCTTTCTTCAAGGCTCCATATATAAATTTCTTGTTTTCCTTAGCCAATTGCGACGGAATGCTCTGCCATACCATACGGATACGCGGCACTTCGTTCTGTGGTGCATACTTGGAAAAGTCGTGTTCATAGTCGGCGAGAATCTTTTTTTGAACTTGGCGGACATCTTTCAATCCTCCATTGTCCAAATACGCCAATACCGCAGCCGGCATTCCGCCCACATAATAGTATTGCCGCAACAAGTCGATGTATTCCTTTTCCAGAAGATTAATAACCGACCAGTCGCCACGCAAAAGCTCATCGGCCATCTGCTCACGACCGACTGCACGAAGAAATTCCTCAAAGTTCATCGGATACAACCTGATAATGTCCACTTTGCCCACAGGAAAAGAACTTTGCTTATGCAACGATATTCCAAGAAGCGAACCTGCAACCGCTATATGTATGTCGGGCGCATCCTCACAAAAGTATTTCAAGGCAGTAAGTGCCTGCGGACATTCTTGAATCTCATCAAGAATTATCAATGTATCGTTTGGGGTAATGTCAACATTCGACAACGCCGACAACGCTCGCAACAATTGTTCCACGCTTCCGCCATTGACGAAAACCTCTCGAGCCTTTTCGTGACGGTCGAGACTAAACATAACCTTCTTCTTGTATTCACACTTTGCGAACTCATTTAGTAGCCATGTTTTTCCAACCTGTCTGGCACCATTTACAATCAAAGGCTTTCTATTCTTACTATTCTTCCACTGTATCAATAAGTTATATCCTATTCTCTCCATAGTATTGACATTTTTCTGCACGACTTTTCGCCGCAAAAATACACTTTTCCGCACGACTTTCAAACAAAATCATACATTTTTCTGCACGACTTTTGGCTGAATGTTGACATTTTTCTGCACGAGTTTTTACCACACCGCCACCTTTTCCGCGTTCTTCTCTCCTACTCGCACGATGTAAATGCCTAGTTTATTTTTCGGCTTTCATCGTTCCTGAACTTATGCATTCCTGTTTCGTATGAAATACGTCCCAAAACAATCCATTTGTTCAAATGATTATCGCTTGCCCATTGACTGTATTTTGCTTGTATAATCCAAGGTTTGTTGAGTGTAACCTGCGGCAAAAGACTGGTCTTCCATAAATGGTTTGGAATTAACTGCTGAGATGCGTAATTGTTTGCTTCCTGTTCTTCTTTTGCCTCTTCCAACAGGTTGATGAATTTTTTGTCGGATGATGATGCGTGAAAAATGTTACCCAAAAACAGGAGACCAACGACGGCAGGAAATATCAGTTGGGTTGATGATGCGTGAAAAATGTTACCCAAAAACAGGTAACTTTTTTAATTATTTTTCGCAATACACCCCACACAACAATGCCATAGTTTTGGACAATCTTTGTGTGGAATCAAACTGCGTGTACCTTTTGAATAAGAATTTTCGGCACAATAATCAAAAAAAACAATGAATCATTGAAAACAAAAATACCCGAAGTCTTCCCCCCAAAAAAATCCATAGGATTTGCGCCCAAGTACATCTGAACATAGCAGGTGAAATAAGAGAATTGTTTCCTAAAAAAGTCAAATAGTGTTATCCCAAGCAAGAGCCATGCATTCCATAGCAAAAAACAATCTACCGTAAAAAAATTACGGAATAATAAAAAAAATAAATTATCTTTGCACCTGAAATAAAAATATATAAATATGTTGACTCACTTTGCTGTAAAAAATTTCCGAGGCTTCGCCGACAGAATAGAATGGAACATTGGAAATCCTAGCAATTACGATTTTAACTTGTACACCATAAAAAACAATGTTATAAAAATCGGAATAATATACGGACCCAATGGGTCAGGAAAAACAAATTTCGGACTGGCAATATTTGACATTGTCAACCACCTGACACAAAAAAAGAAAAAATTTGACTATCTTATAAATTTTGCAAACGGAGGACATCAAGGGGAACTAGTTGACTTTGAATACATATTCACTATTAATGGCTATGTATTGGAATATAATTATTCAAAATCGAGCAATGGAACACTAAAAAAAGAAGAACTCATTGTAAACAAAAAACTTATATTTCACAATGAGAACAATTCACTAGAAATCAGCGATGACTTTCAATTGAAGGCACAGACAATATCAGACCTTGCCAATAGTGCCAACAATGTTTCAATTATCAATTTTCTTTTGTCATCGTACCCACTACCAGAAGACCATTACCTAATACTGTTGCAAAATTTTGTTGATTCAATGCTTTGGTTCAGAAGTGTTGACGAACGCGATTTCATAGGTCTGGAATCTCAAGTTTCAAATATAGACGAATATATTATATCACAAAACCTTGCGAATGACTTTTCTTCATTTATCGAAGAAACCAGCGCACAGAAATACAATTTTGCAAAACAAAAGCCAACCGACAAGCAATTGAAATACCTTGTAAACGGACAAGAACTGGCTTTCAGCAAACCTTTTATTTCAACAGGAACAGACACACTAAAACTTCTGTATTATTGGTACAAGCACTTGAACAATGCATCATTTGTATTCATTGACGAATTCGACGCATTTTATCATTTTAAACTGTCGCTTGCCGTGTGCAGAAAGTTATTCGAACTCAACTGCCAACTGTTTATGACAACACACAACACAATGCTTATGACAAACGACCTGCTTCGCCCCGACTGCGCTTTTATCCTTAAAAACAATAACATAAAACCTCTAAACTCTCTAACTAACAAAGAATTGAGATTCGGTCACAATATCGAAAAACTATACAGAGGAGGAACTTTCGACTAACTATGATACTCATTGTGCTAGAAGGGGCAATTAGAGAACCCAACCTTTTCAATACTCTTACATCGCTTTATTTCCAACATCCAAGCGGAAATGATGAAGTTTTTGTGCAATACATATACGGCACTACATTCCACACATTGTACAAAAACATGAAAGACAGTGATATGGAATTGCTTGAACATCTTAGGGAAAAAGCGAAAAACAACAAAAACAAAGACTTGAAACATAACTACGAAACATTCCTTCAGTACAACGAAGCTGATTTTTCTGAAATCTATCTTTTCTTCGATTACGACTTCCATAACAAGAACAAATCGCAAATGGATAAATGGAATAACGAATTACAACACATGCTTGAGTCGTTTGGCAATGAATCAGATGGAAAATTGTACATAAACTACCCGATGGTAGAATCAATACGATACACCAAACGACTTCCCGATGCCAACTACAGGAATTATATTGCGACAAAATCTGACTGCTTGAATTTCAAAAGAATTGCCGCCGATTTCTCGGAATACAAAGGACTTAACTTCATTCAAACCAATGCCAGTAAAAAGGCAACAGAAATAATGCAAGTCAAACAAAACTGGGAATACTTAAAAGAACAAAATGTAAAGAAAGCAAACTTCATCTGCCAAAACAAATATTCCATGCCAGAAAGAAAAGGAAATGTAAATCAGCAACTTATTTTTAAGAATCAACTTGACAAATTTGTCAACCCTTACGAATGTTGTTCCATACTGAATTCATTTCCAATATTTCTGTACGAATACTTTAAGTAGGCAAAACTAATATTTAGTTTCACAATACACACGCAACAATGCCATAGTTTTATAAAAAAGCATTGCAAATGCCGATATTCAGGTTCTTTTGCCGATTCGCTCTGAGAAGCAGGAAGAACTAAATCGAAATTGGTAATGGCAGAACCTTGCGTTTGAAAAAGGTGAGCATCCACTTGGTGTTCCAAATAAGCACGGCTCCATCCTTCTGTTGCAACCTTATTGATATAGAAAAGTGCTTCTTCAAACGACTTGCTCTTGGTGAAAATGTACACATGATGCTTCCACGGAACGACTCCAAATATTTCTGGCATTTCGATTTCGTCACCAACTTGGTGACGATTTGTTATTGATGCATTTTTTCCGATAAATTGCTGACACCTTTTTAACCGTGCAATATCACTTTTCTGCACGAGTTTTTACCACACCGCCACCTTTTTCGCTCTCTTCTCTCCTACTCGCCGTGAAAAGAACACCTCCGACAATCCTCTAAAATTACATATATCTATTATCTGTGCGTTTTTTTGATTGGACTTTGTTATTTCGAAAAATTTGCTATATTTTTGCAAAAAAAATTAAAAACATGAAACCAACAGACATAATTTTCGATTCTATTCGACACGAGGCAAAGGAACAAACCAAGGACTCCCCTAATATGAGGTTTGGAGTTGATTGGGCATCATATTGGCATAATCGTGCCGAACATTTTGAATGCATACAGAAAATAAAAGAAGCAAACATGCAAATCTACAACATTAATATGCAAGCAATGTTGAGAGGATATTATACAGACTTTGAACGAAATGAACTAAATATGCATACAAAACAGAGAGACGAGAATATTGCAAAAGCACTAAAACACTTATATTCAGGAGGTGAAGATGCGGATGGAATGTGTAAATTCTTGAATGATATGTATATGATACAACTCATCAACCAATTGAATATCATGGGATGTAGAATAATGTAATGGGTAAAACAATAGCAAGATTATTAATATGTAAAACAATATATCATGAAAAATAAAAAAAGTAATTTAGTACATATATGTGCATATTTGTCGCTAGGAATCTCAGTAACAATGTTGGTTTTATGGTGCTGTAATGTTGGCGGTTTTACTGTAGTAAGTCTTGATTCTTTTGTGGGAATCATTGTTGCTTTGCTTGCAATTATTGTGACCTTTGCAATAGGTTGGCAGATATATAATAGTATTGAAATAAAAGAAAAAATAAAAAGGATAGATGAATTGGAGGAAAGATTCAATGAACTTGACGATAAAATACAACAGAACCAATATCGGTCACAACATTTAATATTTGCGAGTTTGGCTGAAATTGAAATTAATACAAAAAATTATACATTAGCATTTAGATATTTAATGGCCTCTTTAGAATATATAATGTCAATGGATAACCTATATAATGACAAACAAGTACTTACAAGAATGGAGGATATAACCAATCTTATGAAAAACAACACACCTTGTGAGTATATAGAAAAGATAAATGATTGTGACATAAAAATAAAGGCATCACATCACTATAAAAACATAAAAGAACAATACGAAAAAATATACAACGATTTTATGTCCAAAGTGAAAGATGTTTCCTAAAGAACAAACATCTGAGTAATCTCCTTACTTATATCTCCACTACATAAAATACACATTAGTGTAGACTCATATTCAATATACCCTTTCCTGCCATTATGGCAGCATCATTTGTTTGGCACCATAATTGCTAAAAAGCCATATATTAGGCTCTTATAGATTTCTCTCCTATAAAAGAGAATAAGTGAACAACAAATGAAAATCCACAACAAATATAAAAACAAGTGTGATTTTCCATGTATAACGATGGCTTGTAAATGTCATCATAAGAACGAAAAGAAAGGAGGTGTAAATTATGGCAGAAACATCTACAAGAAAGAAGAAGGTATATATACATCCTCATACCAAAGAAGATGGGACAAAAGTGAAACCTCACTATCGTAGTACGCCAAACACATCATCAGGAAAGAAATAACGGATGTGTTAAATTTATTTAGGATGTGCCCTGACAGAAAATCATTCTGTTAGGGCTATTTTTTTGAATTAAAATTGCATACAGTCCTCACAGTTTTTTACCACACCGTCACCTTTTCCGTCTTCTTCTCTCCTACTCGCACGATGCAAACAATAGTTGTTGGATTATCGTAAAAAAATAAACGAGGACAATCGCACTTGGGTTATCCTCGTTTATATTTATTTCTTTATCATCCTAACGATTTCGCCAACAATCATAACAAGAGATGACAACCCTACTATTATTAGGAAATCAACAATTGTCAACGGAACACAATTAAACATCTCATTGAATCCTGGAACATACAGCATTGCAACTTGTCCCAAGAAAATTACAGCGGCTATAGCTATAAAACCTTGACATCCTTTAAAATGGAAAGCACTACGACCTGTTTTGTACGCTCTTGCATCAAACAGATACCAGAAATGTGTCATTACAAAAACGGTAAAGAACAATGTTCCCTCGTATGCGCTCAATCCAATACCTGTTCCCCATTGTATATTTAAGAAATCCTTCAACGATGTTATTTCTGCATTTTCAAAAATAAGAAGGAGTACTAATTGTATCAAGAAGAACAATCCGCCCACACCGAAGATATTGAACTTCATAGACTTGTCCAATATCGATTCTTTTCGGTCTCTTGGTTTTTGGGACATTACCTTTCTTGTTGGAGGAAGTGATGCCAACGCAATAGCAGCAAATGTGTCCATGATAAGATTTACCCAAAGCATCTGAGTAACAGTAAGTGGGGACTTTGTTCCAATAAAAGCACCAACTAGCACAATGAAGCAAGCCGATACATTAACAGTCAACTGGAACAACAGGAATCGCTGTATATTCTCATACAATGAACGACCCCACATCACTGCATTTGATATTGTCTTCAACGAATTGTCAAGAATTGTCATATCGCTGGCTTCTTTTGCGACTGCCGTTCCATCTCCCATTGAAAGACCAACATCGGCGGCATTAAGTGCAGGTGCATCGTTTGTTCCATCTCCAGTAACAGCAACCACATGTTCATTTTGCTTAAGCAGTTTGACCAAGCGTTCCTTATCATTCGGTCTTGCCCTCCATAATATTTTCAACGCATTTACCTTTCCAGCTGCTTCTTCGTCCGACATCGCGGCAAACTCATTACCTGCCATAACAGCATCTGCCGTATCGCTGTCATTATACAAGCCCACCTGACGCCCTATCTCCTTGGCTGTACCCAAAGTGTCGCCAGTAACAATCTTCACCTGTATTCCAGCATTCATACATTCTCTTATAGCAGCAGGAACTTCATCCCTTATAGGGTCTGCAATAGCAACAACTCCTAAATATTTTAGGTCGGAAACATTCAGTTTACCATCAAAGAACACATCTTCACCTTCAGCAAGTTCCTTATAGGCAAAACCCAATGTTCTCATTGCTCGAGACTGGTATTGCGACAATGTTTCAGAAATGGCTTTCTTTTCAGTTGCTGCAAGACCAGTAAAAGACATTATTATTTCTGGAGCACCTTTTACATACAGCATTTTCTTTCCTGTTGCCGACGATTTAACAACCGTTGCCATATATTTCAATTCCGTAGAGAACGGAAGTCTTTCCACAATATCAACATATTCCCTTATATTCAAATAATTCACGCCATTATCATAAAGCCACAAAAGCAATGCACCTTCTGTCGGATTACCTATTGCCTTTATCTTTTCCGGATTTGCATGGTCAAGATTTGCAGTTGTATTTACAGCAATACTTTCCTTTATTATTTCCGAAACAATACCATTCTGCAAATTCTGTCCCGTCAAACCCACGAATGCCGTTTCTGCCACTCTCATCTGATTTTGTGTCAGCGTACCAGTCTTGTCTGTGCAGATAACTGATGTTGCTCCCATTGTTTCACAGGCATGCATTGTACGCGGCAAAGTGTTTTCTTTCATAAGTTTACGCATACTGAACGCCAAACTCAAAGTAACACTCATCGGCAATCCTTCAGGAACAGCCACAACTATTAAGGTTACGGCAATCATTATTGTACTCAACAAGTAGCTTACAAAATGAATCCAACCTTCCGAAGTGGAAAAATCAGCATCACCACCAATGAAGAAACGCAGCAGACGACCAACCACAATAAGACCAGCAATTACATAACTTGCTTTTGTAATCCAATCGGCCAGATTGTCCAATTTTTCACTCAAAGGAGTTGGGTCACCTTCGTCAACTTGTGCAGCCTCGAATACTTTGCCACTTTCTGTCTTGTCACCAACGGACATAACTTTTGCAGTACAATATCCCTCTATAATTTTTGTACCTTTCAATATGTGATTCGACGGATAAGTGGCATCAGTTTTAAATTTTGCAGGGTCTGTTGTTTTATTAGCCTGTGGCTCGCCTGTCAGAGTCGATTCGTCAACAATAAGGTTTAACGACTCGAGCAATTCACAATCGGCAGGCACCTCTTCTCCTGTCTCAACAATTACAATATCATCAACCACAATATCCTTTCGCGGAACTTGGCAAACATTGTTATTTCTTATTACCTTTACCAGAGTGTCATCGTTCACCTCGTTTAGGCTCTGGAATGTCTTTTCGTTTTTGCTTTCCAGAACAAATGCAACTCCAGTAGCCAATATAAGGGCGACTATTATTCCTATTGGTTCAAAGAAAGTTGTCCATTCTGCACCGACCCACTCAAATTCATAAATGGATATTGCCATCGAAAGAACAAATGCGGTTATCAGGATTTTGAACAGCGGGTCTTCAAAACCTCCAAAGAACCCGACTATTGCAATCAGCAATGTCGATGCGAAAACTATCGCTGGCATTACCCAGATAATACTTCCCATACTTCCGTTGAGGAAGAACGCAGCAATTATAGTTCCCACCAATATTACTAGCAGGCTCAGCACAATCCAATGCGAGCAAGCCTCTTTTATTTTGTCCCATGCCGTTTCTTTTTCTGGCGGAGTAAGTATATTCACGCCATATTTCTTACGGTTTTCCAACACTTGGGCATCTGTTAACCCCGAATAATGATGTTTTTGATTTTGCATAACAATCTTATTATTTATTTTTAAATATTTATCCGAATCTTTTATTCTATGAAAAGTTTTGCATTTTATTGAATATCAAAGAGATTATTCATCAAAAAAAAGGTTCTTAAATTTGACAGAAAATTTCATAACAGTATCGATATTCGTATCTATCAGAATATTTTCATCATTCTTAGTTTCTGCCTTAACGCTCCAATTATATGAACCAGTTATAACAATTCTATTGTCAATAACACAAAATTTATTATGCATTATGCCTCCGTTCTTCGCCTTTATAAATTTATAACAAAGTCCACTCAAATCTGCACCATTTGTTACATTAGTATAGTCTTGATTTATGACTAATTTTACATCAACATTATCTTTGGCTTTTTCTTTTAAAGCATCAGCTATTGTTTGATTTGTAAACCAAGCCATTGCTATATGTATTGACAATTTTGCTTCATTTATATGGCGGATAATGTCTGTTTGTATTTTTTCAAATCTTGCATCAGTTATCCCGTTATTAACAAGTGTTTGACCACAACCAACAATAGTATATTGCTTATCAAATTGCATTATTTGAAATCCTTCTGGTTCAACAAATTCTCTTATCTTTTCTACAATATATTTGTTACGATTAATAAAATCTTCAAGAAAATGCTTTAAATTTTCAGTATTGTTAAATCTTTCCAAAGAATATTGCACATATTGAGAACGAGACAATCTCTGCCCTTTATTGTTTGGATTAGGGGGTAGCCCATAGTTATCGTACACATCCCTAATTCCATATTTATTGAACCAATCAACTAACTCTCTTCCTGATTTATATCCACCGGCACCAATTATTAATGCCCCTATTTGCTGTATTGCATAATCAGATATTTTCATATCAATATCAGGATTTTTATAAATTTTGAAATAATATTATAATCATAAAAATATATGGGTGTCGCAAAAGCGACACCCATATACTTACAAATTAAAAGCTACCATTCGCCTTGTAAATCTCATTTACACGGTTTTGAATCTTAGTGTAAGAATCGCCCAATGCTGCCTTACGCTCATCACCATTGCCAAACTCACCGCGAATAACAGCTTTTGCATCTTCTTCCACATCTCCTGTCAACGTTCCTGATGTGTGGTGCGAAGGAGTAGTGTTGTTCGCAGGTTTCGACTGGCTGGTAGGTTTCGTTGTCGTATTATTGACTGCTGGCTGAGCAACTGTAGGAGTTGTCTCGACTGCTTCCGCAGTTCCCCCAACAATTTCTGTAGTCTCTGAAGCTTCTTCTGCAGGTGCAGAAACCTCATCAGCAGCTTGTTCTGCAGTTTGGTTTTCATTTTCTACAGAATTGTCGGCTGCATTATCGTTTGCTGTTGTATTGCCTTGTGTGTCTGCACTTTGAACATCTGTCAACGTATTTTGTGCAATTTGTTCTTCATTAGTTTTATCACCTTTAGGCCATACTAAGAAAGCAACAACCGCGATAATAGCAACAACAACAATAGGAATGACAATTTTAGGCCATGAAGACTTTTGGTGTGAACCTCCAATAGGTAAAGGAGTTGCATCAACATCCTTTTCCAAATCAAAATTTCGTTTCTGCGTCTTATTCAAATCATAATGACGCGAACTTTTTCTTTCATCTGCCATAGCTATGCGTATATATCTATTAATGTTTGCATACCACCTTCATAACCATTGCCTATTGCTTCAAACGACCACTCTCCTTCTTCGTCACATATTAGACTTCCTGCAACAACAGCTGTTTCGTTAGCAAAGTTCTCTTTCAAATTATAACGGCAAAGTTCTTCGTCATTATCTTCATTTACTATGGAAATATACGGTTCTCGCACTTTGCCAAATGTGGTTCCATCTTCATCACCATGATAAATAGTTACACAGAAAACGATTTCTGAAATCTTAGGATTAACTTTATCCAAAACAACATGCATTTCTTCTCCTGCATCGTCACCATCGCCATCGTCATCTCCTGTATCATCTGCAGACCCAATGACCGAGCCATCTTTGGAGAATGGAATGGTTTCATTTCGCCAATTCTTTTTATTGCCAAACTTTGCCCTATCAAAAGGTTCTAAAGCCAATGATTCTGGATTGCATCTGTTTTCCGAATTATAGTACACAAAATCAGCATCATCCATTATAACGCCATCAGCTCCTAGAAGGAATGCGCAAGCATCCAAATCTGCACCAGATTTCCAACCCAAATTTATTTGGATTTTATTCAACCCTTCGCTTTTTTTCAGGTTAAAGCGTTCACCTTTGTTTAAATCAAAACGTGCCATGATTAAAAATTTTTAATTATTAATATATTCAGTTATTTTCATTTATTTTTTGCTGCAAATCTGCCAATTTATATTTTTGGAAATCAGAACATGTCAACTGCTTTGCCATTTCACCTAATTTAGCTTCTGCCTCCTTAGCATGTCCTTGGCTTATTAAAGCCTTTATTTCTCTTGTTCCCCTAATGATGTCCCTATCTGTCATTGTTGTGACTTCTGCATAATTCAGTTGCGATTTCTCAATGTTTTTGGGTGCAACCTTAGGGAGTTCTTTACCTTTCTTGTCATTTTCAGACGGAAGTACTTCTGGTTTATTTGGATGTGGTTCTATATGTCTAGGTTCTTTTTTCTTTACAACATCGTTACCATTTCCAAAAGATTTGTACAAAGAAGCAATATCTGTATCATAACTATTATTATCAAGCAAATGTAAATTGTTTTCTAATAATGTCAGCTGTTCTTTTGCATCAGTAAATTTTTCCAATCTCAACATAGCTTTGATATTTGCAATTTCACCCTTAACAAATCTTGGTAATGACAAATTCAACAAATATGAAATGTCATCATTCTTTTTTCGCCAGGTTGCTGCATTTTCAACATCAATTTGCTCTAATTTGGAATATAATTGTGATGCCTTTTCGAAATCCTTTTTCTGCAATGCTATTTGAATATCATTTTCAATATTGATAATTTGATTTTTAATAAGTTGGTTATCAACAGCATTCTTACATTCTTTTACTTTGAGTTTTATCGAGCCATTTCTCGGGTCTAGCGATAAAGCTTGGTTATAAGTGCCTAAAGCAGACTCGTAATCCCTCTTACTAAATTGCTTCTCTGCTTCTAATAGCAATTTTTCAATGGTTCTTTTCCTTTCCTCTTCTCTTTCTTTTTCTTCCTCTTCTTTTCTAATTCGCAATATTTCTGCACTATAACCTTTTATCGCTCTATTGGCAGAATCCAACGACAAAACTTCATTTACTTTTGCCTCTGCCAATTCTACATTTCTTGACGCTAATGCAGTCTTTATTTCAATTAGTAATTCTTCTATTTTTTCCTTTTGTTTCTTTTGTTCCTTTATTCGAACATTACATTCAATAATTTTCCCTTTTATTTCAGCATTGTCATCAACACTCTTAGCTTTTTCATATTCAATTAAGGCTTCATTGTACTTGCCTTCATTGCAAAACTTGTCACCAGCCAACAAATAAGTCTTATATAATTGGAGCGTTTCTCTTTGCTTTTTAATCTTGTCTGTTAGATAATCGGCAAATTGACGATATTTCAGGTCTTCTGGAACTAAATTTACTGCATTATCAACATTGGCTTTGGCATCTTCAAGATTACCTTGCTTGTCCAAATCAAGGGAACGCTGATATGCCTTTTCTGCACTATCTTTACGTTGCTTTTCCTCTGCAATTCTTCGAGCCTCTTCGTCAGCTTTTGCTTTGGCTTCATCGCGTTTCCTTTGTTCATCCCTTTCTGCCTGTTGCTTGAGTGCGTCTGCCTCCGCCTTTGCTTTTATTCTGTTTTCTTCGTCTGCATATCGTTGCAAATCAATACGAGGATATACACATATTATGTCAGCCACATCTGTTGTCCTAAAAAAGAAAGCTCGCTCTTTTCCTACAATACTTTCAAACCTTTCCTTTATTCTGTCGCTCACAAAACAGTTTCCGACAAAACAGCAATAACTGATTCCATTGGGACAGAACTCATTTTTAAATGCACTGTATTCATCGGTAAGATATTGTACATAACGACCTGTATCAGACTCTAGATTTTCTTTGTTTACAAGAATGTCCCGTGTTATATGCTTGGCTATTTTAAAAGAAATATTCCTTATGATAAAAGGTCGAGTGCCAGGTTGGGCATCAATTTTCTTTAGCCAGTCCGCAGACTGTGGCTCAAGGCGTTCTATCTCTTCTTCCTTTTCATCCTCAGTGGACAAAAGTCCTGTAAGACTATTCATTTCACCAACCAAGAATTTGCACAAAGCTCGTTTCCTCGGGTCTATACCTTTGCCTTGTATTGATTTCACATCTCCATCTTTCATAAAATACTGGTCGTGGTAAACCAACTTTGTGAAATGCAATGTCGCATTGGTGGCTTCTATCATAAGTGTCGCCTTTCCATCATCCGAATTGATTTTGCCATCTATGAGAAGTTTCTTTAGAGCTAGTTCCGACAATGGTATTGTATAAGATTTTATGTCAAAACCTTTCACTCTCAAGTAATCCACAAAATTTTGTTTCGCCAAATCGCTAATAGAAGATGAAAATGTGAGCAGAGTTGGAATTGTTTCTGGCACGGATTGGGTTGTGTGGTTATATTCCGTCTCCCACATTTTCAGCATTCCTGACACTTCCAGCATTTCTATAAGAGGATAATCGACATGCCTCAGAGAAAATGAGGCATCCTTGCTTTCAATAGAATGAAGGAATTTGCCATAATAATTCACCTCGCCATCCATATAGTGTTTCTTATACTTTTTCCCGAAAGAAACCGCATGCAGATGCGGGTCATTGAAAAAATATAGCCATTGCAATATGTCTCCTTCAATGCTAATAACATGCGGATTTCCATAGCCAGTGCCGATAGCACCGACTATGAATTCCACATCTACATATAGTATTAGATAATTCTGCATTGTTAGTCCTTAAATACTTCTGGAATAATAATTTTATCCAAATAACACAGACCTTCTGCGATAAAGATTGGGAACCTGTACTCGAATTGGCCTGTTTGCTGCTTAACTTTACGAGCCTTATCGTATTCGCTATCGTTCGTGATAAACGAAGACAATAAACTCGGCAATTCATTTTTACGATTGCGCAATGTAGCAACATCAGTTACAAGTCCTGCCTTCTGGCTAACAAAGTCTATGAAAAGTTCAAGGAAGGTTTCGAAATTTTCCATCTTGTCTGGAAATTCAAATTGTCCCACATTCTCGAAATAATCATTTCTAACAATATCGTTTTCATCAAGTACATCAAACTGTCCGTTGTTAAGATATTTGATTCCCTTTTCTGCAAATAAATCCGATGAATATCGGATACTTGCATCAAAAACAAGATTCTGATTTGAAACCAAGCCCTTAGATACTTCCGATTTATTGTCGGAAGCAATATCGGTACGATAATTCAGTCTGATATTTTCTGCTCCTTCGCCAAATGCTTTCTTAAAGCAATTTTCATAGTAACTTGCTGTCACTGGTATGCCCGGATTAGTCTGCAACCAATGGAACAGACGACCGCCCTTACCAAATGGCATCAAATGAACTTCTCGTATGCCTGTAAGATTATTCTCTTTTATTGTCTTTGCACACAATTTTCCTGCATAATATACTAAAAGTCCAGTAACGTATGCTGGTATCGCAAACACAAATGGAGCTTCCCTGCTAATCCAACTATAAAATTCTGCAGAGTTATCAGGTGTCAATTGGTCAAAAACACTATTAAGATAGAATGGTGCCTTATTGCCAGCAGTTAGTATCTCGCTTATATTCTCAACATGAATGATTCTCTGCGATTCGTGGAAATCATAAATTGCTTTTCTAAAGCGTTGCGATTTTATTACAGCATCAAAGAACACTCCTGCTGCAATCCTTACAGAACTTTGACAGAAAAGTGTTTCCGCGTTATTGTTGTTTATGTCTTTTGCCAGAAGCAAAATATCACTTGTGCTTCCACCAACATCTATTCCTAAGAACATAGCATTGTTAAGTCCGTATTGCTGACCGAGTGCATATTTGCAAACAGATTCGGATTCTGTCTGTTCAACCAATGGCAGAGGACGCAGTCTCTGCATGTTGTCACTAAATATTGGTGTTATGCTCGGAAGTTGTGCATTATAGATATTTCTGTATTGACTCAAATCTGTAGGAGACATTGAACTTGGGAACGACCATCTTATTTCCTTTGGTGCAAGTTGATTTGCATATAAATCCGCACATACAGACAGCCAAATCGCTTTCAGATATGCAGTCTTTTTTGCAATGCCAGAAGTGTCAGACAGCCATTTCATATTATAATGCAAGATTCCTGCCTGTGTTGTGATTATTTCACGAGTCATTTCCCTTACTACAATATTTCTCTCGTTTACAGCAACACCGCCAGCTATTTCCTTATCCTTGTTCGCTCCAATGTAACGAGGGTCGTGTTCGTGCAGCCACGATTTTACCTGACCATATTCGTTTGGCTCGTTTGAGAAGAATAGAAGTTCATCTCTTTCTGCTATATTGCCATGCAAAGATTCTGTACCTACTAATGCCAACCTGCGATTCTCAAACTTAATGGGGAACGTGTTATTATTTACGGTATAATGCACACAAGTGTTGTTACTTCCGAAATCTATACCAACAACGGCTGTTGCATTGATAGGAGTTGATGTAAAATCAGATATTTTATTTTCTCCCATTGACAAATCACCGGGATTTTTCACCATCAAATAGCCAGCAGTTTCAGATTGTCCTGCATTTTCAATGCGTATTTCCAATCCTGCTATCGGGCAATTAGATTTTGTTACTTCATATTTATATTGTTCATCGGTTACTTGTCCAACGGGGTGTTTTACCAACTCCAATATGTCCAATTTGGCATCCCTTTTCATATCGTCAGGACTATTGGAATACACTACATGGCTTTGAGTTTGCAAACCATCAGGACGTTCTACTGCAATAATTTTACCATCAATACAATGCTTATAAAACGGTATAAACTTCATACCCGACAAATTGGTTGGAAATTCCGAATACAAATAATATGCATCCCACTTGTCGGAAACAAAATTCGGCCATACAATGACTTTCCTGCCAGCCGTTGTCAATTCAATTTCGTATTCTCTGGAATTAAGTTTGTATGGTTGATTATCAATAGTTACAGTAAGGTCAACAACCAACTTGTTTTGTTCGTTGACTCTTCCTGTTATATCAAAATTGGGGTTGTTATGAGACACCAGTACTCCAATGTTCTTTCCAAACATCTGTATGCCTTCAAGACTTAACGGAAGTGCAAAATATTTCACTGGATTGTCCTTGTCTGTTAAATCATTTACTTTCAAATAATACACAGCAGCCTTTTCAAGAGGTTGTCTGTAATCCGAAGATTCGTACCACCCAACAATCTTTTTACTGTCGTTGAGCACATTCTGCAAATCCTTTAATTCTGCGACAATTAAACTTTCGTCATCTGGCTTGGAGAAAGTAAGGTCTCCTGTTTTTAGTAGATATACCTTTTGATTAGAAACCAAAAGTGTTGAATAAGGAGCTAATAGACTTGAATATTTAGCAACAGTTCCATTGTCTTGCAAATCAGCGAATTGATTTTTCAGGATTATTTCCCATTCCCTTAAATGCTTTTTCAATCCTGACAAATCTGGATATTTCTTGTCTTCAATTGACAACACTTGAGTTTTCTCGTACACATCGAAATTTACATTCAGATTCTTAATAAATAAGTATAACTTCTGTACCTTGTCTTTGTCTTTTCGAATATAATTTAACGGATCTGTAAACCTTCCGCCAGTGTACCATGGAATGTCTGAAGTGTTATTCAAACCAGAATATTCTATACCAGGGAAAAATATTGAAAATGGAGAAGTTCCACCAATAACCTGACCATTATACTTTATCAATTGAATAAATGGTTTTTCTTCTGGATTCACAGCTTTCTTTTGTTGGTCAATCCAGAAATCTTTTTCATCTAATAACATACGACCAAATGCTGATGGTATATCATTACAATTGCCATCTGCATCCAACACGATAGGTGTAGAAAATGATATTCTATCTGGGAACAAGGCAATGACAGCCATAAGTCCTTTCCATTCCTGAATAAGACTGCTGTAGAAACCAAAAAGACCGGATGTTTGGATGTTTGCATCATCATTCTTATAGTCAAATGCAAACCAAAACAATTTGGGACGTGCCCATGCTGTAGGAACGCCTGATATAAGAGTTCCACTTACCTGATTTTCGTCCAAATCTCCAGCTTCTATACCCTGTATAAATGGTTTTATTTCATCGTGTATATACCAATGTCCCTGAGGATTATTTTTAGAGCTACCAGTACTCTTTATTAATTTAGCCTTTCCCATTTTTTTAATTGTTAAAGTGATACAAACTGCAAAGCGTATCGTAAACACGCTTTATTAACTTCTCGTTCTTGTTGGTGATTGATGCAGAATCCTTTTCTTTTATGAATTGGCTTCTAAACTCATTCGTAATATTTCCTAACAGACCAGTCTTAAATGTATTTCCTTCAAAATCAGACCCCTTCTGGAACAGTTCCTTATTGAAGTCCAACTTCTTGAATTCTTTTTCACTGTTACAACTGAATATTTGTGCATTAAGCAAGAACCTGTCTCCACCATCAGCAGATCTATGCAACTGACGCAACCATCCATCCTTCACCTTTCCATCAACAATTTCATAATGGAACATATGCATATATTTCTCTAAATTATCTATTTCTGATTTGTCAATATCTTCGTAGCCGTCAATTTTATTTACTTTCAGTTCGCCACTCTGAGCCATTTCAAAAAATTTATCATTGCTATCAAGTATAGTCATCGCAGTAAACATACCTAACTTTTTGGCAAATTGTTTTTTATCACTATCTGCGACAAAATCAGTATAATCAATCTTACCACTATCATCGAAAGTTCTATATACATATTCGAGTTGCTTATTTGCCTTCAGATTTGCAAGCCCCTGCAAACCATCTTTAACACCATCTTCCTGTGCATTGAAAAAATGCCATGCTGCAAATGCAGCCAACAATTCTATGTAATGGGAATCGTTTTCCTGTTCTCCCCCCCCTGTAATTGTTTTGTCTTGTATTTTGCTGGGTTTCCAACTAATACCATCGGTTCCCATCATATATAACCTTTGGTATGTTTTACGAACTGTTTCGTCAGATTCATAAAACATCATGGCTGCTTGTGAATTAAGAGCAAACTTGTCGGATGTTGCAATCACTTTCTGTTTTGCCAGTTCGTCAGCATTTGGCGCCGCAAATGAGAAATATGCAGTTAATAGTGTCGCGCCAAAATAAGCATTCTTCTCAATGTCTGTAGCCTGAGACATCAGGGTTGCTGCATCGCGGATTGCCTTTGGAATGATAGGAATAGAAGACGCTCCAGTACCGCCAAACACCGAACCAAGTATAAAAACGCGCGGATGACCAGCAGATGCATCAATAAGTTTCTGAATAAAACGCCTCAAGTCGCTATTAGAATCTCCTTTACGGATTTCATCTACTATTGAATGATACATAAGCATACTGCCAAGATGTGTCTGGGCACGATAGCCATGCTTCAAGTCGAACTCTTTGGCATTGTCCGTCAATAGTAAATCTGCAATTGCTGCCTCATCTGGATTACGGTATTTTAAATCTCCATAATCAAATAAATCGTTAAATGTGGATTTATTTGAATAATCGGGACTGAACTGATAGTAATTCAGTTTTGCAGAAAAGAAAGTATCAGTTAATGCCTCCTGCTTTTTACCAATGCCTTTTGTTTTAATGTATGCTTCCTTAAGATTTTTCAACCGAGTAAAATTTCCGTTGTCCTTGTCGGTATCAAGAGCAAGCATATTAACTTCTGTATCATCAAACATTCCAATGGCACACAAATGGATAAAAGACTCTATACATCTCATTCCTGTGCCACCTATTCCTATTACAAAAACTTCTTTAGCCATATCTTTGTAGTGTTGTTTTGTTTATTAATTCTTCTTTGACGGTCCTAAAATGCTTCCCCATTTGGTGCTACGGAAAATAAGCATTGTTATAATGGAGACAACGAAATATGCAGCTAGGCAAACAAGTGTAGCGATGATATTTGCTGTGCCAAATTTTGCAGCCGAAGATGCTTGGTTGATATAACTTGCCACATGAATTGCATTAATAAGGTAGAATACTACCGAAACAACTATTCCAATTACAATCCACCATATTCTACGTTTCTTGTACGAATTATCTGGTTTGCCTTGCCATTTGATAATACTAGCGACAATGAAAGCAATTACAAATGCTACCGCCATAAAAATAAGTGCGGTAAAATACGTGTTCTGAATAAGCGATACAAGTGCTTGTCGGGCATCTATAGGCCCCATTGAAAACATGTTCATGATTATAAAATTTAGATTTAACTTATTTTGATTCGGTTTGAAGATATATAGTGTACAATATTCCACTTGGAACTAATTCCTTATCTCTTAATTGATTTTCAATACTTAAAGAAACGGCGTCAATTACATCTCCATTTTTTTCTTCCCAGTTGAATATGTTCTTGTCAAAATCATTGTAGCTATTGCCGTCAACAATTAAATCCAATCGGATTAAATTATTGTCAAATTTATCATTACTTGAATACAAATGCTTGTCAGAAAAGATATTTTTATTGACAAATATACTTATTTTGTTTTCATTATCTATTTCAATATCAAAAGCATCTGAAATATCCAATGGCTCTCCTTTAAAAATATCCGATGAGATATCCGATGGCTCTCCTTTTAAAGAATCAGCTTTTACCTGTTTTGAAAGATACAACTTTGAAATGTTAGTTGCCTGAACTTTTAGTTTGTCAACATTATAATTAATTCCATTCGATAACTTCAATCCATCGACAATTGGCAGAGGAGTTTCGCCTTCAACCTGGTTGTGACTATCAAGTTTCATTACATATTCCTTTATTTCATCCCAAGAGTTGTTTATTATGTTTAGTTCACAATGATTTTGTGGGTATTTTATTGTTTTTACCTCAATGTCGTTAGAACAGCTATTCTTGTCCGTTTCCCTGTTAACACAAACATCATTGCAAACAAGAGTAAACCAGCTACATTTACCAACCTCAGAGACACCTTCCTCTACAATATATTTCTTCACTTGTTCTTTCATAGTGTTGTTCTTAGATTCTTTATTTTCTGGATCTGTAAAGAATACATAAAAACGTTTTTTGAGCCAGTTCTTTTCTTCATAATATGGTTCGGTCAGTATATCAATTTGATACCCCCTTGAAAGCCATGTTTTAAAACCTTCTGTTAGATATGAATTTTGGGAAGCTCTTTTACCTTGTTTAATATCTTCAAAATCAGTAATAATCATAGCTTGTTGATTACCTCTGGATATACTATCTATAGCATTTCTAATATTAGTATAATTTTTTTGCTTGTATTCGTTTAAACGATTTTCAAAATTTTCCCTATCAGAGTATTTTTCAAATTCATCCTCTTTTATAAAGACTAATGTTTCAAAGTATTCTACTTGTTTCATCATATCTTTGTATATACTACTACTGTCTTTGGCTCTAGTCCATACGGTAGATGGATCTACATACATAATAGAATTTTGACTTAATGGTTCGTGTTCCTTAATCGGAGTCATTTCCTTAATAATATCTTCATGAGATTGTGCATCAATAGAAATATCATTACCACACCCATAAAACAAACAAGCAGCGAACATAAACGCTACTGCACATACAAAAAACTTCTTCATGCTATTCATTATTTTTATCATTATTATCGTTTAAAATTCCATTTGTAAAACCTTCTATATAGTCAAGTCCATCTTCAATGGCATCAATAAGGCTTTCTCCGTATGATTTAGCTCTAACTTTATAATATCTGGCGGTAAGTTCTCCTACCTTTTTTTATCATTAGACGATAATTCATCCACAACATTTTCATATTTTTCATTGGCATACATATCAAGCTCTGCATCATTTTGTTCCCAATCTTTTTCCGAAAAATTAGATGCATCAGTTTCCACTTCGCAAACAAAGTCTTCAAAGCCATTCATATACCTTTCGGCCGCAGATTGACAAGCAGCAAACAACACACAAGTAGTAACTATACCTATTAGTATAGTAAGCATTCGTAATCTGACAATTTTCATCACAATAGTGACCGTTCTTCCTCCGTTCGGATTCCTCACACGGAAATTTAACAACAAATCAAATAGGCATATTAAAAAAGCGTGGAACCCGTACTGTTGCCCGTCCCACACATAGAGGCCTTCGCATTGCCCATCCCAGTAAAACGAGCAACGCTGAAGTCCACGCCGGTAATATGGTTGTGAATACCATATCCATCAGCAGCAGACATCCACCATTGCCATTGCTTTGACTGAGATTTAGAAAGTTGCGAAGTTTCTATGTGTCAAAACAAAGCGTCAGTAAACGCCTTAAAATATATGTCGTCCCCGCCCACCCGTCGCAAGCGACTTACCGGCAAAGGACAGGACAAAAATACAAAAAATATCTATTGGTGAAATAAATCTTGGGATTTTTTTGAAAATTCATAACCCTTGCAAAGACAACAAAATGCGAAATCGTCGGTGGGAATATTTTTGTGAAAGAAATCTAGGATTAAGAGGTTGGTGGGGTTGTAATGAGATAAGGTATTTGCTGGCGGATTACAAATCCTTATATTCAAGACTTTCGGATTATAAATCCGAAAGAACATGTTTTTTTGAAAAGCGAATTGGAAATTTCTATTTCATAGAATCCAGTTTCCGCTCGGCAAAATGTTCACGGGCAATTGCTATGGCTCGCTGCAGTTTTTCTGCAAGCAGTTTCTTGTCGGGCAGTTGCGTATAGTACTGGGCAACTTTTATCGGGCTGTTGTCATCAAGCATAAGGTATTCGATATGCTCGGTGTTCCCTTCGCTGCAAAGAATCAAGCCTATTGGAGATTCCTCGCCTTCACGGCGTTCGTTTTGGTTCAAATAGCGCAGATACAACAGCATTTGTCCCTCGTATTCGGGCTTAAACTTGCCAAGTTTCAAATCAATTGCCACCAAACGCCTCAATGAGCGATGGTAGAACAGCAAATCGATGTAGTAGTCAACGGCATCAACCGTAATGCGCTTCTGCCGTCCAAGAAAAGCAAAGTCGGTCCCCATTTCACAAATGAAATTCTGCAACTGCGACACAATAGCCGTTTCCAAATCCTTCTCCGAAAACACATCGGACAACCCAAGCATATCAAGAAAATAACTGCTTCGGAAAACAAGGTCCGGGTTTAGCGTATTATCATTTTTCAACTGGTCAAGTTCCTGCTTTATAACCTCTTCGGGCTTGCGACTGATAGCTGTACGCTCATATAACTGCGCATCAATCTTTGCGTCAAGAGTGCGAGTATCCCAATGCTCAATTCGGCACATCTCCATATAAAACTGGCGTGCAAGAGGGTCTTTAATATAGCAAAGAGTTTTTATATGGGTCCACGAAAATTGTCTCCGCACTGCAGAGAGAATCTCGTCCTCAGAAAAAGTCTCCGCAACGCGGAGACAATGCAAAGATAATGAAATGCAAAATCGTAGGTGGGAATATTTTTGTGAAAGAAATCTAGGATTAAGAGGTTGGTGGGGTTGTAATGAGATAAGGTATTTGCTAGCGGATTGCAAATCCTTATATTCAAGCCTTTCGGATTACAAATCCGAAAGGACATAGTGATACTCAAGGTGATACTCAAGACGATATTTCAAATGAGTATCTGAATGATACGCAATGTGTTAGGTATGATACCCAAGATGATACTCAAGGTGATACTCAAGACAAGACTCTTGATATATGGATAGAGGAGCAAATAAGAAATAATCTCAAAATTACAACAGAGGAACTAGCAAAATTAAGCGGTAGAAGTGTTATTACTATCAAGCGACACATTTCTAAACTATCTCATATCAAATATGTTGGCAGTGGATATAGCGGTCATTGGGAGATTGTTGATTGATCAAATGAGCTATTGGGATTTATTTCAAATTATATGCAAAAATACCGCCGCCATACCGTCCCGATTTGGTAACAATACCTTTCCCATGTAATTTTTCATTCCAGTCCTTAATAGAAAATGTGTATGCATTTGTTCCTGCATCCTGCTTAACCGTATCGAAATCGACACTGTTAAAATCGGGATTGTGCAAACACTCCCAAAGTCCTAGGGTTGTAATGAGATGTGAGATTTGTTTTCTGATTTTAAAATCCTTATATTCAAGACTTTCGGATTGTTGTCTTAGGGACTGCAAATCCAAAAGGACAGAAATTATTGCTGGTTGGCGCATCGAAGTTTTTGTTAAATGAGAATTATCCTTTAGCTCAATGAAGTTAACCTTTAGCTCAACGAAGCTAAATCGAAAAATCAAGTATCCGGCAACCGTACTTTGGATTTTTTTCGTATTTTCGCAACAGATTTACTAAAACAAAATGAAGAAAATTATCATCATCGACGGAGGTCCGCGCAAAACATTCAACACCGCCTCCATGCTCAGCAAGTTTGCCGAAGGAGCGACTTCCGCAAGCAATGAAATAGAAGTAAAAACAATACGCCTCTACGCACTCGACTACAAAGGTTGTATGTCATGCATGGCCTGCAAGATAAAGGGCAAGGCATCAAATGTGTGCAAGTTCAAGGACGCGCTCACGCCAATTCTGGACGAAATTGCCAATGCCGACGGTCTGGTACTTGGCTCGCCCAACTATTTCGGAGAAGTTACTGGTCAAATGCGTGCCTTTTTGGAACGGCTGGCTTTCCCTTGGCTGTCGTACAACGACTACAGCATCACAGCTCCGAAGCGTATGCCCGTACTGCTGGTCGAAACTCAGAACGGCACCAAGGAACACAACAACTGCAATGGCTACGGCACAATGGAACCTTGCATAGCACAAGCTCTCGGACAGCCAGAAAAACTGACCGCCTACAACACATATCAGGTCAAGGACTATGCCAAATTCGAGCTGGCAGGATTCTCGGAACCCGCCAAACGCCAGTACCGCGACGAGCATTGGGAGAATGACTTGCAGATGGCTTACGATGCAGGAAAACGAATGGCTGAAAAGATTATCGCGCTGAAATAAATAATTACTACACAAATTCCTATGATACAAACAGACAAAACTACTAAGACGATTTTTCCGATACAAGTTTTGCTTGGATTGCTGGTAGTATGTTGCCTTTGTCTTTTTACATCGTGCAAAAAGGACAAGCCTGACGAAAATACATCAGTAATGCCTACAATCATCTACGATACCGACATCGGGTCCTCGACCGATGACCTTTTTGGACTCGAAATGCTAAACCGCTATCACGATCAAGGGCGCTGTCGCCTGCTAGGCGTGGTGGTTGACCGCGAGGGAGAAAATTGTGCCGCTTGCGCAGATGTGATGAATACTTATTTCGGTCACGGCGATATTCCAATTGCATTGGTGCGCAACGGCATCAAGAATCCAATGGTGTGGATTGACTATCAAGGACTGGCAGACCATACGCTTGACGACGGCAGTAAAATGTTCCAGCGGTCAGTGAACGATTATTCGGCGTTGCCCGACGGATGGCAGCTTTACCGTCGACTGCTGGCTTCGCAGCCCGACAAGTCGGTAAGCATAGTGTCGGTGGGATTTGTCACTTGCCTGTCGCAGTTGCTGGAGTCGGAACCGGATGCATATTCGGTGCTCAATGGTGTCGATTTGGTACGGCAAAAGGTAAAATGCCTATACATACAGGGCGGAAGGTTTGGCGAAGCCGAAGAGGGCGATTTCAATTTTGCACAGGGCATAGGATTTGCACAGACATTCTTCCGTCTGTGGCCCAATGAGGTGGATATAATTTTCAACCCAATGGAAACAGGGCAATCGGTAGAATACACTCCCGAACAAGTTATTGCCGACATCGACTGGACCGATACGCATCCAATCAAACAGGTATATCTTAAATACAACTGCGATACTGGGCAAAAAATGTGGGACGTAATGTCTGTAATCAATGCTGTCGAAGGAGATGACCTGTTCTACATTTCGGAGCGCGGCACCGTAGGTATCACCCCCGAAGCAGAAACGCCATTCACGCCATCACCCAACGGCAACTGCCGCTACCTGAAACCTGGCGATGCCATTTGGTCATCGGAAATGCAGGAACGCATCAGGACATTAAACAAAATACACTAATCATATCGGCAAACTAATCCAAACATACCTAATGAAAACTAACACAAAGCAAAAGGTCATTCTCCTGACTGGTGCAAGCAGCGGCATCGGATACGACACTGCCGAAGCACTTGCAAAACAGGGACACAAGGTGTATGCCGCCGCACGACGCGTGGAGCGGATGGAGCCACTTCGCCAATATGGCATCGAACCGCTGAGCATGGATGTCACCGACGAACAGTCTATGGTGCTGGGCGTACAAGCTATCCTCGACCGCGAAGGGCGCATCGACATTCTCATCAACAACGCAGGTTACGGCTATTTTGGTGCCGTGGAGAATGTCCCCATCGACGATGCACGCAACCAATTAGAAGTCAACATTTTCGGATTGGCACGACTTTGCCAACTTGTCTTGCCGACTATGCGCGAACAGCATAGCGGACGCATTATAAACATTTCGTCGGTAGCAGGCAAGACGGTATTCTACTATGGAGGCTGGTACCATGTGTCGAAATACGCTGTCGAGGCATTAAGCGACGCGCTACGCATGGAAGTCAAGCCGTTTGGCATCGATGTGGTCATTATCGAACCTGGCGCAATCAAGACCAACTGGGGCATAATAGCCGCCGACCACCTAAAAGAGACATCGGAAGGCACAGCATACGCCGACACTGGCACGATGATGGCGCAGAACATGCGAAATATGTACGAATCTACAAGTCTGTCGGCTCCTTCAGTTGTTCGGAAAGCCATTTGCCGTGCCGTCAATGCCCGCCGTCCCCGAGTGCGCTACCGCATAGGACGCCTAGCGACAAGCATCGTATTTTTCCACTGGTTGCTCCCCTCCCGCTGGTGGGACGGATTTTTGCGGATAATGGGAAAAAGGAAGTTGATGTGAAAGCTAAAGCACAATTAACAACTTTATTACAAGCAAATTACATTTTTTTGGACTTTTGTATTTGGGAAAAGAATAAAAGAGAATAAAGAAGAATAAAAGAGAATAAAAGAAAGTAAAGGAGAATAAAGATGGATAAGGAATCAAGGTCTTCCAAATATTTTCAATCGCAAATCTAGTTACAATGAAACTGAAAAAACGAAAAATCAAGTATTCGGCAATATTCTTCATCTGCTGGTTTGCATTTTTGGTCATTCTGGTTGATGTTGTTCTGAAATTCCAGACACTGGTTGATTATTTCGGTTCGTACGCATTGGTGGAGATCGGATTATTGCTATTGGTCATTCTGCCGACAGTGGCAGTTTACATATTTACAAAGGAATAAGGAGTTAACAGAGTATTACAGCTGTGATTCGTACCCTTGCGGCATTTTCGTTTCAAAGACCTGCTTTTTAGTTCCCACGCGCGAAGACAGAAAAATTTATTTCCTTGGATTTTTTCATTTTTCAGCAAATTATTTCCTTGGATTTTTTCGATTTTAGCAAAATTATTTCCTTGGATTTTTTCGATTTTTATATCTTTGCAGCCGTAAATCAACGACTTGTATGTATTACGAAAGAATCATAGATAGGTACCTGAGCGAATGGTCTGCTCGTCCAGTTCACAAGCCCATTCTGTTGCGTGGTGTCACTAGCTGTCTAGTGTCTGTGTGTTTGTTACGGCAAAAGTACAGAACTGCGGACATATAATTTGTATATCCACTTCTAAAAATGAGATTAAAATGACGAAAAGGTTTTTTTCTTATGGTTCTAACGATTGTAGTATCTATAATGCAGTTGGACGCTCAGCAAACAGAAACAAATATGAAATACCGATACATTGCCAGTTGCGTCTTTACGAGGGACTACCCGGAACTAAGTTTGCGCATACAGGACTATCTGAAGG
>CACYQN010000025.1 GCA_902776565.1 uncultured Bacteroidia bacterium
CAATTCGGTCATGGGAATGAAAGCACTTGAACTACTCACCACCGAAACGGAAGAGTCTATTTTCTAAGAGTGGATTGTGTTTTCTAGCATAGAACTCGCACATGTGTACAATCTGAATAAAGTCGGTCAGAAAAACTTCGAAAGGTTAGTAGAAGAACATGGTATACTGAGTATAGCCGGACATACGTGTGCGAAAAGCCTTGACAAATATCGAGATTACGCAAGGGCTCTGCGGCTCTTGCGTTTTTTTTGAAAAAAAATAAAATATATCGTTTGCGATATAATTTTATTTTGTAATTTTGCATCGCAAACGATATAATTTTTATATGGCATACGAACAACTAAAATTGGACAATCAGCTTTGCTTCCGTCTGTACACGGCAGCACGACTGACGATGGGCGCCTACCACCCCTATCTCGACCCACTGGGAATCACCTATCCGCAGTATCTCGTGATGCTGGTGCTCTGGGAACACGAAAAACAGACCGTAATGGACATTTCACATCGTCTGCAACTCGACACCAACACGGTTACACCGCTTTTGCAGCGTATGGAGAAGGCGGGACTGATAAAACGCACCAAAGGCAAGGAAGATGCTCGCCAGCGCATTGTCACGCTTACCGATAAAGGTCTTGCTATGCAGGAACAGGCAAAGCACATACCCGAATGCCTGAGCGCCGAAATTCTAAACCATATAGGTTCGATTGAGGAACTGACGAAAATGATTCCAACTCTCGACAAACTCATCGAAGGACTAAAACAAACTAATAACGAACATTGAATTTATTGACAAGTACAATACGATATTAAAAACAAATTTATAATGACAAAAAGTATAATTAGCATAGCTGTCGGACTGTTTTTCATTCTGTCGGCGAATGCACAAAACAACAAGACTATGGCAACGATTTATGATTTTAAGGCCTTGAACAACAAAGGCGCAGAGGTTGAAATGTCGCAGTACCGCGGCAAAGTTCTAATGATTGTAAACACCGCTTCGAAGTGCGGTTTCACACCACAGTACGATGGTTTGGAAGCACTTTACCAGAAGTACAAGGACCAGGGATTCGTCATTCTCGGCTTCCCTTGCGACCAGTTCAAGCATCAGGAACCGGGCAGCGACGAGGAAATTGCTGAATTCTGCCGCATAAACCACGGTGTAACATTCCCATTGATGAAGAAAATTGATGTATTCGGCGAAAACGCCCACCCTATCTTCACCTACCTTACCAAGCAGGTTCCAACCGAGGAAGTGAAAGGTTTGAAGAACAAGGCCACAATGGCGTTGGTTGACAGTCTGAGCAAGTCGGAAGGTCGTGGCGAAGGCGATGTCCGCTGGAACTTCACCAAGTTCTTGATTTCGAAGGACGGTACGGTTATCAAGCGTTTCCCGCCAGTAGCAGAGCCAAAGGACATGGAAGCCGAGATTGAATCGATGTTGAAATAATGCGGATGGGTTATGGCACAAGCATGTGAAAACTGTAAGTTTCGCGCCCATTACGACGCAAAACCGAATTCGGTATTAGGCCGCATCTGGCGCTGGCACATAAATTTCTGCCCGGGCTGGAAGTCATATTTCACCTCCCAGTCGCCAGAGCGTCAGGCAGAACTGAGAAAGCAGTACAACTTTGAAAAGTATCAATAAAATGATTGGCAAATAAAAGGTGTGCTGCCGATAGGAAATGTAAAGCACCGCAAAGAAAACTAATGACTTTGCGGTGTTTTTTTTTGAGCATAGTCAATTCTCACACATAATGATACCTTTCCTTGTATTTCCGTAACATCAGCAACGACAAGACCAAAGCCATTATTTCCGCCAAAATAACCGCGAACCAGATGCCGTCCAAACCGAAAACCAAAGGCAGAACAAGCACGGCAATAGTTTCGAACACGAGCGTACGGGCAGTTGCCAGTACAGCCGAGACAACTCCATTGTTGAGCGCAGTGAAAAACGACGAGACATAACCGTTGAACCCCGCCAACAGGAACGAAATGCTGTAGATGCGAAAAGCCATAACAGTAAGTTCCCGCAAATCAGAATCATAACCTGCGAAAAGCAAAGCCAATGGTCTCGCTAGAAATTGTGTGACAATGACAAGCCCAGCACTTATTAATGCAATGATATGCACACTTTTAAGAAACACATTCTTCAATTCCTCATCGTTACGCGCACCATAGTTGTAGCTGACAATCGGAGCAGAAACCATGCAGAAACCAATAAACAGAGTGAAGAATATAAAAGTGATGTACATTATAACTCCATAAGCCGCCACGCCATCCTCGCCTATATACTTCATAAGCTGATAGTTGTAAAGTGCAGAAACTACCGTCATCGACACGGTTGAGAAAAATTCGCTCATACCGTTGACCGTTGTCTGCCACAATGCCTTAAAGTCAAAAAGAGGCTTAACAATACGTAGCAGAGATGTATTGGGAAACGCAAAATAAAACACAGGAATCACGCCGCCGACCACCTGCGACAATACCGTAGCAAAGGCCGCCCCCATCAGTCCCCAGTCGAACAACAGAATGAAAACTATGTCGAGAAGAATGTTCAGTACACCAGAAATCACTGTAACCAGCAAGCCCATCTTTGGTCGTTCGGCAGTTACAAAAAGCGACTGGAACATATTCTGAAGCGTGAAGAACGGCAACGCAACCAGAACAATCTGTCCATAAACAACGCTATCATTCAGCAACTTGCCTGTTGCGCCAAGCATAATTGCGACAGGTCTAACCAATATATAACCCAATACGCCTAGCACAATTCCCGACAATATTCCCACAAGCACAAGCATTGAGAAAATTCGGTTTGCCTTTTCATTGTCATTTTCCCCTATAGTCTTGGCAATCAAAGCACTTCCGCCAGAGCCGAACATAAAGCCAACAATTCCAAGAAACATCAGCAAGGGCATTATAAGATTGATTGCGGCAAAAGGTGTCTTGCCTACAAAATTCGACACAAAAATACCGTCCACCACGCCATAAATCGATGTAAATACCATCATTACCATCGACGGCAAGGTAAACCTCAGCAACTTGCTATAGCTGAAATGGTCGGACAGTTGGATAATTTGTGCCATTGTTTCTAATTTTCAGGTTGCAAAACTACAATTTTCATTGTTCGGGACAAACCGCCTTATACAAATTGATGAAACTCTGTTGCATTTCGAGCCAGTCGGCTGTCTGCTGAAGCTGGGCATCGAGCCAAGCACTCTGGGCGACAAGCACTTCCAGATAGGTTGTGCTGGCATAGCGGTTATGTTCAATGCTGTTTTCGTAGGCTTTTTGCGCAGCGTCCACCTGCAGAGTACGAGCCTCTTCTCGCGCACGGCAAGCCAGACAATCGGCCAAAGCATTGCGGACTTCGCCACCCGCAGTAAGCAAAGCCTTCTCGAAAGCAATCAGCGCCTGCTCGCGCTGCAATTTTGCCACTTTCAGGTTGGCTTTCAGACGCCCCATGGCAAACAGTGGCTGCACGAGCGTACCGATGGCATTGAGCAGAAGCTGGGCTGGATTAATAATTATGCCTATGTTGTTTGTCCAGCCCATGCTTCCGCTAACTGAAAATGTTGGATAAAACTCCGACCGCGCAACTTTCACATTGCTAAACATCGACCGAATTTCGTATTCCGCCGCCAATACATCGGGACGCGATGACAAGGTTTCGAGCGGAACCAATCTATCCACATTCATTACAACGCCTTTCGCTTCTTCCAATGATGTCCGCCTTATATGTTCAGGGTGACGATTAAGCATTAGACAAATGGCTGTTTCGGTTTTCAAAATTTGCGCTTCGAGCATCGCCAATGATGCAACAACTCCTTGATAAGATGCTTCGGCTTGATTTACAGCCGCTTCGCTTTGTTGCCCGACTTCTTGAAAAGCACGGAGAGCACGCAGATTTTCCTGCTGTATATTTATAGCCTCGTGTGTAATGGCATATTGTCTGTCGAGCATAATAAGAGTGTAGTAGGCATTTGCCAGTTCGACAACTATCTGTATTCTAGTATATTTCAACTGGGCGGTATCCTTCTGCAACTGCAATTTTGCCATTTCCTTCTGATAATGCTGCTTGCCACCGAAATTAAGTTCCCAGTTCATCGTAACAGGCAACTCGTATGTAAGTGCCGATGAAGAACCTTGCGCTTTCGACACCGAAGCCGACGGTGCAAACGAAAAACTTGGCAGATAGCTCAACTTTGCAGATTTAAGCATTGCCTCCGACTGCTCCAGAGCAAGTTGTGCAATCCGCAGGTCGCTGTTCGAGTCCAATGCCTCGGCAATGTAGTTTTGCAACAGAGAGTCGGGAAAAATTTGTTGCCACGATTGAGTTTGCTGTTGTGGTTGTAGGTCGGCAACAGTCTTGTCCTTTCGTGAGTTTTGGGCAAAACAATCTGCAAACATTAACACTACACTTACTATAAGCAAGATATGTTTCATTGAAAAAGCATTATTTCTGTTTGCAAAAATCATCAAAAAACATATTCCTCAGATGAATAAATCAGGTACAGAGTTGTATATTTTAGGAACACAAAGGAATGGTTTTGGATGACTAGAAATTTAAAATACAAAAATTGCATACCTAATATTGTTAATAAGTTTATGCGGGTCAATTATTTCGTCAATTTTGCAATTGATTCCAAACGTCTGGACGAAAGTGCAAAACATGAAAGTGTGGACAACATTCTGCGAAAACTCAAACTTGTCAATAAACAGGGACAACTTACTTTCGCTGCATTGATGCTGTTCGGAAAAGATATTGAAAATTTCTGTCTTTCAGCATCGTTTCGTATAGGTAGATTCGGAGCAACACAAGCCGACTTGATTTTCGATGACAACATTGTTTGCCCACTTATCAAAATGCCAGAACGTATAATGCAAACTTTGCGTAGCCGATATTTGATTGCACCTGTAAAATATGATGGTATGCGTCGTGTAGAACCATTGGAAATTCCCGAAGATGCACTCAGAGAAATGATTTGCAATTCTATTGTGCATAAGGATTACCGAGGGACATTCATTCAGATGCGAGTTTGGGATGACCATATTGATTTATGGAATAGCGGCGTTTTCCCACCAGAAATTACTTCGGAGAATTTGATGACAACTCATGAGTCTCATCCGAGAAATGAACTTATAGCCAAAGTGTTTTATTTGGCAGGTTTCATTGAAAGCTGGGGACGTGGTTACGAAAAGATTAAGAGTGCATTTGCAAAAGAAAACCTTCAGATTCCTACTTTTGAGCAAGTACGAGGTGGAGTTTTGGCAACAATACAACGCGAAAGATTTGTTGAACTGAGAAACCAAAATGTCGGTGATAATGTCGGTGATGTGTCGGAAATGGAACTTACTGAAAGACAGAAGAATATCCTAAGTTTAATAAAGGACAATCCATATATCTCTGCCACTCAAATGTCGGTGATGTTGTCGGTGATAAAACGAACAATAGAACGAGAACTTGCAGTAATGAAAAAGAATGGCATTATTTATAGGGAAGGAAATGCAAGAACTGGTTGTTGGGTGATAAATTCCCCATATAAAAATTAGGCAGCCACAATTTCGGTAGTTCAAACTACCATATTAGTCACTTATGTTCCTCTTCTCCAGCAAAAACCTTTCCTCCCCTCTCCTGCCACTTCTGGAACACCACAAACAACGACGGCACAGCGATTAGTAGCCCAATGGTTCCGAACAACATTCCACCCACCACGCACACACCTATGGTATGACTGCCGTTTGCCCCTGCTCCAGAGGCAAACATCAATGGCAACATACCGAAAATCATGGTTAAAGAAGTCATCAGGATAGGACGCAGACGCATCTTGGCACCTTGTAGCGCAGCCTGCTTGAGCGAAAGTCCCGACTTTCGGCTTTGCGAAGCGTACTCGGTAATCAGTATTGCAGTCTTCGACAGCAGTCCGACAAGCATAATAAGTCCAATCTGCATATAAATGTTGTTCTCAATGCCGAAAATCTTCGCAAAAAGCAGACTTCCTGCCAGTCCAAAATGAACAGACAGCATTACCGCCAATGGAGTAAACAGGCTTTCGTACAATGCAACCATTACCAAATAAACGAATAATATGCTGATAATTAGAATTATGACAATGCTATTCCCTGTCTTGCTCTCCTCGCGGGTTATACCGCTGAACTCGACACTGTAGCCCACAGGCAATTCCTTGTCGGCGACCTCTCGAATAGCCTTGATTGCAGAACCCGTACTGCCCCCCTCGGCAACATTGCCCGAAACATCAATGCAACTTAGCATATTAAGGCTACTAAGTGTCTGCGGCATATATTCCTTAGTAAGAGTAACGAACTGAGTAATTGGCAACATTGCACCCGATTCGGAGCGGACAAAAAGTTGCTCCAACGATTCGGGGCGGGAACGGTCTGAGGGGCGAAGCTGTAGAGCAACTTGGTAATTTTTAGAGTAGTTATTGAAGTATGAGATGTAATCGCCCCCCAGATACGAACCCATTTCATTCAGTACGGTTGCTGGAGAAATCCCCGTTTTTTTGCATCGTGAAACATCCACATCGACACGATATTGTGGATAATTGACATCAAAATTGGAATATATGTCGCCTATTTCTGGGCGTTCGCTTAGTTTTTCAACAAAATTGTCGGTTACTTGCTTCAATGTGTAGATATCGGAACCATTACGGTCCTGGACCGAAAATTCAAATCCTCCACCTCCGCCATAACCATCAATCATTCCAGGCTCCATCACAAACGACTCGGCTTCGTGTTCCTGCGCCACTATCTCTTCGATTTGCAACATAATTCCTGCCGAAGAATTTTCGTAGCCCTTGCGTTCGCTCCACGGCTTCAACTGCACAAAAATCTCCGCTCCATTGCTTCCAGAACCAATGCCCACCACTCCACCAACCGATTCAACTGCAGGCAGTTCCTGAATCTTGTCGCTAACACGGTTCATTATAGTGCGCGTCTTATCCATCGAATACCCTGCAGGAGCATTTATTTCCACAAACAATGTTCCCATATCCTCTGATGGTACAAATCCAGTCGGTACTGCCTTGAAAAGCAACACCATAAGTACAATGGCGACAACGACACAACCTATCGTAATCCATTTGCGCCTAATGAAAAACAACACCATATTTCCGTAATGCCTTGCCAACGACTTGAATGTGGTTTCGTACGCCTTTCTTATACGCGAAGAAAATGAACCATTAGTGTCTGTCACTGGTTTTAGAATTAGAGCACACAATGCAGGCGACAGCGTAAGCGCGTTTACAAACGAAATGCCGACTGCAACCGCCATCGTCAAGCCAAACTGCCTGAAAAATATGTCAGTTGTGCCACCCATAAACGAAACGGGAATGAAAATTACCATAAACACCAGCGAGGTCGTAAAAAGTGTTACCGACAAGCCTTTCATAGCACCAACCGAAGCCTCGTGCGCCGACTTGCAACCCGAATCGAATCGAGCCTTTACCGCTTCGACCACAACGATTGAATCATCAACCACTGTGCCTATCACAAGCACCAATGCAAAGAGCGTGAGCAAGTTGATTGAGAAACCCGCGATTTTCATAAAGGCAAATGTACCGACGAGCGAAACAATAATTCCGATGGCAGGAATAATCGTGGCACGGAAATCCTGCAAGAAGAAAAACACAACCACAAGAACCAAAAGTATTGCAATAATGAGAGTTACAATGACCTCGCGGATTGATGCGAAAAGGAAATCGTTGGTATTGTCGAAAGTTACGATGCGGATGTCCTTGGGTAAGTTTTTCTCCACATCTTCAAGCAACTTGTCAATTTCAAGGTTAATTTTTGTGGCATTGGAACCTGCAATCTGATGCACAGAACCCATAACGCCCGGATGACCGTTTATTCTATTCGTAAATGCATAGTCGGATTGCCCCAATTCAATGTCGGCAACATCTTTAAGATACAGTTCCTCGCCAGTTGGCAACGAGGCAATAACCAAGTTCTCAAACTCGGAAATCTCGGTCTTGCGACCAGTATAGCGCAGTGAATATTGGAAAACATTGTCGGAATTTTCGCCCAGTGCACCAACAGACGCCTCGATATTCTGCTCTGCCAGAACCTCGCTTATGTCGCTTGGCATAAGGCTGTGACGAGCCATCACATCGGGCTTAAGCCAGATACGCATAGCATATTGTGAGCCCCAGACTTCCACCTTTCCGACTCCATTTATGCGCATGATGGCCGGTCGAAGGTTGTTGTAGAAATAGTTGCTAAGAAAATTCTCGTCGTAAGTACCATCTGGACTTTCCAAGGCTATGATTCGCAGTTGTCCAGGCTGTTGCTTTTCGGTAGAAACGCCCAATTGAAGCACCTCGGCTGGCAACTGTGCCTGCGCCTGAATGACGCGGTTTTGCACATAAACCGCAGCCATATCGGCATTGGTGCCCTGCTCGAAGAAAACCGTTATGCTTGCCGAACCATTGCTTGCCGACGAGGTCATATAGGTCATACCTTCCACCCCGTTTATCGCTTCTTCCAATGGCATAACCACGCTTTTGTGTACGGTTTCGGCACTTGCCCCCGGATACGAAGCCCCCACATATATTGCAGGCGGAGCAATGTCGGGATATTTCTCCACCGGCAAGGTCGTGAGCGCAATTGCCCCCAGCGCCACAATGAAAACACTGATGACTATTGAAAGCAACGGTCGGTCTATAAAGGTCTTGAAATTCATAATTTTCAATTTTTAAAACTCATTGCTACTTTCTCGCGCAAAGCATTGCGCGACTACATCTGTTCCTTCTCTCACAAATCCTGCGCCTTTGGCAATAATCACATCGCCAGCATTCAGACCATCTGTCACAACATACGACTTGCCATCGGTCTGGTTTTCGACCTTAATCATTGTCGAAACTGCCTTGCCATCAACAACTTTCATAACATATACCTTATCCTGTATGTTGTAGGTGGCTTCCTGCGGAATAACAATGGCATTGTGAAGTTCGGTAGGCATAACGATTTTGCCAGAGCCACCGCTCAACAACATTCCGCCATCGTTGTCGAAAATGGCACAGACGGAAACGGCTCCAGTACGCTCGTCAATTACTCCGCTGATGCTTTCTACACGGCCTGTCTGCCCGTAGAACTTGCCGTTTGGAAGCATAAGTTTCAGTTCGGGCATATTCTTTACCGCTTCGGCAAGGCTCTTATATTCGGAAATATATTCCATCGCCCTGTTTTCGCTCATCGAGAAATATACGCGCATCTGCTGGTTGTCAGCAACTACAGTCAAACCATCCTGCGTTGTAGGACCGACAAGGTCACCCTTGCGATATGGAATCCTGCCCACGACACCATCCGAAGGACTACGGATTTCGGTATAGCTCAGGTCGTTGCTTGCAGATGTAAGTGTTGCTTTCGCCGCTGCAAGATTGGCCTTTGCCACGCCAAGGTCGCTTTCGGCAAGCGACAGTTCAAAGTCGGAAATGACCTTCTTGTCGTGCAAAGTCTTTTTGCCATTGTATTCAAGTTGTGTTTTGTCCAGTGCAGCCGTCATCATCTGCACATTGGCCTTTGCCGATTCCACAGCAGCGCGATATGTGGCGTCATCAATACGGAAAAGCAGTTGACCAGCCTTCACATGGTCGCCTTCCTTCACAAAAACGCCCAGCAAATAGCCTTCAACGCGTGGAATTATCCGTATATCCTGATTTCCCTTGATAGATGCAGGATATTCTGTATTTATGGTATAATCTTGAGAATCAACCGTTAGCAACTCATAATTTTCTGGCTCAGAAAATTCTTCCTGCACGCCATCGTTGCACGAAACCAACAGCGACAACAGAAATGCAAATATTATTATAAGTCTAAATTTCATCTTGAGTGACAATATCATTTCAGTTGCAAAAATAGATTCCACAACAAAAGGCATGGTGTATGAAAAGAACCCATTATTGTATATTTTAGGAACTAAACAAAAAACATTGCTGAATTTGTTGTAATTTTGTCATCGACAAAAAAAGCATTTTGCGTATGAATAACTGCGCCATCTTCAACTACAACCACTCGTCCGAAATCGTAAAGACCGACCTTTACGAATCATGGATATGCCGCATAGAAAAAGGGAAAGCCAAGGTAGTTTTCGAGCAGACGGAATACAAATTGGCTACGGATACGATTTTTTTCGTTCAGGAAGGAGCCTCTTTCAAAGTATTGTCGTCGTCGCGCGATATGCAGATGGAAGTCCTTGTATTCAAAGAGGCGCTGATGAATGTCGTCTATTCGCTGTGCGGAGCCGAGGCTGATTTTGGAGAACTGGAAACCGTGTTCTGGACGGACAAAAACATTGACGAGCAATACGGACGGATTATGGCAATGGACTACGAACTTCTGAAAGTCGCTGTTCAAAACACAAACCTCATCGCCCGCAACAAGATGATTATGACAAGTCTTGTACATCTGCTGCTTACCATATACAATGCTTCTGACATTTCTACCGAAACGAAGCAAAGCGACAACGGCAAGCGTTCGCGTATGCTTCTGAACCATTTCTTTGAATTGGTAAGCGAAAATGCAATGACGGGACAGAGAAGCATTTCTTTCTATGCCGAACAACTTTGTGTATCAGTTCGTTATCTTTTCAAAGTCTGCAAAAAGGAAACAGGCAAAACGCCGAAAGACTTTATCAACGAAACAATAATCGGAGAAATCAAGAACGCACTGCTAACCACCGAAATGTCGCACCAGCAGATTGCCGACCGCTTTGGGTTCCCCGACCAGTCGGCATTCGGGCAATTTTTCAAGCGGCAGGAAGGAATTTCACCATCGGAGTTCAGAAAGATGTACAAGTAAAAAAAAAGTCCGACAAATGCCGGACTTTTCTGATATCGAATCAACTTATATACATTTTATTCCACGACGAATTTCACCGATTCTCTGGAATTTTCACCTTCTACTTGCAATAAATACACACCTTTTTCCAAATCAGCAACCGAAATTGTTCCGCAGGAAGAACCATTTGCAACCTCTTGTCCCAAAACATTGAAAATGGAATAGTTCACTTGTTCGCCCGAAAGATTCTTCAGATAGAGGACATCGGAAACAGGATTAGGAAAAACTTCGAGAGGCTGGCTGGTGGCTTCAATAAGTGTCGAAGGCGTAGTCATTGGAATTATATTCACTATAATGCCTTCGAGCTTTGTCATCCCGTAGTAAAAATTTTCATCGGGAATATTGTACCAATCATCCAACGAACCGCCATAGCCAAAGTTGATATGGAACTTGCCGTCCGATTCGCGGTAGCCATCCACAACAACATTGTGACCGACAGTCCCCTCCGGATTTTCAACGGCCAAATGTGCAGGATAACCGGCTTGCAGATTGGATATTAAAGTAGCGTACATTTCGTCAGTTGCTTCACGGAACAACTGACATTCGGTGAAACCGAAACGCTGGTAGGCATCAAACGCCTGGTCAACACGAAATGTTCCCGAACCTTGCGAAGAATAAACCTGCGTGCAAGCCGTCCCACAGGCAAAAACCATAGCGGCAGCCAACATATCGGGAAGTTCTTCGCCACGCTGGAAAACGGCATCGACAGAATCAAGCAACTCGTTCAACATCGGGAACGAAGGGAACTGCAAGCTTTCCCAGTCGTCATCGATTCTGTAGTTGCGACCGGCATAGTTGTGTGCATAGTCGTCGTCATCGGTAAAACGAGTATCCTGAGTGGTACGCAAATAATTGATAATCTGTCCCATAGCAATAGCCGGGCAACCAGCAACGCTGTACGAATTGTTGTTGGCAGGGTCTCGCGGACAAAGCTGATTGTAAGGATAATCCTGTGACCAGTGCGACGAAAGCATACCTCCGCCAACGCGAACCGGTTGCGTGGCAGAATCCGGAAATTTTACAGTTTTTAACATAGTGTCCTGCGCCCACACATTCGATGCGCCAAACAGAACCATAAAGAAAAGAACTATCGGCTTTTCCCAAAAACGCCAAGAAAATAGTGTACTCATTTGTTCTAATTTTAAATTCAACTTTATTTTAATTTGTGCAAAGATAGGAATTTTTATTAAAAAATCACTAAATATGAATTTTATTTAACAAAAAAAGCATATCATTGTAGCGTGAAACAAAAATAAAATATGAAATACATTATTACCCTTATTTTTCTAGCGATAAACATTTACGCCTTTTCACAGAGCCTTACCGGCTCAGTATTCGATAGCGAAACCAAGCAGCCGCTGATGTACGCAAATATCTCGGTAAAAGGCAAAAGCATTGGTGCGATTACCGATTCTACTGGGCGTTTTGAACTTTTGCGCAGAAACCTGTCAAAATCCGACACTTTGGTTTTCTCCTATCTCGGTTATTCGGTGAAACCGTTTCCCGCCAAAGATTTCCTTGACGGAAAGACTACCGTTTGCGAACTGTCACCCTTTGCCGAAACCTTGCAGGATGTCGATGTGTATCCGTTTACATACTGCCAGATAGCACACAAATACGATTCCATAATTCGGATTAGCAGGAACTTGCCGCCATACAACACAACAGCCGTATTCAGACAGTTGATTGTTGAAAACGACACAATACGCAGCATATACGAAATCACGCTGTTAACATACAGCAACTACAGCGAAGGCGTTTTCCATTGCAAGGTTATCGGAGAAAAGTCGTATTCGTGCAACAATTTAGGAGTATACCCACCAAATATAATCTATGTTGCGAAACATCTTGATTTGAACACAGGGAAACACTTGTTGAAGGAAAAGAACTGCGACAAATACAACTACGAAATTGCCGAGCGTTTTGGCAAGGACACTATAGGCGTAGTTGTAACACCGATGAAAAAGTCGCAGGAAAGTCGGTTTGACTATGCGCAGATAGTGTTCGACACGGTTCGTGGCATTCCGCTTTCATATTCAAGGCGTAGTAAGCAAAATATTGTGTCTTCTAAAGCAAAATACAAGTTTTTCGACTGCTACGAGACCGACCACAGCCAGTATGCGTATGTGGGCAACCGTCTGCTTATGCGTTTTTCGAGTGTACTTGAAGACCAGCACTACAAGGTAGGCAAACGATTGATGCACAGGCAAACATACTGCACCTACGAAAATGTATCGTTCAATTTCGACAATGTTGTACGACTTGAAGAAAGCGAATGTTACAATCACATGGATGCTTCGGCTGTCAAATATTTTGAAGGTAATGACTGCGACAGATGGGCTGGCTTGTCGTTGGACGAACTAAAGGCTATGTTTTGGATAAAACCGAGAATGCTTGGGGAAAAATGAGTTTTTTATGAGAAAAAGCACTATCAACATAATTCATTTACTATGCAAAGGACAAAAAAAAGAGTATCTTTGCAAAAAAAATCAAATGAGAAAATTATTAGTAATTGTAGTTTCGATATTCACACTTGTCGCCTGCACAAGCAAAACCGAAACATCAGAACCGAAAGAAGAGAACCCAACCCAGATTTCACAAGAACAAACCAATCCGTCGCAAGAAGCGGGATGCGTCAACGACTCGACAGGAAAAGGACTGAAAGTACTTCTAATAAACGGCAGCCCGCGAAAAAACGGAAATACCTATTTGGCTCTGATGGAAGCCGCCAAGCAGTTGGAACAGAACGGAATCGCCTCCGAACTTTTGCAAATTGGAACCGAACCAGCACAAGGATGTATCGCCTGCAACCATTGCAAAAAGACTGGCCACTGCGTATTCGAGGACGAGCTATATAATCGCGCTTATAATCTTATGTCCGAATGCGACGGCATCATAGTCGGCTCCCCCACCTACTACGGTCAGCCTAACGGCACATTGCTTTGCCTAATACAGCGTCTATGTTATTCCGCATCAAATCTAATGCAGAACAAGCCAGCTGCAGCGGTGGCTGTTTGTCGCAGAGGCGGCGCAACTGCCGTATATCAGACACTGCTCATGCCATTCCAAATGCTGAATATGCCCATTGTCACCTCGCAGTACTGGAACATCGTATATGGTCGCGACGAAGGCGAGGCCGCATTGGACGAAGAGGGCTTGCAGACCATGCGCACAATGGCAAACAACATGGCGTGGATGCTCAAGAAAATTCATAATGACACAGAAGCTCCCATAAGGGAAAAGGAACACAAAGTGACGAATTTTATCAAGTAGCGAAATATAGGTTAACGAAAAAAGTAAATAAATCTTTTCGGATTAGTGTGCAAATCATAAAGTAAAAGAAATGCATTCAACCGACTAAAACACTAATATTCAATTTATTAATACAACAAATCCGAAAACAAACTGGTATATAGACATACAAAAAACATAAGAATTTTCCATTATAATCAAAAAAAAACATAAGAATTTTCCATTATAACATAAAAATATATACTTTTGCATCGTTTAAAAACGACAGAAGATGATAGAAAGAGATTTAAAACAATTGATACTTTCACATTTGTTTAAAGGGAAAGCGGTTATTGTTGTAGGACCTCGCCAAGTTGGCAAGACAACATTGTTACGTATGATAATGAATGATAGCGATAAGCGCATTTTATTCTGGAATTGTGACGAGCCAGACATAAGACAAAAACTTTCGTCACCAACTTCTACAGAATTGAAAGCGGATGTTGTAAATGCAGACATTATAATGATTGACGAAGCACAAAGAGTATCCAATATAGGAATAACTCTCAAGTTGCTTATCGATAGCTGTCCAGAAAAACAGGTAATCGTCACAGGTTCTTCTGCTCTCGAACTTTCAAACTCCATAAACGAACCTCTCACAGGCCGAAAATACGAATACACATTGCTCCCGTTTTCTACCAAAGAACTTATTAACGAACATGGAAGTTTGGACGAAAAAAGGCTTATTGAAAGACGGTTGATATATGGATCATATCCTGATGTAATAAACAGCGAAGGTGAAGAACGCGAGATACTTACAAATCTTACAAACAGTTACCTTTTTAAAGATGTTTTTGCTTTTCAGGACATACGAAAGCCAGAAATAATCGAGCAACTTCTTCAGGCACTTGCATTGCAAATAGGAAGCGAAGTTTCGTTCAACGAACTTGGCAATCTTGTTGGCATGAATTCGCAAACTGTGCAACGCTACATCGACCTACTTGAGAAATCTTTCATTGTCTTCCACCTGCGTTCATTTAGTCGCAATGTGCGCAATGAACTGAAGAAAAGTCGCAAAGTTTATTTTTATGACAATGGGGTACGTAATGCAATCATCGGGGATTTCAAACCGTTATCACTACGGCAAGACACTGGCGCATTATGGGAAAACTATCTCGTTAGCGAAAGAATAAAGCATAATTTATACAGCCATTTCTATGGAAATAGCTATTTCTGGAGAACAATGCAACAACAAGAAATTGACTACATAGAAGAAACCGACGGGATTTTACATGCATACGAATTCAAATGGAGTACAGCAAAACTTCCTAAAATAAACAAAACCTTTGCACAAAATTATCCTAAACATGACTATGCAGTTATATCTCCAGAAAATTACCAGGACTTTGTTTGTGGAAAATTGTGAATATTGATAACGTTCAATTTTAGCTTTTTGACAAAATTCAGCAGGACATCATGTCCACTGAAGTTCTGACAGATATGGAAGATATTTCTGACTTCATCATTGTAATAGTTGATAGAATTTTACATTCATCAATGATAACCTATTGAATATAGCAAGCATTTTTCTCCGCAATTCGGGAGAAATTCATTTACTTTGCAAAAAATTTGAATATGGGAAAGAAGTTCTCAATATTACTACTTGTTACAGCAACATGTATGATGGTACAGACCGGATGCGACAGCACAGGTGCAACTTTCCGTCCCAATGATGAACTATTCGAATATACCTGCTATGCCAAAGACAGTTATTGGGTTTATGAGGATTCCACAACACACGAAACTGATAGTATTGCGGTTATCTCCCAACCTAAAAAAGATAAAACAAGCGACGAACCTTGTAATGGATCAGATTCTTGGGTAAAAACTTTTAGCAGTTTATACATTTATGTAAATCATAATAGATTTATTATTGATACATTTTTGTACATGCCGACAGTCTATGGTAATTTTCTATCTGAAAATTATTCCAGATATGGAGCTGGAAATTTAATACCAGCAGATTGTTATTATTCTCCCAATGTGAAAACAATGTCTATGTGGAAATGTGACAATAATATTCGCATTGCATATGCCTTTCTATACAACAATACGCCCGAACCAACTGAATATGATTCTTATTATCGGAACTGGATAAATTTTCCCTGCTATATAGATTATATTCCTCATTATTCTATTGATAATAATGAATATAAAGATGTAAAGAAATTTATGTATGAAGAAGTTGAATTTTATCCCAATGTAGATACTATTTTTGTATATTGGGCAAAAAATATCGGTGTTATCAGATGGGAATGCCATGATACAACAGGTTCTACAATAATGAATCTCGTTAGATACGATGTAAAAAACATAAAGAAAAAGGATTTATATAAAAGATAATCTTAAATAATAGTGTTTTCATTTACTTTGCAAAAAATTTGAATATGAAGAGAACCATATCAATCATACCGCTTATTCTGCTGTTAGCCACGGCATTCGCGCAGCAGCCCGACAAGGCAAAATATGCAGCATCGCCAGCAGGATTTATGCAGAAGGAAATAATGAAGGACATCACCGGCAAGGAAGGCGACGCGCCGAACAGAAAGTCGTTCGTAATGGACTTCGACGGCAAGACCTACCCCACCGACCCTGCCAAATACACAACTGTATGGCACAACGACCCTGTATCGCAAGGACTTAGCGGCACCTGCTGGGCATACTCGGCAACCTCGTTTATGGAAAGCGAGGCCTACCGCAAAAGCGGACATCAGGTGAAACTGTCGGAAATGTTCACGGTTTACTGGGAATATGTAGCCCGTGCCGAGGAATTTGTAAAAACACGCGGTAAAACCGAACTTGGCGAAGGCAGCGAATCGAACGCCATCAAGCGCGTGATGTTCAACCACGGACTTATGCCCTACTCTGCCTACAACGGTCTGAAGGAAGGACAGAAATACAACAACCATGTGAAGCTTTTCTCCGAGTTCAAGGCTTATCTCGACGAAGTTGCGAACAAAAACCTCTGGGACGATGATGTCATTGGCAAAGTAAAGGAAATCCTCGACCGCAACATCTGCACGCCTCCCGAAACATTCATCTACGAAGGCAAGACCTACACCCCGAAATCGTTCATGGATGAATATCTGAAAGTCAAGCCGAACGACTATTTCAGCTTCATGTCGTTCAAGAAATACCCGTACAACCAGCGCCACGAACTCGAAGAACCCGACAACTGGTGGCATAGCAACGAATACTACAACATTTCGCTCGACGACTACATCTGGATTATCCGCAACGCAATTACAAACGGCTATTCGGTAAGCCTCTGCGGCGACACCTCCGAACCCGGCTATGTGAAGGAAACCGAAGTCGGCATAATCCCAACTTTCGACATTCCAGCCAAGTACATCAACGCCGACTCACGCGAAATGCGTCTCGAAAACGGTTGCACCACCGACGACCACTGCATTCAGATTGTTGGTTACCAAAAGATTAAAAATCAATACTGGTACTTGATAAAGGATTCTGGTTCGGGGGGAATGGACGGTGCACACCGTGGTTACCGCTTCTACAGCGAGGACTACATCAAGCTGAAAATGATAAACATAATGGTAAATGTCGATGCCGCAAGGAAAATCCTTGACGGAATAATAAAATGAAAGTATATAAACATAATACAATAATAGCAACGAAGGAGATTGCTCGCAAGCTTCGCGAGGTTGCAGGCAACGTTTCGGATAGGTTAATTCACACAGCTCCCCGTTCCGTATCGCTGGTTCATTATACCTTCCGAAATGACATCCCTTTCGTCATTCCGCAAAACAGAACGAACAGCATAAGGCACATTGCTTGTGAGTTCGTTTGTGCGGAATCCCCTAATAAACAAAACAAACCATGACAGAAGAATTCATAAACGAACTGAAAAACGACAAAATTCCCGTACTCGAGGAATTCTACACCATACAGGGCGAAGGCTTCAACAGTGGAAAAGCCGCCTACTTTGTGCGCTTGGGCGGATGCGACCTTGCCTGCCGCTGGTGCGACTCGAAGGAATCGTGGGTTCCACGCCTCGACCAGTTTGTAAAGATAAGCGACATTATCGAGCGCGTAAGGCAGACCACTGCCGACACCATTGTCGTAACAGGCGGAGAACCACTAATTTACAACTTCAACCGTTTTACAGAACTTTCGCGTAAAGCAGGCATAACCACAATGATAGAAACCAGCGGAGCGCACGAGTTCAGCGGTGTATGGGACTGGATTTGCGTATCGCCCAAGAAGCAGATGCCACCTCTGCCCGAGTTCTACCAGCTTGCCAACGAACTGAAAGTCGTGATTTTCGATGAAACCGACCTCGAATGGGCAGAAAAATGCTCGAAGAAGGTCAGCGGACGCTGCGAACTATACCTACAGCCCGAATGGAGTCAGTTCAAACGCACCGGCGACATGGTTGTCAATTATGTGAAGAAAAATCCGAAGTGGAAGATTTCGGTGCAGATGCATAAGTTCCTGAGGATACCATAAAGGGATTTTAGATTGACAATTTATGCTGGTAATTGATTTTTGTTACAAAAAATTACTACCTTTGTCATCATCAAAAAAGTAACATTATGAAACGATTTCTTTTAACACTCGTTACCACCATATTATACTTCGTATCAGCATACGCCTTTGATTTTTCGGCTCTAAACGAAAACATGCAAAGGTTGTATTACAATATAACATCAGACACTATACCTTATACCGTTATGGTAACATATCAAATGGATAATTATCCTTATTACTACACAACTCCTACTGGAGATCTTATAATTCCAGAAACTGTCACGAATGAAAATATTACCTACACTGTTACTAGCATTGACAATCATGCTTTTTTTCATTGCAACAGATTGACATCACTAACAATCCCCAGCACCATAACAAGCATAACGACAGGAGCTTTTAACGGTTGCGGAGGATTGACATCAATTTCAGTTGACGAAGGCAATATGGTATACGATTCTCGCGAAAACTGCAATGCAATAATCGAAACGGAAACAAATAAAATAATCGTCGGATGCAAAAATTCATTCATTCCAAATTCGGTGACCGCCATAGGCAGGTACGCATTCAATGGAAGTATCGAATTGACATCCATAACAATACCAAATTCAGTAACTAACATCGATTATGATGCTTTTAGCGATTGTGACAGTCTGTCCTCAGTATACTATTTAGGCAACCTTACGGAATGGCTTAGTATTACATTTGGGAACCACGCAATCCCCTCCAACCATAGTTTGTACATTGACAACGAATTAGTTACCGAAATTGTCATTCCCGAATCCATAACTGAGATACATAATAATGCATTCGAAAGAGTTACAAGCTTGACATCGGTAACGATACATAATTCAGTTACAACTATTGGATATTCGGCATTTTGTTATTGTACAGGACTAACATCATTAACAATACCCAATTCAGTCAGAAGTATCGGAAATTGGACCTTTATTGGCTGTAGCGGACTAACATCAGTAGTTATAGGCAACTCTTTAAGGACAATTCCAAGCTGGTCATTTAAAGAATGTACGAACCTAACATCATTAACAATAGGTAATTCTGTAACCACTATTGACTTTTCCGCATTCATGAATTGCGAAAATTTGACGACATTAGTAATTCCTAATTCAGTCACAAGCATTGAGATTGGAGCATTTTCCCATTGCTATAAACTAACAACGGTAACTCTAGGCAACCATGTTACAAGAATAGAAGGCCACGCTTTTTATGACTGCAATATGATTTCAAATGTATATGCAAATCCTACGACTCCACCATACCTCAGTTCTTTTAATTTTAATACAAACGCAACAATATGGGTTCCATGCGGCTTGGTTGCGACATACGCAAATTCTGAATATTGGGACAATTACCACGACATTCGAGACCGACAGCCGTACATACTAAATGTAACAAGCGAAAACTACCAACGAGGAACGGCCGAAATAGTACAGCCACCCGATTGTACCGATGGAACTGCAATTATATCGGCGACGCCAAACCAACATTACAACTTCACCAGATGGGCAGACGGCAACACCGACAATCCACGAACAATTACAGTAACCGAGGACACTTCATTTACTGCCATATTTACCCCCGACTTGCATACCATTACTGTTGTCTCTGCCGATGAAACTATGGGAACCGTAACGGGAGGCGGAATTTTCGAATACGGTGCCGAAATATTTATCGATGCAACACCAACGGAAGGCTACGGTTTTGCATTTTGGAGCGACGGCAACTCGGAATACCGACGCATGATAACCGTCACCAGCGATGCAACATATATCGCAAATTTCGGCGTACTGCGCACAATCACCGTCTCGTCAGCAAACAACGACTACGGCACGACCACTGGCAGTGGAATATACGCCGAAGGAGCAACGATTGAAATAGTGGCAATTCCTACCGAACATTATCATTTTGTGGAATGGGACGACAGTAGCACCGACAATCCGCGCATGATTACCGTAACCGAGGATGCCGAATACATTGCTTCATTTGCCATTGACCAGTTCTCGATTACAGTGGTGCCGGCAGATACTGCACAAGGGACTACAAGTGAAGGTGGAATCTTCGAATACGGTACGGAAATACAAATAGAAGCAACGCCAAACGAAGGTTTTGAGTTTTCGGCTTGGAATGATAGCAACACCGACAATCCGCGAACAATTACCGTTACCGAAAATGCCACATACCGTGCATATTTTATCGCCACAAGTGTAGAAGAAAATGCAACATCCAGCATTACAATCTACCCTAACCCTGCAAACGATATTATCACAATAGTTTCGCAGGAACCAATCTCAAGTATAGAGTTTATTAATGCGGATGGAGTTGTTGTTTCCCAGCAAGAATGTCACGGAAATGGCGCATATATCAATGTATCAAATTTGCCCAATGGAATTTATTTTGCAAAAATACATATGGCGGATGGCAATCATATCAAGACTTTAAGATTTGTAAAACAAATTTAACATAAAAAAAGAATCGCCCTCCAAACCGCAGTACAATTCCGCGGATGTTGGAAGGCGACTCAAGTATGTCACAAAATTAAACTAAATTTCCACCTTTCGATAAAAAATATTTTTCCAGTCGAGGTCTTTCTCGATTTCTTCTTTTCGATAGTCAACGACGAGGCTAATAGCCTCCTTCATGTTCGACAAAAGTTCCTCAAGCGAGCGACCTTGGCTAAACGCACCTCGCACCTCAACGCATTGTCCGATGTACCATTTGGACTTTTGGTCTTTAAAAACAGCAACTGTAAATTCCATAAAATTTATTTCAACATCAATTTCGACAACCCCTTCGCACATCAAATTCTGCGAAACGAAAATAAACTTTTATTTTGTGGCTCACAAAAAAATATATAATTTTGCACCCACATTCGATCTGTTAGCTCAGTTGGTTTAGAGCGCTTGCTTGACAGGCAAGAGGTCACAAGTTCAAATCTTGTACAGATCACTTTTCTTTTTTTGGTCTGTTAGCTCAGTTGGTTCAGAGCGCTTCCTTCACACGGAAGAGGTCAACAGTTCGAATCTGCTACAGACCACCGGAGCCCGGCAATAGTCGGGTTTTTCTTTTTAGCCACAAAATATTGTGGCTTTACTCAAGCATTTCGGCAAGTTCCAACCAACGCATCTCCTTTTCATCAATACTATCAATCAGTTTCGAGTATTCCGACGACTTGGCAGCAATCTCAAACGGCGAAAACCGTCCCGAATTAAGTTCCTCCTCCATTGCGACACGCTTGGCATTCATTTCCTCAATTTCCTTTTCAAGCATATCATATTCGCGCTGGTCCTTGTACGAAAGTTTCTTCTTGGGCGCATTTGCAGGCTTGCGAGACTCGACATTCGCTTCTTTTGCAGGCTTTTCCTCCTTAGGTTGTGTTGTTCCCAAATACCTTATGTATGCATCAGAATCGCGGAACTGCGTGTAATTTCCCGGAAAATCGGAAATCTTACCATCGCCTTCAAACACAAACAGATGGTCAACAATCTTGTCCATAAAGAAGCGGTCGTGAGAAACTATTATGACAGTTGCGTCAATCATCGTGAGATATTCTTCCAGCACTTGCAAGGTTGTGATGTCCAGGTCGTTGGTAGGCTCGTCCATTATCAGCACATTGGGCTGCTGGATTAACACCGTGCAAAGATACAACCTGCGTTTTTCGCCACCGCTAAGCTTGCGCACAAGCGTATGCTGCATATCGCCAGTGAACATAAAGTAGTTGAGCAGTCCCGATGCCGAAAAACTCTTGCCGTCGCGCAACTTCACATCGTCTGAAATCTTGCGGACAATGTCGATGGGCTTGTCATCGTCGTTGAAAGCAATGCCTTCCTGAGTGTAGTAGGCAAATTTCACCGTCTGCCCGATTTCAATATGACCGCTGTCGGGAGCAAGATTTCCAGTAATCAAATTTAGGAAAGTCGTCTTCCCCACTCCGTTGCGACCGACAATTCCAATTTTCTCGCCGCGCGAAACCTTGTACGAAAATTCACTGATAATCTTTTGGTTACCAAACGATTTCGACACATTATAAATATCAATGATTTTCTTGCCAAGGCGCTGGTTTGCAACATCGAATTCAAGTTTTCGGTTGTCGATGCGCTGTGAAGCCCGAGCCTTCAGGTTTTCGAACTCATCGATGCGGTATTTTGCCTTGTGTGAACGAGCCTTCGGCATACGGCGAATCCACTCCTGCTCGGTACGCATCAGGTTTTGCGCCCGCTCAATGTTGGCCTGCAAATTCTCGATACGCTCGGCACGCTTTTCCACATAATAGGTGTAATTTCCTGAATATGAGTATATGTTACCGCCATCCATCTCGATTATGGTATCGCAAATACGGTCGAGGAAATAGCGGTCGTGCGTTACCATAAATATTGTGATATTGGCAACAGAAAGGTAATCTTCGAGCCATTCTATCACATTGAGGTCCAACTGGTTAGTTGGTTCATCAAGGATTAGCAGCTGAGGCTCGCAAATAAGCAGTCCTGCAAGTGCCACGCGTTTTTTCTGTCCACCGCTGAGAGCACCGATTTTCTTGTCGAGGTCGTGGATGTCGAGTTTGCCAAGAATTTGTTTGACACGCGATTCGTAGTCCCAAGCATTTAGGGCGTCCATCTTGTCTAGCAGCGACGGTAGAACCTCGTGCGATTCGGAATAAAGGCAGTCGTTGTACTGGCGGATGGTCTGGGTGATTTCGTTTTCGAGCACAAACACAGCATCAAGCACCGTACGGTCGGGATTCATGTCAATTTCCTGTGGAAGATAGCCGATTCGCACATCGCGCCGACGGCTAAGGCTTCCACCATCAGGAGAATCGGCACCAGCAAGTATGTTCAGCAATGAGGTTTTTCCCGTACCGTTCTTGGCGACAAGAGCTATTTTCTGCCCCTCGCCAATACTAAGGCTTATGTTTTCGAACAGCAGTTTGTCGCCGTACCGCTTGCTAATGTTTTCCGCCTGAAGAAGACTTTCCATACTTTCTCTATTAGTTATGCTGAACTTGTTTCAGCATCCGTTACAATAATCAAAACACCCCTTCGCTTTTCAGATCCTATCTTTAGACTACACTGCAATTCAGGATGAGAAAAGAGGAAACGGATTCAAAATATCTTCCAAATCTTCTCATCCGGAAACGGAGCTTCGATGACAATCTCCTCCTTTTTAACAGGATGGGTGAAGCGGATTCTTGCTGCATGAAGATTGATGCCTCCGTTTTTGTTCGAGCGCGGATAGCCGTACTTCAAATCGCCACGGATAGGACAACCGATGTTTGCCAACTGGCAGCGAATCTGATGATGGCGTCCCGTATGCAAGTCTATCTCAAGGAGATAATATCTTTCGGAATGACCAACAACCTTGTAAGAAAGACTTGACCGCTTTGCATCGGGATGCTTTTCGTCAACCACATACGACTTGTTCTGCTTGACATTGCGGTAAATGTAGTCCACAAGCGTATCATTGTCCTTAGGTGGTTCGTTGCCGACAACTGCAAGATAAGTCTTATGGGCATCCTTTGTACGGAAGAGTTCGCTCAGTCGCGAAAGAGCCTTGCTTGTCTTTGCAAACAGAACCACACCGCTAACTGGTCGGTCGATCCGATGCGGCACACCTAGAAAAACATTCCCAGGCTTGTGGTCGCGCTCCTTGATGTAGGATTTCAGAATGTCGGACAAAGGTTTATCGCCAGTGTTGTCGCCCTGCACAATCTGCCCAGCCTGCTTGTTTACGGCAATGATGTGGTTGTCCTCGTACAGGATTTCAATCTCTTGCGAACTTGTATTCTGATTTTCTGCCATAGTGCGACAAAATTTGTCAGTACTGCTCCTGTTCGTTGGGGAAATCGCCCGATTTCACATCGCTGATATAATTCGTTACCGCACCAGTTATCACGGCATCGAGGTCGGCATAGCGGCGAAGGAAACGCGGTGAAAATTCCTGCGTAATTCCCAGCATATCGTGCATTACAAGCACCTGACCGTCGGCGGCACCTGCACCAATGCCAATGATTGGAATTTTTATTTCGGAAACAATGCGCGAAGTAAGGCTTGCCGGAATTTTCTCAAGGACAATGGCAAAACAACCCAATTCCTGCAGCAGATAAGCATCCTCGACCAGACGAGAAGCCTCCTCATCGTCCTTTGCGCGTACAGCGTATGTTCCGAACTTGTTTATGCTCTGTGGGGTTAGTCCCAGATGCCCCATTATCGGAATACCAGCCGAGAGGATTCTCTTTATCGATTCTTCCGACTCCAATCCGCCTTCGAGTTTCACGGCTCCTGCACCAGTTTCCTTCATTATGCGGATAGCCGACGACAAAGCCTCCTTAGAATTGCTCTGATAAGTTCCAAACGGTAAATCCACAACTACCAAGGCACGGTCAACTGCACGAACAACACTTTTGGCATGGTAAATCATCTCGTCAAGAGTGATTGGCAAAGTCGTTTCGTAGCCAGCCATAACATTTGATGCCGAATCTCCGACAAGAATGACATCAATGCCAGCCTTGTCGATAATTTTAGCCATACTGTAGTCGTAGGCGGTGAGCATCGAAATCTTTTCGCCACGATTCTTCATTTCCTGAAGAATGTGGGTTGTTACCTTCTTTATTTCCTTATGTACCGACATAATTGTACAATTAAAAAGACGGACAAAAATACAATTTTATTTTAGATTTACGATTTTAGATTTTAGGTGGGTTCTAAAAATTCACCGTTTTAAATGTTTGCCATTGGATACAGAATGCGAAAACTTTTCGGTACATCTTGTTTTTCTTCGGCATCTTACTGATTGTCAATCGGTCACAATGCCCGCGTTGTTCCCTCATTCCGCACAGCAACCTGCTCGAAGTAAATTCAAAAATTCCTCGAAATCAATTTATAGAACCTACCTTTAGATTGATTTCTGAGGAACGCAGAAACTGAAAAATTCAATCTTTTTATTTGTTACATAAGTTCCTCGTCGTACTCATCGAAGAAATGATATTCCATATACGAATACGCCATCATCGGAAGAACCTCAAGCTTGCAGTTGTGCAGTTTCTGCCACTGCCTCCTCATCGACTTGAAAAGGCCCTTGTTGATATAAGCCTCAACAAATGGATGAGTCTTTATTACCACCTTGGAGACATTGTTCTTCTTAAGTATGTATTTCAACTGGTTTTCAATCTCATCGGTAAGATTTATGCTAGCCTGTATCTTTCCAGTACCGTTGCAGCAAGGACAAGTTTCTGCTGTCTTTTTGTCGGTTTCGGGACGGACACGCTGACGAGTTATCTCCATCAGGCAGAACTTACTTAGGGGTGTCAAGTGATATTTGGCCCTGTCGTTCGCCATACACTCCCTCATCTTATCGTAAATGGCCTTCTTGCTTTCGCTACCATGAACGTCAATGAAGTCAACGACTATGATTCCGCCCATATCACGCAGACGAAGCTGACGGGCGATTTCTTCGGCAGCAATCAGATTGACTTCCAAAGCATTGGTTTCCTGGTCATTCTTCGAATTTGCCCTATTACCCGAATTGACATCAATAACATGTCCCGCCTCGGTATGGTCGATGACTATATATGCACCCGAACGCATAGGCACTGTACGACCGAAAGCCGTCTTTATCTGCTTCTCGATGCCATAGCTGTCGAAAATAGGAGTCCTGTCGGTATATAACTTTACAATTTTGGTCTTTTCTGGTGCAATTTCCGATATGAACTTCTTCACCTCGTTGTACATATCGGCATCGTTTACAACAATCTGATGGAACGATGAGTTGAGCATATCGCGCAAGAACGCCGAAGTCCTGTTCATTTCACCATGCACAATGCTTGGCGGTTCTACTGCGGACAACTGCGTATATAAATCTTTCCACTTGTCAAGCAATGAGGTCAGTTCCTTGTCAAGTTCCACCACGTTCTTATCTTGCGCAACGGTTCGTATAATCACGCCGAAATTCTTAGGCACAAGCCCCTCGACCCAGCCACGCAAGCGCTTACGGGTTTCGCTCGACTTTATTTTCTGGCTTACCGAAATCCTATTATTGAACGGCAGCAGAACAAGATTGCGACCAGCGATTGAAATTTCACAGGTTAGGCGCGGACCTTTGGACGATATTGGCTCCTTGGCTATTTGCACGAGGACATACTCACCCACCTTCAGCATATCGGCAATCTTGCCATGCTTATCAATTTCCGGTTCGACCTTGATGTTGGTAAGACCGTTAGGATTTTTGGTCATACCCATACGTACGAACTTCTTGAGGGTAAGGAATCCTGTGCCAAGGTCAAGGTAATGCAGGAACGCATCCTTTCTGTAGCCGACATCGACGAATGCAGCATTCAGTCCCGGCATAAGCTTATTAACCCTGCCGAGATAAATGTCACCTACAGAAAAATCTACGTTGCTGTATTCGGTGCTGAGTTCAACCAGCCGCTTGTTGTTAAGCAAAGCTATGTTGACCTCCGAACTTCTGACATCCAGAAAAAGTTCACTGCACACTTCCTCTTTCTCTACGTCTTCTACGTCCACTTTCGCCTCTCCTATTGTTTTTGCAAAAAAATCAAACCTTCGGAAGTCTCCGAAGGCTTGAATAAGTCTTTAATTCAAAAAAAAGAAAATACTATTTTTTCTTTTTATGTCTGTTCTTACGAAGACGTTTTTTCCTCTTGTGAGTAGACATTTTATGTCTTTTTCTCTTCTTTCCGCTTGGCATTATAGTTGTGTTCTTAGCCATATCCCTTGCAGTCTTTTCTGCTCTGGTCTTAACTATAAAGCTACCAAATCCTCTTAAAAATACGTCTTCGCCCTTAATCAAAGAACCCTTTACCGATTCCATGAAAGCTTCAACAGTCTTCTGAACTACCATTTTTTCGATTCCGGTATTTTCGGAAATTGCATTTACAATGTCTGCCTTAGTCATTTTCTTAATATTTAATTGTTTATAAATAATTTATCTTTATACATCCCATTGATTTTTTGGGACTGCAAATGTAATAACATTTTTTGTTTCAGCAAAATAAAATTTATTTTTTTTCAAAAAATACACTCCTGACTACAATCCTTTCCCCAAAAACACGACTTTTACCGTATATATAAGGATTTTCAAGTCCATAAGCAAGGAACGGTTTTCAATATAAAGTATGTCGTACTTCAACCTTTCCACCATCTGGTCGACATTCTCCGCATAACCATACTTCACTTGTCCCCACGATGTTATTCCCGGACGAACAGAAAGCAGATGCAAATAATGCGGAGCCTTCTCCACTATCTGCTTAATATAGTATTCGCGTTCGGGACGCGGGCCGACAAGGCTCATATCGCCTCGCAACACATTGAAGAACTGCGGAGTTTCATCAAGACGAGTCTTCCTCATAAACTTTCCTATCTTTGTGATGCGCGGGTCGTCTTTCTTGCTAAGGGCAGGACCGTTCTCCTCCGAGTTAACATACATCGAACGGAACTTGTAAATCTTGAACGGCTTGTGATATTGCCCGATACGCTCGTGACTATATATAATAGGTCCAGGCGAACTGACCTTCACTGCAATGGCAAGCACAAGATAAATTGGCGAAAGCAAAATCATCGCCAAGATACTCAGCACAATGTCGAAAAAACGCTTTGCAAAAAGCTGCCATACCGGCATTATGTTCTGGTTGATTTCAATAAGCGGCATACCTATTATAGATGATATGCGCACCTTGCCTATTAGCATGTCGTACATATCGGGAATTACCTTTACCGACACCCTTAGTCCGTACAACTTGTTGATTATATATGCAATTTTGCTGTGCTCGCTCGACTCGATTGCAATTACAATCTCCTCGATCTTGCGTTCTGCCACAATCTTCCTTATGTCGTCCACATTGCCGAAATTGGGCACATACTTCTCCATCTGGTAGCTGTCCTGCTTATCGACATAGACAAACCCGATGAAATTCAAGCCCGAAGAAATGTTCTGGGATTCTAGTTCACGATACAGTTCCACAGCCCTGTCATTGCTGCCGACCATCAGCGTATTGAAGCGAAGCTTTCGCGTATGTACCCGCTCGTTTGTAATAGTTGTTATTACCAGCCTAGGAATATACGTAAACACAAACTGCATCAGCAGCAATATCCCAAACATCTTGTAGTACTGCGTGTAATTTCCAACCCAGTCGTCGAGGACAAACACAAAGAACAGAATCACTACGCCAACCAAAGTGACCATAGCCGTAGTTCCCAGCTCGTGAACACGCGACTTGCGGAACGGATTCCTATAGTAACCGCTCATCAGGTGCAACAATAGCCAGAACAACGGGATTGCAACCAGCGAAACATAAAATTTCCAGTCGAGCTCTATCGGGATGGAAAAACCAAGCCGAACAGGTTCTATCTCAATTTTGCGGTAGCAATAGAACAATCCCCATGTAGCCGCAGCCGCAAGATAGTCGAAAATTATATATATGGCGTTATGCCTTGCCTTCTGCATTACTTTGCCTCTGTTTCGATGTGTAACAACTTTATGTTATCAATAAAAATCTCCGAATTCTGTCCAACAGGACTTAATGTGTCAACCCTTATTGCCGTGTAGAACGGCTGGAACTGACCACAGTTGGAACTCGAATTGGTAACCGCATAATTCAGATTTACATATATGCGCTTCCACTTTCCATCGGTAGGATAGAATGTAATCACATTTTCACGCACGCCAGATGTAGCCGTAGCACTTTCCACAACGCCAAACATTCCAAAGTTAAAGTAATCGTTGCACTTATAGCTCATCTCGAGGAAAGTCACCCCTTTTTCCGAAATAGGATACACATCGGAAGTACGGCACTCAAAATGTCCCGTGTAATCGTTAGCCGGCAAATTCACTTTCATCGAATAACCTTCCAAGGCACCATCGCGAACCATTTCGAACTGATATGTACTCGAATCGGCAACCTCGAACTTAGTTCCTACCTGGTCAAAACTTTCCACCATAATGAAGTCCACACCCTGACGATACGAATAATGCGGAGTAAGTTTCATAGTCTGGTCCGGCACAAGCACCGTATCTATAACATAATTGGTAAGCATGGTATAAACATCCCTGTCGGCATCAAGTCCCGACGTCTTTATCCCCGGCTCAATCTCAATGCGAACCTTTCCCGATGACAAAACTGGAACCTCGAAAGGAATCTCAAACACGCCGACAGTCTTTCCGTCAACATATAGCCAACAATCCGAAATATTATGCATAGCTGTCCCCTGTGAAGGACTGGCAATATCAATAAATGCCTCATCGACACGGATATACGACGGAACGCCTTCCAATGGGTCTCTCTCTTTGCAAGATTCGAAAGCCAGTACAAATATTATTAGCAAGGCAAATATTCTATTCATCCGACTATATTCTAAAATTATAAGATGGCAAAGGTAGATAAAATTTCCGACAGACAGACAAAGATTCAAATAAATTTCACGCTCGAAGCCTAAATGGCTGAAAGGCTTGAAGGCTCGAAGGATGAAAGTCGAATAGTCTGCAAGCCTGTTAGACTGCAAGCCCGTCAGACTGTTGGCCAGTTAGCCAGCAAGACATTTATTCCTTCTTCGGCAACATTACAAACTCCGACACCTTAAATAATTCAACAGGCTTAGTACTATCGGGTGAAATAGCCATAATAGTCGGCTCAAAATTTTCAACGTCGGCCATAAAATTTGCTATGTAAAGGAAAGTGCCGTCATCAAGCCAAGCCATCGAAGGACCTTCATCGTACGAAATATCAGTACCGTCCAAAATCATCTGGTATTTTCCATCGAGGCTAGCGATGCAGTACGGACCGTGCGGGAAATCGCCCCAGCCAGTAACAGCACCAAACACAACCCTGTCGCCTTTGGGAGAAACCATACCTGCATAATACTCTTCAGGTGTTTCTTCAAACTTCAGTTTGTCGGTAAGGCAAACTTTCCCCTTTCCTTTCTGCTCACAGTAGTAGTTATGCGACTGTGGAAGGTCCTCATCATCGCTATCGTAATCGTATTCATCCTCAGAGAAACTGATAGTACTTGCATCGTCATCATTTTCTTCCTCATCGTCGGACGAACTTTCAAAGTATCCATACAGTTTTTCCATATTTGGGGAAGTCACAAACTTGTGCGATTCATTGTCGTACACTTTTATCTTTGTAAACCAGTAGCCGTCCCAGCTAAAATCGTAGTTCACACCGAAATATCTGCCGTCATCGCTCACCCTCAGCGCCGAATATGTGCCGTATGTCTCGGTTATGCAACTATCGCAAGGCAAGCCCCAGTTGACAATATGCTTAGGAGTAGGCTCTTCCGAATCGAAATCGATATATTTTAACACCATCATACTATCCTTGCATACCGAATAATACAAGCCTAAGGTACCCGGCACAAAACTGTAATTTACAATTTCATCCGTTTCGCCTTCATACACAACAGAATCCATTCGTTCCATACTGAAAAAGCAGAACTTATTTCCTCTGAAATACATGAAATCGCAATCTGCAATCTTCAGCGAGGTATCTTCCACTATGCTGTCCTCGACAATACTGTCGGCAACAACCTTATCCTCATTTGGCGTTTCGGCCTTGTCCTTCGACTTGCACGAAAACGAAACGACCGACATCATCAGCACTGCCCCAAACAAAATGGCACTTACCAGATATTTCTCAAAATTCTTTATCATACCTATTTATTATTAATCAAACAATGTTTAAATATTTTTGCAAAAATACAATATTATTTGGATTCTATATACATGTTGACTAACACTCTTAGTCATTACTCGCAAGCTTCGTGCACTAAAGGGTCCGTAAGACAAAGCGAACAGCAAAAGGAACGTTGCTTGTGAGCCTGTCTATACGGAACTCCTTCACGAAACGGAGTGAGTAATCTCCTGTTGAAAACGTTTCTAAAGGAGATTACGCATAGTTGAACAATATTACGCTCCCCGTTCCGTATCGCGTTATTGCTTGCTTAGCAGATGCTTTTGCGCCTCAGCATAGGAAACAAGTTTCCTCTGCCTTTGGCTGTTAAAGCATTCTAACTTGCGGAACCTTTAGCTCGCTCAGTGAAACAAGCAATGACACACGAGTGGCATAATTTTTAGTCAACTTGTATATAGTTACCTATTATTTACGATTTTCGATTTAAAATTAAAAGGCTAAAAGTCCAAAAAGACTTTAAGCCTGTTAGCCTTTGAGCCTTCAAGCCCCCGAACGGCATAGTCCTAAAACACCAACGTTATTTTTTCCTTGATTTTCTTTACAACCTCGTAGGTCTTGAGAATGGTATCGACATTGACTTCGGGCGACTTGTTGTACAGAATAGATTTCGCAAACGATGTAAACTCGTCGTAATAAACGTTGTTTGGCTTTACCATAATCTGCTCGACGCTCAAATCGCCAACCGACTGGCTGAAGAACGACGGGTCGTCAATCTCTCCGCGCTTTTTCACCAGCGATGCCTTGTTGTTGAGCATGTCTATATTTGTGTAGCTGTCGCGACAATAGAAAGTCATGCCGTGCGAATCCTCGGTTTCAATCCTGCTTGCCACGAAATGCGCTACGCACCCGTTATAGAATTCTATCCGTGCATTTATCACATCGGGAGTCATTGCAGGCATCTGCTGTATCGAAGAAGCACTTGCATATATGTTCTTCACATTCGACTTCACTACGCTCAGCACAATGTCAACATCGTTTATAAGCATATCCATAAGTACCGAACAATACTCGTTACGCGAATCGAAACGCCTGTAATTGTGCGACTGTATATAGCGAGGCGACACGATAAACGGCTTTGCCGACAGAAAAGTATTGTTGAACCTATGATGGAACCCTGCCTGAACTTTCACGTTGGCCTCGTCAACGATATTCGAAAGTTTTGTGACGTCGGTGCTGTTGTACGACGATGCCGGCTCAAAGAACACGTGCTTCGACGATTTTACCAAAGTCTTTATCTCCTCGAGGCTTGTTGCTGGCGAAACTGCAATTACGGCATCGACATTATTCAGGAAAGACCCCTCTTCATCGAATTTGTGAAGATGCAAATCCGATGCGATACTTTTGCCCGATTCTGCCGAATATGTCCCAACAACATCCAATTCTGCAACATCGAGAATATTCTCGACCATGCAGACCGTGCTGGAATCTATACTGCCGTAAACGCCTGTCCTTATCATTCCTAAAAAATATCGGCACAAAAATACCTTTGCATTCAATCACATTTTCAGGCATTTCAAACCTTTTTTCAACTGATTGATGTTAAAGAGAAACGAAGGAAAATTTCAGAACGGCAAAACGCACCGCCCCTACCCTTGCGATTATTTATTGTAATTCTCGTTGTAGAACTCAAGGTATGCGTTCAGGTTTCTGCTGGCAGTAAGCTGCTTGAAGTTGTCGGCTGAAATCACAAATATCTTGTAATCAACATTCTTGAGCTTATTGAAAACATCCTCGCTGTTGGCAATCATCTTCGAGTAGTTGACCGACTGGCGCATATTGCGGAACGGACGCACAGTAATCATCGAGTAGTTTCCGTTGAATGTGCTTGTAACTACGTTGAAAGTCCGCATATTGAAATTGAAGATGTTGAAATTGCGGATTTCAAATGCAAGTCGCTTGTCGTCAACCTGTTCCGACTTGAAATAAATCACATAGTAATGTTCCGACATCTCGTCGAACGTATAGGTTGCTTCGGGAGTTTCCTCTTCGTAAGGAGATACCTCTTCGCCTTCCTTCTTCTGCTGCTTCACGACTTCGGGACGCGACTTTAAGTCGGCAATCAGAGCATCAATGTCACCAGAGCCAAAATATGCAAGTATATTCTCGGCAGCCTGCCTTAGCTCGTGCTTAGGATGACGGTCGATGAAATCGAGCAAGGCAAGCTTGAACTTTGTCGTATCGGCATTCCTTGCAGTACACATTGTGTTAAGGAAGTCGAAATTAGGCACCAAGTCGCTGTCGCTGTTGTCGTTTATGAAGTTTGTAGCATTACGCTGTACAGTGCTCCACTCGCCACGCATAAAGGCATCGTAGGTGTTTGCATACAACTGCTCCTGGCGCTTGCGAATTTCTTCCTGTTCCTTCACAAAGTTTGGATTTTGAAGAAGCTTTGCATAATTGGTATTGCCATACTTACTAATTATCAAATTCTTATATTTTTCTGCTTGTGGAATGTCCTTGACAAGTGTGTTGAGTATGTACAAGTCGTAATACGACAGCAACTGGTAGTCGGTATTAGGATAACGCCTGTTCAAGTCCTCGTAACTGTTGATTGCCTTGGGGTAGTCGCCAAATTTCTCCTTATAAATCTTGCTGGCGTTGTATAGAGCATTTTCGATTCGTTTGTGCGATTCCTGCATTGCCGAATCGGTCAGTGGCAAGTCCTGCAAGTAGTATTCGCGGCTCTTGGGGTCTTCGTTCTTAGGTTTTGCATCGGCAACAACGCTGTCGGACGCCTCGCTGTCGTCGCCCATATCAAACGACACAACTGTCTTGTCGCGACGACGCCAATGGTCTTCGTTCTTGCGGTTGCCCCATTTCTTCTGGAACTCGTTCTTTCCGTAGCTCAACTGTGCAGGATTATAGAAATACCATTTGCCCGAAGAACTGCCAACGGTATTGGTTTCGCCACGCTTCTGGTCGAAAAGATAGGAATTCATGTTTTCCTGCTGTGCAAGTTCGCGTTCAAGGCGTTCCTGCTCTATAACCTTTGCAATAAGTCCGTCAATCAACTTATTACGTTCCTTGTCGCTCATCTTGGCAATCTTCTGGACACTATCCTCAAATTCAATGACATCGGTGTAGGTCACAAGTTCCGAAAGGTTCTTCGACAACAGTTGTATCTCCTTGAAATTCTCGTGGCTTTCGGGCAAATACTGCATACAAGTGTCGTAATATATGTAGGCATTCTTGTACTCGAGCTTTGCAAAATAAAGTTCGCCCAACTTCATGCACGACAATGCCTTCTGGTAGTCGTTGTCAATGCTGACTTCCGACGATTTCCTGTAGTGCTCGATAGCGTCCGCCTCCTTGCCTGCCCTCATTTCCACTTCAGCCATAGCATAGTAAATCTGGTCGCGATACTCCTTGTTCTTCTCGTCCTTGAGCATCTTGTTCAGCAACTTGTAAATATCCTTGTTGTTACCATTGCTCGAGCACTTCGCCATATTGATTTTGGCGTTGAACTCCATCTCGTAAATCTTGTTACGCTTCGACGCAGCCTGATAGTATTTGTATGCTTCGCGCAGATTGTTGTCCTTTTCGCTAAGTTGAGCCAAAATATATGTGTATCTGAGCTTATCGGTACGTTTCTTTGTCTTTTCAACTGCGACTTTCAGTTTCTCGGCAGCATCCTCGCGATTATTCTGCTTCAGATAGTAGTCGGCACAAACAGCGGCATAATAACCTTCGGTCTTCTTGTCAATCTTCTTGTCGCTGTCAATCTTGTCGAGGACTTCCTTTGCTTCCTTAAATTTCTTGTCCTCGCAGAAAGTACGTACTAAATACATTGCGATTTCGGGCTGAGCCTTCGAATTAGGGTATTGACGGAGAGCATATTCAAGGTTCTGCCGTGCCTGCAGATAGTCGCGCTTGATGAAATATGCCTTTCCCATAAGCAGGTAGCAATGGTCAACCCACTTGTTGAACTCGTTCTGCGCCATAAATTCCTTTTCCTTAGGCGACATCGCCTTGCCCGAAGGCTTTGGCTTCTTGGTGATTGAATGCAACTTTATGCCCTTTGCCGACTTCTGGATAGCCTTTTCCATTTCGCCGTTAGCGACACTGGCATTTTCTTCCTTGCTGTCGGTGAAAACACTGAGTATCAAGGCATAGTTATCGCTATTCTGGTCGTTTATCTTGTTGATGCCCTTCTTGTACGATTCGCGTCCGTTGAAATAGATATTGTATTTCAATGTGGTACTATGGTAGAAACGGCTCATCGGCGTGTTCTTTTCGGTAGAACAAGCTGTGATAAAAGCAACTAATGCTATGATTATAAATATTTTGACAAGTCGTTTCATTTGTGCATTTGTTTATTCCACAGTAACAGATTTTGCTAGGTTTCTGGGCTGGTCAACGTTGCAGCCTCTCATTACGGCTATGTAGTATGCAATAAGTTGCAACGGGACCACAGTCAGCAACGGGGCAAGTGCAAAGTCGGAATATGGAACTTCGATTACATAGTCGGCCATTTCCTTGATAGTGGTGTCACCTTCGGTAACGATTGCAATAACAACGCCCTTGCGAGCCTTCACTTCTTGGATGTTGGAGACAATTTTGTCGTAGGATTTATCCTTGGTAGCCAATACGATAACAGGCATCTTCTCGTCGATAAGGGCGATAGGTCCGTGCTTCATTTCTGCCGACGGATAGCCTTCGGCATGTATGTAGGATATTTCCTTGAGTTTCAATGCACCTTCGAGTGCAACAGGGTACAGATAGCCACGTCCGAGGTAGATGCTATTTGTTGCATCCTTTATCTTTTCGGCAATCTGCTTGATACTTTCGCTCTTCTGAAGGATTAACTCAACCTTTTGCGGAATTGCATACAATTCATCAACCAAATCGGTAAATTCCTTTTCGGTAAGACCTTTGTTAGCAAGACCGACCTGCATTGCCATCATTGTCAGCACGGTAATCTGAGTTGTAAATGCCTTGGTAGATGCGACACCGATTTCAGGTCCTGCGTGTGTGTAAACACCAGCAACTGTTTCGCGCGGAATGCTAGAACCGACAACGTTGCATATACCCAGCACTATCGCGCCCTTGCTCTTTGCAAGCTGTATTGCTGCCAGCGTGTCGGCAGTTTCACCGCTCTGGCTGATTGCAATTACAATGTCGCCTGGATTTATTATTGGATTTCTGTACCTGAATTCCGATGCATATTCCACTTCGGTAGGTATGCGGGCAAATTCCTCGAACAGATATTCGCCGACAAGTCCGGCGTGCCAACTTGTTCCGCAAGCAACGATTATTATTCTCTTGGCTTCCTTCAACTGGTCCATTACGGTGTGCAGACCGCCAAGTGTAAGATTCTTTGTATCAAGGCTCAAACGACCACGATAAGTATCAGCAATAGCGCGAGGCTGCTCGTATATTTCCTTGAGCATATAGTGGTCGAAACCGTTTTTCTCAATCTCGTCGAGACGAAGGTCAACCTGCTGGATGTCGATTTTTGCCTTGCGGTCCTTGAGGTTCACAAGGTTAAAGCCAGTCTTGCTGATAGTTGCAACATCAAGGTCGTTGAGGTAGATTACCGAATTGGTATATTCTATTATAGGTGAAGCATCGGATGCAACAAAGTATTCGCCATTGCCAAGTCCGATTACAATAGGGCTACCCTTGCGGGCAACTGTCAGCGTTTCGGGGTCTTCAGAACTCATTACTACGATTCCGTATGCGCCTTCCACCAACTGAAGTGCAGCGCGAACAGCATCGTCTGGCGTAAAGTTCTCGTCCTTCTCGTGGCTTTCGTTGTATATGTACTCAATGAAGTTGACAAGCACTTCGGAGTCGGTTTCGCCCTTGAAAGTGTAGCCTTTCTCCTCGAGTGTGGCTTTCAGTTTGGCATAGTTCTCAATAATTCCGTTGTGTATCAATATGAATTTTTCGTTCATTGATACGTGCGGATGTGCGTTTGTGTCGTTCGGTTCGCCGTGTGTAGCCCATCGTGTGTGGCCTATGCCAATATTTCCCGTGGCATCTTTCCCAGAAACGTGGTCTTCAAGGTCGCTTACCTTTCCGTGGCATTTATACACATTGTATTTGCTTCCGTTGTAAATGGCAATACCTGCCGAGTCGTAGCCTCTGTATTCCAGACGCTTGAGACCTTTAATCAACACATCGTAAGCATCCCTTTTGCCAATATATCCTACTATTCCACACATATTTTTCTTCTAATATTTTGAGTAATACACAATTATCTTTACACTTAAGTTTTCGTGAGCACCGCCGTACAGCACAGCCCTATATGGAACTATCCTGTTGTCGTTTGCCACCAAAAATATTCCATTGTCCGTTTTTTCACCCGAATCCTTATAATCTTTAAAAAGGTCTTGAAGATGCAACGGTATATTAAAGGTATATGATTTTTCTGTTTCGTTGAATGAACCGCCGAAATTCTTGCTGTTTGACTTGTAATCCTCAAGGAAATCGAATTTTTCATTGCCGAGAATCCTTGTCATGCTCATTGCCTTTGGCGACGGCAATACAGTGGACTCGGTTCCTTCCTTTATCGTAACGCACAGTTGCGCCCGATTGATGATTATGTTTGTAGTATCGAACAACGAGTAAAGTTCGGGGAACATTATTTTTGTTTTCAGTCCTGCAAGTCCTTGTATGTAGCAGTACTTTGTCGGCTGGTCGGGATTGTCTATTGCTGCTTTCAGTTCGCTATCGGCATTTGTGTAGTCGTGCGAATACATATTTATCCGTGCCGAATATTCGTTTATCAAGAAATCGAACGAGCAGGTATCGTTATATGTAAGCACCATCTTCGACTTGCTGCCGATTAGGTCGAGCGCGTATATACATCCGTCGCCCGAAGCGAGTTCTGTTGTAATATACAATCCTTTGAAAAAGTTTATAAAATCCTTGTTGGTCCAAGTTGTCTGCCCCACGTTTTCCCTGACAATCTGCTGTACGAGTTCCGATGGCATTTCAACCTTCATTATGCTGTCGGTTCCGAATGCAACGTCGGCCGATTTCATAAGTTCGAATTCGTTAGCAGCAAATTCCTTGTCCTCGTAGTATATCGAATCGTATGATATGTCGGTCAGAAGCCTATTGACGTGTATGGTCATTGGTGATTCGGAACCGTACTTGCTGGCATATTTAAGATGCAAGGTAAGCTTAACTCCAGAAAGGTCTGTTGTGTCTATATCGCGACCGAACTGAACGTTGTTTGTTGACAGTTGCAACTGAAATGCACACGAAGCCGCAGTCTGTCCGAAAAACGGGTCGTTGATAACTCCAATGGGATTTATGGTGCGGTTGTGTGTCTCGACGTGTGTGTCCCTGACTGCGTATGTCTGCACGCCCATAGTATCGCACAGGAATTCCATCATGTCGCCACTTGGCATTATTCCAGTGCCTATTGCAGAATCATCGTCCTTGCACGAAACAGCGAAAACCGTCATAATGACGGCAAGTGCACACAGGACAACGAATTTCAAGCCAAAATTTTTTCTCATCAGACTTATTTTTCAATTACAGTCGCATAGAAATTCTCGCAGTTTTCGGCCAATTTGTCGTCTTCCGAGTATTCCAACATAGGTTTTCCGCTTTGCTTTATGTACTCGATTATTTCAGGGTTAATTTCCTTTGAACCAAGTATTACGCCGTCGGAATAGTCAATAGCGAATTTTGTCAGGTTTTCCCAAGTCGGCTCCTTAATTCTTTCAAGGTCGTCCATTGTGACTTCCTTTTCGACCAGCTTGCGGGCAAAATCCTTGTCGATGCTACCAGAGAAACTGTCGTTGTAGATAGTGTAAACAACCTTGCAGTTGTTGGCGAACAGCGGGTCGTACTTGTAAACCTTTCGCATCATGAACGGGAAGATTGCCGAGAACCATCCGTGGCAGTGGACGATATTAGGAGCCCAACCTAGTTTCTTCACCGTTTCGACAACGCCCTTCGAGTAGAAAATCGACTTCTCGTCGGCAGTGAAATTATCCTCGCTCTTGTCGGTGACCATATATTTTTTCTGGAAAAGGTCTTCATTGTCAATGAAATAGACCTGCATCCTTATCGGCTGAATGGAAGCTACCTTAATTATAAGCGGATGGTCGGCATCGTTGATGACAAGGTTCATACCGCTGAGCCTGATTACCTCGTGAAGCTGATTTCTTCTTTCGTTTATTACACCGAATTTCGGCATAAATATGCGAACTTCGTTTCCTCGCTCCTGTATTCCCTGCGGAAGTTTCCTGCACGCCAGCGACATTTCGTTTTCAGGAACGTAGGGTACTATCTCTTGTGTTACAAATAAAACTTTCAGTTTCATGTTTGTGTATTTACGTCCAAATTAATTCAAGGCACAAAAATAATAAAATTTTTTCCAATACGAATGCACAGAATAAACGAAAAGTTTTTGGAAATATTGTATAGCCTATTAGCCTAAAAAAAAATAATTTTGCATTATTGGTTTTTGTAATATCTTTGCAACTTGTAAAAACGAATTTGTTCGAATGTTTAATTAAAAAATAACAAAGTATGTTTCAAGAATTTTTTACTGAACACCGAACTCTGGTGTTTCTATTGGGAGTCATAATAGTAGTGCTGCCATTCTTGGTCTATTATGTAATCACAGCACTTAGGCATCATCCAAAAGGTTTGATTGCTGCAGCATTGAGCAATATGGGTGAACGTTTCGGCTACTACATTATGAATGCCGTGTTGGCCTTGTTCATCGTTTCAAAGTTCGGACTTTCCGATGCGCAGGCTGGAGCTATCTATTCGGTGTTCTACTGCCTAATCTACATATTGAGTCTGGTCGGTGGTATCATTGCCGACAAGACGCAGAACTATAACCGCACCATACAGTGGGGTCTTATAGTGATGGCATTAGGATATGTAGTGTTATCTATTCCTCTGTTTGGAACTGGTTCAGACGGACTTATCGTCGATGAAGGCGGTATGTGGTGGACAATCCTCATCGTTACTTGCTTGTCACTGTTGCTCATTGCTTTCGGTAACGGTCTGTTCAAGGGCAACCTTCAGGCTTTGGTCGGCAAGATGTACGACAACTTCGAAGCCGAAGCTGCAAAGAAAAGCCCCGAAGCATTGGCAGAAGCCAAGGAAAGACGCGACAGCGGTTTCCAGATTTTCTACGTGTTCATCAACATCGGCGGTGTTATCGCTCCGTTCATTGCTCCGTTGATTCGCGAATGGTGGTTGAAGATTCACAATTTTGTTTACAATGCTGATATGCCGGCACTGTGCCACGATGTCATCAATGGTGGTGATGTTACCGAAAAGTTCACGACTACTATGTCGCAGTCTGTTATCGACCCGACATTGGTTTCGGGCACTACCGAATTCTGCTCTTCATACATCGAAGTTTTCAACTCGGGTATCCACTTCTCATTCATCGCATCGGTTGTTGCTATGGCTATTTCGCTGACAATCTTCCTAATTTCCAAGAAGAAATTCCCGCAGCCAGCAAAGAAAGATGTTGCCAAGGTTGTTGAATACACTGCAGAGGAAAAGGCTGCAATGGCAAAGGAAATCAAACAGCGTATGGCTGCTTTGTTCGCAGTTCTCGGTATCGCTATCTTCTTCTGGTTCTCATTCCATCAAAACGGACAGTCGCTGTCGTTCTTCGCACGCGACTTTGTAAAGTCTGATGCTGTTGCTCCAGAAATCTGGCAGGCTCTCAACCCATTCTTCGTAATCGTGCTTACACCTATAATAATGATTGCATTCGCAGCATTGGCTCGCAAGGGCAAGTCAATATCGACACCTAAGAAAATCGGAATCGGTATGGGTATCGCTGCATGTGCATATCTGTTCCTAATGATTCTTTCATTTGTAAATAATTATCCATCGGCAGAAGACTTCAGAGCATTGTTAGACCCTGTTAAGTTAGGTCCTTGGGTACTCATTGTCACTTATTTCTTCCTCACAGTCGCAGAACTTTTCATTTCTCCGTTGGGACTTTCGTTCGTATCGAAGGTTGCTCCGCGTCACATGGTAGGTCTCTGCCAGGGATTGTGGCTTGGTGCTACCGCAGTAGGCAACATCTTCCTGTGGATTGGTCCTTTGATGTACAACGCATGGCCTATCCAGTACTGCTGGTTGGTATTCGCAATAGTTTGTGTCATTTCAATGTCGGTTATGTTCGGCATGGTTAAGTGGCTCGAAAAGGTTGCAAAATAATAGGAATAAATTTGCTAGATTCTCATTGGGCGGACGGTTGTCCGCCCTTTTTGTATCAGTGGTTGACAATGCGCAGACAAAAAAAAGGCTGTCTCAATTGACAGCCTTAACTTTGTGTAATAAATATTGTCTTATTCAGCCTTGCCTGCGCTACCAAGAACGTTGATAATCTTGTGCATGTAAAGTTTCTTCATGCTGTCGCGAGCTGGACCTAAGTACTTTCTCGGGTCGAATTCTGCAGGCTTTTCTGCAAACACCTTGCGGATTGCTGCTGTCATTGCCAGACGGCTGTCGGAGTCGATGTTGATTTTGCAAACTGCCGACTTTGCTGCTTCGCGGAGCTGTTCTTCAGGAATACCTACTGCAGCCTTCAATGCGCCACCATATTTATTAATGGTATCGACTTCCTCCTGAGGAACCGACGATGAACCATGGAGAACAATCGGGAATCCCGGGAGTTTCTTTTCTATTTCGTGGAGAACGTCGAATGCCAGTGGCGGAGGAACGAGACGTCCTGTTGCTGGGTCAACCTTGCACTGTTCCGGTTTGAACTTGTATGCGCCGTGCGATGTACCAATCGAAATAGCCAACGAGTCGCATCCGCTGCGGGTTGCGAATTCGATAACTTCTTCGGGCTTTGTGTAGTGTGATTCTTCTGCCGATACCTCGTCTTCAACACCAGCCAAAACGCCAAGTTCTGCTTCTACTGTTACGTCGTACTTGTGTGCATATTCAACAACCTGCTTTGTGAGCTTGATGTTTTCCTCAAAAGGAAGCGACGATGCATCAATCATAACTGACGAGAAGCCCATATCAACACAACTCTTGCACAATTCGAATGTATCGCCGTGGTCGAGGTGAAGGCAAATCTGCGGGTGTTCCCAGCCGAGTTCCTTTGCGTACTGAACAGCGCCTTCTGCCATATATCTCAAGATTGTCTGGTTGGCGTACTTGCGTGCTCCGCTCGAAACCTGAAGGATAACTGGCGACTTTGTTTCTGCACAAGCCTGAATGATGGCCTGCATCTGTTCCATGTTGTTGAAGTTGAATGCTGGTATTGCGTATCCGCCAGCCACTGCTTTCTTGAACATCTCAACGGTGTTGACAAGACCTAATTCTTTGTAACTTACCATAATTTTAATTTTATTGTTTTTTTTACAGTTTATATTTTGCATTTAAATTTTCCACAAAGATAAGAATATTTGCAATACAAAAATCCTAAATAAAGATGTTAGTTAGCAGAAAAATACGGCTCTTTCATTTGGATATGTTATTGCTTAAGATACAGTCTGTTAATATAAAACAAATCGCAGGCTGAGCTTGTCGAAGTCAAGATAACGTTAACCTTACCCTTCGATACTTCGACTCGCTCAGCAGCCACAGGCTCAGGGGGCGGTATTTAGTTTTTAAATGAAAGAGCCGTGGCAGAAAAAAAATGAGGCGAAAGAAAAAATCTAAAATAAATCGTAAATCGTAAATCCCAAATCGCAAATTAGTTTTACCTTTGCGCCGTTTTTTCGATTTTTATCAGATGATACAAACAGACATAATACTGACACAAGCCGATACCACTGTTTCCGATACAGTAAAGGAAGTTGGCGAAAAGATGGTTTCGATTGACCCAAAAAGTCCACAAGAGATTGTAAGTCAAAGCATTTCGTGGTTTGACTCTGCGATGAACTGGCTAACGACCAATGGTTTGTCGTTCTGCGTATCGCTTATGGGAGCCTTGGCATTCCTATTCATTGGATTCTGGGTGTCGAAGCTGATAGTTAAGGCATTGCGCAAGATGATGGTTCGCAAGAACTCCGACCCTGGACTCATATCCTTTGTGTCGAGCCTAGCAAATATTGCGCTAAAGATAATGATTATCATCAGCGTGATGGGTATGGTGGGCATTCAGATGACCTCGTTCATTGCAGTTTTGGGTGCTGCCGGTATTGCCATCGGTATGGCATTGCAGGGAACGCTCTCGAATTTTGCCAGTGGTGTCATGATATTGATATTCAAGCCATACAAGGTCGATGACTACATTGAGGCACAGGGTGTTGCCGGCGTTGTCAAGGAAATCCAGATTTTCAATACCATAATAACTACTGTTGACAACAAGACGATAATCGTCCCAAATAGCGCGCTGGCAACAAATCTGCTTACAAATTACTCGAAACAGGACAAGCGACGCGTCGATTGGAAGGTTGGTGTTACATACGGAACCGATTTCAAGGTAGCTCGCGATTCTATTATGCGCATACTCGAAGCCGACAACCGCATACTTAAAGACCCGGAACCTTTCATTTCCATCATTGAATTGGCTGATTCGTCGGTAAACATAGTGGTAAGGGTATGGGTCAACACTGCCGACTACTGGGATGTGTTCTTCGATTTTAATAATAAGGTATATGCAACATTCAACGAAGAAGGCATTGAATTCCCGTTCCCACAAATGGATGTTCATTTAAAGAATAATAACGAATAAATAAATAATTATGAAAAAGTTTTTAATTGTATTTGTATCAGTACTGTTAAGTGCAAGTTTAGCTTTTGCTCAGGAAGCTGCAGACTCTTCTGCAAAGAAGAAAAATGAAAACTGGAAGCTCGGAGGTGCAGCATCACTCAACTTCTCGCAAGTTTCGTTCAAGAACTGGGCAGGTGGTGGCGAACCGTCGATTTCCGGAAATCTGTTTTTCAATGCATTCGCCAACTATGCAAAGGACAAGACCACATGGGACAACACATTGGATTTAGGCTACGGTATGATGCGTCAAGGCACAAAGAAGACTCAGATTCTTTTCTACAAGACCGACGATAAGATTGACTTTGCATCGAAGTACGGACGCTACGCATTCAAGTACTGGTACTACTCGGCTTTGGTTGGTTTCAAGACCCAGTTTGCCGATGGTTACAAGTCGATTACCGACTCTACAAGAATTTCATCGTGGATGTCGCCGGCCTACTTGAACATAGCTCTCGGTATGGACTTCAAGCCAACTTTTGAGAAACACCCGAACATTACGTTCTCTCTCTTCATCGCTCCGTTGTCGGGCAGGATGACTTTCGTCACCGACTCGGCTTTGTCGGCAGAAGGTGCATACGGTGTTGACCCTGGCAAAAAGTTCCGTCCTGAATTCGGTGGATACGTAAAGGCCCAGTTCAAGATTGATTTTTGCAAGGATAGGTCCGACAGTTATATATTCACATTCAATTCAAAACTCGACTTATTCTCCAACTATCTAGTTAAGGCTCAAAATGTTGATATGAACTGGGAAAACTTGCTTACAATCAAGTTGAGCAAGTGGTTCTCGGCTAACCTGAGCATAACTCTTGCATACGATGACGACATTGACGTTCCAGTTGACCGCGATGGTGACGGAGTATGCGAAGGACTAGGTAAAAGACTACAGTTCAAGGAATTACTCGGTGTAGGATTTACATATAAGTTCTAAGGCAGTAAAATAAAAAATCATACAAAAAAGGCTGAGAATCTCGGCCTTTTTTGTTTTACAAGGATTGAAAAAAGGATTGTAGAACAATAAGACTGTGAGCCTTTTAGCCTTCGAGCCTTTTAGCCTTCGATTTTTTAAATTATTCCCTTGCAATATCAATTAATTATGCTTAACTTTGCGCACCAAAATTTTAGAAAATAGATTCATTAATAAAAAGTAAAGAAATTGTATGAAAAATTATCAAACCCAACAAATTAGAAACATTTCGCTGGTCGGTAATTCTGGTGCAGGAAAGACGACTTTGGCTGAAAGTATGCTGCAGGTTGGCGGTGTAATCACCCGCAAGGGCGATATCGCCAGCAAGAACACCGTTTCCGACTACAGGCTCATCGAGCAGGAAAACGGCAACTCGCTTTATTCAACCGTAATGTATGCTGAACTCGGAAACACTAAGTTCAACATCCTCGATTGCCCAGGTATGGACGATTTCATCGGTGGCGTTGTTTCTTCTTTGTTCGCTACAGATATAGCAGTAATGGTTGTTAACGCTCAGAACGGCGTTGAAGTTGGTACCGAAATCCACGGTCGTTACCTCGAACAGGCAGGTAAGCCTATGATTATCGCTCTCAACCAGCTCGACCACGAAAAGACAAACTTCGACCATACTATCGAAACTATCCGCGAGGCTTTCGGTCAGAATGCTGTTGTGGCTCAGTTCCCAGTTAACCCTGGCGTTGGTTGCACTTCTTTCATCGATGTCATCACTCACAAGATGTACACAATGAACGGCAACAACGTTGAGGTTAAGGACATTCCTGCAGAATACGAAGAAAAGGCTCAGGAATACAAGAGCCAGATCATCGAAATCGCTGCTGAGGCTGATGAAGAACTTATGGATATCTTCTTCTCGAACGACACTCTTACCGAAGAAGAAATGATGAAGGGTATCGTTAAGGGTCTCCCGGCAAGAGGTATTTTCCCGATTTTCTGCGTTAACGCACGCACCGACCTTGGCGTTAAGAGACTTATGGAATTCATCGCCGACGTTGCTCCATCACCAGACAAGATGGCTCCTGTAAAGGATACCGAAGGCCGCGAAATCAAGTGCGATGCTAGCGCAAAGCCAGTTCTTTACATCTTCAAGACTTCGACAGAAGAACATATCGGTGAAATTTGCTACTTCAAGGTTCTCAGCGGTACCATTACCGAAGGTATCGACCTCTACAACCCGAAGACCAACACCAAGGAAAGACTTTCGGCTATCTACGCTTGCGCAGGTAAGACAAAGAACAAGGTTGACCAGCTCGTAGCAGGTGATATAGGTGCTACCGTTAAGCTGAAAGGCACAAAGTACGGACATACTCTTGTTGCAATAGGCGAAGACAACGAAATCCCTGCTATCCAGTACCCTGCATACAAGTACAGAGTTGCTGTTAAGGCTGTAAACGAAAGCGAATCGGAAAAGCTCATCGCTGCTATCAACAGCATGAAGGACGAAGACCCGACCTTGCTTTCTGAAAACAATATCGAATTGCGTCAGCTCATAGTTATGGGTCAGGGCGAATACCACATCAACATCATGAAGTGGCACCTCGACAATGTTTACAAGATTGCTGCTCAGTTCGACAAGCCAAGAATCGAATACCGCGAAACTATCACCAAGGTGGCTAGCGCAACCTACCGTCACAAGAAGCAGTCGGGTGGTGCAGGTCAGTTCGGTGAAGTAGCACTTCTCATTGAACCTATCGTCGAAGGTGTTGACACAACCGGTAAGTTCAAGATTGACGGCAAGGAACAGGTTATGACCATCAAGGCTAAGGAAGAAATTCCTCTGAAGTGGGGTGGCCGCCTCGAGTTCTACAACTGCGTTGTCGGTGGTGCTATCGATGCAAGCTTCATGCCCGCAATCAAGAAGGGTTTGATGCAAAAGATGGAAGAAGGTCCTTTGACTGGTTCTTACGCTCGCGACATCAGAGTATTCGTTTACGACGGTAAGATGCACCCGGTTGATTCAAAGGAAATCGCATTCATCATCGCTGCTCGTAACGCATTCAGCCAGGCATTCAAGCTCGCTGGTCCAAAGATTATGGAACCTGTTTACGACCTCGAAGTTCTCGTTCCGGGCGACAGAATGGGTGATGTAATCAGCGACTTGAACGGTCGTCGTGCTATCGTTCAGGGTATGTCGAGCGAAAAGGGATTCCAGAAGATTATCGCTCGCGTTCCACTGGCAGAAATGGCAACATTCTCGACTTCTCTCCGCGCAAACACTGGCGGACGTGCAATGTACAGCATGAGCTTTGCTGAATACCAGCAGGTTCCACCTGACGTACAGGACGCTTTGCTCAAGGAATACGAAGCAAACAAGCAGGAAGAAGACTAAAAGGTTATTTTTCATACAAATCGAAAGGGGAAAGCAATGCTTTCTCCTTTTTTTTTGCCGAGATGTTGGCTATTTTTTGTAAGTTTGCATCAAAATGTTGTCTGATGAAAAGATTGTATAGCATTCTTATGTTGCTTCTGCTGTGCTTGTCGGCAATGTCGCAGTTGTCGCCAAAGGAAATCCTTGACAGCAGAGGGGAATTGTATTTCAAATTCCCTATTGAACAGCATCTGCTTAATGAATTTTCTCGTGTAATTTCAATCGACGGCTACCGCGACGGTTACTGCTATGCATACGCCAATAAGAGTGAATTTGCCGAATTTCACAAGTTTGGTATTCCGTGTGAACCCGTGAGCGAATACTACGATAGAAAAAGTGATTTGCTAATGGCAGAATCGCTATCGGATATGTTTGCATGGAACCGCTACCCTACCTACGACATTTACTGCGAAATGATGCAGTATTTTGCAGAGACCTATCCCGAAATTTGCAAGCTGGACACTATCGGGACAACTTTCTCCGGGTATAAATTGCTGGCTGTAAAAATTTCAGACAATGTAAACGACGACGAAACGGAGCCCGAATTTTTCCTTGGCGGTCAGATGCACGGTGACGAACTGATTGGCGGTATGGTTTGTCTGAGGTTAATTGATAAGTTGTTGCGCGAATATGGAACAAATCAGGATGTTACCAATCTGGTTGACAATATGGAAATTTTTATTAATCCGCTGTCTAATCCGGAAGGGACATATATTGCGGGAGATAATCTGGATTTTTCGTTGCGTTACACGCGCAATGGCATTGGACTGGACCATTTTATTGATATGAACCGTAATTTTCCTGACGCAATAGTAGGAGAACACCCCGATGGAAATGATTATTCCCTTGAAACAGAAGCTTTTATGCAGTATGCCGACAATCACCATTTTGTGATGTCTGCCAATTTGCACAGCGGAGCCGAGGTCGTTAACTACCCCTTTGATACCGATTCGGCTCTTCCCGCCGATAATGCATGGTGGAAAATGGTCGCCCAAGAGTATGTGGCTTTGGCGCGACTGTATGGCGGCGAGTCGTATATGACTTCGGATTTTCCAAGCGGTTACATCAACGGATATGCGTGGTATTCAATTACAGGCAGCCGTCAGGACTATATGAATTATTTCAAACATTGCCGCGAGGTTACTTTAGAACTCAGCATCGACAAGAAACTGGCTAATGACTTGTTGCCAAGCTACACTTCCCACAACATTGCGCCAATGATGGCATATATGAATCGTGCAACAAAAGGACTACGTGGCTTTGTAACCGATTCTGTCACAGGCGAACCTCTCGAGGCTATGATTTTTGTTCAGGGTTACGACTACTTCAACTCGCACGTGTATTCATATCAGCCTACCGGTGAGTATTACAGGTACTTTAAGGCAGGACACTACAACGTTTCGTTCTACGCAGACGGCTACATACATAAGACATTTGCAGTGGACATTTCCGACGATGCTCCGTTGCAACTTGATGTTCAGCTTGTACAAGGCTACGACCCTGAGTTAATTGCAGAAAACGGAACCGAGGTATTCTCATTATATCCAAATCCTGTTGCCGACAAGCTGTTTGTTGATAGTGGAAACCGTATTTCTTACGTTGAGATTTACGATGCATCTGGCAGACTGATGCTGACAAAGAAAAACATTACTGGTTTTATTGATGTAAACGAGTTAAAACCTGGACAATATAATATAAAGGTGTATTCTGAAGATGGCGTTTCGCAAAGTAAATTTGTGAAGATGTAAAATGCGGTAATATGGTAAAAATAAAAAAGGTCTCAATCGAGACCTTTTTTATTTGGCATAAATGTCTCGTCCTAAAATAGCGTTACAATAAAAATAGTAACGAAATGGAAAATAAAGAAAGTAAGTATGTTAGGCGTACACAAAAGGACTACACAATGT
>CACYQN010000026.1 GCA_902776565.1 uncultured Bacteroidia bacterium
AAATAAGCCCATCCTTTGTTTCCAATGTTTAGAATGTTCCCTCCATTTAGGAAAGTGCTAGTTCCGTTGAATTGTAATGCTGGCTGTCCGTTAAGTGCAATTTCGTTGATAGTAGGTCTTGCAGATTCGTCTGTTTGTTGTATTATATAATTGTTTGGGCTTAAATCATACCATCTAGAAACCTTCCCATCTGTAAGTTCTACGCTGTCGGCACGGAGCCAAAGCTGGAGATGGTCGGTGGGGAAGGGAGTTTCTTGGGCGTGAGTTGAAAGTTGAAAGTTGAAAGTTGAAAGAATGGTTAGGAGGAGAAGTTGAAAGTTGTGCTTCGACAAGCTCAGCAACCGGAGAGTTGAAAGTTGAGAGAAGAAAGACCTCAATGGTTTTGTATGTTGGATATTAGTTTCCATAATTGATGCGATTGTTAAATAAAAAGGCAAATATAATAAATATAAGTATATGGTGGAGGATGAGTGTAGATTTTTTTTGATTTGGATGAAATAACGAAATAGGAGACATAGCGACATTGTGTTTGTTGTAGGGGAATTTTTTGTATAAAGTGCTTACGAAGTAACGGTTTTACGGATTAACGGGAGCTAAAAAAAAGGCGGATTTGCATCCGCCTCGTCAAATTAGATGGTTTTCTGTGCTCGGAACTTGATGACATTCTTGGCAGGAATCTTAATTGTTTCACTTGGCTTTTGCGGGTTGTGTCCTGTGCCAGCATAAGCATAGAAGGAGTCGCCCTCGGTGAAAGACCTAATCAATCCGATGAATACATGAAGTTCTTCATCCTCCCTCTTTGCATTGAGATAGTCAATTATAACATCGTCAATGTCTCCGTTTGCTGACTTTTTGACTATAACAACTGCAACCATATCGTCATCGAACGATGTTTCTTCGTCGGCATCATTCACCCATGTCAACTTGAGCGATAAGTCGGTTTCGCTCATGTCGAAGGTTACTCGAAGGTCTGTTAGTTCCTTCCTGGAAAATTTGCCAAAAGTGAGTTTCTCGAAGTCAATTTCATCATCCACAATGGCTGTGTCATAATTTTCATGAACCGCAGCATTGAATGCCGATTGCTTTTTGGTATTGCTCCAAGTGGACAATTTAGCTATCGGATTGGCCTTTGCCATAATGGAAGCAATAGTCTTGAAATTGGACCTAACAGTTACCTGTGCTTTTGTTTTAGGGTTTGCTACCGATGCTGCCAATGAACGCATGTAATCAATACCTTTCCATGCGCAACCTACGACGTTTCCGACCTTGCCGGAAAATCCGCCGAGGATTCCTTTCTTAATTTTTCCCATATTCATTGAGTTTTAAAATGTTAAATACTATGTCTGTTACCTCTGTTACCGTTGTGGCATAAGGGCTGTTACTAGATACTTCGCATCCCTTGTTTTTGAAATTAATATACATATTAGTAATTTTTTTTAAGTTTTAGCATGTAATTTCACCAAGATAGTCTGATTCTGCAACCAATTTGCCGTCATCAGACATGAAGGAGATGTAGGCGACAATGGTGTCGCCTGTCCAGTTGCGGGGGTAAGAGAATGAGAGTGTAGCATCAGCACGTGTTGCATTGCCGATGTCGTATTCGGCTTCGGCCTTGTCCTTGTTGTAGAGGAGGACCATTGCGAGGTCTGTTGCTTGTGCGTTGCCATTGCCACTGTTGTCGGTCCAGGTGCAAGTAGCCGTGCCAGATGATAGTGCCATAGTTGGAGCTTCAGCCTTCTTGAGTTGACCGATGGCAACTTTCAGTGCTGAGAAATCAATTGAATAGTTAGGAAACTCGCCAATAATGCAGTTGTTGTGCATCATGTATGATAGTCCAACATTGCCTGCGGTCTGCTTTGCCATGTAGTTCTTGTATCCATACCTTATATAAGGATTGATTTTGGACAAAAACTTTACAGAAAGAGCAAACTTTGCTCGTTGCATCTGCTGAGAGAGAGTGTTGGCGTTCTTTGGCTTAACAGCTATTCCTCTCATGTATGCAATACCTTTCCATGTGGCACCAACTACAGTGCCGACCTTGCCTGAGAATCCTCCTAATATACCCTGTTTGATGCTGCCCATGTTAAATCGGTGTTTAATGAATTCAACTTATTGTTAATTACCACTCTGCTTGGTTGAAGGCTGTTACTGTCTTCGCAGCGCTTCGTTTTTAAATTATTGTATAACATTTTTCTTAGTTTTATTGCTTTGGCAGTTCATCTTTCAATGCAGGAATTTCCTTTTTGCTAGCGATGCATTTCAGGATGTACGACCTATGCAAAGTTTTACACTGCAAGTATAATACTATTTTTGTAATATATTGATAACCAAATGTTTAATTTCCAAATTTAGCCGTAATTATCCATGTATAACCAGAACGAGCCGTATGATTCCAGATTCTTCCATGAAGATTTCCGTGATTTTCCACATTCTTCCGTGAGAAAATTGAAGAAAACATGGTTTTAGGGGTGATAGGAGAATAAAAAACGTCAGATTTTTTGATGAACGAAGATTTTTTGATTTGTTTTTAGTGTAGGAAAGTGTGGTTTTGTGAAGAGGGAGGAGGGAGGGAGGAGAGAGGGAGGAGAGAGGGAGGAGGTAAGAGTTGAAAGTTGAGAGTTGTCCTTCGGCTACGCTCAGGAACCGTCCTTCGGCTACGCTCAACCATGCTTCGACAGGCTCAGCAAACGGCATTCGACAAGTTCAGGAACCATAAGTTGTAAGGGATTGGGCGACGAATACGTCGCGCACGAATGACATTTTTTGTGAGATGATGTATGATAAATGTGTTTTTTATCGTTTGCCTACATTTTGCTGATGATTTCCTTTTTGGAGTAGAATGGTCGTTTGCCGAGAGAATAGCGTTTAAATCCTTTCTTTTTGACATAAGTCCTAATAGTACGAGCAGTTACATTCAGCATTTTTGCGGCTTCTTCCTGAGTGATTAGGTCCTTGGGCAGTTCATCGCGCTTCAGGTCGCTTGATATTTCGATATTGTTTATATTATCAGACGATGATACTTTGTCGTTACATGATTTTGAAGCATGCTCTTTTAAAATACCCGAATCATCGTCATTGATTGTCTCATATTTATGATTTTTGTTGTCGCCGGTCATGTTGTTATGAAAGCAACAGGTGTCGAGGTGGGATATAGAACAGAAGTTATTTTCATAGTTGTCTTCGAGGTTAGTTATGGTATCATTTTCTGCCAGGCCGTCATTTTTTAAGGATGGTATTTTTATACATCCGGGAAGTATTTGGCTAATATCTATATCGGAAAGCCTAATTTCAGGTTCCATAAAATTGAGTGGACATATATGTTTGTCATCGTTAAAATTTTTCATTTTATATAAAATTTAAAGTTTCAAAAATATAGCAAGTCTCATATTTGCTCTTGCTGTAAGATTGAGTTACATTTTGCAAAATTACACAATCATTTGTCTTCTATAAACGATGGTCTTGAATATTATATTAAAGTATTGATATGGTATATTAGTGGGCTGGTTGTATATACAACTATAGATACAATTTGAAAGTTGAGAGTTGTCCTTCGGCTACGCTCAGGATACAGTTTAGGGGATGGAAATGGCGGGAGCAAGGAAGGAGCAATGAGGGAGCAAGGTGGTTGGGAGTCGAGAGTTGCCCTTCGACAGGTTTGGGGAAGCTATAGTTTGGAGTTAATAGTTGAAAGATGTGGGACGAGAGTGAGAGACGTCCTTTACCCTTCGACTGACGCTCAGGGCGCAGATTAGGGACGAAAACTTATTTTTTTTATGAAGAAAAACATGAGTTTTGTGGATGTCCTTTCAAAAATATATTGCAAATATTAAATGCTTTATTTACCTTTGCGGATTACATGAAATTGATTTAGAATGGAAGAAAAATATACCGAAATAACGCCTAACAATAGGTTGCTTAACTTCAATTTTAAAGAGTTGTACGCTTACAAGGACTTGATTGCCATGTACGTCAAGCGCGACATCGTAACTATGTACAAACAGACTATCCTCGGTCCGCTGTGGTTCGTCATCCAGCCTATCCTTACCACAGTAATGTTCATGTTCGTGTTCGGAAATCTCGCAGGCATATCCACCGATGGCATTCCTGGACCATTGTTCTATTTCTCTGGAATTATATTGTGGAACTATTTTGCGACATGCCTAAATGCCACGTCAAATACATTTAGGTCTAATCAGGGGGTTTTTGGCAAGGTTTACTTCCCTCGCCTGGTAGTTCCTATTTCAGTTACGATTTCAAATCTCGTGAAATTCTTCATTCAGTTTGGCATATTCCTTATTATATATATAGTGTATGCATTCAAGGGCGTGGGCGTTGCTCCAAACTGGTATGCATTTCTATTCCCCTTGCTGGTTGTGATGAGTGCAGGTCTTGCCTTGGGTTTCGGCATCATATTCTCGTCGATGACAACCAAATACCGCGACCTTACCTTCCTTCTGCAGTTCGGTGTTCAGCTGTGGATGTACGCTACGCCGGTAATCTACCCTCTCAGCACTATGCCTGCCGACAAGCAGTGGATTTTCCAGCTGAATCCCATGACATCCATAATCGAGACCTTCAAGTATGGCGCTATAGGGCAGGGCACATTCTCGTGGCTGTGGCTGGCATATAGCTTCGGTTTTATGCTGCTGATGCTGTTTGTGGGAATAATGATATTCAACAAGGTGGAAAAGGATTTTATGGACACGGTTTAACAATTAACAATGGACAATTAACAATGGATAATTGACAATGGATAATTGACAATGAATAATTAAAATAATAATGAAAATCTGTAGAGTCGTTGCTAGCAACGACTAATTAGAGCAACGACTAATTAGTTAGAATAGAAGGGTTAAAAGTCAAATCATTATGACTAAGGACGAACTGATAGCAAAACTGAAAGACATTGAGTGGGATGATCCGTATGCCGGAGCAAGAAAACATTTGGGAATACTATAATGTTCTGATTCAGCGGTTGAGATTGCATGTTGATGCTCCATTCACGGCTGGTCCCGACAAGGGCGGTCATTGGAATGTTGTAGAGCCGTTGCGTGCAACGACCAACAATATCCAGAACCCGTAGAGTCGTTGCGAGCAACGACTAATAAACAAGCAACGACAGATAATAAATGGTTGCGTTTCGGACAAATAGAACGTAATAATTAAATGATTTATACAATAAATATCGGTAACCCAGTAGCGACGCAATGCATTGCGTCGATGTTTACACATGCATATAAACGCCTCCGAATTACATCTAAAGAAATTTATATAACAGAAAATTTATTATCCTTTAAATGTAATATTTGTATTTATTGGAAAATTTATTTACCTTTGTGGCGTTTTATTGTTTAGACAATAATGATAGATGCTGATAACATATTGGGAATGTCGAATGCGGAGATAGTGCAGTCGTTAGGTGAACAATTTAGAGACTATCGTCTGAATGCAAATTTGACACAGCAGGAAGTGGCGGAAAAGGTTGGCGTCAGCCTGATAACAATCCGTAACTTTGAGACAGGCAAGGCAAAGAATATTACGCTTGGCAATTTGTTGTCACTGTTGCGGATTGTGGGTCGGTTGGAGTCGATAAATGAATTGTTCCCTCCAATACCGCTTTCGCCCTATATGATGTCTAAGCTTAACGCAAAGAAACCGAAACGTGTACGCCATGCAAAATAATGTGCTGTCTATATTGTTGTGGAATCGGGAGGTTGGTCGCATATATTGGGACAAGAAACTTTCGAGGGCAGTGTTTGAGTACAATCAGGCATTCATAAGTGCAGGAATCGACATTGCTCCGTTGAGTGCATCTATTCATAGTGTTGCTGCTGCTCGTCCCATATTGGGAAGCAGTGAACCTGTTTATCAGGGGTTGCCGCCGTTTATTGCCGATTCGTTGCCGGATAAATGGGGAAGTTTGGTGTTTGAATGCTGGGCAAAGGAGAATAACATTCGTTCGAAGGATATTACGCCGGTTGATAAATTGGCCTATATAGGTAGTCGGGGAATGGGGGCTTTGGAGTTTCGTCCGGCGGTAGGGTTGTCTGCTGTTCCTGGCGAGTTGGCATTGTCTAGTTTGTATTCGTTGGCGCAACGTATTTTCGAAGAGCGGATGGACGTTATGGTTTTGCCCGAAGAGTCGTTGACACTGCAAAGTCTATATTCTATAGGAACATCTGCTGGAGGAAAGCATCCGAAAGCCATCATTGCGATTCATAACGAGACGCAAGAAATACGTTCCGGTCAGATTGATTTTGGTGCAGATTACACTTATTATATATTAAAGTTCGCTGAGACTGATTGGTTCCCATATACATTGGTCGAACAGGCATACTACGAGATGGCAAAAGCTATAGGTATAAGGATGATGCCGTCTCGGTTGGTTGAGATTGATGGAAATAAGCATTTCTTGACAGAGCGGTTCGACAGGCAGGAAGGGAAAAGAATCCATACGCAGACTTTGGCTGCGATGAGTCCCGCCGCGGATAGTTACGAGGATTTGATGCGTGTGTCGCGTATGCTTCAGATACCGCAGTGCGAGCAAGACGAGTTGTTTATGCGCATGGTGTTTAATGTGTTTGGTGGAAATGTTGACGACCATCAGAAGAACTTCTCATTCCAGATGGCAGAGAATGGAGAGTGGCATATAGCTCCAGCCTATGACATGACTTTTACATCCAATCCGGAAACATCTGGTTATGAGAATAATCATTGCCTGTCAGTTGGTGGTAAATTGGCGGATATAACAGAAAGCGACTTGCTCCGTTTTGCAGCGGATAATAGTATAGGAAGGGCTCAGGGTAAGATTGATAAGGTTTGTCGTGTGCTGTCCGAATGTTGGTCTTATCTCAAAGCTCAAGGCGTAGATGATTACTGGGCAGACAAGATAGAAGAGTATCTGGCAGGTTTGTTGCCTGAGAGGTATATTGGAGGTATGACGCATTATATGCAGACGCCAGTCCCCGATTATATGACATCTGACGGTCGTGCGATTAGTGATGTGCAGTGGAGGATGACGCGTAAACGTGATATTCAGTTGTGTGCAAAAGTGGATGGCGAATACAAGCGGTATGTGTTTGGTGCAAATAGTTCATTGGCGCGCAAGATTATGGATGCTGGATGGAAACACATGTCTGCAGAAATGACGCAAAGGTATGTAGATGAATTCTTGATTAAATAGAATGGCGCGTCAAACGCAAGCGTAATGATTTATACAATAAATATCGGTAACCCAGTAGCGACGCAATGCTTTGCGTCGATGTTCAAAATAATTCTCCATTGTCCATTATCCATTGTCCATTGTCCATTGTCAATTGTTCATTTGTTCGTATTTGCCGGAATAAAAATATTTCTTATTTTTGCAAGTCAATTTATTTACGTAAAAAACTTGACTTTTTTTAGTTTTTTGTATTCTGAATTATGATATGCAAAATATTGATTTAGTTAGAAATAAGATAAATAGGTTTAGGGCTGGATATGTTTTTACATCATCCGATTTCTATGATGTTGTGAAAAGTCCTTCAGTTGTGAGTAGGATACTCAATAAAATGGTTCGCGATGGTGAGATAAGGAAATTGTCAAAGGGTAAATACGATAAGCCGAAGCAATCTGTATTTGGAATTATGCCTCCATCAAGTGATTGGTTGTTACGCGAATTTTTGTATAAGGGGAAATCAATAATCGGATACATTACAGGAACTCGCGCTTTTGCACAAATGGGGCTTACTACACAAATATCTTCTGCATATCATATTGGCACTAATACGTATCGACGTGCTATAATGCGAGGCGAAAACAAAATAAATTTTGTGTTACAACATAATGTAATTACAAGGAATAACGTGCATTTGTTACAATTGTTGGATGCGATAAGATTTATTCGTCATATTCCGGCAACGACACCTGATGCTGCAATTGCGGTTATAAAGAATATATTGGCCGCGCTGAATATAAAAGAGCGAAAAGATATTGCCCGTCTTGCGTTGTCATATACAAGTTCGGTGCGAGCCGTGCTGGGTGCGCTGTTGGAGTGCATTGGCGACGATGCTGGGTCATTGAAAAAGTCGCTAAATGCAGCAACTGTGTATAAATTGGGTATTTCCGAAAATGCCTTGCCTAATGCTAAAGAATGGAGGATTGTATGAATTTGCATAAAAATAAAGAGCTTTTCTCGCAGGCTGTAGAAATGACTTCTCAGTATTTTCGTATAAAGCGCGAATTTGTTGAGAAGGACTATTGGATATGTAGAAGTCTTCAGCTGCTTGCTGCTGCTGATAAGGATTGTCATGCTGTTTTTAAAGGAGGAACAAGTTTGACAAAAGCCTATGGTATAGGTTCCAGATTCTCGGAAGATATTGATATTGCAATTGCAAATTCGGAGCAAATGACAGGCAATCAATTAAAGACCATAATAAAAAAGACTGCTCATATCATGTCTTGGGAATTGGAGGAAATTCCCAAAGTCGGTTTGACAAGTAAAGGGTCTCATTATTATAAAGCTTTTTTTGCGTATCCTACAATCTCAGATATACCTAATGCCTCAAATGCATTCAAACATGGTGAGATTCTTTTGGAAATAAATTCATTTGCAAATCCCTATCCTTGTGAAACGCGGCAAATAAATAGTTTTGTAACAGATTTTCTGAATGCGAAAAATCGGCAGGATATAATTGTGGATTATGAAATGCAATCGTTCAACATGACTGTGCTTGATAGGCGAAGAACTATGACAGAGAAGTTAGTTTCGCTCGTTAGGTGTTCAATGGGTGACGATTATATTGTCGATTTGAATGCTCATATACGTCATTTCTATGATTTATATTATCTGTCAAATGATGAGAAGTGCGTGAAATATATGCAAGGCATTGATTTTAATAAAGATTTCGAAGATTTGCTTACCCACGATATGGTTACATTTCAGAGACCTGTCGGATGGCAAAAACGAGATATTGCAGAATCACCTTTACTTAAAGATTTTCGAGGAGTTTGGCAACGGCTGCAATCGTCATATCTGCGAGAACTGCCCGAATTGTCATATAAGGAAATACCTTCTGCAGATGATATTTTTCAAGCTATGGTAAGAATTATAGGTATAATAACATCTCACCACAAATAATTATCCATTGTCCATTATCCATTGTCAATTATCAATTATTAATTAATTTTGCCGTCTATGTCAACAGCAATAAAAATAGAAAACGTTTCGAAGCAATACCGTCTGGGTGTAATCTCGACGGGAACCTTGAGCCACGACCTGAATAGGTGGTGGACAACCAAAATTCTTCGTAAGGAAGACCCGTACCTTAAAATCGGTTCTGTGAACGACCGCTCCCAGAAAGCCGACAGTGAATATGTGTGGGCTTTGAAGGACATAAACATGGAAATAGAGCAGGGCGATGTCGTCGGCATTATCGGCAAGAACGGTGCTGGCAAATCCACCTTGCTGAAGCTTCTTTCGCGTGTTACAAAGCCGACTACTGGCAGCATCAAGTATAAAGGTCGTATAGCCTCCCTCCTTGAAGTTGGCACAGGTTTCCATCCCGAAATGACTGGTCGCGAAAACATCTATATGAACGGAGCAATTATGGGTATGACCAAGCAGGAAATCACTCGCAAGCTCGACGAGATTGTTGATTTTTCTGGTTGCGAACGCTACATTGATACTCCAACAAAGCGTTATAGTAGCGGAATGACAGTTCGTCTCGGTTTCGCTATAGCCGCTCACCTAGAGCCAGAAATCCTTGTGGTCGATGAGGTCCTTGCTGTAGGCGATGCTGAATTTCAAAAGAAAGCTATTGGCAAGATGCAGGATGTAAGTAGGGGCGAAGGAAGGACGGTACTGTTTGTGAGCCATAATATGGCTGCGGTAAAGAGCCTTTGCAAAAGGGGTGTGATTCTGCAGAATGGTATGCTTGTTGATTCTGGTGATGTTGATACTATAGTTAGCCATTACTTAAAGGGTGATGGTAATATAGAGAATCATAAGGTTTGGAATGTTTCTGAAGTAAAGAAGGAAGGTTTTGAACTCTTGGAAATTGGTGTACGCAAGGTGGATGGTGATTATGGAGATGTTATGCGTGTTGACCAAGATGTAGAAATCATCATTAAATATAGATTGAAAGAACCATATAAGCAATTTCATTTGACATTCCATTTCAAAAATGAACAGGGATATAAGATTTTTTCTTCATCAGGAGGAGGAAGGTGTATTCCATACGAACATAAAGTAGGGGAGTATGTGCAGATTTGTAGAATACCAGCGAATTTCTTGAATTGGGGCAACTATATGGTTGACATGTATGTTGTGAAAGACAGAAGCCGAGCTTTTTTTGTAGAAAATGATGTGGTATCTTTTACATTGGCAAATAGACAGGCAGCCTTAGGTTCGTGGATGGGCAGGGAGCCTGGTGATGTAAGACCGAAATTTGATTATACTGAAGAAAAAATTGGCTGACAATGATTCTTAGATCACTTTTAACAGAACACAATCCATTTAACTCCACCGATGAAATCAAGCAGTGGATAAAACGGTGCAATGAGGAGGTTAGCGTTTCTATAAAGCAAATTCCTTTTGCTGAAATGGAGAAGTGGTATGCCAAGGAAGATGGCAGTCTCCATCATGAATCTGGAAAATTCTTTTCGATAAATGGAATAGATGTTAATGCTGAATATGAACGGAAGTTGCATTGGAGGCAACCGATAATTTTCCAGCCAGAGGTTGGGTATCTTGGTATTCTGACAAAAGAGATAGATGGTGTCTTGTATTTTTTGATGCAGGCAAAAATAGAACCAGGTAATGTAAATTGTGTACAAATTTCCCCAACTTTGCAGGCAACAAAAAGCAATTACTGTAGGGTTCACGAAGGGAAAAGTCCGAACTATCTGGAATACTTTGTAAATGCCAAGCCTCACGAAATAATACTCGACCAGTTGCAGTCGGAACAAGGGGCTCGGTTCTTGCGCAAGAGGAATAGAAACATAATCATTAAGGTTGACAAGGATGTTCCGTTGTTGCCAGATTACAAGTGGATGACATTAGGCCAGCTAAAAAGTTTGATGCGTTGCGACAACTTGGTCAATATGGATACAAGGACTGTGCTTTCGGGTCTGAAAATTAGCGATTTCGTTTCTCCGCTTGACAGTTTTGAAGGAATGTCGGATTTCGGCAAGGACATGATGCTTTCTTCGAAGACAAACCATAGTTTGATAAGTACACAGGGGCATTTGTCGTGGTTGACTTCGTTGAAATCAAAATACGATATAATTGTAGAGAAATGTCCTATTATCGGAATGGAAGGCTGGCAAAAGACAGATACCGAGATTTCGCGTCCTGATGGTAAGTATTTCAAGGTTATAGGCGTAAATGTAAAGATTGAAAACCGTGAAGTAAAATCGTGGTGTCAGCCATTGATTCAACCGATGCAACAGGGATTGTGCGCGTACATTATTAAGAAGATAAATGGTGTGTATCATTTCCTTGTGCAGGCAAAGATGGAGTGTGGGAACTTTGATATTCTTGAACTTGCGCCTACGGTGCAGTGCCTTACGGGAAATGTCTATGGCAGTGATGCAAAGCCGCCTTTTGCCGATTATGTGCTTAATGCTAGGCCCGAGCAGATAATATTTGATACCTTGCAGTCGGAGGAAGGCGGAAGATTCTTTAGGGAACAGAATAGAAACCTTATTGTTGAGGCTGATGAAAATTTTGACATGAATCTTCCTGAAAGATATACTTGGATGACCTTGAGGCAGATATACAAATTCCTGAGGTTTAACAATTACTTGAATATACAGTCACGAAGCTTGATTTCAACGCTGAATTATAAGTAGAGCAGAGATGGGAAACACTAAAATATATAACATTGGCATATTAGGATGCGCAAACATCGCAACAAGGTCGCTAATACCCGCATTCGATGCCTGCGATAGGTATAAGGTTTATGCAATTGCAAGCCGAAGCCTTGAAAAGGCCCAGTTTGTTGCAGAAAAATACAAATGCAAGGCTTACGGAAGTTACGATGAACTTGTGGCAGACAATAACATAGATGCTGTTTATATGCCGTTGCCAACTGGACTTCATTACGAGTGGGGCAAAAAGGTTCTTTTGGCGGGAAAGCATTTGCTTAGCGAAAAGTCGTTGGCTTGTTCGTATGATGAGGTAAAGGAATTGGTAGATATTGCCAGAGAAAAGCATTTGCTAGTAATGGAAAATTTCCAGTTCCGTTTCCATACGCAGACACAATGGGTTCGTGATGTAATCGCTTCTGGCAAACTTGGTGAAGTGCGTTGCTTCCGCAGTTCTTTTGGTTTTCCTCCGTTCAAGGATGCCGGCAATATAAGGTATAGCAAAAATCTTGGTGGGGGAGCCTTGTTGGATGCTGGAGCATATACAGTCAAAAGTATGAAGGTTATCCTTCCCAATGAGAATTTCAAATACAAGTCATCTACTGTGGTTACGCCTGGTGGTAGCGAGGTCGATATATATGGCGGAGCATATTTTGAAAGTGGCAATGGCGTAGTTGCAGAACTGGCATACGGTTTCGACAATTATTATCAGTGCGGATTCGAAATTTGGGGAAGCAAAGGCAAGTTGACATCCACAAGGGCATATACGGCACCGGCAAATTTATCTCCAAAGGTTATCATAGAAACGGCAGACGATGGCAGGAAAGAATTTGAACTTTCCTCGTGCGACCATTTTGCTGAGGTCGTGAAATATTTTGCAGAATGTGTTGACTGTGGCGATTTTGAAGATGAGTACAACCAGAGCTTGTTGCAGGCAAAGATGCTGAATGAAATGAAAGTCGGCTCTAAAAAATGATTAACTTTGCAAGGATTTATTGATAAAAAGATTTTATGGCAGTAGAGAAAAAGAACATATATGTTACACAGCCTACGCTTGCTCCGTTAGGAGAGGTTACTGAAATAATGCAGAAAATATGGGATTCTGGAATAATGACACACAATGGCCCATTGGTGCAGCAGTTCGAAAAGGAAACCCAGGCTTTTCTTGGTTGTTCAAATTTGGTAGCGTGTACTAATGGAACAATTGCCTTGCAGATGGCTATTCGTGCATTGGAATTGAAGGGCGAGATAATTACAACTCCTTTTACCTTTATCGCAACAATAAGTTCCATAATGTGGGAGCATTGCACTCCGGTATTTGTTGACATTGACCCTGAAACTTTAAACATTGACCCCGAAAAGATAGAGGAGAAGATAACCTGCCATACGGTTGCGATAATGCCTGTTCATGTTTTTGGCAATGCGTGTGAGATTGATAGGATTGACGAGATTGCAAAGGCTCATAATCTGAAAGTTATATATGATGCAGCCCACGCGGTAGGTGTGAAATATAAGGGTAAGTGCATATTTGATTACGGAGATGTTTCTGCAACGAGTTTTCACGCCACAAAGATGCTGAATACGGCGGAAGGTGGCGGTGTGATAACTCGCAACAAGGATATTGATGAAAAATTGCGCAGAATCAGGTTCTTTGGTTTCGAAAATCACGCTGATATTGTTGAGGATGGTTTCAATGGTAAGATGACCGAGGTTCATGCTGCATTAGGTCTGGCAAATCTCAAGTATTTGCAGGCTGCCCTTGACGACAGGAAAAAGAAATATGCGATTTATAAGTCGGAACTTTCAAGGAATGTGTCCCTTTCGTTCCAGAAGATAACAAACGACTGCAACTATAGTTATTTTCCATTGATATTTGCAACAGAGGCAGACTTGCTTAAGGCTGTGTCGAAACTTAACGAAGAGGGAATATATCCAAGACGGTATTTTTATCCGTCAGTAAATACATTTAGAAAGCTTGTGCCGTATGTAAGTATGCCCAAGTCGGAAGATATAGCAAGTCGGATATTGTGTTTACCATTGTACTATTCGTTGAGCGAGGCGGATATGGAGAGGATTATAAAGTTGATTATCGGATAGTATATTTTTATGATAAGAGTGCTTGACATTGAAACATTGCGAAGTGAATCGGAAGGTCAAATGTTCGATAGGAAAAGTGTGCGGATTGAAGCCAAGGCTCTTGCTATAGTATTGGTTGCAATGGCTAACGCCGATGGGGGCAAAGTTGTCGTTGGAATAGAAGATGATGGCACTGTGACAGGAATTGACCGGCATTTAACACATGTCAATGATTTGTTGCGTGTTCCGTTGGATTATTGTATCCCAAGCATTGATGCCGGTGCGGAATATATTAAGTGTAAGAATGTTGAAGGAGAAGATGACCATATTCTAGTGATTACGGTTGAACAGAGCAATCGTGTGCATGCCACAACATCAGATGACGCCTATTTGCGTGTAGGCGACAAATCGCGGAAATTAGGTTTTGAAGAGCGTATGCAGTTGACTTTTGCCAAAGGAGTCTGTTATTTTGAAGATGAACCAGTTGTTCGTGCATCATTGGATGATATTGATTTGAACAGCGTAGCCGATTATTGTGTAAGAATTGGCTATGAGCACGATGCAAAGACCTATCTTCGCACAAATAAGGGATTCGTTATAAAAAAGCATGACCAGGAATTTGTTAGCGGTGCAGCTTTGCTTATTTTTGGCAAAGAGCCACAACGGTGGTTTCAGAGGGCGAGGGTGCGCGTTATATGTTTCGATGGTGAAAAGGAACTTACCGGCGTTAATATGAATGTGGTAAAGGACGAAATGTTCGAAGGTCGCATTGTTGAAATGACAAGAAATGTTTTGGCGTTTGTGAAAACGCAGATAAAGGAACATACTTTTTTGGGGGAAGGTGCTGTTTTTCGTACCGTGCCCGATTATCCGGAATTTTGTTGGACGGAACTTATTGTAAATGCCATTGCTCATCGCGATTATTCGATATCTGGCACCGATATCCAAGTGAAGATTTTTTCTGACCATCTTACAGTTGAAAGTCCTGGCATTCTTCCGGGGACGGTACGTCTTGGGAATCTTCGTACCACACATTTCTCTCGTAATCCTAAAATCGCAAACGTCTTGCACGATTATGGCTTTGTGCGAGAATTCGGTGAAGGTGTTAATCGTATTTATGAAGAGATGGAGAAGGCGGGATTGCCGGCGCCTGAATTCAGGCAGACCGACTTTATTATGCGTGCTATCATACGAAAAGTTGAAATTAATCATGAACTCAGACAGAAAAATGTCCCAAAAAATGTCCCAGAAAAATCAAAAAGAAATATCCTTGATGACATAAGGAAAAATCCTCATTTGACGCTAACAGATTTGGCAGAAAAGTATTCCGTGGATATAAAGACAATAAAACGCGATATTGGTGTTTTGAAGCAAAAAGGGTGTATTGTAAGGATTGGTTCTGATAAAGGTGGTTACTGGAAAATAAATGATTCGGTAATTGATATGGAACATCTGCCAGAAAATGTCCTAGAAAATGTCCTAGAAAATGTCCCAGGAAATGTCCCAGAAAATGTCCCAGAAGATGTCCCAGAAAATGTCCCAGAAAATGTCCCAGAAAATGTCCCAGAAAAATTCCATAGAAACATCTTAGATGACTTAAGGGAAAATCCCTGGTTGACAATAACAGATTTGGCAAAAAAGTATTCCGTGGATATAAAGACAATAAAGCGTGATATTGAAACTTTAAAACAAAAAGGTTTAATCACTCGTATTGGACCCGATAAAGGTGGCTATTGGAAAGTCGTTGAACAAAAGGAGGAATGAAGCAATGAAACTCGCTATAATGCAACCGTATTTTATGCCGTATATAGGCTACTGGCAACTGATGAATGCGGTGGATACTTATGTGGTTTATGATAATATAGAATACACAAAAAAAGGATGGTTCAATAGAAATCGCATTTTGCTGAATGGGAAAGACTATTTGTTTACCATCCCAGTAAAAAAAGATTCTGATTATTTGGATGTGTGCGAAAGGTATGTGGCGGATGATTTCAAGAAAGAAAAACTGTTGAATATGTTCAGCGAAGCATATCGCAAAGCTCCGTATTACAGCAACATATATCCAGAAATAGAAAAAATGGTATTGTATAGTGATACAAATCTTTTTAAATACATATATAATTCGATTTGCGTTGTAAAAGAACTTTTAGGTATTGAGACAAAAATTATAATATCGTCTTCGATAAATATTGACCATTCATTAAAAGGTAAAGACAAGGTTATAGCAATATGCAATGAACTTGGTGCGTCGGACTACTATAATGCAATAGGAGGTCAAAGTCTTTACGATAAAAAAGAGTTTAAGGATAATGGAATTGAACTTAAATTCTTGAAATCCGAATTAGTGCCATACAAACAGTTTAAAAACGATTTTGTGGCAGGTCTTTCAATAATAGATGTTATGATGTTTAATTCTAGTGAAGAGATAAAATGTTTGTTGGATAATTATACATTGATATGAGAATATTAGTAACGGGACAATGTACGCTTCATTGGGGCAGAATGGAGTTTGGGAATATAGGCAATTACTATATTGCCGAACCTTTTTTTCGTGAACTTCATAGGGCTTTCCCTTCTGCTACAATAAGAACTACATTTCAAATGTCCGACGGATTTTGCAATGCAGAAAGAGTTGAGTGCGTTCCGATGGATTATTATTATGGTTGGAAAGGAAATGACCTTGATAATGCATATAAAGAATTGTCAATTGCCACAATCTACAATGAAACAAAAACATTAATAGATAATACTCCATATATAAAGGAAGTTCTTGCCTCAGATTTGGTTGTGAATTTTTCTGGTGATATTTGGGGCGCAAATGCAAATCTTGTAGGGCCAAATAGATTCTTAGTCGGCTTGATAAAAGATAGGGTTGTTCAATTGTTAGGAAAACCAATCGTGATGCTTGCAGGTTCGCCAGGGCCATTTGACAAAGATTCAACATTACCATTTGCACAAGAAGTGTTTTCTAATTATATGTATGTAAGCAATCGTGAATCGGTTAGCAAACAAGTATTATTGGATTTTGGATTTAATGTGGACAAGGTAGTTGATGCAGCTTGTCCTGCTTTTTTGTTTGAACCAGCTTCTCAAGATTCTATAAAGAAATATTTAATAGGGACACCTTTGGAAAACAAAGAACAGCCTGTCGTCGGTTTTATCCTATGTGGTTGGAATTTATTGAGGGGGCCATTTAGTCGTACAGATTGGTCGGATGAAGAATTTGAACAATATGTGGAAGCAATCACATTTCTTATTAAAAAATATAGGGTAAAGGTATGCTTGCTGTCACATTCAAATGGTTTTGAGTTGCCACCACATTTTAAACCAATCAGAGGCAGGGATTTTCCTCTGGTAAAAAGACTTTATGATATTCTAAAGAGAACCGATATAGCAGAAGATGTATATCTATATGATGGTGTATATACACCCAAAGAAACAAAAGCTATAATTGCAAATTTTGATATGCTCATATCAGGACGAGTACACGGAGCGGTTGCTGGTTTGTCGCAGAATATTCCAACAGTTATTATTGATTATGGACACGAACCCAAGGCTCATAAACTGCGTGGTTTTGCACAAGTGGCCGGATTGGAAAAATATTTAGCTAATCCTGCTGATGTGGAACAGATTAAGAATGTGATAGAAAATTGTTGGATAGATAAGGATCAGATACATAATTTTTTGGAACAAAGAAATAAAAATTATATAAAGCCATTGGTTCAAAGACAATTTGATGATGTAAGCAAATTGTATTTTAGTCAAAATAACAGAACTTTTTAAAAGTTTATGGGAGTATATGTTGTCGAATGGAGTTATATATGAGTATAATAAGTCATCAGTTAATGATCTTTTCATCCATCTGTCTGCTGTAGATAATGATTATGCAGTCAGGTTGTCAGACAGAACTGATATTAAAGAATACGCCCAAAAGTTATTTGAAAAGTCGGCGCGGATTGAGGCGTGGGATAGCGATGTTTTGGTCGGTCTTGTCGCATATTATAATAATCAAGCAACTAATAGCATATATGTTTCCAATGTTAGTGTGAAAAATGAGTTTCGCTCTTATGGAATAGCATCCAATTTGTTAGATATATTAAAGGATAATGTAATAAAAAATAATATTACAAAAATAGTATTGGAGGCAGACGATTCCATCATTGATTTTTATGAGAAAAATGGTTTTACTATAGGCAAACAAATATCAGATCGCTCGCATGAGATGGAGTATTATAAGGATGATAAAGATATAATGGTTAGTATTTGTTGTTTAGTCTATAATCATGAGCCATATCTTCGTCAGTGTTTTGACGGTTTTGTGATGCAGAAGACAAATTTCCCTATAGAAATACTTGTTCATGACGACGCATCTACTGACCATTCAGCCGATATAATACGAGAGTACACTGAAAAATATCCAGATTTATTCAAGCCGATTTATCAGAAGGAAAACCAGTATTCAAAAGGAGTCAAAATAACAATGACATATCAAATTCCACGAGCTAAAGGTAAATACATAGCAATGTGCGAAGGCGACGACTATTGGACAGACCCGCATAAGTTGCAAAAGCAGGTGGATTTTTTGGAGGGGCATGATGATTATGTGATGTGCGCTCATAATTCTATAGTAAAAGATGAATCTACAGGAATTATGAGGTGTTTTAATAATTGGTTGCAAGAAGATACATACGGATATAGTGATATTATATCTAAAAATTGGTTTATACCTACTCAAAGTATGTTGTTTCGGAAAGATATATATGATGCAAATAAAATGGATAGGCATTTCTATAATGGAGATTATTATTTGCAACTATGTTTGACGCGTGATGGTGGCCTTGTGCATTATTCAAATGAATGTATGAGTGTTTATCGAAAAGGAGTTGGCATATCAAAAGGTGATACTAGTTATAAAAATAATTTAAGATTAATAGATTTGTTGGAATATATGTCAGCATTGAGTGATGAGAAGTATAAGAAAGTATTTGATGATAAGATTGCGACTTTAAAGCAATGTAATGTTAAGATTGATTTAGAAGAACGAAATATAAATTCTATATGGTATAAAATCCGTTATAAGTTGTTGGTTTTATTTATTAAGATATTGAGATTTAAGAATCCTGGAGTTGGGATAAAGATAATTCATTAGTATAAAATGAAAGTTGCATTCATAACAGGAATAACAGGCAAGGACGGAAGTTATCTGTCCGAATGGGTTGCTCGCATTGAATAAATCAATATATTTGCAAAAAAATATGTAACGATGAAGTATCCTATTGGCATACAGAGTTTCAGCGAGATTCGAAACAATGGCTATGTCTATATAGACAAGACTGCCTTGTTGTACAAAATGGTGGACGAGGGGAAGTATTATTTCCTGTCGCGTCCGCGTAGATTCGGAAAAAGTTTGCTGATATCTACTATGGAAGCTTATTTCCGCGGGAAGACGGAACTGTTTGATGGCTTGGCAATAAGCAAGTTGGAAAAGGAATGGAATACATATCCGATACTTCATCTCGATTTGAACAGCAGGGAGTATAAGGATGAATCGTCGCTGGAAACAGAATTGGAACCGTCATTTGGAGCAGTGGGAAAAAATATATGGCGATGAATTTTGCCAGCGTGCATCAGAGGAACGATTTATACATGTGATAGACAAGGCATTCGAACAAACAGGCAAGCAGGTGGTGATTCTCGTTGATGAATATGACAAGCCTTTGTTGCAAGCTATTGGCAACAGGACCGTGCAGGATATTTATCGAAGCAAACTAAAGGCTTTTTATTCCGTGCTGAAAACTCAAGATGCCAAGATTCGTTTTGCATTCTTGACAGGAGTAACAAAGTTCGGCAAAGTAAGTGTGTTCAGTGACTTGAACAATTTGATTGATATATCTTTTGACCATCGTTATACATCAATATGTGGAATCTCAGAAGCAGAATTACATGAATATTTTGATGAAAGAGTTGGTGATGTGGCGGACGCGAACGAAATGAGTAAGGAAGATTGTTATGCCCGGTTGAAACTTGAGTACGATGGCTATCATTTCGATTGGAATGCACAAGGTATGTATAATCCCTTTAGCCTTCTCAATACGCTTTCAAGTTGTCAGTTCCGTTATTATTGGTTCGAAACTGGCACACCGACTTTCTTGGTCAAGCAATTGCAAAAAACAAACTATCCACTGGACGAGATGACGCAAGAAGAGTTGTCGGCAGACACCTTGAACAGCATTGATATTATGGATGAAAATCCTTTACCATTGCTTTATCAGAGTGGTTATCTCACCATTAAGGATTACGATGAGGAGTTCAAGACATACACCCTTGATTTCCCGAACAGGGAGGTGCGCGAAGGTTTTGTAAAGTACTTGGTGCCTTATTATATGCCAAAAACCACGGAGCGCTCAAGGTTTGATATTTCAAAGTTTGTCAAGGAGGTAAGGACTGGCGAAGCGGAAGGCTTTATGCAAAGACTGGATTCTTTCTTTGCCAATGGCGACTATGCTCTTATGGGCGACAAGGAATTGTATTTCCACAATGCTATGTATGTGTTTTTCACATTGCTCGGCTTTTATGTCGATGTGGAGCGTCATACTATCGATGGCAGGATGGACATGCTTGTGCAGACCAAAGACTATATCTACATCTTTGAGTTCAAGATAGACCAGAGTGCCGAGGTTGCTCTGAAGCAAATAGAAGAAAAGGGTTATGCACGACCGTTTGCCACCGATTCTCGCAAATTGTTCAGGATAGGGGTGAACTTTTCAACGGAAAAGCGAAGAATTGATGGGTGGAAAGTGAAACAACAATAGAAAATATTAAATGAAAACTGCATTAATAACAGGAATAACAGGTCAGGATGGAAGTTATCTGTCCGAGTTCCTTTTGGAAAAGGGATATGATGTGCATGGTTTGATTCGTCGTTCATCTGTGGATTATCGGGAGCGGATTGCCCATCTGGAAGGACATAGGAATTTTCATCTTCATTATGGCGACCTTGGCGATTCGCTTGGCATTATACAGGTAATAAATAAGGTAAAACCTAATGAAATATACAATCTCGCGGCACAGAGCCATGTGCAGGTAAGTTTCGATTCTCCAGAATACACAGCCAATGTAGATGCAACAGGTGTATTGAGAATTTTGGAGGCAGTTCGTCTGTGTGGATTGGAAAAGACTTGCAGGATATATCAGGCAAGTACGTCGGAATTGTATGGTCGTGTGGAGGCTGTTCCGCAGAACGAAGATACTCCATTCCACCCCTATAGTCCGTATGCCGTGGCAAAGCAGTACGGATACTGGATTGTAAAGGAGTACAGGGACGCCTACAATATGTTTTGCTGCAATGGAATTCTTTTCAACCATGAGAGCGAACGTCGCGGCGAGACTTTTGTAACTCGCAAGATAACGCTTGCAGCTGCTCGTATAGCGCAGGGCAAGCAGGATAAGTTGTATCTCGGAAATCTGTCAAGTTTGCGAGACTGGGGATATGCCAAGGACTATGTGGAATGTATGTGGCTGATGTTGCAGAATGATACTCCAGACGATTTTGTGGTTGCTACAGGAGAACAGCATAGTGTCAGGGAATTTTGCCAGTTGGCGTTCCATGAAGTGGGCATTGAATTGGAATTTAAGGGCGAAGGAGTCGATGAGGTCGGTGTTGACAAGGCAACAGGACGTGTGCTAGTGGAGGTTAGCCCAGATTTCTATAGACCAACCGATGTTGTGAATTTGCTCGGCGACCCTACAAAGGCTAAACGCCTATTGGGTTGGAATCCCAATAAGACATCGTTTGAAGACCTTGTAAAGCTGATGGTGAAGTCTGATATGGCAAAGATAGCATCTGAAGGCGCAGCCGCAAAGGTGAAGTTGAATCTGGAGGAATATTTGGAGAAGGGGATTGTGAAATAGGACAACGGACGAAAGACAAAAAGACAACGGACAATGGGCAAAAAGACGAAAGGACAACAGACGAATGTCGGAATGACAGCAGACGATAGCCTGTCCGTAGTCTGTCGACTGTAGTCCGATAGTCTGATAGTCAGTTGTCCGTAGTCTGATAGTCCTTAGACAAAAAAAAATAATAACATGGGAGAACGAAGGTTAGAAAATTTGGAAGTGTGGTGTGATGCAAGAGAATTCGTAGTTGATATTTATAAAATGATGGATTCGGTTAAAGATTATGGTTTTAAAGACCAAATTCAGCGAGCAGCAGTATCAATTATGAATAATATTGCAGAAGGTTTTGAGTCTGGTTCGGATGCTGCATTTGTTCGTTATCTAAATATTTCGAAGGGAAGTTGCTCTGAAGTGAAAAGTATGCTTTATCTTTGCAGTGATTTGCATTATTGTACAGTAGAACAAAGAATAAAACTACATACATTATTGCAGTCAATATCGAGTAAAATTTATAAGTTATTGGAATATTTAAAGAAAAAATGAAAGGATGGGGGTTGGAATACGACAGACAGATGGACAACAGACAATGGACAAGAAGACGACAAGATGTGGACAAAATGACAATATGCGAAAGGCAAAAGACAGTTGTCTGTTGTCTTCACAGACCGTTGTCCAGTGTCTTTCGCGGACTGTTGTCAGTTGTCTTTTCGACTGTTGTCAATAAAAATAAAAAGGTATGGAATTAAACTCTAAAATATACGTCGCAGGTCATCGTGGAATGGTAGGTAGCGCAATTGTTCGCGAGCTTCAGCGCCTTGGATATACAAATATAATAACCCGTAGCCATAATGAATTAGACCTATGCCGTCAGGAAGATGTGGAAAAGTTTTTCGCTCAGGAGAAACCCGAATATGTTTTCCTCGCTGCGGCTAAGGTTGGTGGCATAATGGCAAACCAGAATGCATTGGCGGATTTTATGTACGAGAACATGATTCTCGAAATGAATGTTATTCATTCGGCATGGAGGAATGGTTGCAAGAAACTGGAATTTCTTGGTTCGAGTTGCATTTATCCCCGTATGGCACCGCAGCCAATGCCCGAAAGTTGCCTGCTGACTTCAGAACTGGAGAAAACCAATGAAGCATATGCATTGGCAAAGATTAGCGGGCTTAAGTATTGTGAATTTCTCAATCGCCAGTATGGAATGGATTATATAAGCGTAATGCCAACCAATCTTTATGGACCAAACGACAATTACCATCCCGAACATAGCCATGTGTTGCCTGCTTTGATAAGGCGGTTTCATGAAGCTAAGGAAGCTAATCTGCTAGAGGTTGTCTGTTGGGGAGATGGAAGCCCTTTAAGGGAATTTCTGTATGTTGACGATTTGGCAAACTTGTGCGTATTCCTGATGAACAACTATAGTGGAAATGAAACGGTAAATGCTGGAACAGGAAAGGAACTGACGATAAAGCAACTTGCAGAACTTGTTGCACGGGTTGTTGGCTACAAAGGCAAAATAAAGTGGGATACAACCAAACCCAATGGTACACCCCGTAAGCTTTTGGATGTAAGCAAGGCGACAAAGTTGGGCTGGACATACAAGACAGAACTTGAAGATGGAATAAGGTTGGCCTATGAAGACTTTTTGAATAATCCTATAAAAGCGGAAAGGTAGAAGAATGAAGTTGTCAATAATAATACCGACATATAATAGTTCTAAGGTTATTGGACGGGCTTTGGATAGCATTGTCGCGCAGACCTTTGGCGATTGGGAAGTGTTGGTTATGGATGGGGTTTCTAAGGATAATACAGGTGAAATTGTAAAGTCATATAATGATGAGCGTATAAAGTTCTATTCTGAACCAGACAAGGGCATATACGATGCAATGAACAAAGGCATAAAAAAGGCACATGGAGAATGGCTATATTTTTTGGGAAGTGATGACTGGCTGTACGACAATGAGGTTTTGGCATATTTTTTTAGAGACAACGACTTCTCGGGGTATGATGTAGTATATGGGGATGTGGATGCTCCTCAATTGATAGATAATTATAAGGGAGCATGGTCATTGGATAATTTGAAGTACAATAGGTGTCATCAGGCAATATTCTATAGAAAATATATGTTTGATAGATTGGGATTGTATAATACTAAATATAAAATAAAGGCAGACCATGATTACAATCTAAGATGGTATTTGGATTTGAGGACACATTCAAAATATGTAGAAAGGATTATTGCAAAATTTTGTGAAAATGGTGTTAGTAGCAATAGTATTGACTATAAATTTAATAAAAATATATATAAATTAATTCTTGTTAGTGGCCGTAATACGTTGGATTACGATTACGTAATGTTGTATCTTGATAAGTGGGCGTATGTTGAAAGAAGAGAAAGAAGATTGATTAAGTATTTTCAATTATATTTGCGAATGAAGGTATATGAATTAATGCATAAGCATATTAAAAGATTATGAAAATTTTTGCTATAGTTGTAACATATAACGGAATGCGTTGGTACGACCGTTGTTTTGGGAGTTTACGGAACTCGGATATGCCAGTTGAAACTATCGTTATTGATAATGCATCAACGGACGAAACGGTATCGTACATAAAAGAGAATTTTCCTGAAGTATGTTTAATAGAATCCAAAGAAAATTTAGGTTTTGCAAAAGCGAATAATATAGGAATGCGATATGCTCTTGACCATGATGCAGATTATGTTTTCCTTCTTAATCAGGACGCGTGGGTAGAGAAAGATACTTTGTCAAAACTTGTGCAAACTTTTTATGATAATGAAAATGTTGGGATTGCTTCGCCAATTCATTTGAATGGGGGGCATTCTGGGTTAGATTGGGGATTTGTAAATTATGTATCTGGTGAATTTATATCTGATTCGTATATGCAAAAACTTAAGAAATATTATCAGGTAAAATTTGTAAATGCGGCAGCGTGGCTTATTAGTGCTGAATGCATAAGAAAAGTCGGCGGTTTTGATACTTTATTGTTTGTGCATTATGGGGAGGATGATAATTATTGTCAAAGAGTTATGTATCATGGTTATAAAGTTTTAATAAATACCCAATGCTCTGCATGCCATGATAGAGAGTTTCGAATGTCATTTGAAGAACAATATAGGCATAATAATTTCGGAGAAGATTTTAGTAGAAAGTTAAAATTAAAGTATGGAAATATTAATCTAAAAATGGATATGGACTTGCTTATATGTGAGCAAAAAAAGTCTATTTTTAAGTCTATTGTGAGATTCTCGTTTAGGGGAGTTAAGGAACATTATGATATGATAGCGATTCTAAAAAAAATAGAAGAATCAAGGCGTAAGAATATTTTCGGTATGTGTGTGTGGTTAAATTGTTAATTTATGTTAGAGTCTCCTCTTTTTTCGGTTCTTATTGCCAACTACAATAATGGTAATTTAATATTTCATAATTAAAGGATATGATAAACTATTCCATCATAATCCCCCACAAGAATACTCCTGATTTGCTTCAGAGATGTTTGGATTCTATTCCACGCCGAGACGATGTGCAAATAATTGTTGTCGATGATAATAGTGATGCTGATAAGGTTGATTTTGACCATTTTCCTGGTATAGATGATGAAAGAGTGGAAGTGTTTCTTACAAAGGAAGGTAAAGGTGCTGGGTATGCTAGAAATGTAGGATTAGAGCATGCAAAAGGCAAATGGGTTTTGTTTGCTGATGCAGATGATATTTTTCTGGATAATGTCGGAGATTTTTTGGATAGATTCATAAATTCGGAATGTGATGCTATTGTGTTTAATTATGTAAAGAAACGCATAAATGGAGAAATTCTACTTCCAGATAAAATAGAAACAGATAACCCAAAGTTAGTATTCCCGCAAAATTGTTTCCCATGGTGCAAAATAATTAGAAAATCTGTTTTGGATTCACATAATATTAGGTTTCAGGAGGTTCGGTGGTCCAATGATTTGATGTTTGCAGTGCAATTGGCAAAATATATCAATGAGGTAAAAGTTTATGATGAGCGAGTCTATATGCAACAGGAAAGACCTAATTCTCTTTGTACTGGTGTGTCGTGGCGAAGCCTATATTGTAGGACAAAGGTTGCTTTAAAAGCTTATAGATTTATGGAGGGATATCCTGAATCCGAATGCTTGAAATCTCATTATATGGATTATTGGAAAGAATTGTTTCATACGAAAAAAATCTTGGCTATTTTCATGTTGCCGAGAATATTTTTTGTTTTGGGATTCCGAAATGCACGCATGGATATTTATAATAGATTAAAAATTGATTATCCAAAATATTTTAAATAACTATTTATGTCCATAACTTCTAAACTCTCCACCCTCCGTTTCTTCTTCAAGCCTCGCAAGTTTGTGGCGCAGTACAAACTGTTCTTTGGTGACGAGTGGCTTGAGGCTTCGGTCGAATCCATAGCACCTTATATGTACAAAATTCTATTTGTTGTGTCTGACGTAGCGTGGGGCGACGATGTAAATAATCCTAAGATAAAAGGTGATAATCTTGACCCAGTGTTGGACAAAATTAAGGCAAAATATCCAGATAAAGTAATTGTGCTAAAAGGTTCATGGAACGCGCAACTTGCACACGTTCAAGCGGGGTTGGATTACATAAAGCAAAATATTCCAGAGGCTACGCACTGCCTATATGTTGATGGCGATGAGATATATACAAAACGGCAAATTGAAGATTTGCTTGCATTGTCGAGGAAAATTAAGACTTTCAATTGTGCCATTCGAATAAACTACAACACCTATTTCAAAACAATTTACTATAAGGTTTATCCCAACAAATATCCAGTACATTTGGTATTGTTCCCATTACAGAAATGGATAGAGTACAGAAATGAGCGAAATGTAAATGCAAAAATTATCGATAGAAAGGATTTGTTTTATGAGCATCCTGGTTATGTGCGTGCTGATAACGAGAAGATGCGACTTAAAATTGAGGCTCACCGCGAAACTGAACCGATAATCGGCGATTGGTATCATGATGTTTGGTTAGGCTGGACTCCAGAAACAAAGAATTTCCACCCAACTAGCCCCGATTTTTGGGAAGGTACAGTGCCTGTTGACGAGAAAGACCTTCCTCCAGTCATGGTAGAGGCATTTAAAAAGATGATGGGGAAATAAATTAGTTTTTTTTTCTTAATTTTGCCAATGTAATCTAATGTAAAATGTGGACTCTGGAGAAAATAATTGAGTTAACTAAGAATGGCGAAAGCCACACGCTTGAGTTGAAGAAATCAACTGGAGAACTCAAGGATGCCATGCATACGGCTTGTGCCTTCCTGAATTCTGACGGAGGAGTGCTTGTTTTTGGTATTACTCCATCGTTAAAGATTGTTGGTCAGGATGTGTCGGATGCTACGCAACGTGAACTAGCCCAAGCCATAAAAGGCATAGAGCCCGCTGCAGATATAAGAATAGAATACATTGATTTGTCAGATAATTCTGGTAAAAAACTGATTGTGTTGAATTGCGATGCATTCGTTAATGGACAGCATCCATTTGTTTTTCGTGGTTGTCCGTATTATAAGGAAGAAAGCGCCACGATGGTCATGCCGCGTGACATGTATGACGAAAGAATTCGAGCAAATCGTCCGCAATTGTTCGGTTGGGATGTGCAAGATGCATACGGAGTAGATTTTTCTGATTTGGAAGAAGTACGCATTAGAAATGCCGTCCGTTTGGGAGTAGCTGGTGGTAGGTTGAATGCATCGGCAGAAGGCGATTCTGTAATATCACTGCTTAATAAATTCAATCTGCTCAACAATGGTAAGCTTTCACAGGCGGCAGTTATGCTTTTTGCAAAGGAAAACCGATACTATCCTCAACTTCTGTTGCGAATGGCTCGTTTCAGAGGATTGGATAAGAATGAATTTATTGATAATCGTCAGGCAACTGGCAATTTCTTTGATTTGCTGGATGCTGGCATGGATTTTTGTTTCAAGCACCTGAATCTTCACGGCAAGATTGTCGGGGTACGGAGGGTGGAAACTTTGGAAATTCCGCAGGAGGCTTTGCGTGAGGCTTTGATAAACGCATTGTGCCATCGCGATTACAACAACATACATGCTGCTGTAAGTCTGGCAATCTACGATGATAGGGTTGAGATAATAAATCCGGGAACTCTTCCTCCTGATTTGACAATAGAAAAATTGAATCAGCCACATGCCTCGTCTCCTCGAAACTTACTTATAGCACAGGTTCTTTATAGAACGACATTCATCGAGAGCTGGGGTTCGGGAGTGCGGAGAATGACGGAAGTCTGTGTTGCTAACGGAGTAAAGGCTCCTGTTTTTTCTGTTCAGGGCAATAATTTTGCTATTACATTTTATCGTGGTGAAAAAGGTTTAGAAAATGTCGCTCAAAATGTCGTTCAAAACGATAGGTTTGCCGCAATTATTGAATGTATAAAAGATAATCCTCAGATAAGTCGGTCACAAATTGCTAAGAAGTTGGGTGTTAGTTTGAAGACTGTTGAAAGAGCTCTTGCAGAAATGGGTGATTTAATTCGTTATGAAGGCTCGGCAAAGGGCGGACATTGGAGTATAGGTAGAAATATTTTGGCGGGTGATGTCGCTCAAAATGTCGCTCAAAGAGTCTCTCAAAATGTCGTTCAAAATGTCGTTCAAAACAATCGACATGCAGCTATTTTAGGCTATATAAAGGATAATCCATATATAAGTAGAGCTCAATTGGCCGACAAGTTAGGTGTGAGTATAAAGACTATAGAAAGAGATATTTTGAGTATGAGCGATATTATTTCTTATATAGGATCAGCAAGGGATGGTCGCTGGCAAATAAGTGAACAGAAATGAAATACCATGTTGCCATATCAAACTATAAATTATGTTGTGTTTATTATACAACATGCTATATGATTGTAAATAAAACAGTATTTGGACGCAATAAAAGAATAGAGTAATGGCTTTTTTAAGAAATATATTAAACAAAATTGTCTATCGACTTGTTCCTAACTTGCAATTACTTGATGATAGCGAAGCAAGCATCCGTGCAATTAAACCAGTTGTAGAGAATGTGAAATTCGGAGGAGTGTATATAAAGATAAACTATCCGACACAGTTGCGTAACGTCAGTATTGGAAATTATTCATATTTGGGACAGAATGCTAATGTTAGTTGTACTATTATTGGCAAGTTCTGTTCTATAGGACCTAACTTTATCTGTGGTTTCGGATTGCATCCGATTAACGGTATCTCTACAGCACCAATGTTTTATTCTGCCACAAACAAAAGCAATGGTATAACTATATGCTCTGAAACTAAATTTAACGAGCACGCCGATGTTCAAATTGGAAATGATGTGTTTATAGGAGCAAACGTATTTGTAAAGGATGGCGTAAGAATTGGTGATGGTGCTGTAATAGGAGCAGGTGCTGTAGTTGTAAATGATATTCCTGATTATGCCGTTGCTGTTGGCGTTCCTGCAAAAGTTTTAAAGTACAGATTGCCAGTAGAACAGATTCCAAAGCTGAAGGAAATACAATGGTGGAATTTTTCCGATGGCAAATTGCAAGATGTGGAGCAATATTTTTACGATATAGATGGTTTTATAAACAAATATGAAAACCAATAGTTTATGAAAGTTTCAGTTATTATAGTCAACTACAAGGCTCCGCATTTAATTTTACAATGCGTCAAGTCGATTCTGCAATACGAAAAGGCTGTTGACTATGAGATAATTGTGGTTGACAACGATTCGCGGGACGACACCAAGCAACAACTTCGTGCCATTTGCCCAAATTTGAAATGGATTCAGATGGGCTACAATAGCGGATTTGGCCGAGCAAACAATGCAGGAACAAAAACTGCAAAAGGCGATTTTATTCTTTTCCTAAATGCCGATACCATTCTTCAAGAATCCGTGTTTGAAAAGATGGCAAGCCGCCTTGCAGCAGAGCCTAAAGTCGGTGCAGTTGGCTGCAGATTACTCAACCGCGACAAGTCGCTACAGTTGAGTTATCATAATGGCGACCGTTTTTTTCGAAAACTATGGTGGCGCAATCCGTTGGCGATAAAAATGGGATTTAGCCGACGGAACGAGTTGGAAAAATCAAATATTGCCACAATGCACACATTCGACCACTCGCCACGCTGGATTTGTGGTGCGGCAGTAATGATGCGTCGGCAGGACATTGTTTCACGAAATCTCTATTGGGACGAGGATTTCTTTATGTATTGGGAGGATGTGGAACTTTGCCACCGCATACGCAAATCGGGAATGAAAATCTTATATTTGGCGGAGCCGTCGGTAATCCACTTGGGAGGAGGTGGCACAAATGTGCCAGTTGAGAGGTTCGCACAGATGGAAACGTCGAAACTGCTATGCATTGGAAAAACTCGTGGCAGGCTTGTTGTAAAAATATATAAATGGCTGATGCAAAAAGAATTGAAATTAGAATTGAGATTGGAAAAAAAAGCAGGGCATTCTATTGAAAGTATGTTTGCTAAAGAATTAACATTTTATGGAATAGAATATGAGAATACCATTTCTGAATAATAGCAAGAAATCGATAGCCAATTGTTTACAGAATATTATCGATATTCGTAAGACAAGTGACATACTTGCCATTTGTCCCACGCCAACTGGTTATTCGTGGTTAGGTGTGCAGGTGGCAACTTTATCGTTGTTCCCCAATTGTACATTTCAGATTCCACAGGATTATTCCAATCAGACATTAAGCGAAGAACAATTAGTAAAAATAGCGCAAACGATAAATGATTTGGAATATGGGCAAGTCGTTTTCAGTGGTTTTTTGCCATATTTTGCAAAAATTATGAATAACATAAAGCCGAAAACGGCAATCAAGGTCCTTTATCATGGATTCTTGTCGGAATTGTCTGGAAACGAGAAACAGGCAATGGCGTTTCGGGAAATGCTCGAACTGTTGGAATTAGGGCAAATACAAGCAATAGGATGTGTAAAGAAAGGTCTTGCGCAAAGTATTTCAAAAATGTATGGTGTAAGAGCCTGCGAGATAATATTGCCTAACAATCGAATTGCAGCAAACATAATTCCGATGTCCAATGAAATAAATATTGGGTGCCTAGTAAATACATCGTTCAGAAAAAACATACATAATCAGGCTGTAGCGGCATTGATGGTCGAAAAGTCTGTTTTACATGCATTTGAAACAACAGAACTTGCTTATTTGCCACAAGATAGGATAAAATATTATTCGCTTATGAATCATGATGAGTTTGTCGATTTATTGTCTAGAATGTCGGTAAATATGCATGTGACTTTTAGCGAAAGCTGGGGACAAGTATTGTCGGAAAGCATATCGCAAGGTGTCCCTTGTTTGTCGGCATACACAAGTTCGTTCTTCGATTATGATGAGGATTTGAAGCAGAAACTTATTGTTGATGGCTTTGATGATTCGTGGCATATCTATAGAAAGATTGAAGAAGTGCTAAAGGACAGAGATGCAATAGGAAAGCAGTGTATTGAGTATGCAAAACGATTGAATGTTTTGGCGGAAGAAAGGATAAATGTTTTTTTAGAGTAAGGGAGATGATTAAATGAACTGGAGAGTTGTAATTCAAAAACTTAAGTGTGCAGATTGGCTTACATTTGCGATTGTTACAATAGTCATATTTCTTAAGAATATATTATTTCATTATTCATGTTTTGGGTATTTGGCTTTTAGTTCGTTGTGGACTGCCCCAGTTGATTTCTTCGCTTTTTATTTTGCTAAATTGTCTCCAGCGGTTTTTATTGCAAGTTTTTGTTTCATAACCAGACGAAAATGGTGGCTTGTGCCAGTTTGTTTGTTGCTAGACTTGTGGTTGGTTGCAGACTTAATATATTTTAGGGCAAACGGATTTTTTCTTGATATTGACACGATTGCTATGGCAGGGAATATGGACGGCTTCTGGTCGTCGGTTGGGGCATATATTAATTGGTCGGTATATGTAATAGTCGCAACATCCATTCTATTGTTTGTGTATCTTGTATTTGTCTTCAAAAAGAAGATTGCAGATAATACAAACAATAGCTGGCTCGGTTTTGCTATTGGGATGTCAGTTGTTATTGTGCTTGGATTGTTCAACTGGTTTTGTGGTTATAAGAATACAAAAGAAACTTCGCTAGGACAGGACGATGGTTGGAAGTATAATTGTATAACAGCAGTCCAGAATGTTGAGTCTGGCAATTTTCAGATGTTCAATTGGTGTGTCTCGCAATGGGTGGAAGCGCAAAGCCCCATGCATTTTTTTCCGGCATTGGCCTATTCTGGTATATACAGAGCATATTATCATAGTAATAATGATGTAGAACTTTCCGAGTCCGACAAACAGAAGGTCACCAGATTTATACGGCCGCAAAAGCCAATAGCCCCTAGTGATAATCTAATTGTTATTATAGGTGAAAGTTTTGAGAGTTGGGTTGTCGGATTGTGTGATGATATTGGCGAAAATGTTGCACCAAATATGACCAAATATGCATATATGGATAACACTATGTATTGTAGTAAAATAAAGTGTCAGGTGAGGTCTGGTTCTTCTGGGGATGGTCAAATGATAATAAATACTGGGTTGTTGCCAATATCAACAGGTGCGGCCTGTATGACATACGGAGACAATATATATCCGAATATTGCCGAAAAGTATATATATAGTTGTGTAGTAAATCCATGCTCTGATGTTTGGAACCAAAAGCAAATAACAGAAAAGTATGGATATCGGAATTTGTTGCAGATGAATACGGGAAGTTGGCAATCTGGCGATTCCCTTGCTTTTACAATGGCGCATGAGATTGTCGATTCTTGTCTTCAGCCATTCTCTATGCAAATCATAACAGTAACTACGCATTCCCCATTTGATTGTGGAGGTCGTGTAAATATGCATTTCCCAGAAGAAATGCCAGATAATCTGCGCAATTATCTTAACTGTATGCATTATGCTGATAGTTGCATAGGAGTGTTTCTGTCAAGGCTTGAAAGAGATTCATTATTGGATAATACGACTGTCGTAATTACTGGTGACCATACAATATTTAAGAAATCATTGTTGTCGGAATATCAGCAGTTTGCTCAAAAGTACAATTATCCAATTCCTGCAGAAGAGTCTTATTGCCCGTTGCTAATTTTGTCGCCAAGGATAAAAGAAAACATGAAGATTGACGAACTTTGCTATCAGATGGACATATATCCGACAATAATAAATCTTGTTGGCGAAGAAGGGTATAGTTGGAAAGGTTTCGGTGTAAATCTGTTAGATAGTGTAGCGCGTCACAATCGTCCAATAACAGAACAAGAAGCCTACATTCTTTCCGATAAAATTATAAGGAGCAATTATTTTGCGGAAATTAAAAAATGATGTGGGCTTTAGTTTCTTTTCGAAAAATAACTGCCGTCATATCGACGGTTAAAATTGTAATGTTGATGCCGAAAAATATTGTGTTATCTTTAATGTCGTAAGCATAAAAATCATATCTTTGCAGAAAATAAAATGCAATGAAGTATCCTATTGGCATACAGAGTTTTGAAAAAATAAGAACGGAAGGCTTCGTGTACGTTGACAAGACCGCCTTTGTATATAAGCTTGCAAGCGAAGGTTGCTATTACTTTCTGTCTCGTCCGCGTAGATTCGGGAAAAGTTTGCTGATATCTACTATGGAAGCTTATTTCCGCGGGAAGACGGAACTGTTTGAAGGCTTGGCTATAAGCAAGTTGGAAAAGGAATGGAATACATATCCGATACTTCATCTCGATTTGAACAGCAGGGAGTATAAGGATGAATCGTCGCTGGAAACAGAATTGTTCCTGCATGTGATAGACAAGGCTTTCGAACAAACAGGCAGACAGGTGGTAATACTTGTCGATGAATACGACAAGCCGTTGTTGCAAACTATAGGCAACAATGTGCTGCAGGATATCTATCGGAGCAAACTTAAGGCGTTTTATTCTGTTTTGAAAACCCAAGATGCCAAGATACGCTTTGCATTTCTTACAGGTGTAACAAAGTTTGGCAAGGTTAGCGTATTCAGCGACCTTAATAATCTGACGGACATATCTTTCGACCGTAGGTATTCTGCAATATGCGGAGTTACAGAAGCCGAACTGCACGAGTACTTTGATGCAAGCGTGGCAGAATTGGCAGATGTAAATGGCATGACAAAGGACGAGTGCTACGGCCAGTTGAAATTGGATTATGACGGCTACCACTTCGACTGGAACACTCCTGGAATTTATAATCCTTTCAGTTTGCTAAATACACTTTCGAGCTGTCAGTTCCGCGACTATTGGTTCGAGACTGGTACGCCAACTTTCCTTGTCCACCAGTTGCAGAAAGCAAATTATCGTCTCGATGAAATGACCGAGGAGAAACTCACTGCCGATACGCTTAATTCCATTGATATAATGGACGAAAATCCATTGCCATTGTTGTATCAGAGTGGCTACCTGACTATAAAGGATTACGACACTGAATTCAAGTTCTATACTCTCGGTTTCCCAAACAGAGAGGTTCGCGAGGGCTTTGTAAAGTATTTGCAG
>CACYQN010000027.1 GCA_902776565.1 uncultured Bacteroidia bacterium
TATCGGCAGTAGTAAGCGCAGGCCTTGTCGAGGCAGCAGGCTGGTCACTCGTAAAACAATTTGAATCCGGCAACTTCAAAGCTCTTGACTAGAAACCTAAAATCCACGAAAAACTCTTCTGGTGGTTCGCCATTCAGGAGAGTTCTTTCAATTTGTTTCGTATTTCAATATCCCAACTCAAACTGTACAAGATTTTTATTCACACTTCGATTCTTGGTGCATATTTTTTATCTCCGTAGTTTTGCGTCGCCAAAGTTCGATGAACGTTAGGCAAACTAATTAAACTTGATTATTAACAATTTAAAGAAGGAGGTCATTATGACTGAATCAATAACAAATTCAAGATGCCACGCGATAATACACACGGCCGCTGTAGCAAGCGGTGCAGGAAACGCGGTACCAGTTCCAGGATTTGGTTGGGCGGCAGACACTGTCGCACTCACAGGTATGGCAGTAGCTCTTGCAGCCGTCTTTGGCAAAGACCTTACGAAAAGTGCCGCAAGCGCAGTAGCCGTAGCCGCTCTCAAAAGACAAGTCCTTAAAAAACCTCTCAAATGCATAGGCAAGGAACTCTGTAAACTCATACCTTGGGGCGGTCAGGCGGTGTCGGCTGTAGTCAGCGCGGGACTTGTCGAGGCAGCAGGGTGGTCGCTCGTAAAACAGTTCGAATCTGGCAACTTCAAGGCGCTTGACTAAGAATCTCTAAAAAAACTTCCCGAATTGTTATGCAATACGGGGAGTTTTTGTAATTTTGGGTCAAACTATATTGGTCTTATGGATACACAGGAACGCGAAAGAATGATTTACGGATATTTTCAGAAGAAGGCTATGGATGGTGGAATATCCACATTAGATTTTTGCAGATATATTCAAGAGAATCCCGCTGTCAATACAGATGAAAACGGTTGTCAAATTATTTCGCAGCCAGATGCACGTTTTAGAAAGATTGTAGGCGAGTTTTCCGACATTCTAACCAAGCAACGCGAAGGCAGGATGTGCCGCTATTTTTTGTCACCAGATAGTTGCTGCGAAAGTCTGTACCATCGTCACATTGGTTTTAATTCATATATATCTAATCATTTGGGTAAAAAAGGGTTCCGCATAAGTTACAAAAAGTTCAATTCCGAAGAAACCAACACGGTCGAGTTTTTCCCGGAGTACAAGCGTATATACAACGATGACTTTTATATCTATGGTGTTGCTACTGACACAAATGGACAAAAGTATGATATAGTAAACGAACGCTCAGACAACGACTTGCTGTTTACCCAGTTGAATGTAAATTTGATAACACACATTGAGATTCTTGATGACAAAAAATTTGTAAAGACATTTGCAAATCCTGAAGAATGGAAAAGATATTTTGAATATGTACTCGGTGTTGACCCCATACCCAACCGCGAACCCGATGAGGTTATGCTCTATGTCAAAGACTCTTTCAAAAACCGTTTTGAGAAACAGCCATTGGCAAATTTCAAAATTTCGGAAAGCAAATCCGACAAAAACGGTTATACGCTTGTGACGCTCAAAATAAAGCATAATCGTGAGTTGGAACGCAAACTTCTTTCTTACGGCAGCGATGTGCTAGTCCGTAAGCCCGAAAAAATAAGGAAGGTTATTGCAAAGGAAATTAGAAAGTTGAACGAATATTATAGCGAATAAATGAATGTACTGGTTGCAAATATTAGCGTGCTGCACAAAGGAGAACCAAACAAGTATAGTGTCGTCGGGTTGGATTGTGCAGTAACGGAAATCGAAGCCAAAGAAACAAATGAAAGTATTTTGAAGTGCGTTGTAAATTTAGACGCGGTTATAAATACTGGTGGATTAAACAAAATAATTGCCTTGGTATCAAACGATGTTTTAAACAAAAGGGACAATTATTTGCAGATGTCTGCTTTTGAATATTTTTTGGAATGTGCCGGCAGTTTAGGTATAAGCAAAGAGAATGTAATTGAAATCCATATAGAAAACGGCAAATCACCAAGGGAGATTAACTTGATTCTTGATGATATTTGTAGGAATATCTCGTCTGAAGACACTGTGTATATTGATGGCGCAGGAGGTTTGCGGACAATAAACAATGTAATCCAACTTTTGACGAAAATACTAAAATACACGGGGATAAAAAATCCATGTACATTATATGCCGATGTCCAAAATCGTCCCAATTGTCTTATTTATGATACAAAAAATTTCGACAAGATGACAGACCTTGCCGATGCTTTCAACGAGTTTATGACATCAGGCAAAAGCGAACAATTAAGACAATGCATTAAAAATGCGCCAAACGATTCTGTATTGAATTTGGTTAACTTGATGTGTGAGTTTTCCGATAAAATCCGTCTTGGCAATATTGACGATATTGAAGTTACAGTTAACAATTTGAACGATGCAGCCTTAAAAGTTGAAAACGAAAATGATTCCTCTTGTATGGAATCTGTGATAATCAGACGGTTTATTCCCGTAATTCGTGAAAAATTTATAGGAGAAAACAAAAGAACAGATTATTGCCGTCTGGTAAACTGGTGCTTGGAGAACAGCCTTGTTCAGCAGGCGGTTACAATTTTTACCGAGAAAATACCTGTATATCTGTTTGACCATAATATATTGGTTCTAAATAAACCTGATTTGTTTGCCAATTATGAGGCTGAAAAAAAGGAAAACAAATTATTGCCTGTGCATTGGCAGACAAAGGCTGTTTTTTATTCTATTTTGGGCGATCAATATGCAAATAACCCGTTGTCGATAGAGTTCAAAAATTGGAATGAAAAAAGAATACCTCCCAAAAATCCTAAAATAAAAGCATTGATTTCTTCAATCTCTAAAATTAGCTTCCCAGTAAAAAAAGGCTCTAATGATTTGGAAAAATTTTGTGCGGCAAAAGGTTATACATCTAAAACAGCATTAATAAATGATTTGATAAGTAATCAGAAAAAATACTTGGAATTATTGGGAGAACCAGTGGTGGGTGATAAGGTGCGTTCTGATAAGTTCCTTTCGGTCGATTACATATTGAATCACCATAAACTTATTACATCGGATTTTTCATATAAAGTTTCCCATCAGCAAATAGCAAACATATTGTACGGATATTTGTATGTGAAGAATATCCGAAACCGTATAAACCATGCAACAGATGCCGAAATGTTTACCGAAAGTCAAAAGGAGAAATTAAAGGACTATGATTTTTCAAAATTCGACCTCGAAACGATAAAAAAGAATATCTTCATAGCATTAAACTCTATAATGGACATCACTACAGAGAAAATTGTTAAGGAAGAAAATCAAATTACGGCTCCGATTGAAAACACCACCGAGAAAATTGATAAAGAAGAAAATCAAATTTCAGCTCCGATTGAAGATGTTTCTTTCTCTACTCCTCAAATCGTATCCACACCCCAGTTCTGTGTAAAAATACTTGGAAAAATAGATATAAGTAAATTCGATAAAAAAAGAAAATGAACTATGGCAAGAAAAGTATTCATATCGTTTTTGGGAACAAACAATTATGTGGAATGCTATTACAGCAACGATGAGCATTACCCAGTGCGTTTTATACAGGAAGCTTTAATTCGTGAAACTTGTAAGGATTGGACGGTCAATGATCATATCTATATATTTTGTACAAAAGATGCCGAGTCCAAAAATTGGGTTGATAATGGTCAAGAAAAAATTTGGGAAGAAGTTGAAAAGGTTGGATTGGAAACCAGATTGAAGTCATTAAATCTAAAGGTCCCTTTTGAAAAGGTTCGTATAAAAGAAGGTTTTTCTGTTGAAGAAATATGGGATATATTTGATACTGTATATGATGGGACGTTGAAAAATGGAGATCAGATATATTTTGATGTAACTCATGCATTTCGCTCAATCCCGCTTTTTTCTACGGTTTTGTTCAATTATTCCAGATTTATGAAAGATACAGAAATTATGGCGATTAAATATGGCGCCTTTGAGAAATTGGGGACAGCTTTTGATGTTAGGAAGAAAGATTTAAGAGATAGGGGCGTTGCTCCGATACTTGACCTCATTAACATTGTGAGATTGCAGGAATATACTGAGATTGCAAGTAATCTTGTAAATTTCGGAAAAACAAAGAAACTATCAACGGAACTACAGGCTGACAATTCCGACAATAGGATGTTGAATTTTCTATGTAGATCAATCTCAGAACTTGATGAGTTTATTGCCACTAATCAGTTGTCTAAAATACGTGAAGGAAATTTTATCGCAACATTTAGGACTTTTGTTAGGCCTGGTTCTAAACAACAACCGAAACCAATAAAAGAAATTTTAGATAAAATAAAATCCGAGACAAGTGCTTTTGGTGAAAAAGGAAGTAATATAAATATTGAAACTGCTATCAAATGGGCAAAAGACCACGAAATGCTTGTTCAGGCATATTCTCTTGCAGGAGAGTACATTGTATTGAGGATTTCGGAACATTTTGCTACTTTGAATCCTTTTGGAAAAGACAATAGGGCAAGAAAGTCATATAGAGAGTTTATTTCTCTGGTTTTGGGACTTCCTTCTGAAGTCATTGAAAAAAGGGAATTTAATGGTGTCTTGAATGGTCATGATGAAATAATAATGGAACTATTGAACGAACCTTTCGTTATATCTATTAGACCTGAATACGAAAAAATTCGCAAACGTCGCAATTCAATAATTCATGGGAATGGGGAATTTTCGTATCATGACTTAGATATAGATTTTTATCCGATTTATAATAAATGTATTGAAATTATTAATAAATTTGATTCCCCATGTTCCTAAATCTCTCCAATCATCCGTCCTCAAACTGGACACCCGAACAGATTTCTGCCGCTGGCGGAAATGTTGTCGATTTGCCATTCCCGCAGGTCTTGCCCGATGGCGACGAGGCTTATATCGAAAATCTTGCAGACGAATATCTGCAAAGAATACTGGAAATGAAAGATGTTTCCGCCGTACACCTTATGGGCGAGATGAACTTCACGTTTTCGCTTGTCAATAAGTTGAAAACCAATGGCATAAAGTGCGTTGCGTCGACCACTATGCGCGAAACCGTAGAGGAAAACGGCGTGAAGATTTCCAAGTTCAAGTTCGTGAGATACAGATATTATTGATTATAAATTAAATACAATTGCAATGGATATTGATAATTCGATTTTGAATTTTATTCTCAGCAGGCCGTTTCTAACCATTGTCGCCTATTTGGCGTTCAATGTGCTTGTGTACGGTTTCAGCGGAATAATAGGAGGCTTCCTGCCAATGAAGGTTAAGCTTAGCATAGGAACGTTCTACACGTCGCGGCGAAATGCATATCATTCCGAACGGCTTACGCGTATTGTTCAGTGGCGGTTTTATGGAGGAGCAAATGTTCCGCCTGAAGTGAGAAAGGAAATCCTTAAGACTTATGGTCCGTCGGACCGCAAGCATTACAAGAATGTGGTTGTAAACGAAGATTATAAACCGAACAAATAAATTGGAAAAGATGATTATATCGATTATCATATTTGCGTGGCCGCTATTGTTGTTCCTGTATAAGTTTTGGCGGTATTTCACATACGTGAAAATAAATCTTCCCTGTGGTAGTTTCAAGGTAAAGCGTGTGTTCCGTTACGACATGAATGTCATGACGCGAATTGTTTCAAATGAGTTTTTTGCAGGAGGAACGGTTCCATCTGATGTCATGGAGGCATTGTATAGGCAATATGGTCCGCAGTCGTGGCAAGGCGGAAAGAATATGTTTCATACATGTTGTGTAGGTATGTACCTTTGGCTGAAAAGACGTTTAAGACCAAACGAATGGTATAAGTCTCACTGGGTATAAATCGAAAAAATATGGTATAACAGAATATATGTCGGAAGAAAGATTTCAAGGGAAATACAGAATTGCATCTGCGCGCGCACCGTGGCACAATTACCGTTGTGGTGCATATTTCGTAACTATATGTACCAAAGGTCGTGAACATTATTTTGGCGAAATTGGAAATGATGAAAACGGTGATTCAAAAATGTATTTGTCGCCTATTGGGGAAATGGCTGACGAATGTTGGCGGGCAATCCCACAGCATTTTCCGCATGTTCAAATTCCATTGTGGGTTGTGATGCCAGACCATATACATGGGATTGTGATTATAAATGATATTGTATTGACGGATTGTTGGTTTTGATTCTGTTGCGTCGCGGCGCGCCACGACCCCACAGGAATAAAACCAGCAATCCAGATATTACGACCGCATTATCCGCGACGCCGCCGAAATGAACCGCATTGCCGAATATATTGAGAACAATGTGGCGGAATGGGATGAAAATAATGCTATCGACCTATTTGTTGAATGAAACGCGAAGACCGCCAAATCTCCATTTGTTAATAAAAATTTGATAAATAAAAATTGCTGCATTGTATAGATTGTATATATTTGCATTGCAAAAACATTGCAAAAGTTCTTTGACATTCTGACCCCAATCCGCGCCTATTTTAGGTGTGGTTTCAAGGGAAAAAGGTACACTTTTTGGGAGAAAAATTCATAATAAAATGTTAAAATTGATATCTAAAGTCTTATTGCACAATAACTTACAAATTTTGCCCTCGCAGTGCATCTTCCACTAAAACAAGGATTAAGACTACAAAACTCTTCTATTTCAGAAAACCAGCCTTTACGCTCGCAGTGCATCTTCCACTAAAACAAGGATTAAGACCATGATGGTATTAAGAATAAAACTAACCTTTTTCATTCTCGCAGTGCATCTTCCACTAAAACAAGGATTAAGACATTCAAAACTCATGAACTTATAGTCTATTAGACTATCCCTCGCAGTGCATCTTCCACTAAAACAAGGATTAAGACAAGTAAAATCAAAAGTGAACGTCATCTCTAATACTACCTCGCAGTGCATCTTCCACTAAAACAAGGATTAAGACATCTTTTAAATAAATCCAATGGAGAATGGTATCCTCATCAGCACTCGCAGTGCATCTTCCATTAAAACAAGGATTTTAAAAGGCTTAAAGGCTTGCAGGCTCACAGGCTTGAAGCCATGACGACAAAAACGTTATTACGACTTCTGGCTTTTAGCCTTTTAGCCTTTTTCGACTGTTAGCCTGTTAGCCTTTCAGCCCTTGGTGGGTGATGTTGTTTGAATTTGTTTGAGGTTGTTTGAAATTGTTTGAAGTTAGCCTGTTTGCCTTTCTGCCTTTTAGCCTGTTCGCCATTTCATAACCTCCGAAAATATGCAAAAGTTTTGTAAGTATTTGACAATCAATTGTGTTTTGTTGATGTTTGAAATTATGCTTCGTTTTGGTCTGCTGGTAAGCCGAAATCGCTGATTTTTAATTTTGGCTTATTGATAGACCAAAATTAATATTTTTAAATTTTGGCTTGTTGATAAGCCAAAATGAATTATCTTTGCATCAAAAAACAAAATGGTAAATAAAGAGCAGCTTAAAAATATAATCCTTGAAAACCGTGATATGGTTGATGGGTTGGAGTTGGTGCGACGCGATTTTGCGTTTCACGATGCATTTCGGTATGTACTTGTCGGTGTAAGGCGTGCAGGAAAGTCCTTCCTTTTGTTTCAGATGATGAAAGACCTGCTTGCTGGCGGACATAGTTGGGACGAGATGCTTTACCTAAATTTTGAGGATGACCGTCTGCTTGGATTCGAGGCTTCCGATTTTGAGGCTATCTTGGAGGTTCATTCCGAAATGGGAGGCAGCAAACCTATGCTGTTTCTTGATGAAGTGCAGAATATTCCAGGTTGGGAAAAGTTTGCAAGGCGTCTTGCCGACCAAAAGTACATAGTAAACATTACAGGGTCGAATGCGAAAATGCTCAGTTCTGATGTGGCGACAACTTTGGGCGGACGATATGTAATACAGTATGTTTACCCATATAGTTATAGTGAATTTTGCTCGGCAAATAATCTTTTGCCCCAAAACGACAATGAATCTTTGGCAATGTTGGACGAGTATCTTAAATACGGCGGTTTCCCAGAATGTGCCACTTTCAAAGGCAAGCAGGAGTATTTGCTGTCGGTATATCAGATAATATACCTGGGTGATATTGCTTCGCGCTACAATATTGACAATAAAGTAGCATTGAGGTTGATGTTCAGAAAGTTGGCAGAAAGCCTTATGCGGCCGGTCGCACTGACGAGACTTACTAATATGTTGGTTGCAACAGGACTTAAAATCTCAAAGAATACCATTATAAATTATGCAGAATATGCAACCGATGCCTTTTTGCTTCTACCTATAAAAAACATAGCCGACAATTTTACGCAACGCGAAACCAACAAGAAGTATTACTTTGTAGATAATGGCATCATAAGCCTTCTGATTATCAGCAATAAGTCAATCCTATTGGAAAATATTGTCGCTCTGCATCTTTTGCGTAAATACGGAATTGATGGCAATGTATTTTTCTATAACTATAATATTGAGGTCGATTTTGTCGTTCCCGAAGAATCGCTTGCCGTCCAAGTCTGCTATCAGCTGGGCGATGAAACAAGCGAAACGTATCGTCGTGAGACCGTAGCGTTGGAACGTCTTGCAAAACGTTTGCAGTACAATGATTTGGTTATCGTTACATACAACGAGGAACGGGAAATCGTCCAGAATGGATACAATATCAGGGTAGTGCCTATATCGAAGTGGCTTTTGGGTTAGTTGTATTCTAGCTGGTTAAAAAGACATTCTCGTTGTTTTGCTGGATGATGTTATGTTATTGTGTTGATAAAATTGCCAGTGGAATGTCTTTGGCAAATCAAAAAACATTTATATTCGCAGAATGAAACTTAAATTAAAGTAACAAGTTTATGAAGCATATTGCAGTTGCATTACTTTTGCTCTTCCCCGTCCTTTTTGCAATGGGGCAGAAGACCTCGTTGGAACACTCGCGCGTACCTATATATTTGACTGGTGGCGGATGTTTGGGAGCAACCGGATATTACGATGCTGGCGTGTCGCCCTTGCATTATATGGGACTGGCTCTGGGTGTGGACTTCGGTCTGACCGTAGAATGGAAACGCTGCCGCATCACGCTCGACAATACCGTCGGTGGATGCTTGGCTGCTGGCAACAAGGCCGATTCCAAGGCTGGTGCATACGGAATTACAATCAATAATAGGGTAGGGTTCCTCTATCGTGTAGCGGCTCCTGCCGATGGCAAGCTCAGACTATGGGTCGGCGGTTCGTTCAATCCGTACACCGACATTCGCATAAACCGGAAAATGATGAATGCTGCGGTTGGACTAACCTCGATGTATGCTATGGACGGAAACTTCCGCCTCGAATTCGACATCCCTTCGCGCCGCCGTACCGACCTGTTTACCTTGTTTGCCGATGTGTCGCTGCCGGTTTTCGCTTTCGGTACGCGCCCGGGGTATGCCTATGTCTATAATGCAACTTCGTCCGACGACCCTGTTGAGTATCTGCTCGATAGCTATGAGGCGTTTGCTATTGGAATGCCCGGAAATACAACCGACATAGGAATATTTTTCAACCTCAAGAACCGCAACAGGATAGGGCTTTCGTATCGTTGGGACTACTGGACTACGCGCCATGCATCTATACATCGTTTCGACAACGCCTACCACACAGTAAACTTAAAGTTCATGTTTAATATCAATTGATTATGAGAAGATTACATATAATATCAGCCTTGTTTGCCTTTGCTTTGCTCGCTACTTCGTGCGAAAAGGCGTTTATGGAAAAGGAACCAAGTAACGACCCCGTGACGACTTTTGAATACCTGTGGGATGTCGTTGACGAGCAGTATTCATTCTTCGATGTGAAGAATGTGAACTGGGATTCGGTTTACACCGTGTATAAGCCTAAGGTTTCGGAAAAAATCAGCGACGACAGTCTTTTCAATGTGCTTGGCGCAATGCTGAATACTCTCAACGACGGGCATACAAATCTTGTTTCTCCGTTTGATGTGTCGCACAACGAGGAAGTGTACCGCAGGATGTATGCAGCCAAAAACATCAATTCCGAAGTAGTGGTGCTCAACTATTTGACAATCAACTATCATACGACGGGAGCTTTTGCTCACAACGCTATCCGCGACGGTCAGATTGCCTATCTGCGTTATTCATCGTTTATGGATGCCATTGCCGACGACGATTTGGAATATCTGGTGAATAAGTATAAGAATACCAAGGGTATGATAATTGACTTGCGTCAGAATGGCGGTGGAAGCGTGGATAATGTTTGGAACCTGATGAAACTTTTCCCGACAGGAAACCGTCAGTTGTATCAGACGCAGATAAAGAATGGACCAAAGCATAATGACTTTTCTGAAATGACGGTTGTGACGCAACCTTCTCACGATGAGAAAACAACATATCGCCATCCTATTGCAGTGCTTACCGACCGTGGTTCGTTCAGTGCGACTTCGTTCTTCTCGTTGTGCATAAAGTCCAATTTCCCCGAAGCTGTCATAGTTGGTGATACCACAGGCGGTGGCTTGGGATTGCCCAACGGCGGCGAATTGCCCAACGGCTGGTCGTACCGCTTCTCGATTACGCGCACTCTCGACAACAACGGCAACAACTACGAAAACGGTATGCCGCCCGATGTTACAGAAATCCTTGACCCGGTGCAGACTGCACAGGGCATCGACAATGTGATAGAAAAGGCTTGCGATATATTGCTGAACGCAACAAAGTAAAATCGTCAATCGTCAATCCCAATCCCCTTGTCTTGGTTCTATCTCATATTGGCTGCATTGTTTGAAGTCGGCTGGCCTTTGGGCTTCAAGTTGTCCGACCTGCATCCCGAACATTTCTGGTTGTATATTTCGCTTGCAGTCATCAGCATGGCACTTAGCGGTTTTTTCCTCTATCTGGCGCAACGGGTTATTCCCATTAGCACCGCCTACATAATTTGGACAGGCATCGGGGCGGTATGTACTTTTGTGCTTGGAATCGTGTTCTTTGGCGATTCGGCTTCGTTGCTGCGTATGTTCTTCGCCCTGCTGATATTGGTCGGCGTGGTAGGTTTGGAACTGACGGCCAGGGGATAATTTTGACAATCGTAAATCGTACTTCTAAAATCGTAAATTACATTATCTTTGCATCGCAAAAATATTTCTTATGGCTTTACAGGAATCTTTTGAAATACAAGGAAATAAACTTTTTAAGCGTCGCAGTTGGCTGCCAGTTCTGATACTTGTGCCTGGCGCAGCGTGGTTTGCATACCTTACTTATTTGCGCAACGAGGTAATGCCTTGGTGGTTGCCAGTGATTTTCCTATGCATTGGTTTTGTAGGACTTGCAATCAGAATTGCAACGGTAGGACATACGCCAAAGGGCACTAGCGGTCGCAATACTACTCAGGGACAAGTGGCAGAACAACTTAACACTTCGGGAATATATTCGACGGTTCGCCATCCGCTTTACCTCGGCAATTTCTTTATGTGGCTGGCACCTGCGCTTATGGTGCTTGACTTGTGGTTCGTGCTCTTCTTCTGCGCATTCTACTGGATTTACTACGAGCGCATTATGTATGCCGAAGAAGCTTTTCTGCGCAAGAAGTTCGGCGATGCCTACCTTGAATGGGCAAACCGTACACCTGCATTCATTCCAAGTTTTCGTAACCACTGCAAATCGACCTTGCCGTTTTCGGTGCGCAATGTCCTGAAGCGCGAGTACAACGGCTTTTTCAACCTCATTCTCGTAATGACAGCTTTCCGCGTACTCGAATTTGCAATAGTGGAGCATAGGTTCTATCTCGATTGCATCTGGATTGGAATTTTCGCTGCAGGATTACTTATTTTCTTGGTACTTAAGATTTTAAAGAAATTTACAAATGTCTTGAATGTGGAGGGTAGATGATGAAAAGGTGTTTTGTTGTCGCACTAGTTTTGTTGCTATCAGTATTTGCTTCTTGTCGCAAGGGTGGCGAAGATGTTGGGGGAGAACTTGTTACTAAGAAGATTCTTTACGATGTGCCAATTGTAAATTTGCAGTTGGAGGATAGGAGCGAAAGCGACCCGAACTGGTTCTGGGAGAATCTGCCATATCCGGCTGGCGATAAGTTTATTGACAGGCTGTTTGCCGATGCCCGCGACTGCGAAATGCCTATCTATTATTACGACCCTGAAGGCGACTACGAACATTTGGAACGCATTCCCGACAAGGAAGTGAAGAGTTTGTTCGAGAACGATATGAAAGTGTCGCTTCCAGTCCCCGATGTCTTTGACGAGACGACAAATGCATATATATCAAGGCCTAATGTTGAATTTAAGCTTGACCAGACAAGAATTTTGAAGCTTAGGTTCTTGGAGGAATGGCATTTTGATAACAATATGATAACCAAGAAGGTATTGGCTGTTGCTCCTGTGTTTACAATTAATATCGGTGGTACCGATGCTGCTGAGGGCTACGAATACAATACCGTGAAGTTCTGGTTTATGGTCGATGAAAAACTTTTGAAGTAATGGACGAGTATAATGTTGTATATCAGCGCGAAGCAATTGAGTTTGTGACGGTGGCAAAGGAGTTTGTCCGTTTGCTTGAGAATGCACGCAACATGTCGAAGGATGATTTTATCGACCATTCTGTGAAAATGTTGCCGTTGCTTTACCAGAAAGGCGTGATGTTGCCCGAAATTACCGACTACGACGATAATTTCTCCGAAAAGTTTGTCGATGAGGCAACATGGTCGTACATCCAGCAGACGGTATCGACTCGTCTCGACGAGGACGACGAGTTTGTGCAGGTGCAGGACGCTACAATGATGAGTTCGATGGACTCAATGAGCGTTGGTTTGTCGGAAATTTATGCCGACTTGTATCAGGAAATGGGTGACCTAGTAGGTGCATACCGCATTGCAAACGATGATGTTATGCTTGTGGCCTTGGCTTGCTGTCGCAACAATTTCCCCGACTACTGGGGCATCCGCCTGCTCTCGCTATTGAAAGCGTTGCATGAGATAAAGTATCGCAGAGATGACTGAAAGTAAGTATAGCCCGAATATTACCAACGAAGAACTGATGACTTTGCCGCTGTATGCCTACGACGGTGAAGTGGTTTGTGTCGATACTATGGAGAAGTTCCATCAGGTGAAGGACGAGCTTTTCCTCGAACCGCTCTGGGGCTTCGATACCGAGACTAAGCCTTGCTTTAAAAAAGGTGCATCAAATAGGAAGAATGTCGCGCTTCTGCAGTTGAGCAGCAGGGAAAAGACTTATATTTTCAGGCTTAGCAAAATCGGTTTGCCAAAGGAACTCTGCGACTTCCTTTCGTCCGACAGGTTTACAAAAATTGGACTTTCGTCCCGCGACGACATCAAGGGCTTGCAGAAGCTTGCACCGTTTACGCATGCTGGATTTATTGACTTGCAGAGCATCGCACCCGATTATGGAATAGAGGAGAAGAGCCTGCGCAAGATGGCTGCTATTGTGCTGGGTTTCAGAATTTCGAAGGCTCAGCAGCTTAGCAACTGGGAGAGCGATGTGCTTACCGAAAAGCAGATTCGCTATGCGGCAACCGATTCGTGGGTTACACGCTTGATTTATGTAAAGATGACCGATGGAAACAACTTATAAATATCGTGTTCTCTATGCCGACACCGATGCTATGGGCGTGGTGTACTACGGCAACTATCTGCGCATTTACGAGGCAGCGCGTGGTGATTTCCTGCACAAGGTTGGAATGCCGTTCTCGAAGATGGCTGCAGAACTAAACATTGTATGTCCGGTTGTGAATGCCGAAATCAACTACCACAAGCCCGCTGTACTTGACGAGGAAATTATTGTGAAGACAAGCATAATTTCTCTGCGTGGCGCACGAATGGTCTTTGTACAGCAGATATTCAACGCCGACGATGTTCTGCTCAACGACATTAAGGTAACGGTGGCGTTTGTCGATATGGAAAAGAGGAAACCTGTAAAATATCCGGATGAATTTGATAAAGTGTTGGATATTAGGGACTAAGTGATAAGACTAATTCAATGAAGAAGCTTTATCTTGATATTGATGGTGTTTTGTTGACAACAAGTAACATTCGGGCGGCAAAAGGGGCGGTTGATTTGTTGTATTATGTGTTGGAAAATTTCGATTGCTATTGGTTGACAACGCATTGTCATGATAACGATACAACTCATGCCATTAGTTATTTGTCCCAATACTTTTATCAGAGTGTGGTTGAAAAGATGAAATCCATAAAGCCTGCGGCATGGACTGCTCTGAAAACCGAAGGCATTGATTTTGAATCCGATTTCATTTGGCTCGATGACTATCCGCGTGAAGCAGAAAAGGATGTTTTGAGGCAGCATGGCTGTTACAGAAGTCTGATACAAGTAAATCTTGACAATAAAGACGAATTGTTCGATGTTATTCAAAAATTGAAGGCATTACAGTGAATGTTGTAAAATTTGTGTGTCTTGTAGCTCAATATACTAAGAGTTTGTTTGTAGTTTATTGATAATCATTGATTTAACTATTTATTAAACCTTATTGTTCACAAATTAACAGTTTGTAGGGACACTAGTTATATATTTTATGGTAATTTTGCATCGTCGAAAATATTGATGATTGAGAAATGAACATGTATGTAATTGCAGGTTGTAATGGAGCTGGTAAGACAACGGCTTCTTATTCCATACTTCCGGAAATGCTGGAGTGTACTCAGTTCATCAATTCCGACGAGATTGCCAAGGAGTTGTCGTCGCAGTCGCGCGGCATAAAGTTCGAGGCTACGCGAATAATGCTTGCCCGTATGTATGCTCTCATCGAGGAGGGCAGCGATTTCGCTTTCGAGACTACTTTGGCAACAAAGACATTCAAGGCTATAATCAAGAAGGCGAAGGACAAGGGATATAAGGTGACTCTTGTCTTTTTCTGGCTTGATACTCCCGAACTTGCCCTGCGTCGCGTGCAGGAGCGTGTGGAGCACGGCGGTCACGATGTGCCAAAGGATGTTGTTTACAGAAGGTATGTGGCTGGAATGCGTTATCTTTCACAGATTTACATTCCTATTGCCGACTACTGGATGATAATTGACAATTCAAACAATCCTTTCAAGCTTATAGCTGACGGAGCAAAGGAGGAGGTTTTGAATGTTTATGATGATGATGTTTTTAATCAAATAATTACAGATGGAAAATTGCGAAATTAAAGAACTACGAAAGAAAATTCTTAATGGATTGAATCTTTCTTATCGAAAATTATTGGAGACAAGAAAACAGCAGAACGAGACACTGGTTGTTTCGGAAGGTGGTAAAGTTGTATTACTTGAGGCCAAAAAGGTTAGATTAAAAGTTTATAAATAGGATATGGATAAAGTTGCCGAACTACAGACAATTGCTAGGCAGGTAAGGCGCGACCTGCTGAGAATGATTCACGCAAAGAAATCGGGACATCCGGGCGGTTCGCTTGGCGTAACCGACTTGATGGTTACATTGTATTTCGATGTTATGGAACACGACCCCAAGAATTTCGATATAAATGGTAAGGGACAGGACTTGTTCTTCCTTTCCAACGGTCATACATCGGCTGCGTGGTACAGCGTTCTTGCTCGTTGCGGATATTTCCCGGTTGAGGAACTCAAGACTTTCCGTGCAATAAATTCGCGTTTGCAGGGACATCCGACCACTGCCGAAGGTTTGCCTGGAATCCGCATTGCATCGGGTTCGCTCGGACAGGGCTTGTCGGCCGCCTGCGGTGCTGCATTGGCAAAGAGACTCAATGGCGACAACCATACGGTTTTCTGCCTCATGGGCGACGGCGAAATCGAAGAAGGTCAGATTTGGGAGGCTGCAATGTTTGCAAACGCCCGCGAAATCGACAACCTTGTTGCTTTTGTCGACCTCAACCGCAAGCAGATTGACGGTACAACCGAGGATGTTATGAAACTTGGCGATGTTAAGGCTAAGTGGGAAGCATTTGGCTGGTATGTGCTCGAATGCAACGGCAACGATATTGCCGACCTGCGCAAGACCATCATCGATGCTAAAGGCCACCTTGGTAACAAGAAACCGGTCGTTGTGCTGATGAAGACCGAAATGGGTATGGGCGTCGATTTTATGATGGGTACCCACAAGTGGCACGGCACACCTCCAAACGACGAGCAGCTTGCAGCAGCCTTGGCTCAGTTGCCCGAAACTCCACTAGGCGATTATTAAAATAGAATTTGCGAGATTTTCACTAACGGCGTTCCATTGGGAGACGCCGTTTTTTTGTAAGTGGCAATCAATTTTTATGCTGAATTTTTGAATTTGTTTATATGAATTAAGCATTTTTATTAGTTTTGCAGAAAATAAATTCAGTTTAAGATGGAACAGGAACAGGATATAAGATGGCTACAACGCTACGCAAACTATCATAAGGCTTGCCAGAGGCTTGTCTCAGTGACAGAAAGCGGTATAAGAGTTGAAGATTTGTCGGAGTTGGAGCAAGAGGGAATAGTGCAACGATTTGAATACACCTTTGAACTTTCATGGAAAGTAATGCAGGATTTCTTGGTATATAAGGGTTATGAGTTTATGTCTGGTCCCAACGGCACAATGAAGATGGCTTTTGAAGACGGTCTTATTTCCGACCATGATGGATGGCGGCAGATGGCTAAGTCGCGCAATACTTTAAGTCATGTATATGACGAGGGCGAGGCTGAAATTATTGTCAGGTTAATTTTTAGCAAATATGTCCATCTGTTGAAAGCATTGGATGAAAAATTAGCACAATTTTCACAAGAATAAATACTAAAGGCTATGAAATTCGGCTTGAGCGATAGTGTAATAGTGGAGTTGCAGGATGTATTCCGCCGTCATAAGAATATCAGCAAAGTTCTGATTTTTGGTTCAAGGGCGAAAGGAAATTATCGTGAAGGTTCCGACATAGACCTTGTGGCTATAGGTAACAATTTGGATTACAACCAGATAATAAAAATTCTAACCGAGATAGACGACTTGGAGTTGCTATATTCTGTTGACTTGCTTGACTATAGTAAAATTATTGGCACACCCATTGGTGACCACATAAATCGCGTAGGACAAGTGTTTTATCAGTCGGCGTGATAGCTAATTGAATTTTCTAGATTTTTATATAACGGTGTTTCATTTGGGAACACCGTTTTTTTCTATTCCTTTACGAATTTCTGTAAGACAGCCACACCCCGAGCGTTAGCCGAAGGAGCGAAGGATTGGCTATATATCCTAACCACATACACTCCGTTCGCCAAATCTTCAACATTGCAAACAGCATTATCTGCATTCACCTCAATGCGCTTTACAACTTGTCCCATAACATTCACAATCTCTATTTCTGAAATTGTTTCCTCCGATGTTATGTTTATGATGTCAGTGGCAGGGTTGGGGTAGAGGTTTATATTTTGTGTACAGTGTTCTTCAATGTCGGTAGGCAGTTCTGGCCCTCTTATGCCAATGATTATGGCGTGATTGCTGTTGAATCCGTATGTACTGCAATTTGTCAGGGCGTAGTAGCCGTTTTGCTGACCGCCCCAGCCCCAGTTGAAATGGAAATAGTTGTCGTCGCGGTAGCCGTCGCAAGTCCATACATGTCCGCCATTGCTTCCACTGCCACCATACATAAATGGTGCTCCTTCGTCGAGTTCGCCTTTCAGGTAATTGAGCCATGCCGTAGAAGAAAGGTTTCCGCGTTCAATGTATCTGATTGTTGTGGGATAGCGGAAATATGTTGAGAGAGCCGATACAATCTTGTTGGAGTTCGCCACGCTTGCCGACGGTCCGTAGTTCATGTTGACAGCAACACCGCAGTGGTACAGCAAAGTGGCAATGGCTTCCATGCAGCTGTCGGGGTGGTTGGATAGGGTAAGTTGGTCTGTCATGCTTTCGTAATGGTAGGTCGTTGCACCGAAGTTGGCCGAAAGTGTGCCGTAGTTGCTGCTGTTGTATGAATGGCTTCCAGTTCCAGTGGTCGGGTATTGCCAGTAGCGCATCACCTGTCCCATAACAAGGGCACCGCAGCCTACCGCAGCATGACCGCCGTAGGCAACATTACCAGTCGCATCGGCAGGGCAGAGGTTGTTGTAGTATCTGGTCTGATTCCATTTGTTACCGCCTAACAATGGCCTGACTATTACTGTTTCGTCTTTTGGTACAAGTGAAGTGTCTGAAAGCAGTTGCTCCCATTGTTGTTGGATTTCTATGTCAGCATTTTGTTGGTTATCAATTGTATATTGGATTTCGTCGGTATATCCGTCTAAGAAGAACCGGATATGGTCGGGCATATTTTCGGATACGAAGGCGCCTTCGTCTGAGAATGCCAGAATCGGTTGCACTCTGTCGTCGCCAGCAACAATAACAAAGCCTTCGGAGTTGAAGTTTACAACATAGAAACTTGGTTCTGAACCATTTCCTCTCCGCATTGCAGCGGTATAAACTATAGTTGGAGTCAGCGTTTCGAGCGGACGGTTAAATTTCGCGGCATAAAAGTGCGATGCAACGGTGCGAGCTGTTGTCTCATCAACTGGTTTTGCATATATGTTACCAAATAGAATGGTAATTAATGCGATACAAATAAACGACCTTAGGTTCATTGTTGAAATGTTTGTAATAATAAGGCAAAGATACAATTTATTTACAATTTGGCAAAGCCGAGCTAAAGGTTACGATTTCTTTTTGAGAATCGTGGAGATTTTTGATAATAGCATAATTGAGTCTTAATGATTGCGACATATACAAACCTAAGTTCAACTTAGAAGTGCAAGTTTAGTTTGTCATTTGCCTGCAGGCAAATGACAAACTAAACAAAGATTCAAAAGCAAACAAAAAAAGGGAGGT
>CACYQN010000028.1 GCA_902776565.1 uncultured Bacteroidia bacterium
AAACAGGGAGTTGGCCCATGCCACACCCTTGCCACTGCGGTAGTTCTTGCAGTAAGGCGTTGCAGGAGCGGAACCGCCATAGATGGACGAGCAACCTGTGGCGTTGGCAACCATCATGCTCTCACCAAAGAGTTGGGTGATGGTCTTGATATAAGGAGTCTCACCGCAGCCGGCGCAGGCACCCGAGAACTCGAACAGCGGCTGTGCAAATTGGCTGTTCTTCACATTGGCGTACTTGTCGATGAGGTTGTCCTTGTAGGTAACCTTCTTCTGGCTGTAGTTCCAGTTGTCAACTTCACCAAGCTGGCTTTCGAAAGGCTTCATAACCAATGCCTTTTCCTTAGCAGGACATACATCGGCGCAGTTACCGCAGCCTGTGCAGTCCATAGCCGATACCTGCATGCGGAAATGCATACCAGCGAATTCCTTTGGCATCTTGATGTCTGCGGTCTTCATTGATGCAGGAGCGTTCTTAAGCTCTTCGTCGGTCATAACTACCGGACGGATTGCAGCGTGAGGACATACGAGCGAGCACTGGTTGCACTGGATACACTTTGTGTTGTCCCATTCTGGAACCAAAGTAGCAACACCACGCTTTTCGTATGCTGTAGTACCTGCTGGGAAAGTACCGTCAATAATGTCCTTGAATGCGCTTACAGGCAGGTCGTTACCGCACTGTGCAACCATTGGACGCATAACCTTGTTGATGAATTCAGGATCGTTGTCGTTGTGTTCGAACTTGAATTCGGTTGTGCAGTTCAAGTTAGCCCATTCTGCAGGAATTTCAACCTTCTGGATTTCTCCACCACGGTCAACTGCTGCATAGTTCTTGTTAACAACATCTTCACCCTTCTTGCCGTACGACTTAACGATGAATTTCTTCATCTGCTCTACTGCGAGGTCGTAAGGAATAACGCCCGAAATCTTGAAGAATGCGCTCTGGAGGATGGTGTTGGTTCTGTTGCCAAGACCGATTTCCATTGCAATCTTAGTAGCGTCGATGATGTACATGTTGATGTGCTTTTCAGCCAAGTATTTCTTTACATTGTCTGGCAAGTGCTTCTTGGTTTCTTCAACCGACCATGGCGAGTTGTAGAGGAAAGTTCCGTTTTCCTTCAAACCGCGCAGACAGTCGTACTTGCGGAGGTATGATGGAACATGAACAGCTACGAAATCAGGAGTACCTACAAGATACGGAGCAAGTATTGGCTGGTCGCCGAAACGAAGGTGCGAGCAGGTGTAACCGCCCGATTTCTTCGAGTCGTAGTCGAAGTATGCCTGGCTGTACTTGTTGGTGTTGTCACCGATAATCTTAATTGAGTTCTTGTTAGCACCTACTGTACCATCAGCACCAAGTCCGTAGAACTTAGCTTCGAAAGTACCCTTCGGAAGTATTGAAATTTCCGGAAGTATCGGGAGTGAACGGAAAGTAACATCATCAACAATACCAACTGTGAACTGGTTCATAGGCTTGTCTGCTGCCAAGTTGTTGAAAACAGAAAGTATGTGAGCTGGAGTTGTGTCCTTTGATGACAAACCGTAGCGTCCGCCGATAATCATTGGCTTTTCAGCGCAGTCCTTGAGTGCTTCAACAACATCCAAGTACAGAGGATCACCGTTTGCGCCTGGTTCTTTTGTGCGGTCGAGAACGCAGATTCTCTTAACGCTCTTAGGCATAACATCCATCAAGTACTTAACGCTGAATGGACGGTACAGGTGAACGCTGATGAGACCGAGTTTCTTTCCGTTTGCATTTTCCTTGTCGATAACGGTCTTGATAACATCTGTGATTGAACCCATAGCTACGATGATGTCGGTAGCATCCTTTGCGCCGTAGAATGTGAAAGGAGCGTATTCACGACCTGTAATCTTGCTCATTTCCTTCATGTACTTAGCAACGATTTCTGGAAGAGCGTCGTAGTACTTGTTCTGAGCCTCGCGTGTCTGGAAGTAGATGTCGGGGTTCTGAGCGGTACCGCGTGTTACAGGGTGCTCTGGATTGAGAGCGCGGTCGCGGTATTCCTTCAAGGCTGTCCAGTTGACGAGCTTCTTGAGTTCGTCCTGGTCAGCAGCTTCAACCTTCTGGATTTCGTGAGATGTACGGAAACCGTCGAAGAAGTGGAGGAACGGAACGCGTCCTTCGATAGCTGCAAGGTGAGCAACAGGAGCCAAGTCCATGATTTCCTGAACCGAGCCGGTAGCCAACAAAGCGAAACCAGTCTGACGAGCACTCATTACATCGGCATGGTCGCCGAAGATTGACAAAGCCTGAGCTGCCAAAGCACGAGCCGAAACATGGAAAACACCTGGCAACAATTCGCCAGCAATCTTGTACATGTTCGGAATCATAAGCAACAAGCCCTGCGATGCGGTATAGGTAGTTGTGAGGGCACCAGCCTGCAACGAACCGTGAACAGCACCGGCAGCACCAGCTTCCGACTGCATTTCTACTACTTTAACTGTTTCACCGAAGATGTTCTTTCTGCCGCCTGCGCTCCATTCGTCGATGTATTCTGCCATCGGTGACGACGGAGTGATAGGATAGATAGCGGCAACTTCGCTAAACATGTAGGCAACATGAGCTGCTGCGCAGTTACCATCACATGTCATGAATTTTTTTTCTGCCATAAACGTCTGTTATTTAAGAAATTATAAAAATTTGTTACTAATAATGTTAATTCGCAAATATACCTTTTTTATTGGGAACTGAAGATATTTTTGCAATTTTTTTTGAACAGAAAGGGTAGGGGCATTTTTATGCTTATTTTGTTGGAAAATTTTTTAAACCTACGACATATTTTGGCGTAACCTCATACGACATTTGCTGTCGTAAGAAACAAAAAAATTAAAGCTATGACTATTGATATTAAAGAATTCGGAGCAAATCTCGGCAACCGCGAATACTGGGACAGCTGTGGAGCAGAGTGGAACCACACGACAATCGAACAAAAAATCTTTAAACTTGCTGAATTTGTACAAGCTGGAGGCAACCTCTACCCCGTAATATACAAGTATGCCAAAGGTCGCGAATACACATACCGCCGTGCTATAAATTGGTGTATTTTGGATTATCTCAACACCCTGATGGTCGAAGGATATTATATAAACTTTATGTTGCTTGACAACAAAGAAGCGGTAAAGCTACTGACCGAACTGCTTAAAGTCGGTGCTGAACTTAAATTTAAATCCAAACGAATCGGCAACCGCTATTATGACTATTACGAGTGGGAACTAAAAAGAGTTGAAGATGAAAGCATACTCGTCGCCATCGAAGAAGAGCACAAGCAAAAGTACCCCGACGAAACATTGGACGACCAGAAAAAGCTAATAAGGAAGTGGAAAGACGGATGTTGGTGGAGGAAATAAAAGAGTACACCGAGAATAACCAAAGAAAAAAATGAGATTATGGGAGATTTGGAGGAGGATAGTAGGAAAGTAGCCGCCCACTGATCCTGTCGAAGGGCAAGGCGGAATGTGTTGAAAAGTAAATAACAAAAAACATCTATCAACCGAGAAGCATTCAGTACTAAACGAAGATAAGGAAAGACGACGAAAAGCTTATTCATGATATTATAAATTGAAAACTCCCTGCCAAAAGTTGGGAGTTTTTTTTGCTTCACTCTTCATAAAATGTGTAAAATCAACCTAAAAATGGTTCATAAAATGTGTGAATTTACCCCTAAAATGGTTCATAAAATGTGAAATAGTTTTAATAATCAATGAGTTGTAAAATATTTTGAATATTCATAAAATGTGTAACCAGAATCATAGTTTTTTGCAAAGGCAGAAGTTCCGTTATACATAAAACCACAGCCGAAAAATTTTCCCATATTTCTTGCAAAAGTCGCCCCGAAAAATGTCAACATGTTTATTTTCAAAAGGTTGAAAAATGGCAAAAAAAGCAACATTTTTTTCTAAAATCTACGACAAATTTTGGCGTATCTATAGCTTTTCTTTGCCGAAAAAAGATATGAACAACCTATGATACTGAAAATGTTTCATATAACTGTTACGAGATGTAATTTGCGGTATAGCAAAGGTGAATTTCTATCGAAAATAATTAGAAATGTTGATTGTGGAATGGACGGATTGTATTAAATTTGTATGTCGTTTTTTTCGGAATCTGTTTTTGGACTTCGGCGGAGGAAGAGGTAATGACTGTAATAATGTAAAAAATAGAAGACCTTATAGAGAATAGCAATGACAAAACTTACAAAAGAAAATTTGGAAGAATTAATCGGTCAAAGGATAGAAATATTCAAAAATGTAGATGAAGCAGTTTCCAAGTATAATGCAGAACAAGAAACCATAAAAGAATACAACGGACGCCAAATCTTGGAACTAATCCAAAATGCAGATGATGCCGGAGCAAAAACTATTTCAATAACGCTCAATACCGAAAGAAATGAACTTGTATTTTACAATGATGGTGTTGCCTTTGATTTTGAAGGAATCAAGTCCATTATGATAGCCAATTTAAGCAGTAAAATAACAGCAACATATATTGGGAACAAAGGACTGGGATTTCGTTCAATCTTGAATTGGGCACAAAGCGTCACAATATATTCTGCAGGTCTGGGAATAGAGTTCTCAAGGAAGGTTCTCGAAGAATACCTTGAAAATAAATTGTTGTCATTGAAATCAAACTTGGATGAAATACGAAAGAGTAGGAATCTATCCCCGACATGCATTCCAATACCGATTCTCGGACTCCCTCGTGTTTCTGAAAAACCATACGAAGGGTGTACGGAAGACAAAGGCTGTGCTTTAAAAATCATATACGATGAGAGCAAGCAAGAAGATATCATCAATCAGATAAAAGCAATTGACGAACGAACCCTACTGTTTCTCCCAAAGGTGAAAACAGTGAATGTTGAAGTTGACGCACAAAAATCTACTATTTCGGATAACGAGGAGGAATGGAATATCTACGATATAGAAGATGAATTGCCTGACCAATATCAAGACAAGAATAAGAACGAAAATAAAAAGTATATCGTAAAAATAGCTATTCCAAAAATCGGATTGATTGAAGGGTCAAATTCTCTTTACAATTACCTTCCTACAAAAGAGCAGGTACATTTACCCTTCCTTCTACATGCCACAGTAGAACTCAACAGTTCGCGCAATCATGTCAACGAAAGCGATGTGAATGTTTACATATTGGAGCAAGCGGCGGCACTTATCCAAGATTATGCTCAAAAGGAATTGGATACAACGAACGGCTCTTCCAACTGGACAGCTTTTCGCATGATGACACCGACAGTGCATGAAAAAGACTATGGCAGCCTAAAACCCTTGTATATCAAGTTGACTGAACTAAAAAAGACGATGTCCATATATCCGACAGTGGACAAACAATATGTTACGGCAGACAAATATTGCTACTACAACGATGATATCAGCAGTTTTTGGATGAATTTTGATGCGCATGGAACTTCCTTCTCTAAGATGCTGCAGCAAACAGATGGGCAATATAAAATAGAAACGCATCCTTTGGAGGATTTTGCTGATGCTCTAACTGCCATTTCACAGTCAATTGCCGGCGACATTCAAAAACGGGTGTCACTCATTCGTCATTTATTTGATAATAAAGATTTGTATAATCCACAAGCCAAAATTCCGCTTTTGATAGATGGCAACAATGGCATTATTAGCGACAGAGCCTATATACAAGATAATGGAGATGAGGCTTTGACGAATAATCTCCCAGACTGGGTTGATTTTAAAATAATTCACCCCGACCTGACAAATCAGTTGATTGAAGAATTTACAGATGAAATCGAAAATGTCAAACAACAAAAAAAACAAGATAGTCAACAATATACATCTAAAGTTCGATGTTTGGTCGAATTGTTAGAAGATTTTGTTGATATACATTATTTTGACAAAACTCGCATTGCAATTCAGGTAGTAAGCCAAATCAATGCTAAATCTGATGATGTTCAAATTGACGAGCGAATAATGATTGGCAGAATGTTAGATTATCTATATAATTTGGGAAGCGATGCAAAGTTGGAAAATGTCAATCTGTTGAATGAGGATGGCGATGTTATGAAAGCCGACAATCTTATGTTACCTACCAAACTAAACAAGCTTGTGTTTGAAAAAACAGACACACATTATGTCCTAAATCTTAACGGATGGAAGAAAATGGGTTTTTTGTCAGAACTAAATGAATGGGAATTTGAAAATTTCATGCTAAAACTAGGGGTAAATCGATTGTTGAATGAAAAAAAACTACATGACTTGTTTTATAACGGTTATAATCGTTATTTAGATTCTCATAAAATATTCACTAATAATCCAGGACAAAAACAATTTGATTTGTATAAAGGTAGTTCTGATATTAAAATTCAAGTGCTACGTGAGTCAATAATGGATAAACTAAAGAAGATTAGTTTGAACAATATTTTGCTTTTTGTTGCTTCAAACACTGAAGTTTTTGAATGTTTAAGAAAATCTATCGACTTTCGTTTTTTCTATATTAAATTATTGCCCAACAATGTGTCAACTCCATATAATTATATTAGATATCAAATCTCAACTTTGCCGTCTGTAAAATGGATAGTATTTGGAAATGATTTGATTCTGGACAGCGAAGTGAATATTAACAATTTGAAACAAAAGACTCCCAATGTGACTGATGTAGTCAATTGGATTCGAACTGATTTTCGTTTCGAAAGTACAAATGAGATTCGCGATTTTCTTATCAAAAGCCCGGAGATTTTCCCCGATGGGAAAAATATACAAAAACTATATAAACTAGTGGTTGACGGTTTGGCAGATAGCGAGGAGCGCTTAAATAACGTTAGATTATTTGCTAGTGATGCTGATGGAAAAAAAGATTATCATCCTTCAACGGAAGTTTTTTATTCCGACAATACCTGTTTGCCCAAGAAAGTCATCAAAAAATTGAATCTTTATAAGTTGGATTACCCGTCGCGACAAGGAGCAGAAAAAGTATCAAACATATTTGGGCTGTTCAGGATTAATGATTTGAATTTTCAAATCGAGAATTTCCAAGATAGCGATTATAATAAGGAGTTCAATAATTTTTTCTTTAAACTCAGGCCTTATTTTCTCCTTTATGCCATACAAAATACCTCAAAGGAGACATCTTTAGCCACCATTGCCGGCTACATAAAGAAATGCAACATTCATCTTGTATCAAAATGTTCTTACTCGATTAAAGGCGAGGAACATGCGGATTTGGACGAAGGAGAATTCATCAATGTAGGAAATGACTATTACTTGAATGTAGGTAATATTGCCAATATTGAGGTAATGAAATCTTCAACATTGTATTGCAATGCAATTACAGAAATTCTAGGCATGACGTTCAAGTTGGAAACCAAGAACGAGGACTTCATATATGTGTTTCAGAATTTTGATTTCATGAAAAAATACATTGATGAAACTAGGGAAGAGAAAATCGAAGAGTGTTATAATTTGCTAGGCATATCATCCGAAGAAAAACGGTTTTGGGAAAAATATGGAGAACTAAAAGGTCTCAAATTGGATGCTGAAACCCCGAATTTTTATTCTAGGAACAGCTCCATATTAGGATTCTGCGAACAAGATGTCAAGAATGCCAATTTCTCAGAGTGGAACAATAAAGAATCCGTTAATTTCCTCAATAAAGTATTGAATACGTTGGAATCTGATGTCCATAAAAAGGAACTTCTTGGAATTGTTAATTTGTCAACTTGGCATAAGTATCGTTTTGATAGTGTTAAAACGGAATATACAAGGGCTTTTGTGCATAAGCTATGGACATTGCTAAACGATAAATACCAGGATAAGAGGTCGGAGTTTTTCTCCATTCAAGATGCTTATTCCTCGTTGAGCTATGAGAATGGTTGGGAACATGAATTAAAGAGTGATGCAGAATATCTGAATTCTCTGAATGAAAAAATAACTGCGTTGTTCAATAAGGTGGAAATAAATGCGGAAGGAGATATATGTAATGAATCTCCTAAAGATGAACACACCAACTTATATCCCAAATTGATTCAATCCATTCAGGAAGAGAAAGATATGGAAGGAGAGCGTTGGATGTTGTATTTCGATGGCTATAAAGAACAAATAGAAGAAAAAAAATCTTCATTGATGAAAGAAGAAGAAACTGAAGATTCAAATGCTACAAGCGTTTCTGAAGAATCCGTGAATGGTAAATTCGTTGATATAAAAGTGGAATCCAAAATCTTTCATACAAGTACTAAAGCATCCAGCAAGAGCCCGTCAACACACAAAACAATGAGTGATAGGAGAAAAGCCAAGTTAGGGAAAGATGCAGAAGAAAGAGTTGACGTTTTCTTGCGGAAAAAAGAACAAGAAGGTGTTTGCCAATATGGAGAGTGGGTATCGAAAAGAGATGATTCTGCTGGTTATGATTTCACTTACATTGTTGATGGACAAAAAAGGCTCTTGGAAGTCAAGCATTCTTATGACAACACATTTATAATCTCTGCCAATGAATATAACGTGGCAGATAAGAACAAAGATGTTTATGACATAGCTATTGTTAATGGTAACACAATAACAATATACAAGTCATTTTTTTTAGGTAAGCCTCGTATGGAAGAAAAGGATTATTATGTTAGTTTTGATGTAAAAAATGAATAGTAAACGATTCCTTGAATAAATATTTTTGAAGAATAAAATATATCGGATTTGTAACATTTTGTTTGTTATTCAAAGCCATACTGACAGATCTAGTTTGCACTCCTAAAAAGTGTAGTCATTAATCAACACATTCCCCGCTCTCCCCAGCGGGGATTTTTATTTTCCGCTTCCCAACTTTCCCTGCTACTAGCAGAATCCCGTTCCTCATCCATATATTCCATTACTTTGCATTGAAATCAAAACGAAAAAATGATATGTACAATGCGTTCAGAATGAGGTCTATGGAGAAACGGCAGAAATGGAAATGGGAACCGCCAGAAGAAAAAGATGAGCAAAGTGCGAGGTGCGACAGATTTTGGCGTAGGCTTTCTTTTTCTTTGTGCCGTAACATACAAAAGAATAATGAAATACACGCACAAATCATTTCTCAGGCAAAGCAACATCAAGATTATCGGCATCGGTTGCGGTGGAAACAATGTGATTAACAACCTATACGCAAGCGGAATAAATGACGTTTCGCTGTTGGCTTGCGACAGCGATGCTTCCGTGCTCGAACGCTCGAAGGCAGATGTTAAATTGCAACTCGGCAACGATGGCTTAGGAACTGGTGGTAATCCAAACGTGGGAAAGAAAAATGCCGAGGAGAAAGTCGCCGACATCAGGACATTGTTGGGCGATGGAACGGATGTGGCATTTGTGGTTTCGTGTTTAGGTGGCGGATGTGGAACCGGTGTTGCTCCTGTAGTTGCACGCGAGGCGCGGCAGATGGGAATTACAACGATATGCGTTGCGACCTTGCCGTTCGTGTTAGAGGGAACGCAGCGATTTGGGCAGTCGCTCGAAGGTGTGCGCGAGATGGCAAAAAACGCCGACGGTGTCTTCCTTCTCAACAACCAGTACATTTTCCGCCAGCATTGGGATTCTCCAATTAACGAGGCATTTGCGCAAACCGACGGAATGTTGTGCAATGTCATCAGAAGCACAATAGAATTCATCACGAAGCAAAAGAAAGCAAATAGAGATAAAATTGGATTGAGGAGATTTTTGAGAAAAATAATTTCTATATGAAGTAATAAGCCGTAGGCGGTCACTAATCTCTGCTAAGACGGATTTCTGCGACCTTTTTAAACAAATACGAAGCGGAGCGGAGTATACCTTGATTGCCGCCTTGGCTGGTGAGCGTTAAGAAAATCGGAGAAACGGAGCGTAAAAAGTCAGTCTGTTTGAAGCCGTAGAGAAACGAAGGCAAGTTTCTGACTTTTAGCGAAGTGAAACCGATTTTTAGCGAAGCAGACTCAGCGGACATGGTTTTTGTTTACTTTTTACCAATAAAAAGTAAAAGCCTTCGCGGCTTGAGCGAAAAAAAAGATTGTTTCCCCAATTTTCCCAAATCTTTTAATATTCTGCGACACAATTTGGCGTACATCTGATTTTTCTTTGCCTACAAAAAACGATATGGACGTTAAGGATTTTGTGAATAATGTTGTGCATCAACCAGAGAAAATCCGCAGAGAGTTTTACTGGGAAAAGGCCAAGGCGTTATTTGGTCGGCAAGGAAATGATTCGAGCCTTCCAAAAATGGAAGTTAAGAACAAAAATCTAATAGATACGATAAAGAAATACTTCCCTGAAGCAACAATATATTCAGACTTTTTAATAGAAATGAATAATGTCGATTTTAGGATTGGCAACTCAGGACGACGAAAGTACATAAGCGCAAAAGATAAGGGCTGGTTCTATATAAGTGACATCCCCAATATTGTGGAATTTATGAAGGAAACCGACCGCCTGATGCCAGAATGGGAAAAGGAATTTGCCGATATGATGGCTCGGCAGATTGCTCTATACGAAAATGAAATCAGGAAAGAAGAACGCGAGTCTGTGTTAAACGGCACCAGTATTGGTCGTATATTGTCAAATAGACTAGATGTGCAACTTATGGGGTGTCGCGAAAAAAAGAAATTAGTCTGGAGTAGTTTCAACAAACAATTCCAAACGCATCATTAAAAAACATTAGTGTAGAAAACAACGACTGGAATATTATGATTACAATCAATGCGCGTAATGATTGCTGTAATAGTTTTCGCGAAGTGGAAATTGATATGAGGTTTCTAGAGAGGATTGACAATCTTGTGCCAGCATGGATTGATGAGTGCAAGCAATGGGAATACGAGTACGAAAAACTAAAGAAGTCGCATGAGATAAAGGAAATGGGCGTCAAGACACTAATAAAACAAAAGATGAAACAGCTCGGCTACGAATACAACATCACGCCAAACAATCAGTCGATTACGCTCTATATTAGGCTCGAAAAGACAAGAATGTTTAAGTTGTCGCTTCCTTACCGTTCGATAGAGATTATCAACAAGCGGCTAGATATGATTGCCGAGACTGTTAAAGCTGTAAACAACATCGACAATGCATTTCGGATAACAAATGAGCAAAAATTCATAAGATGGGAAAGGGAATCGCAACGATGAAAACAGACAAAACGGAATATCAGATACTTAGTCCCGTATTCGAGGATTGCTGGAATAAATTCTCGGCGGAATTTCCACATATACCTCACCCAATAATGCGCATAGGCAAGAACAAGAAAACTTGGGGGCTTTGTTATGGGTGCACTCCAGCAAAAATTAGTTTGAACAAGGCCCTGGCGAATATGCCGTTAAAATTTCAACAGCACGTGATTTTCCACGAACTATGCCATATCATCTACCCCAACCACCGCCGCGAGTTCTACGACCTTCTCGACCGCTTCGACCCCACGCATCAGCATCAGAATGAGCGCGCAAACAGCAGGATTGATAAGATGGAGGAAATGAGGAGGAAAGTGATGGGAGAAATGTTGTGATGTGCGACAGGTTTTGGCGTATGATTATTCTATGTTTGCACAGATATTACTAAAGCTATAAAACAATGACAATTAAGAAAGCGAAAGTATCCTTCACACGGCTGGAAGATTTCTCCATGAACCAACCGCAAACAGTAAGTCTGCCATATATGAGCATAACATATACCGACAAACCGAAGAAATCGATATTTTTAGACGCTAAAAAAGTGACTGAAGATTCCTACAAGGGTTGCAGTTTCGGAGAAGGTTTTGTTGTGTTGCACATTGATAATGAATACATGATGTTTTCGGAATCTGGCAAATTTTTGTCGGCATTGCCAAACGACATCGGAGAATTGGTCATGGTAAATCCGGATCTTTTTGAGGTTAGAATGGAATATAAAAATGAGCGCTGGCGGTAATGATTTGCAATAATATGTTGGATTTTTTTTAGTAAAATGGTTATATTTGCAACTTACAATCAAAGTTGATTAATTATGACAGATACAGAGATTAAAGAATGTCAGGAATGGTTGGACAAACTAAAACTTGACGATATTCCGAAAGGCTACAAGTGGCAACGGTCTTTGATGGATATTACTGGTATTAAGCATCACGAAAACATGTGGTCTGACATATATAAATTTTTCTTTGACATTAAAGAATCACATAATCTTGGAGACCTATTTATAAGAAGTTTAGAATCTCTTATTGGATTAAAGACAAATTTTCTAGATAGATTCTTGATTGATAGGGAATTTGATGTAAATGGCAAACGAATAGATTTATTGCTCTGCGATAATAGAAATAATAAGGCTATAATTATCGAGAACAAGGTCAACCATTTATTGGATAACGATTTAAATCTTTATTATAGAGAGGTGATTCGTAAAGGTTATTCCGATGTAATAGTAATAGTTATAGGTTTGCACAAATACAATCTTAATCAATATGATAAAGCAGATAAAATTCCTAACGATAAAAAATATAGTATAACGCATCAGGATTTTATAGACAAAGTAAGCTGTAAATTACCAGAATATTACATACAATCTAATCCCCAGCATTTATATTTGCTTCAAGAATTTGCAAAAAACATTAAAAACCACACAAATATGATTGATAAAAACGAAATAGATTTCTTTTTTGAGAACAGAGAGAAGGTTACTAAAATTCATGATGTATATAGACATATAAAAGAATACATTACAAGCATTATGACTTTGAAAGAAGAATCAGAATTGAAAAAATATATAAGCCAAGATTTAGAACCTAATAAAGAAAAAACAGGAGAGAATGAAGAGTATGTTAAGTACAAATTCAAAAACAATAAAGATGTTATGTTGACCTGCTTTTATAAACGAATACTAAGACCAGGGAATGATTCGGATTCCCATATCTTAGTTGTTCTTGAAATCCAGAATAAAGTCAAAACTAGTGTAGAGAACAAACCGAACCAATTTGGAAGCATACTAAAAAATGAGTTTCCAATACTAAAAGAATCGAAAACTCATGGTAATATATGGAGACATTATGCAAGTTTGAAAATTGATATTGATAGTCGAAGTTTAACAAACTTTCCAATGGTTGTATGGGAAAAACTTGAGGAAAGCCAAATTATTGAATTCGGAAAAAGAATAATAGAAGAAACAAAGAAGCAATAAATTAATTTTCGCCCCCGCTCTCCCCAGCGGGGATTTTTGTTTTCTCTTCTTCATAAAATGTGTTACACGTATATTACTCGAATGATATGCCATAATCCTCTAAAAACACCTCACAAAACCTATTTTTAGAAAATTATACCACACAAATCTGCTTATAATTTACTAAAAGCAGAATAGGTCAACCATTGTAACCTGCGGCAGGAGAATGAAGTGGGTGCATTTCAAAATTATGGTGCGACCTCGCTGAGGTCGTGGCTTTTTTTTTACATTTACATTCTATAGAGATTCGACATCTCCGAGGTCGGGTTTGAGTCGCCCCAATTCTCTCATATAAATCCAATTCTAGCCACCCAATGACCTCAGAGAGGTCAAATGCTTATAGCTAAAATCATTTTCCACAACACCGACCTCGGAGAGGTCGCACATGACAAATAGCAGATTGCATTGCCGATTAACTCAATGAATTGCCGAAGAATAACGAATCACTAAACAATTTTACCCTACGACATTTTTTTGCCGTATGTGTCTTGAAATGAATAAAAAAAGCCACTAACCGAATTGATTAGTGGCATATAACAATAAAAAGACAATTAAATTATTTCAATGTTGTCTTCCCACGTGATTTTTTCGCAGTAGCGGCACTTCAGACCGATTTTGCCGTCTTTCTTTACTACCGTGAACTTGGTTGAAACCTTCTCGTGGTTGGTTATGCACTTGGGGTTGAAGCACTTAACAAAACCTTCTATTTTTTCCGGCAATTCAACCTGACGCTTGTCAACAACCTTGAAGTCCTTTATGATGTTGATGACTGCCTTCGGGTCGATGAGTGCAATCTTGTTGGCGTCGTCGTCGCTCGGGAACTTGTCGGCAATCTTGATGATGGCCTTTGTTCCGTACTTCTTGCTGGGCAGGTTGTTGCCGAAGAAAACTGGAGTGTCAAAGTTTTCTATACCAATGATAGACAATATCTTATATAATTTGTCGGCTTGGATGTGGTCGATAACGGTTCCGTTTTCGATAGCCTTTACTGTTAATTCTTCTTTCATGACTTTACGATTTATTTAAGACCTAAAATAAGTGCAATGATTGCCATTCTTGTATATACGCCGTTTTCTGCCTGTTCGAAGTAGTATGCCTTCGGGTTCGAGTCAACGTCGGTGTCGATTTCGTTTACGCGTGGCAGCGGGTGCAAAACTCTCATGTTGTCCTTTGTGCCTTCGAGCATCTTGTTCTTGAGGACGTAAACGTTCTTAACCTTTTCGTATTCAAGAAGGTCGGAGAAACGTTCGCGCTGTACGCGGGTTACATAGACGATGTCGGCATCCTTGATGTTCGGTTCGAGTTCTTCGTACTCGTTGTACTTGATGCCCTTTGAGTCGAGGTAGTCCTTGTATTCCTGTGGCATTCTGAGGCTTGCTGGCGATATGAAGTTGAAGGTCGGGTTGAATTCCGACATTGCCATTAGCAAAGAGTGAACTGTACGTCCGTACTTGAGGTCGCCTACCAGACAGAGCTTGAGGTTCTCGAGGGTGCCTTGCGTTTTGTAGATTGAGTAGAGGTCGAGAAGGCACTGTGTCGGGTGCTGGTTTGAACCGTCGCCGGCATTAATAATAGGTACGCGCGAGATTTCGCTTGCGTAGCGTGCGCTTCCTTCAATCGGGTGGCGCATTACGATAAGGTCGGCATATTTGCTGATTGTCATTATCGTGTCGTTGAACGATTCGCCCTTTGCCTGGCTGGTGTTGGTTGCTTCGCTGAAACCGATTACTCTTCCGCCCAGACGCTGTATTGCGGTCTCGAAGCTGAGCCTTGTACGGGTTGACGGTTCAAAGAACAACGAGGCGACAACATAGTTGTCCAACAGTTTCTGGTTGGGGTTCTTCTCAAATTCTGCTGCGACTTCGAGTATGCGGAAATATTCTTCCTTCGTGTAGTCGCTGATGGAAATTAAACTCTTGTTTTTCATCATCTTTGCTATTTATATTTTTCTATTCTTCGTTTCAAATCAAAAAAAAACCGAAAGGAAAAACTTTCGGTTTTGAAAAAATCATTTCTTAACAATTTCAATCAGTTCGACATCGAAAATTACTGTCGAGTAAGGTTCTACCGTCTGGTAGCCTGTTTCTCCGAATGCAAGGTAATATGGGATGAAGAACTTGTATTTTGCACCTGGTGTCATTAATGTTATTCCTTCGGCAAGACCGCGTGGCAGACTCATCAGGTTGTTTTCCGATGGAGTGTCGCCGGTGCTTCCGAACAAAGTGCCGTCGATTTTCCTTCCTTCAAACTTTATGGTTACATTGTCCGACACCGACGGATGTTCCTTGCCGTTGCCTTCTGCGATTACCTTATATTGAAGCCCGCTTGTTGTCTGGATAATTCCAGTGTTGGAAAGGTTTTTCTGCAGGAATTCTTCTCCGTCTTTCTTTATACCGCTATATTTAATGTCGAGTATTTGTCGCGAATATGTGCTGATTGCATCAACGGCTTCGTCGTGAGATAGGAGGGAAGTATCGTTTTTCATCAGGTCGGTTATGCCGTTCAGGGTAAGGTCGCGGTTCATAAGCGTGTCCATCTGCTCGTCGAGATATTGCTGGGCAAGAATGATTCCCATTGCGTAACTTGCCGAGTCCTTTAGGTTTGTGAGTTTTGACGATGCTGGTGGGTTCTGTTGTTCGCAAGATGCTGATAACAGGACGATTGCGATAATTAAAACTATTAATGATACCTTACGCATTTTGTTTTATGTTTCGCCCGCAAATTTAATTCAAATAATTTTCAATGGAATGTTGAGAATGGATATTTTTATTAACAATTTAGGGTAGGGGTTGGTTGTTCTTTTTTTGTTGATTTTAGTTGCTGTAAGGCTAAAAATTTTTTCGCACAAAAAAAGTCAAAAAATTATTTGTCACTTCGGCAAAAAGCAGTACTTTTGCAGTCCGAAAATGATGGTCCAGTAGCTCAGCTGGATAGAGCAACGGCCTTCTAAGCCGTAGGCCACAGGTTCGAATCCTGTCTGGATCACAAAAGCACTGGGGACAGTGCTTTTTTTGTTAAACGAATGACAAAAGGTAAATATGCTGCCCAAGTTTCAGGAAATAGCAAAGGGTATCGGAATCGACCTCGACAGCTACGAAAAACTGCTTGCCGACACAATCGGTGCAGACAGCAGCAACTTCAAATACCTGATTGACAAAATATTCGCTACAAAAGGCAAACGCATACGCCCAATGCTCGTATATCTGTCGGCAAAGATTTTCGGCAAGGCAAACATCCACACCGACAGGGCTGCGCTGATAGTCGAAATCCTTCACAACGCCACGCTTATACACGACGACATTGTCGATGAAGCCGAACTGCGTCGCAATACCCCCACCATCAACGCCACACAAGGCAATAAGGTGGCAGTACTAACCGGCGACTACCTATTTGCCAAAGCAATAAGCATAGCCACGCAAAACAGCGAACACACAATCATCGACATGCTTATGCCAACCGTCTGCACAATGAGCGAAGGCGAACTCCTTCAGCTTGACACTGCCGACTTCAGCACCGACGAAAGCCGCTACTTCGACATCATTTTCCGAAAGACAGTCTCGCTCATAGCATCGTGCATGAAAATCGGTGCATACACAGCAGGGGCAAACGAACAGCAAATTGCTGCAATCGGCAAAATAGGCGAAAAAATCGGCTACATCTTCCAGATAAAGGATGATATGCTCGACTATTCCGCCAACGGCAAAACCGGCAAGGAAAGCGGTAACGACATCAAGGAAAACAAGGTTACAATGCCGCTCATCTGCGCCTGGAACAACATGACTGACAGCGAACAAGCCGATTTTAAGCGACTTTGGAAAAGTCAGCGCACAGCCGAAAACATTGAGCAGATTCGCAAGACAGTCGTCGCGAAGGGCGGAATGGAAGGCTGCTGGAAACGGACAAACGAAATCAAGGAAGAAGTTTTCGACCTTATTGGCACTTTGCCACAAAGCGACTACTGCACCTACCTGAAGCAAATTACAGAATACATCATCGAACGCGAAAAATAAAACGCCATGAAGCAAGTTGAAATAACCCACGCAAAGAACGGATTCGGCAAAGCACTGGCCGACCTTGCCGACACCGACAAGCGAATCGTATGCCTCGGACTCGACATTACCAATTCCGTCGGCATGAACTTTTTCAAGGAACGCCATCCCGAAAGGTTCTTCTCGATGGGCATTGCCGAACAGAATGCCGCAGCAACAGCTGCAGGACTTGCACTTTCGGGAAAAATTCCAGCATTTTCGACTTACGCGGTATTCTCAGCCCTGCGCAGCATCGACCAGATACGCGTCTCGGTTTGCTACAACAACCTTCATGTAATTATAGGTGGCGCACATGCTGGAATCTCGGTCGGACCCGACGGCGCAACACATCAGGCTCTCGAAGACCTTGCCATAATGCGTGCGATGCCAAATATGACAGTCCTCAGTCCCTGCGACGAAAACCAGACCTACCTTGCCACAGTTGCTGCCGTAAAGCAGTTGAACACACCTTGTTACATCCGCTACGGACGCGAAGAACGACAAGTTTGAAATCGGCAAGGCACAGTGGCTCCGACACGGTAAGGATGTCGGACTGATAGCCACAGGTTCGATGGTTTGGACAGCTCTAGAAACAGCAGAACGCCTTGAGTCAAACGGAATTTCAGCCGCTGTGATGAACATTCACACATTGAAGCCAATCGACAAGCAGGCGATTGTTGACATTGCGAACGAAACCGGCAGAATAGTCACCATCGAGGAGCACCAGATTACAGGCGGACTTGGTGGTGCAGTTGCCGAAGTCCTTGGCGAACACCGTCCTACACCTATTAAAATTATCGGTATGCCAGATTGTTTTGGTGAATCGGGAAAGCCGGCGGAACTGCTACACAAGTTCGGACTTGACGCAGAAGCCATTACAGCAAAGACAATTGCATTTATAAACAAATGAAAAAACAATGAACCCAAACGTAACCGTCATTCCGCAAATTAGAACATACACGCGATACAGAATGGGGAGCGTTGTAATGTTCAATTGTGCGGAATCTCCCATTAGCACACAAAGGAGATTCCGTATAAGTGAACTCACAAGCAACGTTCCTTATGCTGTTCGTTCTACTTTACGGAAAGACAGATAGCGTGAGAACATAATAAAGGCATAATATGTGTAAAATCATTGTAAACGACATAAGCGAACTTCGCAGCGCAGCAAAAAAATTCCTTGAAATAGTTGGTGATGCGAAGATTTTTGCATTCTATGGTGAAATGGGCGTTGGCAAAACGACCTTTCTGAAGGAACTTTGCCGCGAAATGGAAGTTGAGGACGAAATTACCAGTCCTACCTTCGCCATCGTAAACGAGTACTACTCAAAGAAATACGGACAGATTTTCCATTTCGACTTCTACCGCATCGACGACCTTCGCGAAGTATATGACATGGGCTTTGAGGAGTACCTCGAAAGTGGTGCCTACATCTTTATGGAATGGTCGGAAAAAATTGACCACATCCTCCCCGACGGTATCACCAAAGTCATTATCACACAAGATGATAAGAAGGTTAGGACGATAGAGGTGCGGAAGGCATAGTGATTCGCACATTTGCAAAACCTATAGTTTCACTATTTTCACAGTGTTAGTCCATACATTAGTACGAAGCTGGCACAAATAGATTCCTGGTGGGAGTCCCGACAAATCCATTTCCTCATAGTGGACACCAGTCTGTCCAAAAATTTTATGCTGAAGCAAAACATGTCCGGTCATATTGGTAATAGTAAGGACAGCCGTTGAGTTCTCTGGTATAGGACACCATACCATAGCCCTGTCGCTGACAGGATTCGGAGAAATCGACATCTGATTTTCTGTCTGATGTGTTTCTACGCCTAACGCATTATCCAAACCCGCATATTCGTTCAACATCGCTAAATTATAACGTGCGACATCAGCCAAATAGGCATAATTATTTGAATCGGCTACATCGTAGTCCTTGTGATATGACAATGAAATTGTGTACTCCATTGCAAATACAGCTTTGAATCCCGAATGGTAGTATGCATAGCTGTCACTATTTTGTGCATTAATATTTTCCGAAACAGACGGCACTACGGGCGTGATGTTTGTATATTGTGTACATATATCAGCGGCATGGCTGGCAATATCTTGCGCATTTGGATACCAATGCAACATCATACGCCAATTGTCGTCCGGCTGGTAGCTTACCATATCGTTGTTCAACATTAGTGCAATCTTATCACCTTCATCGTAACGTTTTTGTGCATCGTAACAGCTGCCAAACAACCCCAATTCTTCACCATCAAAAGCCATAAAGTGCACATCGCGATGAAAGCAAAGTCCGTTCTCATGACAAATTCGTGCAATCTCAATCATCACCGCCACCCCCGAAGCGTTATCATCTGCACCAGGAGCGTTTTCTAGTGGTTCTGGATATACATCTATGACATACGAAATGGCATCCAAATGGGCTCCTATCAACACTAGCGAGTCGTCTATGGCATTCACTGCAGGTAACACACCCTTGACATTGTAGAAGGGCTGATCGTATGCGCCCGTCAGCCAGAAATCCCCTGACTTATGAAAGATGTCAACCTCTGTTGTAATGCCGTAATTTTGAAGACGCCGTACCAAATATTCAGATACTTGTTGGTTGCCTCCGTCGCGCAAAGCATAACGACTGCCAAAATTCTGCAAGTCGGTGACTGTACGAAGCAAACTATCAGCATTTATCTGAGATAGTAAAGATTCTAAATTAATATCATTTTGCGCATGAAGAAAGCCTTCTCCGATGCCACAGATTATATACAATACGAATATTGATCGTTTTATAATATCTTTTAAGTTGTTCATGGCTTGAAGATTTTATTAGAGCAAAAATACTATTTTTTTTTATTATTGAACATAATTTAATGGGAAAAAGCTTTTTATGTTGTGTCGGATTTACTGTCGAGGTTGTGAGTTAAAGGTTGTTGCCATTAGCTACAAGCTAAAGATTACAAATTCAGACAACATTGGTTTGTTCGTCTAAACGATAGTAGTCGGAATCGCGAAAAAAAAAGTACGATTCCGACTATGATGATTTAATGGCAAAATGTACTTGTCCATATTTTTACCTATGTTTTGGAACAATATTCTCCACATTTTACCTATGTTTTGAAACAAATTATTATCTTTTTCGGGCATTTAACATTTGATATACAAACACTTACACAAAAAGAAAAGTATATAATGAAAATGTGGGCAAAAAATGAAGAAAAGAGGCTCGCTTTCCGAAGTGGAAAATACAAATGCCCAGACCACTACAATACAACGTAATTATCTGTAAATCAATAACAAAGAAACTCCGCAACAATCATCCATATTCTCCCTATAAAAAAAACACCAATATTGAATTTCCTATCGAAAAAAGTTGTATCTTTGCACCGCAATTCGCGGATGTGGCGTAATTGGTAGCCGCGCTAGACTTA
>CACYQN010000029.1 GCA_902776565.1 uncultured Bacteroidia bacterium
TGCCATTACCTTAAATAAGGTACTCATTCTTACCATAATTATATTATTTTAAAATTATCTAATTTGTTACTTATTTCAATTATATCTTATTGTTGTTTAATAATTTATTCTTTTACAGCAAACCACTTATTCTTAGTATAAAGATAATGTTTTCCTATTGAAGGATGTGCTTCTTGTATCCTCGATGAACCAAACTGACCTCCGCCCATATAATCTTGCTTTACTATAAAATCTTTTTTCAACTTTATGTTTAGGTCTGGGTGCTCGCTGTCTTTTATAATAACAATAGCGATTTTTTCACGGTAATTTGGAATGCCTACGGAATTTTTATTTATATCCCAATCAGCAGTAGCATCAGAAGCACAGATTACGTCAACAACTTGCATTGAAGGAAATTCTGTCTTAAAGTAATTTTTAAACTTGGTCTCGCTTGCAACATCGCGCGATGATGGTTTTTGGACTGTAACTTTGGCATTGTTCTTACAATATATAGCACGGTCTCTGTCAAGCTGTTCGATGGTACGGAATTTTATTTCGAGGGTTGCAATCGAATCGGCAGGCATCTGGTCATACACCGTTTTAATTTCGTCAATATAAATATTTTCATTGGTGGGATAAAAACGGCCATTCTGAACAATGTACACATCAATCTGATACAATATATCGCGCAACAGGCACATTTTTGCAGAAACGGTTTTGTACTTGGCAATTTTGTCGAGTTGCTCACGAATATATGGAGTAACATCAGGAATAGAACTCTTATTAATTTTATAAGCTTGTGTTACAAAATACTTGCACAAACTATTAAAGTCATAACATTTTCCGTTACGCTTTTCATTAAGGAACTCAACTACGACATCATGGTCACTCCACGACTCACCCCACGGAGACAGTCCGCTGTCGGCAGCACCAGCCATAACACTTTGAAAGTCGTTCATTGACTTTCCTTCCAATGATTCCCACGGTGCTTTCCATGGTGTGACGGTCGCCAATTCGTCCAACGATTTTTCAAGTTTGTCCAAATCAATACCGTCTTCAACCATTACATAATCAGTAACCATCCGAACTTGTTCCTTCGGACCGAGGACAATATCCAAGTTTCTATTTTTAAACTCAAACTGATAGAAGATAAATGCACGGCAAATGTCCACAGGTGAGGAATTTTTAGTAACACTTGCGGCAATTTGAGAGTTATATTCATAAGGTGTTTTGTATTTCGACATTTTTTCCATAGCTGTGGAATTTATAAGTTCCATATCTGTTTTTGGTTTGGAAGTCGATTGTGAGGTTTTAGGCTCTGTGGAATTCTGTTGCTGACTTTTTCCATTCTGCGTTTTGTCGGTCTGCGACTGATTGTGCTGAATCTGCTGAACAGCCTTGTTCTTTGCCTTGTTGAGCATTCCTCCCAACTGAGCCTCGGCATTATAACTTACACCAAACAAAATGGCCATTATTGCCATTACCTTAAATAAATTACTCATTCTTACCATAATATTTTCAATTTAAAAGTTACTAAAATTAAAACATTGTCACTCCTACGAGTTTCTGGAAGCAAAGTTAGGACTACAAGGGAGTTGCGCGTTTGGCAATTTATGACAAAGATTGTGCAGATGGTTACAAAATGAGAGAAGAAAGGCTAAAAGAAGGAAGGCTAAAAGCCCCCATGCGTTAAGGTCATTAAGACCGTTAACGACCTTAATGCTGGGAGGGGGGGGCGAGCCTTCTCTTCTTTTAGCCTTTTAGCCCAGCGTTTAAACGATTATAAATTATTGATATTTAGAAACATACAAAATATTCGTACAAATTTACGATTGAATCGAAAAATTGCACTATATTTGCCAGCGAAATATAAAATTATATGATTGACAGAACAATAACACCTAAACTGAAGCATTTTATGAAGTTATATCCCATAGTGCTTCTAACAGGACCGCGACAGTCGGGGAAATCCACTTTGCTCAAGAATATTTTTCCCGATTACAACTATGTGTCGCTAGAGGATTTGGACGAAAGGAACTACGCAACAACCGACCCACGAGGATTCATAGCTTCACATCCCGACAAAACAATAATTGACGAGGCACAACATGTCCCCTCTCTGTTTTCATACCTACAAACACATATAGACATAGAACAACGCGAAGGAATGTATATTCTGTCAGGCTCACAGAACTTCCTGCTAATGGAACAGATATCGCAGTCGCTGGCCGGCAGAGTAGCCATTCTTGAACTGCTTCCGTTTTCTCGCAACGAACTAAAAACAAGCAACATACTACCAGCAAATGTATGGCATGAAATCTTCAATGGCGGTTATCCGCGACTATACGACAAACAAATACATCCTACAGAATATTATCCTTATTACATAAGAACATACATTGAGCGCGATGTTAGACAACTGAAAAACATATCAGACCTGAGCCTTTTCACAAAATTTATAAAATTATGTGCAGGTCGCATCGGACAACTATTGAATCTTTCGTCAATTGCTAACGATTGCGGCATTGCTGTATCTACCGCACAAGCATGGCTTAGCATCTTGGAAACCAGCTATATAATATACCTGCTTCGTCCCGACTACAACAATTTTTCGAAGCGGCTGGTCAAATCCCCAAAATTGTATTTCTACGATACAGGACTTGCATGTTCTCTACTTGAAATAAAAGAAGCATACCAACTTGAAAACCACTACCTTAACGGCGGTCTATTCGAAAACCATGTTATAAACCAGTTTATGAAAGCCGCATACAACAATGGAGAAGAACCTCATTTATCGTTCTGGCGCGACAGCAAAGGCAATGAAATTGACCTAATTGACAGCAAAGAAGCGAAACAATGTGCATACGAAATAAAATCGGCAAAAACTTTCTCCACTGATTTTACGCAAGGACTGCATTACTGGGCAAAACTATCTTCCGCAGATTACTCACAATGTAATATTGTATATGCAGGAGACAGGACAATACAAATGAACGATTGTAAATTGCTGACATTAAACGATATATAAAATATTCGTACAGATTTACGATTTAATCGAAAAATTGTACCTTGTCTTGTCAGCCAACAGCGCCAGCCATTCAAACGCCAAAGGCATAGAAACGGCGCAGCCATCAAACGGGCGAAGCCCACTCAAACGGCGTCAGCCACAGAAACGGGCGTCAGCCACAGAATTATTTTCGTAAATATTCCGACGGGGTTTTTCCGAAGAACTTCTTGAATGCGCGGGTGAAACTCGACTGGTCGTCGTAACCGCAACGGAGCGCAACATCCAAAACAGAAAGCGAAGAATCGGTATCAAGCAAGTTACGAGCCTTCTGCATGCGGATGCTGGTGATATATGCCTGCGGAGTTGTGTTCGCCACCGCTGCCAGACGACGGCGGAACTGCGAAGTACTCATAGCAAGCTTAGAGGCCAACTCATCAACATTTACGCACGAAGCGTCTATCTGGTCATTTATGATGGTCATTGCCTTCGACAGGAACTGCTTGTCGCACTCCGAAATATCTTCGGCATCGGGATTCTCGACCCTAATGATGTTTGCAAACTTTTCGTAAAGTTGCTCGTAATTGTTTTTCAACTCGTTGAAATCTAGCGAAATCTGCTTCAAGCGATTTTGCTGCAACCTTGAACGACGACGCACGCGCACATAAAAGAACACAATCACACCCAACAGCAAGATTGCCACCGCAATTCCTACCGCCAGTATTATATTTCTATTCTTTACCTTCTGATTTTCGTCAGACAAATGTTCGTTGTCGTACTCGGCGGTGTAACGGGCAAGGCTCTCAGTAGCACCTTCGTAATAGAGCTTGTTCTTGATGTCGTTGTACTTGTCAAGTTCTATTTTTGCGCTGTCGGGATTTATGTCCCACAAAGCCTCGTAAAGACCTTTCCTCGCCTGCAGTTCGTTGAGAGGATTGTTCATCTTGTTGCACCAGTCGGCAGCCTCACGGAAATTATCTACTGCCTGCCTTTTCTGACCGAGAGCCAACAGCGCAGCACCGTTCTGGTTCAACGAGATAGCCAACGACTGCACATTTCCCGTCTTACGGAAATAAGGTATTATGGTATCGAAAATCTCCACGGCTTCGGCATTCTTGCCCATACCTGCCAAAACAGTAGCCTTTTGTGCAAGTCTGACATTAAGGTATGGCTCCCTATTCTGCTGACGCTCAAGCGCTACAGCACGGTCGGCATATTTGAGAGCCTCGTCGAAATGTCCGAGCGAGAACTCCGTTTCCGACAAAGTTCCGCAAGTGCGCGCAATTCGGGCAGGGTCGCCGGTCTTTTCGGCATACACCAAGGCCTCCTCCATATAAACAAGTCCCTGTTGCGATTGCTTAGCGGAAACATAGATAGAACCTATGATATTGAGCGACGCGCTTATGCGGTCGGGGTCACCCGATTCGCGGTCAATCTGGTTGCAAAGTTGTCCGTATTTGATCGCCTCGTCGTAGTTTGCGAGACGCATATAGCAGATAGCAAGCACGCTCAAGCACTCGCGCTCGTTCTCCTTGTCGCCACAGGCTTGCAGAAGCGGCAAAGCAACCAAGCTGTAATCGGCACTCTTGTCATAATGCCCTGTAGCCAAGTACCATTCGCCACTCCAAAAACTGACGGTCTTGCGCAAAGTATCGGTCGGAGCACTGCTATTAAAAACAATGCCACTATCAGCTATCTGCTTATCAGCAAAGCAGTTCATCAGTTTGTTTGCCACCTCGACGGTAGGATTCTTGTCAAATACCGTCAACAACGAATCAATCTCGTCACATTTGGCGACATTCGCTCCAGACAGAACGCACAACAACATCAATATCAACAGCTTTGCTCTTCTCATTTCCCAATGACCTTTTATTAAACATTAATTAACAAAATTACGCCTGTTAGCCATACTCCTATTTGACATTTTCTTACAAATTTTGTGCAGAATATTACAATTTAGATAGAAAAACAATGCGACATCAGATTGCATTTTCATCCATAACATATTAATATTCAGTAAATTTCTCATCATTATACCAACTTTTACACTGAAAAATTCCAACGACCCGAAATCTTAAAAAGTTTCACTTGACGCATTATGTTTTTCAGTAAAATTTCTTTGCAAAAATAGGAAAAAAGAGGAAATGAAACAAATCACATCAACAATCTGTAGCGACGCAATGCATTGCGCCGCTACAATTGAATCGTCGAATAATTAGATTTTTTGTTGTTAATATTTTTGTTATTTTCCTATTCAATTCATTTGCTATTCCTACACCAATTATTCTTATTTTTGGAAAATTTTATTGGCAAAAATATGTTTCTTGAAAGGACGAGAAAAGTAGAGCACAAGACGGGTTGGATAGAAGTCATCGCAGGCTCGATGTTTTCGGGCAAGACCGAAGAACTTATCCGCCGTCTGCGCCGTGCAGAGTTTGCAAAGCAGAAAGTTGAAATCTTCAAGCCGAGCATCGATGTGCGCTATTCGGAGGAAGATGTTGTTTCGCACAACGCAAACGCCATCCGCTCCACCCCAGTTTCGTCGTCGTCGAACATTCTGCTTCTAGCCACCGATGTGGATGTGGTCGGCATTGACGAAGCACAGTTCTTTGACAACGGCATTGTGGATGTATGCACCACATTGGCCAACAACGGAGTACGCGTAATAGTCGCAGGACTCGACATGGATTTCCTCGGTCGTCCGTTCGGACCTATGCCAGCATTGTTTGCCATTGCAGAGGAAGTCACCAAGGTTCACGCCATCTGCACACACTGCGGCGAACTTGCACAATACAGCTATCGCAAATCGCAGAACAAGGGCGTTGTGCTGCTCGGCGAAAAGGACATATACGAACCGCTGTGCCGCAAATGCTACAACGAAGCTATCGAAAACGACAAAAACAATCAGGAATAATGCAGACATTCAAGCTACAGGAAGTATCGGAAATTGTTTCCGGCACGCTCGTCGGAAACGGAGAACTGGAATTTTCAAAAATAGTAACCGACAGCCGAAACATCATAAACCCGTCGTCGTGCCTCTTCGTGGCTGTCGTTGGCGAACAACACGACGGTCACAACTACATCGACGACATCTACCGCTCGGGCGTAAGGGCTTTCCTCGTCAGCAAGGACATCGACACTGCCAAATATGCCGGCATCTCGTATGTGAAAGTGGCAAACACACTTGAAGCAATGCAGAAAATCGCCACCTACAAGCGCCTGAGATTCAACATTCCCGTAATCGGCATCACGGGAAGCAACGGAAAGACCATCGTAAAAGAATGGCTGCATTACCTGCTCAGCCCATACTTCAACATCACACGAAGCCCCAAGAGCTACAATTCACAGATTGGCGTTCCCCTGTCGGTATGGCTGCTCGAAAAAGACACCGAACTTGCAATTTTCGAAGCAGGAATCTCGCAGCCCGGTGAAATGGAATCGCTCGAAAAGATTATCCGCCCTACAATCGGCATACTTACCAACATCGGAAGCGCACACCAGAGCAACTTCGAGTCGCGCGAACAGAAAATCGATGAGAAACTCAAGCTTTTCGAACACTGCGATACCATTATATATAATTGCGACGACGAATATGTCCACTCAAAAATCATAAACTCAGGAATCGGCAGAAACCGCATAACATGGTCGGAAAAAGGAAACGGCACTATCAACCTGCTTGAAAAGAGTTTCCAGAACGGTAAGAACAACATCATCCTGCAGACCAAGCGCGATACCTATATGATAAATATTCCGTTCGGCGACGACGGTTCTATCCAGAACTGCATCACTTGCTTCTGCGTGATGTACCTTTTCAACAAGCTCGACAGCCAGACGATTTTCAAGCAGTTCCGCTCGTTGCCAGGAATAAAGATGCGACTCGAAACCCTCGACGGCATCAACAACAGCATACTCATAAACGACAGCTACAACTCCGATATAAATTCACTCGAAATTGCACTCGACTACCTGAACCAGAAAAAGTCGAACCGCGAATCGCTGGTAATAATGTCGGACATACTACAAAACAACACCGATGAAGTAAACCTTTACCGTGAAGTCGCAAAACTTTTGAAAACCAAGCAAGTTGACAAATTTATTGGCATTGGAAAATCAATAATCCACAACAAGAACCTCTTCCCTGCAAACTCGGTATTTTTCCAGAATACCGACAGCTTCCTAAAAGCCTTCTCGTCGCTCGATTTCGACCGCAAGGCAATACTTCTGAAAGGTGCGCGTGTGTTCCAGTTCGAGAAAATTTCGAAGAAACTACAGAACCAGACTCACGAGAGCGTCATCGAAACCGACCTGAGTCTGATGAAACAGAACCTGCAGTTCTTCCAGTCGAAACTCGCACCGGGAACCAAGCTCACCGTAATGGTAAAGGCTTTTGCTTACGGAATCGGTTCGCTTGAAATCGCCAACTTCCTACAACGCAACAAAGTTGATTATCTGGCAGTTGCCATAGCCGACGAAGGCGTAGAACTGCGGAACTCAGGCATCAAGACACCTATCATTGTTATGAATCCGAACATCAATTCGCTGCAGAACATGATAGAATACGGACTTGAACCAGAGATTTATTCGCTGTCGCTGCTCCGCAAGTTCATAAAGGAACTGAAGCGCACCAACACCCAGCACTTCCCCATCCACATAAAGCTCGACACGGGAATGCACCGCCTCGGTCTCAACTACGACGACCTCGACGACTTCTGCGCCGAAGCCGTCAGCACCGACTGCATAAAGATAACATCGGTTTTCTCGCACCTTGTCGGCAGCGATGACCCCGCATTGGACTATTTCACCGAAGAGCAGGTAAGCCGTTTCGGCAAGATGTACGACCGCATCTGCGAACTAACAGGTTCACGCCCAATGCGTCACATCCTCAACAGCGCAGGCATCATCCGCTTCCCGCAATACGACTTTGAGATGGTACGACTTGGCATTGGTCTGCACGGACTTATGCCACAGATTACCGATGCACTTACACCTGTAACAACCTTCAAATCAATAATTTCGCAGATTCACCGCGTTCCTGCTGGCGAAACCGTAAGCTACAACCGCAAGGGCAAACTCGACCACGACGCACTAATTGCAACTATTCCAGTCGGTTATGCCGACGGAATTGACCGTCATCTAGGCAACGGCAACTGGTATTTTATGGTCAATGGCAAAAAAGCTCCAATCATTGGTAATGTGTGCATGGACATGTGCATGATTGACATCACAGGCATCGATGCCGAAGAGCGTGACGAAGTTGTGATTTTCGGTAAGGACAACCCCATCTGCGACATGGCAAAGGTTCTCGGCACAATACCTTACGAAATACTAACCAGCATTCCACACAGAATAAAGAGAGTGTATTTTGAGGAATAAGGGACAATTGATAATTAGCTTCGCTGAGCTGAAGGTTGACAATTGATAATTATGTAGTCTCGTAATGCATTGCGGGGCTACAGTTGTTTTTTGTAACCTTTGCAATCATCGCAGTTTGTACAGAGGCAAAATTTGTGTCTTAAGGAAACGGCGAAGCCATTAAAACTCATAAACGCCGTAGGCATATAAACGGTGTCTGTCATTCAAACGGGCTTTGCCCCTCAAATGCCGCAGGCACATAAACGGTTTTAGCCATTATACAATCAAAAACTTATTTTCTGTTTGCCAGCAATTCGTCGTACAGATTCTTCATATCGTTGACGAGCCTTGTGTAGTGGAATTTGTCGCGGACGAAAATCCAGCCGTCCTCCGACATCTGCTTGCGCATCTCGTCGTTTTCGACAAGCATAAGCAGATTCTCGCTGAAGGCATCCTCATTCTGTGAGGGAGAGAGCAGGGCTGTTTTGCCTTCTACAACTACATCCCTTATTCCGCCGACAATAGTACTTACAACTGGCACATTTGCTGCCTGCGATTCAATTATGGATACTGGTGTGCCTTCGTTGAGCGATGTCAAGGCGGAAATTTCCGAACCTGCAAACACATAGTCGGCATCCTTTATCCAAGAAGTGAAAATTAGGTCGGAATTTGGAACTTTGTGCTCTGGAGTCGAGCTTGTTAGTCCGTGTAGGCTTGCATATTCCAGAAGTCCGTCACGCAGGTCGCCGTCTCCGACGATTATGCCACGAACCTTGCGGTTTGTCTTTGACTTTACTTTCTTTATTGCATCGATGAACATCCTGTGGTTTTTTACAGGCACAAGGCGTCCAACAATGGAAACTGCAATTTCGTCGTCGGCAATGTCATACTGCTTGCGGAAAGCATCGCGTTTCATCGCCTGATTTTCCTGAAAGCGGTTTAGGTCGAAGCCCAAAGGTATTACGCGAAATTTTTCTGCTGGCGCAATCTTGTAAACCTCAGAGAGTTCGTATTTCTGTATGTCGCTGATTGCAACGATTGCCGAAGTGCGTTTTGCGTAGTGCTGTTCGATTCTCTTGAATGTTGCAGTTACATATTTGTTGAAATACGAGTTGAAAATATGCCCGTGGAAAGTGTGTACAATCACTGGTACTCCGCAACTTATGGCCGCCTGACGACCAAGTACACCCGCTTTAGAGGCGTGAGTGTGCACAATGTCGGGCTTGTAGCGCTTTATTATGCTTTTGATTTTTTCGTATGCCACAACATCGTTGTACCCATTGATGCTACGCATCATTTCACTGATTTTAATTGCGTGTATCCCAAGCTTTTGTACAATATAATCGGAACACGCTTCCGACTTGTCGTTCATGCCCCCAACCAACAGAGTCTCATAATCGGGAGCCATATACTTTGTAAGGTAGCTTACATTGTAGGTTGGACCACCGAGATTAAATCTGTTTATTATCCTTAATACTTTGGGCATCAGTTTATTATTGAGGTTAGTTTAGCTTTTTTTGTTCTTTTTGCCTTTATTGCAATCAGATTTGCTATTATTAGGGTTAGAGCAATGCCTACAATACCGAGACAAAGCCCTGTGATAACCAAAAAAAGTAGCAGCACCCAGTATCTCATGTTCAGGACGCTACTTACCTTTATTCCTTTTTTCTTTTCCTCTACAATGTGTAGGATTGAACCGTCGTACACATAAATATCGCCTTTCCTAACCACGGTCTTTGCGTATTTTGCCCTGATTAGTTCGAAAATTTCCTGTTTCTTCGGCGACAGTTCTTGCATATCCTAGTGGTTCTGCTTGTAGATTTCGAGGCGCTTTTCGAGCAATTCCATCTTGTCGGGCGTAATCTGCGATACGCAGGCGCGAAGTCCGTACTTCTTGCTTCCGGTATTGTCGAGGGTGATTGCGCTGATTCCGTAGTGCAGAAGTTCTTCCAATAATTTGTCACCTGTCCAATCCTTATAGGTAATGGTGAAGTAGAAACCATCTGCCAAATCCTTGTCGATGTCCTTGTCGTACACGATGTTAAATCCTGCATCAACGAAAAGTTTCTTCATCTTTTCGGCACGCTTGCCGTATTCCTCGATGTCCTTGATGAAGTTGAAAGTGCCGTCGTTTGCAGCCTTAAGCATTGCAGCCATACCATATTGTGCCGAGTGGCAAACGCCAGAACTCAAAGCGTAGATGATTCGCATTACGAATGTTGCACCGAACTGGTCTCTGCCGAAACGCTTCTGCAAGTTAGGATAGGAGCGGTGGAAAACCTTGTCGGAAATTGCAACAACTGCCACGCGCTGACCGGCATAGCTGAAAGCCTTGGAGCCCGAAATCATAAGGATGTAATTGTCGGTGTAGTTTGCTACCGATGCCTGGTAAGGCGGGAATCCGGGATGATAGGTGTCGTCGCGGAAGTCCATACGGAAGTATGCAAGGTCTTCGATTACTATTGCATCGTACTTGTTGGCAACTTCGGCGATGATTTTCAGTTCGTCGTCGGTGAAACAAATCCAGCTTGGGTTGTTGGGGTTGGAGTAGATGATGGAGTTGATGTTGCCCTTCGAGAGGTACGATTCCAGTTTGTCGCGAAGTTTTTCTCCGCGGTAATCGTAAACATCAAAGCTTTCGTACTTGTGTCCCATCACATTGAACTGCTGTTTCTGAACAGGGAATCCAGGGTCGATGAAAAGGGCAGTGTCCTTCTTTGGGTCGAGGTTCGAGCAGGTGAGGAAGGTTGCGTAACCGCCTTGCATTGAACCGACTGTCGGAATGCAGCACTCTGGCGATATGTCAACGCCGATGAAATTCTTCACAAACCTTGATGCTTCCTTCTTGAGTTCGGGAACACCGTCAACCATCGGGTAGATTGCGGCTACGCCGTCGTTGAGAGCCTTTATTTCGGCATCGGTGCCAACCTTTGGTGGCTTGAGGCTTGGTACGCCCATCTCCATCCTGACGAATTTTTCGCCAGTTTCCTTTTCTATGCAATTAACTAATCCGACAATTTCTCTGATTGTCGATTTGCCTATGTTGTTGATTCCCAACTTACGGCATTGTTCGTTGATAACTGTGTCACAAATTGGTGTGTTAGCCATATCTATATAATTTAAAAATTTTACAATGTTAATAAATTTTTCTTATTTGGAAAAATGTTTTTTAGCATTGTTTGAAGAATTAAATGAAAAAGACTTATTTTATGGCTAGTTTTCCTGCGAGTTGTCAAAAATCGTAAATAATTATTTTTTCTTGTAAATCTTCAGTTTCTGACCAATCTGCAACTTCGATGGGTCGGAAATGTTGTTCCATTTCAGGATTTCGTCGGCAGTAGCCCAGCTGTAGCGCTTGGCGATGTTGTACGGATTGTCGCCAGATTTTACCGTGTAGGTTTCAACCAAAGTATAGTCTTTTGCGTTGAATGTCGCAGATGTTGTGCTGGGTTGGCTCGGTTGGTTTGATTGTGTTGCTGGCTTTGTCGTGGTCGTGTTTGTCTTCTGTTGGGAAGTCTGGCTCGTCGATGTTGGCTTCTTGCCCGTCCAGATGACAAGTGTTTTGCCTGCGGTTATGTTAGTTCCGCTTAGTCCGTTCCATGCCTGTATGTCGCTGACTTTCACACCGAATTTTTGAGCAATCTTGCCAAGATAATCGCCACTTTGTATCGTGTAGATAATTTTCTCGCCGTTGCCTTCAACGACATAGTTTTTCGGTTCTACCGGTGGTTTTGGCGGAGGAAAATAAATGGTGTCGTTGTATTTGACAATGCTGTCGTGAAGCGTGGCAAAATCGTCTTTTCTGCCTGTGGGCAACTTAAATGTCACTGCTGTGTGACGACCATCGATGACTTCGCAATGGAAGGTTGAATTTAGCGACTTCAGTTCGTTCAGACTTATGCCCATTACCTTGGAAATCTGTTCAATATGAATGCGGTCGCTAATGCGGATGGTGTCGTATTGCTGTTCGATAGCCTTGATTCCGATTTTGCAATTCCTGTAGTTTTCTGCCCACGAAATCACTGCGCACCAGATGTCGAAAATATTCTTGCCATACGGGTCGAGAGAGGTGTATATTTCGTTTAAAGGCTTGTTTTGCACTTGCATACGCTTTAGGTTCGACGAGCCGAAAAGATATGCAGCCAAAGCTTCGTCCCACTTGCCGAACTTATTGTGCAGATATTGCAGTTGGCGTATCGCTGCCGGTGTCGATTGCATTATGTCGTGACGACCTTCGGTGCATTCGCTGATTTCGACACCATATTTTATTGCATATAGGTATTGCAGTCCCCACACTCCGCAGTTACCGTCACGTTCATAATCCTTGCCGAATGCCGATATTGCAAACGGAAGCCACAGAAGTTCGTCGGGGTAGGAGGAAAGTCCTGATTTTTCGGCGGAGTATGCTATTTCTGAATGTGCCTTTAGCATAGAGATTTTGGTTTCGGCTGGCAATGACGATATTGCATCATAGTAGGATATTGCATTCTGTGTCAGAGCATAAGGTTCTTCGGAAATGATTATCTTGGGATAAAGGTGTTCGTTGCCGATTGGTGATGAAATTTCGGCTTCAATGTACTGCGGACTGTAGTTGCCGAGATTCTTTTTCAGCAAATTCGTGAAATCGCCTTGTCCGAAAACTGTTGCAATCGGTAGCGTAATGGTTATAAATGTTAATATGTATTTGTAAATCAATGACATTGCCTAGAACTTCTCATCATATTTTGTCCAGAGGAAATCACCGAGTTTCCAAGCCTTGTCAACGACTTTCTGTCCCCACATATTTGAGTACTCGGTAAGTCTTGCAATGGCTTCCTTGCGTCCGTTCTTCTTGTCCATCAATGATTTGGCTTCGGCTTCAATGTTCTTTTGGTTGTCGAAAAGTTCTTTCTGCCATGGAATCCACACTGCCTCGACAACATCCTTGCGCATATCACCCCAGCGCTGGTGCGTGAGCGTGCCGAGCCTGTTGAATGCCCACCAAGCCGATTCCTGGGTGTAACCGTTTGGACGACCGGGCGTTTCGTAGCATTGTGGCAGTTGGGTTATTTGTGGGTAGAACGGCACATATATCGAAGTCGCAACATTGTCAAGTGCAATCCAAGCCACTCCGCCTATTTCGTCGGGCAACCACGAACGGCACTGTATTATTGTTGCGTACATTGTGTACCAACGAGCTATTGTGCGCTCACCAAGCATTTCTATCTTGCCGGTTTTTGAATCGACATCGTACCAACTTCCGCGGACATTTTCTATTTTCATCTGGTCGTAGGGCATCTGCGGATTTGCCATTGGCGAAATCACCTCGTTGCCGTCCTTGTCGGTGACGGTAAGCGCGTGGGTTATGTCGTAGGGCGTGCCTTCATAGTAATCGCGGAAAATCATCGAAAGTTGCTCCAAAGTCACTGGTTTGTCTGGCTTTACCGAAAATGGATAGTCCTTGTCGTTGGCATCGAGATTGAGCGACGGAGCCACAAGGTCGAAAATTCTCCATTCGCGACGGCGGGCGGCGATGCTGTTGCGGCTTTCGGGTGCGTAGGCGTGGCAAAACTCAAAGTCTGCTTCCGACTTGCACCATCCAGAGTCGAGTGCCATCTTGAAGATGTTCTCGCTTGCCATAAACATATCGCTGTTTTTCAAGTCGATATGCTTGATGGTGCTGGCGTTGGCATTGACGGCTATGTGGTCGTCGGGAACGCGCTGTGCAACCCAGATTCCACCTTTCTTGCCCTTGCCAGGACCGATGATTTCAAGGTGCCAAACTTCGTTCTTGTCGGCAATGGTGAGGCATTCTCCAACATCTATCCAACCATATTCCTTAATCAGTTCTCCTGCAAGTGTTATGGCTTCGCGGGCTGTAGCACAACGTTCTAGCATAAGTTGGCAGAGTTGTGTGCAGTCGATAATTCCGTTTTCGGAAACCAGCGACTTGCGTCCGCCGAAAGTCGATTCGCCAATGCCGAGTTGCTTCTCGTTCATGCAGGGGTAGGCGGTGTTTATATAGCGGTATGTGTGTGCAACCTGCGGAATTTCACCAACTTCCTCGAATTCGTATGTCGGCATTGCGTAGATGTTTTTCGATACGCGCTTGTAGATTTTCTTTGTTGCACCCTTTGGGTAGTCGCGTGCTGGCTCTATGTTGAATTCCGACTTTGAGCGGTGGCTATCGTCGGTGTGCGAGGTAAATACCGAACCGTCGGCACTGGCTTTCTTGCCAACAGTTATGCTGGTGCAGCCGTCGGGGTAGTTGCCTACCCAGTCGGAATAGTCGATTTGTGCGGTGGCAACAGATACCGAAAGTGCGCAAATGCTTATTGCCGTGAAAAATTTTCTTATCATAGTGTTCTACCTTATTTTAGTCAATTACATTCAATCCGCCCTTAATCATTGAAATTTCGTATGGGCTGTCGCCGATGATTTCTCCGTCGGTTTCGGCAAAAGTGGGGCAGTCGTAGGTTACCTTGATGCTGTTTTCGGTGCGGGCAAATACGACATTCTTGTTTTTTATTTGCTTTATTGTGCTGTTGTAAAGTTTGCTTACATTCCTAATAACAAAGAACTTGCCTATGTCACCGAATATGGAAATGTCGTATGCTCCGTCGTTTATTATAGCTTCGGGTGTCTGTTGCATTCCGCCGCCAGAAAATTTTCCGTTTGCAATGCTGATTGAAAGCACTTTGCCACTGAACTTGAAGTCTTCGGCTTCGATTGTGACATTGCGCTTCTTGCATTTGAGCAGGCATTTGAGCAGACTGAGAAGATAGGTTATTTCCTTTCCGCGCTGTTCGTGCGAAAGTTCGTTTGTCATTTTAACTATCTCTGCATCAAAACCAAAACCAATGCTGTTGATGAAATATCTCGTCTTTCGTTCTCCGTTTTCCGTAAATGTTACAACGCCTACATCCTGCTTTGTAATGTTGAGCTTGAGCAGACGGTCTATTGAAGCCTTGTAGTCGTTTTCCCAGCCATAGTAGCGGTTCCAGTCGTTTGCTGTGCCCATAGGGATTGAGCCGAGGCAGATTTCGGAGTAGGGGACTTCGGTCTGCGAGAAAATTCCGTTCACAACCTCGTTGGTAGTACCGTCGCCACCGAGGACAATAATGTTGCGGTGCCCTTCACTGAGTATCTGTGGAATGGCATTTACTGCATCGTTGGCAGATTTTGTGAGGTAACAGCCGAAATTTATGCCTTTTTCGGTCATATATGCTGAAATCTCGTCCCAGATACGGCCTTTGCTGTTGCCGGAGTTCGGATTTACTATGAAAAACAGTTCATTATCCATTAGAACATTGTTTTTATGCGTTTCAAGCCGTTGATGAGTGCGTCAACTTCTTCCATTGTGTTGTAGAAAGCGAACGAAGCGCGTGCAGTTCCAGTGATTCCAAAATGTTGCATTGTGGGTTCGGCGCAATGTGTGCCAGTACGGATAGCAATGCCGAGTTGGTCTAGGAGAATGCCTGCATCGGAGAAGTGTATTCCATCCATTACGAATGAAATGAGGCTTGCCTTGTGCGGTGCGGTGCCGATTATTCTCACCCAGTCGAACTGCGAAATTTGTTCGGTGGCGTAGTCAAGAAGCTGTTTTTCGTAGGCTTCAATTTCAGGAATACCAATGTTTTGGATGTACAGAATGGCCTTTTCGAGGGCAATGGCATCGATGTAGTTTGGCGTTCCAGCTTCGAACTTGAAAGGCAGTACATTGTAGGTTGTCTTGGCAAAGCTAACGCTTTCAATCATTTCGCCGCCACCTTGATATGGAACCATCTGTTCGAGAAGTGATTTTTTGCCGTAGAGTACGCCAACGCCGGTAGGACCGTAGGTCTTGTGTCCAGAAAATACATAGAAATCGCAGTCGAGTGCCTGAACATCTACGTTTGTATGCTGTACGCCTTGAGCTCCGTCGATAAGGACGGGAACACCATGCTTGTGGGCAATTTCGATGACTTCCTTTATTGGGTTTACTGTGCCGAGAACGTTGGAAATTTGCGTAACGGCGACGATTTTTGTGCGGTCGGTAATCAGCGATTCCAGTTTTTCGACTTTGAGGACACCGTTATCATCGAATGGCAGGACCTTGATAATGGACTTTTTGCGGTCGCAGATAAGTTGCCACGGCACGATGTCGGAGTGGTGCTCCATTTCGGAAACGATGATTTCGTCGCCTTCGCCGATGAAAGTTTCCCCGAACGAATATGCCACAAGATTTATTGATTCGGTAGTTCCGCGCGTGAATATTATTTCTTCGGTGGAACTTGCGTTTATGAATTTCCGAACGGTTTCGCGGGCACGCTCGTTGGCTTCGGTGGCGAAGTTGCTGAGGTAGTGTACTCCGCGATGGATGTTCGAATTGAAGCGCGAATAGTATTCGGCTATCGTGTCGATTACTATTCGCGGCTTTTGTGATGTTGCTGCATTGTCGAAATAGACAAGCGGCTTGTTATGAACCTTTTCTGAAAGTATCGGGAAGTCCTTCCTGATTTCTTTTACATCAAAATTCACTT
>CACYQN010000030.1 GCA_902776565.1 uncultured Bacteroidia bacterium
GAAACCGTAACCTACACTGCAAACCCAGTTCCGACCCACACCTTGACAATACATTATGTATATGCAGAAACCAACGAACCTGCAGCTGATGACTATACCGCAACTCTTGCAGAAGGCGCAGACTACTCGGTTGCTTCACCTGCTATCGACGGCTTCACAGCAGACAGACTTGTAATTGAAGGTACTATGGGCACAGAAAATGTTACTGAAACCGTAACCTACACTGCAAACACAGCACAGACCTACACAATCACTCTTACCGTCGGTGAACACGGAACCGTTACGGCAACCGATGAAGACGACAATGAAATTGCTATCGTAGATGGTGTTATCACTGTAAACGATGACGATGACCTGTATCTTGTAATCACTCCTGAAGAAAACTACCAGATTGGTGAACTCATTGTTGATGGTACTCCAGTAGAACTTGAAGAAGAAGATTTGGCTGGATTTATTTTCCCGATACTTGGTGTTTCTAGCGATATGGCTGTAAGCGTTACATTCGTTCCTGTATCATCGGCTGAAATGTTCGAGGCAGGTTCGATGATGGTTTACCCGAACCCGAACAACGGTATGTTCAGCATCGACTTCAGCAACATCGAAGGTGATGCAACCTACGAAATCATCAATGCTAACGGCGCAGTTGTTGAAACTCGCGACATCAACGTGATGAACGGTGAAACAATGAACTTCAACCACGACCTCCGTCCTGGTACTTACTTTGTAAGAATTATCAACGGCGACAAGGTTTATGTTGAGCAGATTGTTGTTGAATAATCGTCACACAATCAAAAATAGAAAAACCGCTCGCAAGGGCGGTTTTTTTATTTTTGATGGTTTCTGAGTTTCTAAGTTTCTAAGTTTGAAAGTTTCTGGTTGTTCTGCGGTATTTTCCAAATCTTCAAACTCAGAAACGGCTTTAGCCATTCAAAACGGGCGTAGCCCAAGAAACTTAGAAACTTTTAAACGGCGCAGCCATTCAAACGTGAACGGCGAAGCCCTCAACGAAGTTAAACATTGAAACAAATAGAAACGCCGCAGCCATAGAAACCCAGAAACGCCGCAGGCATAGAAACGGGCGTTAGCCCATGAAACACAGAAACGGCTTTAGCCATTTAAACGTGAACGGCGAAGCCCTCAACGAAGTTAAACATTGAAACAATTAGAAACGCCGCAGGCATAGAAACCTAGAAACGGCGCAGCCATTCAAACGCCGCAGGCATAGAACGGCGAAGCCCTCAACGAAGTTAAACGGCGTAGCCATTACTTTACCCGAAGCAACTGAACCTCTTCAGCATGTCCATATCCAGTATTGTGATTTCCTTTTTATCTACGGCAATAGCATTGGCAGTCTTCAGTTCGGCGAGGACGCGCACGATGTTTTCGGTTGCAAGTCCCGACAATTCGGCGATGTCGCGGCGAGTAATGATAGGGGAGATGGTGTCGCTCTCGAAAATCTTTTCCGACAGGTATATCAGCGAATCGCAGACCTTGCTAAGCGACTGCTTGTTCGAGATGCTGTTGAGGCGGTCGTAGAGGTTTTGCAGCGAATTGGAGTACATTTTGATGATTTCGGAGGCGAATTTGTTGTTACCTTTAATTATATTGTCGAAGACGGCGCGTTCCACCAGACACACTTTTGACGGCATTAGTGCTTGACAGCCAAAGTGATAGTGATTGTCACCGTACAAACACGACAGCCCAATAATGCTGAATGGCTTGGTTATTTTGAAAATTGTGTTCTTGAAGTGAATGTTCTCGATGTACGATTTCAGCCATCCTTCCTTCAAAATCATAATATACGATGCAAATGAGCCTTGTTTGCACACATTTTCTCCTTTTTTGAACTCAATTTCGGTGCTTGTGACAATTTTTATTTCAGGGCTGTTTAGACCCAATTTTTTCAAAAAATCGACCAATTTTTTGTTGTTTTCGTCATCTGGCGAGAATGTTTTCATCGTATAATCGTTTAATATCTAAATTGATATGTAAATAAATCCTTTTTATTTCGATTGCGGTGCAAAAATAAGTAAAATTGATAAATATCAATATTTATTTTGACATAAATTTAATAAAAATATGATATAAAATCGTGTTTTTGTGGTTAGGTGTGAAAGTAAAGCATTAATTTTGGGGTACAAAAATTTAATTTTATAATTTAAAAGTAAATATTATGAAAGTACAAAGTATCATGTCGGGTTTGAAGAAGAAACACCCGGGAGAAAAAGAGTATTTGCAAGCAGTACAGGAAGTATTGGAAACCATCGAAGAAGTTTACAACCAGCATCCTGAATTCGAACAGGCTAAGATCGTTGAACGTTTGGTAGAACCAGACCGCATCTTCAAGTTCAGAGTTACTTGGGTTGACGACAAGAAGAGGGTTCAGAACAACATCGGTTACCGCGTGCAGTTCAACTCAGCATTAGGCCCGTACAAAGGTGGTCTCCGTTTCCATCCGGCAGTTAACGAATCAATGTTGAAATTCTTAGGTTTCGAACAGATATTCAAGAACTCTTTGACTAACCTTCCATTAGGCGGTGCAAAGGGTGGTGCAGACTTCGACCCAACAGGAAAGTCAGATGCTGAAATCATGCGTTTCTGCCAGGCTTTCATGTACGAACTCTGGAGAAACATCGGTGCTGACCTCGATTCACCTGCTGGTGACGTTGGTGTTGGTGGCCGTGAAATAGGTTACCTCTATGGTGCATATAAGAAATTGGCTCGCGAACACAGCACAGGCGCTTTGACAGGTAAGAGCTATGGCTGGGGTGGTTCTTTGATCCGTCCAGAAGCTACAGGTTTCGGCGCAATGTACTATGTAGAAAGAATGGTAAAGCAGAACAAGGACAAGATGGAAGGCAAGAAGATCGCTCTCTCAGGTTTCGGTAACGTAGCTTGGGGTGCTGCAACCAAGGCTGTTGAACTCGGCGCAAAGGTTGTTGCTATTTCTGGTCCTGATGGCGTTTGCGAAATCAAGAACGGTATCACTAAGGAAATGATCGACTATATGCTCGATATGCGTGCTTCAAACCGCAACAAGGTAGAAGATATGGCAGTTAAGTTCCCGAAGGAAGCTAAGTTCACTGCAAAGGCTAAATCATGGTCAGTAAAGTGCGATATCGCATGCCCGTCAGCTTTCCAGAACGAAATGAGCGAAGAAGATGCTAACATGTTGATGAAGAACGGCGTTAAGTATGTTGCCGAAATCTCCAACATGGGTTGCCAGCCAGGTGCTATCGCAGCATTCCAGGCTAAGGGTATTCCATTTGCTCCGGGTAAGGCTGTAAACGCTGGTGGTGTTGCTACTTCAGGTCTCGAAATCTGCCAGAACGCAGGTCACATCAACTGGACTGCTGAAGAAGTTGACGCTAAGTTGCACAAGATCATGAACGACATCTTCGACATGTGTGTTGAATATGGTAAGGACAAGGACGGCAATATTAACTATGTAAAGGGTGCTAATATTGCTGGTTTCATGAGAGTTGCAAAGGCTATGATGGCTCAGGGTATTATCTAATAGATAAATCAACTCCAAATTATAAAGGCTCGCTTTTCGGCGAGCCTTTTTTGTTGCATATTATAAATTCAATATTGAAGCATGGTCTCATAAAGCTATCCTACGCCTTGCAGTTGCTTCCTTCGCAGTTGAGCAGACAGTTGCTGCATTCCGAAAGTTCGCCACGCAGACGAGAATTTATCATGTTCGAGATGCGTTCCTTCAGCGGTTCTATGTGCATATTCATCAGAATGTCGTTGGCAAAGGCGAACATAAGCATCAACTTGGCTTCCTTGGTGCTAATTCCGCGCTGACGAAGGTAGAACAATGCTTCTTCGTCGAGTTGACCTACGGTTGCTCCATGGCTACACTGAACATCGTCGGCGTAGATTTCCAATTGTGGTTTGGTGGTCATGCGGGCATCGCCTGTGAGGCAGAGGTTACGATTGGTCTGGTAGGCCGCTGTCTTCTGTGCGCCCTCGTGGACGATGATTTTTCCCATAAACGAACCGCGAGCCTGTTCGTCGAGTATGCCCTTGTAAAGTTCGTTGCTGTTGCAGTTTGGAACAAGGTGCTCGATAAGTGTATAGTTGTCAACATATTGCTTGCGGTCGATTAGGTAAAGTCCGAGCAGGTTGGCGTCGGAATGTTCGCCGTTGAAACGCACGCGCAGATTGTTGCGTACGATTCCGCCGTGTAGCGTCAACACAAATGATTCGATATTTGCATCGCCTTGCAATTCAGCAAGATGGTTGCTTACGAGGCTCGACTTGTCGGGTTCGTTCTGAATTGTGTAGTGCGTGAGCTTTGAACCCTTGCCAATGAACGATTCGGTAGTGTCGATTACAAAATTGCTGCTGCTATTGAGCGTATGGTCGCACACTACAACCGACAACGACGAGTTTTCGCCCAAAACAATAAGGTTGCGCTTTACAATGTTCTTGCTGCCGAAACCGTGATTCAGATTTATTATCTGCAAAGTCTTTTCGAGGCGGACATTGTCGGGGATATAGACGAAAAGTCCGTCGTCGGCAAGCATTGTGCTGAGGTTTACAAAGCCGTCGCCGAAGTTGGCTGCGCTTGTGTTGTAGTATTTCTCGAAAATGTCGCGGTGCTTTGTCTGTGCTTCCTTCAGGCTGCATACGATTGCATTGTTGGGCAGAACTTTGTTTTGGTCGTAGTACATTCCGTTCGACACGAGAACCACTTCGGCATCCATGTTTTCGACCTCACACTTGAAATATTCGTTCAGGTCGATGTTTGTCTTGTTTTGCAGGACATTACCAAATTCGGTGCTGAAAATGTCGGCTATGTTGAAGTTGCGGTAATTTTCGGTCTTTGCCGTTGGAAGGCCGTTTTTGCGGAAGTCTTCCAATGCCTGACTGCGCTTGGCGAACATGAAGTCGGTGTCGGACTTGCGGAACTGTTCGGCGCAACTTTCAAAGATGTCTATGTATTTTTTATTGATGTCCATGTTCATTTTGTGATTATTCACCAAGTTGTTCCTTAATCCATCCGTAACCTTTTTCTTCGAGTTCGAGTGCCAGTTCCTTGCCGGCAGTCTTCACGATGCGTCCGTTGTAGAGGATGTGTACCACATCGGGGACGATGAAATCGAGAAGTCGCTGGTAGTGGGTGATAACTATGCACGATGTCTCTGGAGTCTTGAGTTTGTTGACTCCATTGGCAACTATTCTGAGTGCATCAATGTCGAGGCCGGAGTCGGTTTCGTCTAGAATCGAGAGGCAGGGACGGAGCATTGCCATCTGGAAGATTTCGTTGCGCTTCTTTTCTCCGCCCGAGAATCCTACATTTACCTGACGGTTTGCAAGGTCGTCCTTCAGTTCGACGAACTCTTTCATTTCGCGGGTGTATTTCAGAAATTCCGATGCGGTCAGTTCGGGCAAACCGCGGTATTTGCGCTGTTCGTTGATGGCGGTTTTCATGAAGTTTATCATGCTTACGCCAGGGATTTCAACCGGGTACTGGAAACTTAGGAAGATACCTTCCTTTGCGCGCTGTTCTACGCTCATTTCGAGGAGGTTGCGGCCTTTGAAGATAACTTCGCCTTCGGTAACTTTGTAGTTCTCGTTGCCAGTGAGTACAGCCGACAAGGTTGATTTTCCCGAACCGTTGGGTCCCATTATGGCGTGAACTTCGCCCTCTTTTATTTCGAGGTTTATACCTTTTAGTATTTCTTTGCCGTTGATTTCGGCGTGAAGGTTCTTTATTGTTAGCATAGTGATATGTTTTTTGCGTTGTTATTATGAGACGATGGGCACATCGTTTTTACATATATCGATTTTCGGATTCCGTGAGGATAGTAGTCCTTGGTGTCATCGAAGATTGCTATGGCTTCCGACCTGATTTCGGGATATTGCTCTCCGATTTTCATGAGCATGTCGTAGGCTGCAGAGCGGACCGATGCCTGCAACTTGTTGTCCTTTATGCATTTGAAGCAGAAGCCCAAGATGTCACAGCATTGCCTTTCGTCAAGTTGCAGGTGCGAGAGTATCTTGAGAGTTTCGCGACGGTGTCCTGGCTTTGCTATGTTTGGCAGGTTGTCGATGAGCATTTGTGCGTATGGCTGTATGTCGCTGGCTTTTCGTTCCGCATATTTGCAGAGAACCCAGCTTGCCCGCCACGAGAAAGGTTCGTTTTCGATCGAAAAAACGACAAAACTACCAATCTGCTGTCTGTTCGCCAGCAGGTGGTTGGTCGTTGACTTCACATCGAAGTGCTTGACTGTGAGAATGGGTAGTATGTCGTTTTGTCTTTCCATTATTGTTTGTTACAGATGCTGAAACAAGTTCAGCATGACTGGTTAGAGTAATTATCCTACACTACCCTCTAGACTTATTTGCAACAATTTTTGTGCTTCGACGGCGAACTCCATCGGCAGACGGCTGATGACTTCCTTGGCGTATCCGTTTACAATCAGACCGATAGCGGTTTCGGTTGAGATGCCGCGCTGGTTGCAGTAGAAAATCTGGTCTTCGCTGATTTTCGAAGTCGTAGCTTCGTGCTCCACGATGGCGGTTTCGTTGTTCACATCGAGGGTGGGGAAGGTGTGTGCTCCGCACTTGTCGCCCATAAGCAGCGAGTCGCACTGCGAGAAGTTGCGGGCGTTGTCGGCGTTCTTGCCGATTTTCACCATTCCGCGGTACGAGTTTTGGCTTCGTCCTGCCGAAATACCTTTGGATACTATTGTACTGCTGGTATTCTTGCCGATGTGAATCATCTTCGAGCCGGTGTCGGCCTGCTGGAAATTGTTGGTCACAGCAACCGAGTAGAATTCCGATACCGAATTGTCGCCCTTGAGCACTGTGCTTGGGTATTTCCATGTGATTGCCGAACCAGTTTCCACCTGTGCCCAGCTTATTTTCGAGTTCTTACCGTTGCAAAGTCCGCGCTTGGTGACGAAGTTGTAGATTCCGCCTTTGCCTTCCTTGTTGCCTGGGTACCAGTTTTGTACGGTTGAGTACTTTACTTCGGCATCGTTTTCGGCAATGATTTCCACTATGGCGGCGTGCAACTGGTTTTCGTCGCGCTGTGGTGCGGTGCAGCCTTCCATATAGCTTACATACGCGCCTTCGTCGGCGACTATCAATGTGCGCTCGAACTGACCTGTGTTGCTTGCGTTTATGCGGAAGTAGGTCGAAAGTTCAATCGGGCAGCGCACACCCTTTGGGATGTAGCAGAACGACCCGTCGCTGAATACAGCCGAGTTGAGCGCTGCAAAATAGTTGTCGCCCGATGGCACCACCTTGCCCATGTACTTGCGCACGAGGTCGGGATGGTTTTTCACTGCTTCGCTGAACGAGCAGAATATAATTCCGTCTTCGGCAAGTCGTTCCTGGAAAGTTGTCTTCACCGAAACGCTGTCCATTACGGCATCGACGGCCACGCCCGAAAGGCGTTTCTGTTCATCGAGCGGAATGCCGAGCTTGTCGAAGGTGCTCTTTATTTCGGGGTCGATATCGTCGAGCGAGTTGAGTTTTTTCTGCGGCTTCGGTGCCGAGTAGTATATTATGCTCTGGTAGTCGATTGGTGGAATGTCGAGGTGTCCCCAGTTTGGCTGTTCCATGTTTTTCCACTTCTCAAAAGCGTTGAGACGGAATTCGAGCAGCCATTCGGGTTCGCCCTTCTTCTTGGAAATCAAGCGTACGGTTTCTTCGGTAAGACCAACGGGAATTTCATCGGCTTCGATGTCGGAAACGAACCCGTATTTGTATTCCGATTGGGTGACTTCCTTTATAAGTTCCTTGTCCTGTGTGTTTTCAGACATTTTTGTATTTCTTTATTTAGGGTTGCAAAGATAATATAATATTTACGATTGACGAAGTACGATTTACGATTTAATTGATTTGAAGATTTAGCTAACGCTGAGCTAAAGGTTGAGGATTGGAAAATTCGATGGTTTGTATTGGATTTTATTTTAAAATCTGTAGAGACGTTGCGTGCAACGTCTGATGATGTTTGAAATTGCTGGCGTGAGCTAAAGGTTGTTTGAAATTGTTTGATGTTGTTTATGGTTGTTTTTTGTGGTTTGATATGGTTGGAAATATGGCTACGCTGGCTAAAGGTTGAAGGGTTGAAATTCAAAAATAATTTTTCATTTTTTGAAAGCCTACCTCTATTTATTATATATTTTGTATCTTTGCGGTCTTAATCTGGCATCATAGATGAGAAGAAAATATATAATATTGATAATCATAGCGATAATGGTATCTATGTGTTCGTGCCGTTCGCTACGACCATACGAAATGTTGCGAAACAGCAAGGATTACGAAGTGTCTGAGCAGGAAACTTCTGAAATAGAATATCGGATTCAGCCTAACGACAAGCTGAATATAAGGGTGTTGAATAACAATGGTCAGGCTTATTTTGGTTTTGGTGGAGGAACGACAGGAGGTGGAAGCAATTTCAATACTAATTCCAGTCAGAATGGTGGTGGTTTTCCCGTAGAATACGACGGCAAGGTGAAGTTGCCTATTCTTGGTAGAATTGACATAAGCGGAAAGACAATCCGTCAGGCAGAAGATACTCTTGAAATGCTCTATTCGGAATATTTTCCCGACCCGTTTGTGCTTGTAAATGTAAACAACCGCAAGGTGACTGTATTTATGAATGGCGGTTCAAGGGTGCAGACTGTTGGGATGAGCAACGACCAGTTTACGCTGATTGATGCTATTGCTGCCTGCGGAGGACTTACCGAAATCAGTCGTGCCTACCGAATTAAACTTATACGAGGAAATCTAACCGACAAGCCCAAAATTTACTACTGGAATGTGTCGTCGCTTGAAACGCTTGACGGGACAAATATCCTGTTAGAAGCCAACGACATAATATATGTAGAAAGCCGTCCGCAATATGTGACGAGAGTGCTTCGTGAGATTTCCCCATACCTTACGCTAGTAACCACGTTGATGTCTGTATATGGTGTTATTATTACAGTCAAAGGCTATTTTGCTAAAGAATAAACGATGAAGAAAAAAGAAAATAAGATACCGACTCTGAATCAGGATTTTGAACTCGAGACCTTCCTGACCGTCCTTAAGAAAAACGTTATATTTGTCATAATATTTTTTGCTTTGGCAATTTGTGGCGGCTACTTGTATTTCCGTTACACACAACCAATATTCAGTTCGTCTTCGATTATACAGATAAAGAAGGAGAACAGGACAAACGAGATTCTAGGAATAAGTTCGGATGTGAATATGAATCCGACCATAGAGATAATGCGTTCCGAGGAATTTCTAAAGACAGTTGTCAAGAACCTGCCATTGGGAATAAGTTTTTTCACCGAAGGTGCTTTTCTTAAGTCGGAAAGTTATGGTTCGATGCCGTTCAGGGTTGAATATGAAATTACAAATCCCAAGATATACGACAATGCCATCTATTATGAGCAGAACAAGGATGGCAAATCATACGACATTAATATTGGAGAGAAGGGTGCGGTTCACAATGTTCCTTTTTCCACGCCGACTGTACTTCCCGAGGGCTTGACCATAACAATGTCGGCACCCAACAGTGAGTCGTACGCAGAAAGAAGCAGCATTAAGGATAAGTATTACTTTGTTATCAACAGCGAAAAACAGATATTGCGTGACATATCCAAAGGACTTGTTATTGAGGCTCTTAACAACAGTGCAGGTACAATAAGAATCACCTACGATTGCGAGAATGCAAAGAAGTCGGCAGACATAGCCAATGCCATTGCCGAGCAGTTTATCGAATTCGATGTTATGAAAAGTCGTGAGAGTTCTATGGCGACAATCGCCTATATCGACGAGAAGATGGCCGATATGGTTGATGAACTTTCCACCATTGAGAACCAGCTCCAGCAGTTCCGTATCGCAAACGGCATAACCAACGACGATGTAAAGGCTCGCAATAATAACCTTGCCGAAACAAGAATAACAAACCTTGAACAGCGTATTGCCGAGATAGACTATGAAATAGAAACCCTGAAGGAAGTAAAGGAGCAGATTAACAGCAATCCCGACATAAACATGTACGAGATGATGGCTCTCATGTCGGGGCAGTCGTCAAACGCTTTCCTGTCGTCGATGTTGAAGTCATTGCAGGACCTGATTGCAAAACGTGAGTCGATGCTGTTTGAAGTTACCGAAAGCAACCATAAGATTGTCGTAATAGACAAGCAGATAGAGTCGAAGAAGGAAACAATAATTGATTTCATTGGGAGCACGATTACACGACTTGAAAAGCAAAAGGCAGGTTGCGAAAATAAGGAGAATGACATTCGAAATGGAATCCTAAAGAAGGTAAGTTACGACGAACTTGAATATTCCAAGCTTCAGAGGATATATTCGGCAAACGAGGCTCATTATTCAAAGCTTCTGGACAGAAAGATTGAAATACTCATATCGCAGTCGGGTTATGTAAGTACAAACCTTGTTCTGGAAAAGGCAAGCGTACCGGGCGGAGCAATATCACCGATATTGTCGAAGACAATGACGATGGCTGTATTGTTGGCACTTGTGTTGTCTGTATTGTTCCTGCTTGCTAGGTATTTGTTCTATAATAAGATTCTTACAAGCAGCGACATCGGCAAATATACCGATATTCCTGTAATAGGGGAAGTGGTCACAAGCAGGCGGAAGTCGGAGTTTTCTCGTGCGGTTGTCCATAAGAACGCACGTTCGCATGTAACCGAAAATTTCCGCAAGATACGAACAAACCTTGACTATTATCCGCTCGAATCGAAATGCAGGGTGATAATAACAACTTCGACAGTTCCTGGAGAAGGAAAGTCTTTCATTGCAATCAACACCGCCGATATTTATGCAATGTCTGGCAAAAAGGTCTTGCTGGTCGATTTCGACCTTCGCAAGCCGCGTCTCGAAAAATGCCTTGACCTTGACAACGAATTTGGCTTGTCGACTATACTTACAAATCGCAAGACTTGGCAGGAATGTCTGCACAAGGATGTCGTTGAAAATATGGATGTCATTACAAGCGGTCCGTTAACGCCTATTGCCGCCGAGTTGCTCATTGGTAAAAATATCGATGCTTTCATAAGCGAAGTACGTAACGAATACGACATTGTAATTCTTGATACTCCGCCTCTTGGCATTATCCACGATGCTATAACATTGTCGAAGTATGCCGACAATTTCTTCTATGTAATGCGTTCTGGCATAAGTGTAAAAGGTTACATTGAATATATAAACGGAATTGTGGAGGAACACGGATTAAAGAATGTATCGATGATACTTAATGGACTTCCAGTAAGCAAGCATTCTTCCTATGGTTATTCTAATTATGGGAAATATGGCTACACCGAAGATGAAGACGATGATAATACGGGGAAGGGAAACTTTTTTAGTAGATTGTTCGGAAAGAAAAATTAAGTGGAAATGGAATGGATTTTGTTGGCAAGTGTAATAGTGGCAGTCGGATTTTCGGCTCTGCTAGGGTCGTTCTTCATCAAGGGAACTTTTAGTTTCCTTACCAAGAAGTCGAATGGTAATGCGGAACGCTTCAGTTCGCAAAGCAAGCCTATATATGGCGGAATCTTGTTCTATTCGGTATTCCTTATTTCTGTGCTTATATACTATTTTTCACCGCTTTATACTCCGGAAGAATCCAATATGTTCATTGCATTGATGATAACAGTTGGCATTTCGTTCTTCATGGGATTGGCCGACGACCTTCTCAATACACCTCCGCTGTTCAAGTTCATAGTACAGTTTGTTTGCGCATTTGTCCTTATTAAGACTGGCATAGTCATCACCATATCGCCAATGCCTTGGGTGAACAACATTATCACCGTATTGTGGGTAGTTGGCATAATGAACTCCATCAATATGCTCGACAACATGGATGCCATAACCAGTTCGATAAGCCTTACAATTATAGTTCCTTGTGTAATGATGCAGATTATTAGTGGCGACATAAACATTGATACCATGGTGATGGTAACCGTTAGCGGAGCACTGCTGGGATTTCTTTTCTACAACTGGGCACCAGCAAAAATGTATATGGGCGATAATGGCAGCCAGTTCCTCGGCATTCTGCTTGCCTACATTGGAATAAAATACTTCTGGAACGGAATACAGATTACCGATGATATAAACTACGCTTACAACGCCAAGCAGTTCATAATGGTAGCATTGGCATTTATTGTACCGCTGTCCGACACGACAACCGTCACTATCAACCGGCTGCTCAAAGGCAAGTCGCCATTTGTCGGTGGACGCGACCATACAACCCACTACCTATACTATAGGGGACTGACAGTGCGTAAAGTCGGTGCGGTTCTGCTTTCGCTGAATCTTATCGGAGTTTGCCTCGCACAAGTAATTATGTACTGCCCATATTTAAACTACAATATAGTTTACGCATTTGCAATATATCCAGTAGCTATATTTGCTCTGCTATACATAAACACAAAAGTCACAAAACAAAAATGATAAAAAATGAAAGAATACGTTAAGATACCAGCTTTAATCGTTGGCGGAATTGCCATAGGAATACTCTGCACTCTGGGATTGATGTCGCTTACTGCTGATGATTCAACCAAGCAGAGCAATGAAGCAAAAGAGTTTCCGACAGCCCCGACATCTTCGCAACCGTTTATTCCCGACGAGATAATCTTCTGCGAAGAACGAGTTCCACTTGAGAACTTTGATGTTTACGAAGCACTTGACTATGAGCTTGTTGTGAATATGTACCGTCACTCGGCAACGATAACCTATCTTAAGAAAGCCAAGAGATATTTCCCTGAAATAGAAAAGGTGCTGAAGGAAAATAACATTCCCGACGACCTAAAATACCTCTGCGTTGCCGAAAGCGGACTTAGCAATGTGGTTAGTCCTGCCGGTGCAACTGGCTTCTGGCAGTTCATGAAGTCGGCTGCAAACGAGTACGGTCTGCGCATCGACACCAACATCGACGAACGCTACAACCACCACAAGTCGGTAGTTGCTGCCTGCAA
>CACYQN010000031.1 GCA_902776565.1 uncultured Bacteroidia bacterium
GAATGGGCTTCTGCATATTTTGCTCCAGACAGTAGCAATGTAAACAATGGCGTGCTAAAGGAAGTTGCGATGCGAGACTTCGAGAACGCCACCAATATTAGAGGCTGGTCATCGGCAAAATTTACAAAGGCGGTAAAATCGTACTGCAAGAACAACAGTGACTACATCGTATGTTTTAATCCCAAAGAACTTTGCTCACCGTCAAACCCAGACCGAATCATTAGAAATGTAAATGGGTGTAGTCAGCAGTACATATATATTCAGACAAAGGGCGAAAAGGTAAGGGAATTTTTATAAAGTAGATTAAGATTATGAAAGAAGATTGGTAGAAACGGCTGTTAGGTGTTAACGGTCGTTTCTTTTTTTGTGACGGTTGAATAATGTTTATGTTTTATATCTCAATTTTTGGCGTATGTGTCAAAAAGAGACCTGAAATTGCTTTGAAAATGTTATATGTGTCAAAAAGAGACCTAGAACAAGCTTGAACTATTTCTTTTTCAAAGGCTTATGTGCTTTTAAAAAATCTTGGATAAACACTTTTCTACGTTCCAGGCTGATGCCCTTGTGCAGATTAAGTTTTGCTTTCAAATCCGAGTTTAGCGATTCCAAAGCATTGTTTGTGTTTGGGATATTTAGTTCAGGGAAGTCGTACCATGTCCACAGCCACGGCATATTTCTCTTCAGGCTTAAATACGCACTACGCAAGTTTTTGTGTACATAGTGGGTTTTCCCATTGGCATCAGCGCTTCTCTCAAGAAGGAAATCATGCCATTTCTCTTCCCATTCTCCAAATGCACCGACAAACGATTCCTTGTCCGTATGGCAAAGCAACCGCGAAAGTTCCAGCAACTCTATGGAAGCTTCCAGTTTCGGATGTAGCGTAAGTTTTGTCTTTACCGCCATTACCTGATGGAACTGGCACAACTGAAACTTGCATTCAGGGAAAATATTCCTCAGCCCCTTGAGACCATCACAGACAACTGCCAGAATGGTAAAGCCATGCAATGCCAGATAGTCTACCCCCTCTTTGTAGTCGGCTACAGTCTCTCGCTTATAAATGAACTTGTACCAGAGGACATCACCTTCTATGGCATCCTTGAATATGACTACGCCAAAACGACGGCCCCAGTATGTCGCATCCATCATAACAATGACATATCGTCCTGCTTTATTTGGCAAAGCATAACAATACTTGCTGGCAAGATGGCGATGAATTGTGCTTCTTGAAACATCAAATTTTGAAGCAAGATCTTTTGCGGTAAGGTTTCCTTGCGCAAAAGCGGAGTTAACCTCGTAGTCTGTCAGCCTATGATGCCCGACGAAATATCGTTTGCAATCCTTGCAATACCATCTTTGATGGCCATTCTCGCGACCCTTTTTTATCGTGTTGTTCGACCCACAATGAAAGCATTTTTTTTGTCATAAATGTTTTGACTGCTATAATACAAATAAAAATCAACAACTTACAAGGATTCCAGGTCTCTTTTTGCGACTTAAGCCAAAAAGGCTGGAATTTCCAGCCTTTTTTGTTGGTATTGTTTTCCTAATCCAATTTCAACGCATAATAACCAGTCATACCATTGGGATAAATGCCTTCAAGGAAAATCGCGTTGCCAGATGACTTGATGGCATTTTCAAGATCCTGTACCGAATTTATATTCTTGTTGTTGGCACGTACAATTATAAAGCCGTTCTGTATGCCACTGGCAGCAAGTTTTCCTGCAGACAAATCAGTAACCTGCAATCCGTTCCTTATGCGCAAGCGCGATTTCATCTGGTCATTAATCGGTTCGAGCCGAGCACCAAGCGCCTCCATCCTCTCCGATGACTTCAATAGTTCCACACTGCCATAACGATTCTGCAACGTCAGGTCAACCTTGCGGGTAGAACTGCCCGACTTCACATCGAGCGTCACATTTGCACCAGGACGATACAAACTTACAGCCTCAAGCAATTCGGTTGCCGAATTTATCTTGGTGTCGTTTATGCCAAGAATTATGTCACCCGACCTAATGCCAGCCTTTTCGGCAGCACCACCGCTCACAAGTTTCGACACATACACGCCCGAAACCTCATCAACATTCAATTTCTTGGCGGTCTGTGCATCAAGGTCAATCATCTCAATGCTCATGTAGGCGCGCTGTACACTGCCAAACTCAACCAAGTCGGCAACAATCTTGCGAACCATATTCACAGGAATTGCAAATGAATAACCGACATACGAACCTGTCTGCGAGGCAATTGCCGAATTTATACCAACCAACTCACCTTTTGCATTTACCAAAGCACCACCACTGCTTCCCGGATTTACTGCCGCATCGGTCTGAATATACGACTCAATGACCTGATTTCCCGAATTAGCATCAATATTGCGTGCCTTTGCACTTACAATTCCAGCAGTCACAGTCGATGTCAGGTTGAACGGATTGCCGATTGCCAGCACCCACTCTCCTATCCGCAAGTCATCGCTGTTGCCGTAAGTGAGATATGGAAGGTCAGATGCATCTATCTTAAGCAACGCCAAGTCG